>NZ_CP035280.1:2400000-3000000 GCF_004103695.1 Clostridium sp. JN-9 | reverse complement strand
TTCCATTTATGAAATACTAAATGAAAGAGAAAACAGGGTAAGGCTAATTTCTCTTCTTGAGGAAAAATACAAATGTACAATTATATCCTTAAGAGTTAACTATCCGGGAGAAAATAAGTGTAATAATATAAGTATTGGAGTATGTACTATAATAGGCAGAGAACTTTTGCGGGAATTTAAAAACTATTTAAATGTTCAATGGTATTTAGGCGCTGAAGGCCCAATATTTATTATGGCAGTTCATGGTAAGCCATATGAAATAAAAAAAGCAGTTGTTTCTATAGAGGATAAACATCCATTAGGAAGACTGGTGGATATAGATGTATACAGCCAGGGGAGAGGTATAAGCAGAAAAGATCTTAATATGCCACCGAGAAAATGCTTTATTTGTGAAGATAGTGCTCATAACTGCGCCAGAAGCAGAAAACATTCACTTGAAGAAATTGAAGAGTTTATAAAGCTTAAATATAATGATTATATTAATAAGCAGATTTAATCCACAGTGTGGATAAAAAAGGATTATGGGAAGATAAATTCCATAATCCTTTTAATTGCAAATTATTTATTTGAGTAAAGTTCAATGATTTTTACAACAACGTCTACAGCTTTTTCCATTGCAAATGTTGGAATAAATTCATATTTACCGTGGAAGTTATGACCGCCTGTAAACAGGTTTGGAGTAGGTATTCCTTTAAATGATAATTGAGCTCCGTCAGTACCTCCTCTTATAGGCTGAACTTTTGGAACGATTCCGCAGGACTTCATAGCCTCAAAAGCAGTATCAACTATATGTTTTACAGGCTCAACCTTTTCTTTCATGTTGTAGTACTGATCTTTAATATCAGCATTAACAGTTCCTTCTCCATATTTTTTATTTAATTCAACTGCAATTTTCTCAACATTTTGTTTTCTGTTTTCAAATATTGTTTTATCATGATCTCTTATTATCATATTCATTGTAGCTTCTTCAACACCGCCGTTAATACTAACAACATGATAGAAGCCTTCGTATCCTTCTGTATGTGTAGGTGTTTCAATTGCTGGAAGCATAGATATAAATTCATTTGCAACAAGTATTGCATTTATCATTGTATCCTTTGCAGATCCAGGGTGCACACTTTTTCCATTGATTTTAATTTTTGCTCCTGCAGCATTAAAGTTCTCATATTCAAGTTCTCCTATTGCACCTCCATCAAGAGTATATGCAAAGTCAACGCCAAATTTAGTTACATCGAAATAGTCAGTTCCTTTGCCAACCTCTTCATCAGGAGTAAATGCTACACGAATTTTCCCATGTTTTATTTCTGGATGATTAATAAGATGTTCCATAGCAGTCATAATTTCTGCTATACCTGCTTTATCATCAGCACCAAGCAGAGTTGTGCCATCTGTGGTAATCAGAGTTTTACCTTTATATTCCTTAAGCTCTTTAAAATCTTTTGTGGAAAGAATAACATTTTTTTCTTTGTTAAGAACTATATCATTTCCATCATAATTTTCAATTATTTGCGGTTTTATATTTTCTCCGGATATTTCTGGACTTGTATCCATATGAGATAAGAAACCAATTACAGGAATCTTTTTATCAGTATTTGAAGGAAGAGTTGCCATTACATATCCATATTTATCTAATGAAACCTCTTTCATTCCAATGGATTCTAATTCTTTTACAAGTTCCTTTGCTAAAACTAACTGCTTGGAAGTTGTAGGCACTGTTGTAGATTCTTCATTTGATTGGGTATCAAAAGTAACGTATTTTAATAACTTTTCAACTACATTTGACATATTCATATCTCCTTTTCTCAAAAATAAATGTAATATTGTAAACCTTTAAAACAATTTTATTATACCATTTTTTATACAAAATAACAAACAAAGCGGGAAAAACATAAAGAATTTAGAATATTATTTAAAATAACTATTAACCTTCAGAAAATTGCTAATATATAAATTAAATAATGCAATTAATTGATAAATAAGAAATAAACAATGCATAAAATAATAAAGTCATCCAATGTGTTTTATGGATGACCTTATAAAATATAGTTTTATTTCATATAAAGTTCTTTATAATATTCCTCAAGCATTCTCTTTGTAGAGAAGTATTCCCTTGTGGATTTGATACTTTCTATCATCATTTTTTCCCACTTATCTTTGTTTTCATAATAGGTTGGAATTACTCTGTTTAAAAGAGTGTCATATAATGCATCAGAGTCGTTTTTGTCTAATTCCTCCACAGACTTAAAATCATCTACGGATTTACCATTACCAAACTGCCATCCGTTAACTCCGTCATTACATGCTTCAGGCCACCATCCATCAAGTATTGAGCAGTTTAATACACCATTCATGGCAGCTTTCATTCCTGAAGTTCCGCTGGCTTCAAGAGGTCTTCTTGGATTATTAAGCCAGATATCAGATCCTTTTGTAAGCATCCTGCCAATATTCATATCATAATTTTCAAGAAATACTACACTGTTAGGGTATTTCTTCATCATTTGAACTAAATTAGCTACAATTGCTTTACCTGTATCATCCAATGGATGTGCTTTGCCGGAAAATGCAATTTGTACCCTGCCGCTGTTCAATAATGGATCTATAATTTTGGGCTCGGTAAATATTAAATCGCTTCTCTTATATGGAGCAGCTCTTCTGGAGAAACCAATGAGTAACTTATCAGCATCCAGATTAACTCCTGTTCTTTCTTTAATAAATTTAATGGTTTCTTTCTTTATTTCCTGGTGAACAGGCAGCAGAGCTCTATTTTCCTGGAAAGCACTGGTCATTCTGCTGTCAACCCAGGTTGGTGTGTGAATGGCATTTGTTATTCCTATTATTTCACATCTCCCGGAAACGTCCTTCCACATTTTGTTTGCTGTAACTGCATGAAGCTTTGCAACTGCATTAGATTTTCTGGAAAGTCTCAAACCCGCTACAGTCATATTAAAAGGATCTCCTCCTAGCGAAATCATCTGATCTCTTGTCAGTCCATTAAATGCACCCATATATTCAAGTTTATCCAGTGGATGAGATTCATTTCCCTGTAATATAGGTGTATGAGTTGTAAACACAACTTCCTCCCTTGTTAATTTTAAGGCTTCCTCAAAGGATTTACCTGAGCTCATTTTTTCCCTGATTAATTCCAGAGCTGCTAAATCAGCATGGCCTTCATTAAAATGATAAATATCTACTGGAATCTTTAATGCTCTCAGGGCTCTCACACCGCCTATGCCAAGTACAATTTCCTGTGCAATTCTCTCTTCACCGAACCAGCCATAAAGCTGTCCTGTAATCCAGGCATCCTGGTTTTCTGGTATATCAGTATCTAGAAGATAAAGAGTATTATTACCGAACTTTTCAGTCTTCCAGACTTTACATACTACATCCACATTTCTAATTTTAACAGATACCTTTACGCCTGTATCTTCCAAGAAATCATAGTTATAATTATGATAGGTATCGTATGGGTTTCCGTCCTGATCTATAACCTGATCAGTATATCCCTGCTTCCACTTTATACCTATACCGACTAAAGGTACATTTAAGTCCTTAGCTCCTTTTAAATAGTCACCAGCCAGTATTCCAAGACCACCTGCATATATTTTAAAATCAGATTCTAAGCCATATTCCATGCAAAAATAAGCAACTTTAGGCAATTTACTTGTATCCATGACATACCTCCAAGATTTAATTTATGTTTTCATTATACACAATGCAAAGGGTTTATGCAATCGGTTGCACAAATATTTTTTTAACACACTATAAAATTCTTTTAAATAACACTATTATGCTTTATAGTATAATTATATTGTTTATCTTTAACAGGAACTTTAAATAGTTGTTAAAAATCATAACAAATAGTAACATGCCGTAACCTTTAGGCCTGTTACTAGACTATTTGGTGTTTTCAAGCCAAAGTGAGTGTAGTTTTTTGAAAAAGAAATAGCATGATGAACTATGATTTAATGGAAGTTAAAGACTTACCCTTGAATGTACTCTTCAGTTTGAGGCTCTAAGAATGAGGAAGGATGACCGACTTCTAGGTTATGAAGTCAAACACCTAATCATATGAACTCCATTATGTCTTTGGCAAGAAGAAAAATTCCCGAAAGGAGACGACAGAAATGTCAAAACAAAAAGAATATGCTTTTGTATTGGATTTTACAAATAATAAATTAGCACCCACAAATACTAATAAAGCATGGATACTAATTAGAAAAAAGAAAGCTAAATTATTACAAAAATATCCTATGGTTATTCAATTAAATTATGAAGTCAAAATAGATAAAGAAACTGAAATAATTTGTGGAATAGATGATGGGAGTAGTCATGTAGGAATTTCATTAATTCAAAAATGTAAAACTTATAATAAGCCTATATTTAAAGGAACTATTGAACTAAGACAAGACATTAAGGGATTAATGGATGTTAGACGTGGATATAGAAGATATAAAAGAAGTCACAAAAGATATAGACAAGCGAGATTTAGCAATAGAAGTATGTCAACTAGAAAAGGTAGAGTTGCACCAAGTATATTACAAAAGAAACAATCTATAATTAGAGTTATCAATCAATTGTTGAGATTCATTAACATAAAAAAATTTCATTTAGAAGATGTTACAATTGATATAAGAGCATTAACGGATGGGAAAAAGTTATATAGATGGCAGTATCAAAAATCCAATAGACTAGATGAAAATATAAGGAAAGCAATTATATTAAGAGATGGTTGTAAATGTATGGAGTGCGGTAAATCTAATTGTGTATTAGAAGTTCATCACATTGTCCCCAAAAGACTTAAAGGTAAAAATAATCAAGACAATTTAATTACACTTTGTAGCAACTGTCATGATAAAACAAAAGGACAGGAAGAAAAATTTATTAAATATTATCAATTAATGATTAATGGTAAAAATATAAGGCTTGATTATGCTCAACATGTTATGCAAGGCAAAAATTGGTTAAGAAATGAATTATCTAAATTAGGAAAACTTGTATTAACTACTGGTGGAGATACCGCCAATAAAAGAATTGACTGGAATATAGATAAAACGCATAGTAATGACGCATTGGTTGCAAGTGATTTAATAATTAATAATGAACTGTGTAATATAAAAGATTATATTATTAAACCTATGAGAAGGAAATCTAAGGCTAAAACTTATGAATGTTTAGGATTTAAGCATAGAGATTTAATCAAATATACTAAAAAGAATGGCGAAAGCTATATTGGATATATAACTGCATTATATTCAGAGAAAAAACAATGTAATATAACAACTTTAGAAAATAAAATATTGAAAAGATATGGAATTAAGCCTTGTAAGTTATTATGGAGATTTAATAAGATATATTGGTTTTAAAAACAGTCGTAAAATGCAAAAATAAATTTAGAATGGAGGTTTGGTTATGCTTTGTTACGATTTTTATAACCAGGATATAAAATGAGCTTTTTTAATAGAAGTAATAGACTGTTTGGTAAGCTTTCTTTTAAAGCAAAAATAGTTATTTTTACTGTACTGTGTTTTACGGCAGCAGCATTGATTACATATAATAAATACACGGAAAATAAAATCAATAGAGCTTTGCAGGACAGCAAAGTGAAAAGTGACACACAGCTTAAAGCCAAAGATGATGCAGCTAAAACTAAATCGGTGGAAGAAAATAAGGCTCTTCAGGACAAGCAGAAATCTATGAATGACAAATATAATCAGGCTCATGATGCTTTTTTTAATAAAAACTATGATTTAGCTATAAAGCTGGCAGATGAGCTTATTGCGGAGGATCCAAGCTATTATATGGCCTATAATATAAAGGGAATTACTCAGTGCTATGGAAATGATTATGAAAATGGAATGAAAAATATAGATAAATCATTAGAAATTAAGCCTGATTTCCCATATGGAAGATTTAACAAGGCTTTGGCAAATGAATTATATGGACACTATGATGAGGCCATTAACTGGTATAATAAGGCTTTAGAAGTAGATAAGAACAATCCATGGTCATATTACGGTATTGCAAGTATATATGGTCGAAAAGGGGATGTGGAGAATACAGTTAAATATTTAAAACAAGCTATTGCACTTGACAATGCTATAAAAGCTGAGGCTGCAAAAGAAGCAGATTTTAATCCGGTAAAGAATTCTCCGGAATTTAAAGCATTAATAAATTAGTGCATTTATATAAACTGTATATTTGCTTAAAATGAGCATAGCTTTCATTTAATTGAAAGTTAATGCTCATTTTATTTTGATTTATTGAATAAATTTACTATTTACTGTTGACTTATGCTCATTCATGATTTATTATAAAATTAATCAATCAGTAATAATCAAAAGTAAATACAAATGAGCATAAATATTTTTTAGTGAGAGTGATAAATATGTTTGCAGAAGAAAGACAGCAGAAGATTGCTGAATTATTAAGTGAACAAACCAGTATAAAGGTCTCCACCATTTCACAGGTATTTAATGTATCAGAATCAACAATAAGAAGGGATCTCCAGGAAATGGAGGAGAAGGGACTGCTAACAAGAACACATGGCGGGGCTGTGGGAATAAACAGAACAAATTTTGAACCATCTTTTAAAGATAAAGAGGATGCACATCGTGATGAAAAGATATTAATTGGAAGAGTAGCTGCTAAGATGATAGAAGACGGAGATACTATTATCCTAGACTCGGGAACTACAACTTTAGAAATCGCGAAAAATATAACTGCAGCAGATGTTACCGTAATTACTAATTCTATAGATATAGCCTCAGAACTAGCCAACAAAGAAGGAATAGATCTTATAGTTACAGGTGGAAGCTTAAGAAATACCACAAGAGCAATGGTAGGCCATATTACTGAAAGTGTATTAAAGAATTTTAGAGTTGATAAGGCCTTTATAGGTGCTAATGGAATATCTATTGAAGAAGGAGTGACTACCCCTAATTTTGTTGAAGCACAAACTAAAAAAGCTATGATTAATGTTGCAAATAAGGTAATTGTTTCAGTAGATAATTCAAAATTTAATGAAGTATGTTTCTCTGTTATTTGTCCAATTAGAGCTGTTTCTACAATAATTACTAATCATGGACTGGATGACAGTGAAATAAAAAACTTTGGAGATTCAGGAGTTGAAATAATAGTTGCAGAAATTTGATAAACTACTTTAGATAGGAGTGAAGACATGGTTATAACAGTTAACTTAAACCCTGCCATGGATAAAACTATAACTTTAAATGGATTAAATGTAGGAAGTGTAAATAGGGTAGAAAGTCTAAGGTATGATATTGGAGGAAAAGGAATTAATGTTTCCAAAGTACTAAAAAACTTTAGGGTTGAATCTATTTGTACAGGCTTTTTAGGCGGTATCTGGGAAAGGTCATTTGTTGAAGAACTTAATAAAAGAGGAATTTCCAATAAATTTATATCCATTGAAGGAGATACAAGGACGAATACTAAAATCGTGGATGTTTTAAATAACACTCATACTGATATAAATGAGCCTGGACCGGAAGTAGATAGCAAAAAAATGCAGAAGTTTATAGATGAATTTAAAATATTATGTAAGAAAAATGATATTGTAGTGCTTTCTGGAGGAGTAAGTCCGTCCATACCAAAGGACATATATTATAAATTAACTATCATTGCAAAGGAAAAGGGAGCAATAGTAGTTATGGATGCAGATGGTGAATTACTAATGGAGGGAGTGAAGGCAAAACCTCATATTATAAAACCCAATAATCATGAACTTAAGAAATTACTTAATATAGATGATACAAATGAAAATGAAATAATTGGTGCAGGACAATACTTATTACAACAGGGGATTGAGAAGGTTATGATTTCTCTTGGTGATAAGGGAGCAATATATATAACTAAAAATGGAATTTACAAAAGCAATAGCTTGAAAGTAAATGTGAAAAGTACAGTTGGAGCTGGAGATTCTATGGTATCAGCCATGGTGTATGCACACATAAAAAATTATGATGATGCAGATACTTTAAGATTTGCTACAGCCTGCGGGGCGGCGACAGTTTCCCTAGAAGGAACTGAAGCATGCACTTTAGAACAGGTAAATGAATTGTTAAATGATGTAAGAATTGAAAAGAAGGAGTGTTTATAATGAGTACAAAGGACATGTTTTCAAAAGAGAGGGTAAGTTTTGACCTTAAAGCTGTGAATAAAAATCAAGCTATTGATGAATTGATAGATATATTATATAAGGACGGTAAAATAAGTGATAAAGAAGAATTTAAAAAGGCAGTATTAAAGAGAGAGGAAGAGTTTTCAACAGGTATAGGAATGGGAATTGCAATTCCTCATGGAAAAAGTAAAGCTGTTGTAGAACCTTCAATAGCCTTTGGCAAAAGTACTAAAGGCATTGATTATGAATCTATGGATGACAAGCCTGCCTATTTATTTTTTTTAATTGCTGTACCCGAAGAGTCTAGTGATGTGCATCTAAAGGCACTTAGTGAAATTTCAAGAAAACTTATGCATAGTGAGATAAGAGAAATGATTATGAACGCCACTAGTTTTGAAGAATTCATTAAGGCATTCGAATAAATATGGTACTAATATTAGTACGAACTAATTTTATTATATATTTATATTAAAACTCTATGGGAGGAGAAAAATTATGAAAATTGTAGCCGTTACAAGTTGTCCTACAGGAATTGCGCATACGTATATGGCAGCGGAAGCATTACAAATGGCAGCTAAGGAAATGGGGCATGAAATTAAAGTCGAAACTCAGGGTTCAGTGGGGGCTGAAAATGTAATTTCAGAAAAAGAGGTCAAGGAAGCAGATACTGTTATCATTGCAGCTGACACTAACGTTGATAAATCAAGGTTCGTAGGAAAACCTATGGTTGAAGTCTCTGTAAAGGATGCCATAAAAGATGCTAAAGGACTTATGAACAAAGCATTAGAGGCAAAGCCAGTAGAGAAGAAAAAAGAAAGACAGGAAGTAAAAGTTGAAAAAGCTGAAAGAAAAGGCATTTATAAGCATCTTATGACAGGCGTATCATATATGATACCATTCGTGGTAGCTGGAGGATTACTTATAGCTTTGGGATTTGCTTTTGGTGGAATATATGTATATAAAACTCCAGGGACATTTGCGGAAGCATTATTCAGTACAGGAAAGCAGGCATTTGCACTTATGCTTCCAGTATTATCAGGATATATGGCTTATTCAATAGCTGACAGACCAGGACTGGTGCCGGGATTTGTAGGGGGAGCATTAGCAAACACTGTGGGAGCAGGTTTTATTGGAGCTTTACTGGCAGGTTTACTGGCTGGATATATAGTAGTTTTAATAAAAAAGTATATTAAACTACCAAAAACATTGGAAGGATTAATGCCAGTTTTGATAATACCAGTTCTATCAACTGCAATTATAGCATTAATAATGATATTTGTATTAGGCAACCCAGTAAAAGCAATGAATGATGGATTATCAGCATGGCTAAATGGTTTGCAGGGTGCAAATGCAGCTATTCTTGGTATAGTATTAGGATGTATGATGGCATTTGATATGGGGGGTCCATTTAACAAGGCAGCATATGTTTTTGCTACAGGAACTTTAGCATCAGGCGGAACAACAATAATGGCAGCAGTAATGGCTGCTGGAATGGTTCCTCCACTTGGAATTGCATTAGCAACAGTAATAGCAAAGAATAAATTTAATGAACAGGAAAGAGAAGCAGGAAAAGCAGCATGGGCATTGGGAGTATCATTTATTACAGAAGGTGCAATACCATTTGCAGCTGCAGATCCATTCAGAGTTATACCATCAATAATGGCTGGTTCAGCAGTAACAGGAGCATTATCAATGCTGTTTGGATGCACACTGGCAGTTCCTCACGGCGGAATATGGGTTTTAGTAATACCAAACGTAGTTCAACACCTATTCCTTTACCTGATAGCAATATTAGCAGGTATGGTAGTTTCAGCTATGTTACTTTCAGTAGTTAAAAAGAATGTATACGAACAATAATAAATAGGATTTTGTAAAGGGGTTGTCGCATTAGCAGTTAAAACTGCTAATGCGAGTCTTTTTTTATTAAAGACTGAAACTTCTGTTCTCTAATCTTTCCTGCTTTAGATATATGGCTCTTTTATTAAATAGTGTTGATAAAGTAACAAATTCCCATAGAGACAGGTCAATTAAAACTAATTTCAGCATTTCTCATATTTATATATGTATTTTCAATATTAATTTTACTTATTGCTTCTATAAATATATTTATTGTAGATGAAATATTATTAAAATTAGAACTCTTTAAGAATTTGAATAAGCTCAAATAATTATTTAAATACTTTGTTGCTACTCCTCTAAAACGGTACATCCATTCCATGCAGTCACATCTATATTTTACTGCTTCAGAGCTATTATCAAGGAATTTATTAATCTCCCTTATTTTCTTTCTTTTAAAGAACATGGCAAAAAAGCTTTTCGGTCTTGAGACTGCCTGCTTATTTTTATTTAATATTTTTCCAATATAATTTTCCATATCCATTGCATTCATACGTCCCATTCCCACTGCTCTGGAATAAATATTTTTATGTGAATCCAGTGCTGTAATAACACAGACTTTATTATTGCTGATATTAATGTAACTTACGCTTTGATCATGAACTCTCTTTTCATCATGTTCAATGCCTTTCTGTCCCTTCCGGGAGAATTTTAAGAAAAAATTTTCAAGTTCAAACTTTCCCTGCATCTTATTTTGTTTAACCATTTTTAAAGCAGAGAGCAGCTTGTGCCTCCAGTAAAATAGTGTTACATAAGAAACGCCAATTTCCCTGGCTGCCGCCTTAAGGGATAAGCCCTCAATGGTACACTTAATGAATGCCTCCCACTTTTCAGGGAAATGAGTCCTTGCAATTGGCGTGTTTGTAAAATCATTAAAGGTTTTTTTGCAGCTTTTGCATATATATCTTTGTTTACCATTGTATTTTCCGTATAGCACTGTATGGGTGCAGCCACAGTATGGGCATTTTCTTTCATAATCATGTCTTAATGAAGCAAAATAAGATAATATATTTATATCAGTACATTTTTTATTCTCCATGGTAATCCAATCCTTTCAGTAATATGTAGGTATTTTAATTATTACCATTAAAGGATTGTCCTATTCACATCAACATTATTATTTAAAAGAGCCATATGTGTCTATAGAAAATAAATATCTAATCATCGTAGCAGTCCCAAAAACCTAAAGTTTAAGGGGCTGCCGCATTAAGAATAAATATTACAATATACTGTACGTAAATTCATTGGTTTGACGGCCCCTTATTTTTTCAATTAGTTGGTATGTTATATTTTTTACATTTCAATGAAACAGTTCTGTGGGTTATTCCTAAAACTTTCCCTGCCTTATTATAACTTTTGTATTTTTCCATTGCTAAAGTAATAAGTTCCTTTTCATAAGCTTCAAGGGGCATAAGCTGATTATTTACCAGGTTTATAAGATTCCCTTCCCTGGGAGTACTATTTGTAATATAAAAAGGAAGATCTTTTGAAGTAATCGTTTTGCCGTCACACAAATTCATAGCTCTTTCTATAATATTTTCAAGTTCCCTTATATTACCTGGCCAGTGGTAATCCTGCAGATATAAAAGGCAGTCTTTATCAATGCTTTCAATTGATTTTCCAAGCTTTTTATTAAGTTTAACAATAAAGTGTTCCACCAGGCAGTTTATGTCTTCTTTTCTGTTTCTTAATGGAGGAAGAGATATATTAATAACATTAAGCCTGTAATATAAATCCTCTCTAAAGGAGTTCCCTTTTATCATTTTTTCCAAGTTTCTGTTTGTGGCTGCAATTATTCTAACATCCACCTTTTGAGTTTCTATACCACCAACACTTTCAAATTCCTTTTCCTGAATGACTCTTAGAAGTTTAACCTGCATTGACATAGGCATGTCTCCAATTTCATCTAAAAAGATAGTACCGCCATCAGCAACATTAAATTTGCCTGGTTTATTTTTAACTGCACCTGTAAAGGCACCCCTTTCATATCCAAACAATTCACTTTCAAGTAAATTTTCAGGAATGGCAGCACAGTTTACTCGTACAAAAGGCTTATCTTTACGGCTGCTGTTGTTATGGATAGCTTTTGCAACTAGTTCTTTGCCAGTACCGCTTTCACCCATTATTAGTACTGTGGAAGTTGAATTAGATGCTTTTTCTGCAATAAGAAGGCTGTCCTTTAAAGTACTGCTGTTTCCTATAATGTCACTAAAACTGCTGCTTAAATTAGCATGTCTTTTTAATTCTGATTTATAATAATTGATTTCTTCTTTAGATTGTTCTAGTTTTTTATATAGATCTTTTACTTCATCTACAGTCTTGGAAATTGAAAGCACACCCTTAAAGTTACCATTTATAAATATGGGTTCAACAGTGGAAACAACATTCTTATCATTTTTGCTATGTATAACATTTTCCATATTCTTTTTAGAATTAAAAACAGATAATCTAAGTCCATTTGGTGATAAAGCCTTTAAATCCTTTCCTAAAATATCAGCAGCATTTACATTAAAATTAAATTCATAGGCTGGATTAACGTAGCTTATCTTTCTGTCCTCGTCAACAAAACATATTAAATCATGGGATGTTTCCAGTATCTTCTGAAATTTTTCATTTAATTCCTGCATACCAACGAGCTCAGATATATCCTGGAACATACCAATAGCACCTATTACCTTCTTATTAGAAAATATGGGAGCTCTGTTTACAATACATATATGGTTATTGATATGCTGTGTTGTACCAATATATTTTCTTTTAGATGCAATTACCTTTGGAAGGTCTGATGTAGGAATAATATGCTTAACATATCTTCCTACTACATCCTTTGGAGTTTTGTCAATAAGCTTTAAGGCATAATCATTCATAGTTGTAATATATGAATTGGTATCGATAACAATAATTCCAATAGGAATATTATCTAAAATTTGTTCGTTTGCAATATTATTTTCTTCTATAATATCATCAAGGTTTGCAAAAGCCTTGTTATCCCGTTCAATATCATTGGTTATAAAGCTGCATAGTTCAAGAACAGCCTGCCTGCCAGATAATGAATCTTCTCTGCAGGATATTTCGATCAATTCATTTTCCCTTATTTTAAGTGAAACAAGAGCAAGCATACTAATAGCCAGAGGCTCTTTGGTGGAAATATTTCTTACATATAAATTAACATTGTACTTTGAGGTTAATTCTGAGGCTTTATGAACAATCATTGCGGCTATTCTTATATGAATACCGTTATGAATATTTACTACTATACTATTTTTATACATATGTTATCTCCTTGATAAAAAGTATCAGTTTTATATAAATTATTGATAAAAAGTATCAACCTCATAATACATTACAATATAGAGGGTTGTCCAGTATATTTTTAAAAATATGATATAATAGTTATAGTATATTGATAAAATTTATCAATATACTAAAAATATGATGATTTGCATAAACTAATTAAAGCGCATAAAAAGGCAGTTGTAAGAGATTTTAATGTATTGGCATAAAAATTGCTTATTTTATTTAGTGCTTTGATGAATTATGTAGAAATTTGTAGGAGGATAAGAAAATGAAAAAAGGTATTGCAGCTTCAAAAGGATACGCAATTGGTAATGTAGTAATAAAAGATGATAGTGAAATTTCCATTGTGGAAAGAGCAATAAGTGATATAGCATCAGAACAGACAAAATTAGAGAAAGCTTTAAATACATCAAGAGAACAATTAATTAAAATAAAAACAAAAGCAGAAAAAGAACTTGGAAAGGATAAAGCAGCAGTATTCGAAAGCCATATAATGATGTTAGATGATCCTGAATTTACTGGAGCTGTAAAAACAAAAATAAAAGATAATAAAGTTAATGCTGAAAAAGCATTAAGCGATGTAGTTGAAATGTATTCTGGAATATTTGCTTCCATGAAAGATGAATATATGAGAGAAAGAGGCGCAGACGTAAAAGATGTTGGACACAGGATATTAGCTAATTTGGTTGGTAAGAATCCTGACGGCCTTGCAAATCTTCCTGAAAATACAGTAGTAGTAGCTCATGACCTGACTCCATCAGATACAGCACAGCTGGATAAAAATAAGGTAATAGCCTTCTTAACAAATGTGGGAGGAAGAACTTCTCACAGCGCAATAATGTCCAGAACTTTAGAAATACCTGCAATAGTTGGAATGAATGATATAACGAAGTCTGTTAAAAATGGAGACAAAATTATAGTTGACGGAATAGAAGGGGTGGCTATTGTAAATCCTGATGAAGCAACTTTAAAAGAATATATGAATAAGAAAGAAGCATATGAAAAAGAAAAAGAAGAGTTAAAAAAGCTTATTAAGGTTAAAACTGTTACTAAAGCCGGGAAACACGTAGAGGTAGCAGGAAATATAGGAAAACCAATTGACGTTCTAAAGGTTATTGAAAATGGCGGAGATGGTGTAGGCCTGTTCAGAACAGAGTTCTTATATATGGACAGGGATAGTATGCCAACTGAAGAAGAACAATTTGAATCATATAAATTTGCAGTTGAAAAAATGAATCCTAGACCAGTTGTTATCAGGACACTTGATATTGGCGGGGATAAAAAACTTTCTTACCTTCCAATGCCAGAAGAAATGAATCCTTTCTTAGGCTACAGAGCCATAAGATTATGCCTTGACAGAACAGATATATTTAAGGTTCAGCTGAGAGCATTATTAAGAGCAGCTGTATATGGAAACTTAAAGATAATGTTCCCAATGATATCTTCCTTAGAGGAATATTTAAAGGCAAAGGAAATATTAAAAGAATGTGCTGAGGAACTGAAAAAAGAAGGTATACCATACAGAGATGACATGGAAGTGGGCATTATGGTGGAAATACCAGCTGCAGCAGTTAATTCAGAGGAACTTGCAAAGTATGTTGATTTCTTTAGTATTGGAACAAATGATTTGATCCAATATACATTAGCTGCAGATAGAATGAATGAAAAAGTTTCATATTTATATAATCCAATGCACCCAGCAGTATTGAAGTTAATAAAAATCACAATAGAATCTGCTCATAAAGAAGGAAAATGGTGTGGAATGTGTGGAGAAATGGCAGGAGATGAAAGAGCAATTCCAACTCTTGTGGAATATGGCTTAGATGAGTTCTCCATGAGTGCATCCTCAATGCTTAAAGCAAAACAGCTCATTATGAACAATTAATAACGCCTTATATTTAATTATTTTTTCATTGGCTCTGCTTAAGATGCTGACATAATAATGCATCTACAGCAGAGCCGCCTTATTTATGGCCCAATTTACTTAATTATATTTTTTAATGGTATTATAATAACAATATATTTGCTATAATTAGATATATATTCTTCTAATTTGGATTTATTTAAAGAAATAATAAAAATAATAATTGGGAGTGATGTAAATGACAAGGAAAGCATATTTAAAAAGAATAATAAGCACATCTTTAATAATATCTTTAATATTAACTTTAACAGCTTGCAGTAGTAATAAAAAAGGTGCAGAACCTTCAACTAATTCCAGTTCAAATAATCAGCAGCAGTCTGCACCAGCACCCAGCAAAAATCAAACAAGCAAAACTGAAGACAACAGTTCAAAAACTACAAGCACTACAAACACTACCAATACTGAAACTGTAGATCCAACTGTTCCTAAATTTAATAAAACAGAAACAACATCAAGTCCAAAGTTCAATACACCATGGAAGGTATATGGCACTGTACAAGCATCTATAGAAGGTAAGGGAGACACAGCATCAGAAGAGGGAATAGGAAAGATTATTGTAAAAGATGGCAGCGGAAAAATGTACAGCTACGAAATAGCTGATAATAAAAAACAGAATTCTCCAAAGTATGTTCAGTGGTGGGACGATAAAAATCTATTAGTAGTAATAGGCATGGGCTATGGCACAGTTTCACAAGGCGGGAGTTTATATAATTTAAATATTGCAACGGGGAAGGTAAGTTTGGCATATAAGGCAGAGGATAAACAAAATGTTACAGCTGTAACAAAAGTTAAAAGTAAAGATGGTAACTATGATTTATATATTAAAATGCTGGTTTATGAAGATGACAATTTTACAAAATCACATTATGAGGAATTTACCATACCATATTCCAAGCTTACTATGCTTAAATAAATAAGCTTGGTAAATATATGTACAATACCAGTAAGGAGCCATAAAATGGACAAAAGTACAAAGTATTATTTAAAGGCATTAAATAAATACAATGATGGTTATATAAGTATGGCCTTTGAATTATGTAATAAAAGCATAGCATTAAATAATAGAAACAGTTCTGCATTAAATTTAAAGGGATTGCTGTATTATTTAACAGGCAAGTTAAGTGAAGCTCAGGTTATATGGCAGCTCAATTATAAAATGAATAAAAATGATGTAGCCCTTAATTACCTAAATGACAGCAAAGACGATAAAGATATGGAAGATAGATATAAAAGGGCATTGGGGCTGATTAAAGATCTAAGGATTGATGAAGCTGAGGAAATGCTTATAAAGTGCATGGACAGTGATTTTAATGCAATAAATGTTAATAATGCCATTGCAGATTGTTATATTAAATCAGGAGAATATGATACTGCATTTAAATATGTAAATAAAGCAGTATCATTGGATAGAAAAAATGATAAATCCAGACAGATACTAAAAATATTAAAAAGTTTTTACGGTATTAAAAAAACATATAATTATAAGAAAATAATAACTGCTGCCACACTAGTAATAGCGGCAGTAGTTATTATTTATCTGGCATTGGGCCAGGGATTCTTTAATAAATATAAAATTGCAAAAGAAAATACTAATAAAAAAGCATCTATTGTAAACAATACAAATAAACAGCCTGAAATTTCTGCAGCTGTAAAAAAGCCTGTGGACACAAAAGACAAAGTAAACACGGCATTTCCATACAGCCAATTGGAAGCTTCTATTAACAATGGTGATTATAATACTATGTATGACATTTATCAGTCATGGAAGGACAAAGATTTAAGCATTAATAATAAAACCCTTTTAAATAATGCTGTTAATACTTTAAAAAAAGATGGAACACAAAGCTTTTATAATAATGGAAGTGCATATTTAAAAAATAAAAAATACAAAGATAGTATTAATGAGTTTTCAAAAGCATACACAGTTGGTAAAGAAAGTTATCTTTATCCTCATATTGTTTATTTTCTGGGATTAACAAGCGAAGAAAGTAATGATATGGAAACGGCTTTAAAATACTATACTATATATGATGAAAGCTTTAAGGGTGATTATGAGGAAACCGTATTATACAGATTAGCAGTAATTTATGGTGAAATAGATAAAGCAAAAGCAAAAGAATATGCAAAACGGCTGGTAAATAGTTATCCTGATTCAATATATAATAACTCAAATATAAAACAGATTTTAAATAATTAATAGTCATTATTTGGGAATACCTGAGGAAAACAAATATTGACCTTTCCACAAAAGTGGAGTAAAATATAATTAATAAGGTACCCATACGGGGTATAATGGAGGTATAGATATGGTAAATCAAGTAAATGATAATAATTTTCCTTTGGAGGTTATAAATGCAAATGAAACAGTTGTAGTTGATTTTTGGGCTCCATGGTGTGGACCATGTAAAATGCTGTCACCAGTCTTAGATGAAATTTCAGGCGAATTAGATGGAAAAGCTAAGTTTGTTAAAGTGAATGTTGATGAAAACCCTGTGGTTTCATCTCAATTCAGAATAGCAAGTATACCAACTGTAATGTTATTTAAAGACGGTAAAGTTGTAGATACAATGGTTGGCTTTAGACCAAAGCAATCCATTAAATCATTAATAGAGAATCATATTTAGTTCTATAAATAGGAGTGTGTTATCAGTGCGATATGATATTGCTATTGTTGGAAGCGGCCCAGCTGGAATTTCAGCAGCCATAAATGCTAAGATTAGGAATAAGAATATAATACTTTTTGGATACAAATATTTAAGCAATAAATTAATCAAGGCTCCAAAAGTTAATAATTATTTAGGATTTTATGGTCTTACTGGTGGGGAATTAAGAGCTAAATTCACAAACCATATTAATTCAATGGATATTAATATTAATGAGGAGAAAATAACAGCAATTTATGCCATGGGAGATTATTTTTCACTTATGGCAAATGATAAGATGTTTGAGGCAGCAACAGTGATTTTGGCTACTGGTATGGAGTATGGAAAGCCTTTAAAAGGTGAAGAAGAATTCCTTGGGAAAGGTGTTGGATATTGTGCAACCTGTGATGCACCTCTTTATAGAAATAAGCCTGTTACAATTATTGCTTATACAAAGGAAGCAGAAGAAGAGGCAAACTATGTTAGTGAACTAGCCTCAAAATTATATTATGTTCCTTTATACAAAAGTGAATATAATATTAATCCTGACATAGAAATAGTTAAGGACATTCCCCTTGAAATCCAGGGAAAAGACAGAGTTAATAAATTATTACTGCGAAATAGAGAAATACAAACAGATGGTATATTTGTATTAAAGGATAGTATATCTCCTAATCAATTGGTTCCTGGTCTTGATATGGAGAATGGCCATATAAAGGTATCCAGAAATATGAGTACAAATATACAAGGATGTTTTGCAGCTGGAGACTGCACTGGAAAGCCTTATCAATATATGAAGGCAGCAGGTGAAGGCCAGGTGGCTGCTTTAAGTGCAGCAGCTTATTTAGACTCAATAAAATAATTAATATAAAATAAAAAATACTAAAGCTTTATTGCTTTAGTATTTTTTATTTTACTTTGATACAAAGAATACGTGATTGCCTATAGTTTTTATATTATCCTTTTTTACATTTTTCATCCATTTGGATGTAGCTATTTTAGGATTGTAAAAAAATACTGCCTTTTCGGTAGGATCATTTCCTTTAAGTGCATCTAAAACAGCTTTGTAGCTGCTTTCATCTGGCACAACAGTTATTTTCCCATTTTGTACACAGGAAAAAGCACTTTTCTGAGTTATTACTCCGCTTATGGTTTTTGGAAACTTAGGATCCTTTACTCTGTTTAAAATAACTGAGGCCACTGCTACTTTTCCTGCATAAGGTTCTGATCTGCTCTCAGCGTATACTACTTGTGCCATTAAGTAAATATCATCATCTGTGATGTAAATATCTTTATTTCCATTGTTAAATACCTGGACAACGTCATATTCCTGTTTAAATAAGTCATTTTCAGCATTTTCATCATAGGATGCTTTAACCTTAAAGTTTAAAGAGCACAAGATTAAGCAGAAAAACAATAAAAATGTTGTAAGTTTTTTCATTTTTTATATCTCTCCTTTTACCGACGGGGTTAGCTGACGGGTTTGGTAAAGGCATAACCTACGCTTGAAGCGATTCACCCCAAAAAACTGGTTTCCCCGCGTTTATTTAAAAACTTAGGCTATTGATTATTATTTCACCTTTTTTAAAAAAAATACATAAATTTAAAAAAACAGGAACTTAAAGTTTTAAGTTCCTGTTTCAGTTATTTATTATTTCCATTTTTAAACTCATTGTATATTTTATAAAATTCTTCAAGATTATCATTTACTGTATTATATTTATCTTTTGAAAATGTATAATTTGCATCGATTGAAGAGTTATCTTTAGAATCAGAGTTTAATTGAGAGTTTTCAAAATTAACTGCCTTATAGATGCTGTCTAAGTAAGAAGAGTAGCTGTCCATTGTATTTCTAAATGTTTTATACAGATTAACACCTTTAGCTGGAACAATAATATTAGAAAGTTTACTTTTTAATGCTAAAAAAGAGGTGGTATCTTTACTGAGGTCAAAAAGTAAATCATTAAATTTCCTGCTTTTTCTGGATGCTTCTATCTGTGAATTATAATCCTTCTTAAGTGCAAGAAAATCATTTAAAATACTGTCTATGCTGTTTATAAATTCAGAATTTTGACCATCCTTAATTGTTTTATCATTATTTAATCGTATAAGCTGTGAAGTATAAAAAATAGAATTATTTATAAATTGCAATGATGATGGGGATAAAGAAACAGATAATTTTTTTGTTTTAAATAAAGAATAAGAATTAATACACTTATCTTTATAGCTTTTCAAATTCTCTAAAGATTTTTCAATATCCTTGCTTTCCGGATTAGAAATTATTGAAATAATCTGCTTGTAAATGAGGATATTAGTGTTAAGCCCATCTACTAAGCTGGAATTAATTTTATAATATTTTTCTGATGGATTAATTGCCTGAATGTGATTTTTTATTTCTATTAAAGAATCAATTTTTGAAGGCAAATCCTTTTTAGATTTATTGCTGTCTATAGTCTGCTGCTTTATAAGGGACGAGGTAGATTCATTTATTTCATTTATTTTATCTGTGTAATATTTCACTTGCTTTTCATATTCACTATATGATCTGGATACAGTAAAATAGTATGTCCCATAAAAAATCACAAAAATCGCGGCTATAATACCAATGGTAATGGAAGTAATTTTTATTATTTTTTTAGTTTTTGAATCCATTTAATCTCCTCCCCACTGTTAACTGCATATTCCATATTAACCATATTATATAATACATTATATATTCTTTCAAAGTTATTATTAGAACTTTTTATAATTAAAAATAATTGATATAATTATATAAAGATTAGAGATGTAAATCAATTATCATAAGCAAAAAAAATATTAATAAATAGTCAATAATAACAGAATTATTGATATAAACATAATTAAATAGTGTATAATTAATACTAGTATTAACTTTGAAAGGGTGAATTCTGTGCAGATCATTGAGATCTTAATTAACTCAGTTAAACATATTGACCTTTGGTCGATTTTAGATATTTTAGTAGTATCATACATTTTTTATAAGTTATATATGTTAATCAAAGAAACAAGGGCAGAGCAGCTATTAAAAGGATTAGTTCTTATATTTCTATTAATACCAATAAGTTCATTGCTGCATCTGACTATGTTAAACTGGATTCTTTCAAAAACCATCACAATAGGTGTCTTATCTTTTGTTATTATTTTCCAGCCGGAAATCAGAAGAGCCCTTGAACACCTTGGAAGAAGCGCATTTAACGATAGACATATTTTACAGGATGAAAGTATTATGACAGAGGTACTTGAGGAAATTACAACAGCAGTAGAGAATTTATCTGAAACAAATACTGGTGCACTTATTGTTATTGAGCAAACTACAGGCCTTGGGGAAATTATAAACACAGGTACTAAACTTGATGCTTTGGTATCCTCTGCTTTGCTTGAAAACATTTTTGTAGTAAATACTCCTTTGCATGATGGGGCAACAATTATAAGAAATAATAGAATAGTCTCATCAGGATGCTTTCTGCCATTAACAAGTAATAACGATTTAAATAAAAAATTAGGAACCAGACATAGAGCAGCTATCGGCCTTTCTGAAACATCTGATGCCCTTGTAATAGTTGTATCTGAAGAAACAGGGACTATATCTCTGGCAGTTAACGGAAGTATAACTAGAAATTATGATAAAAATAAACTGAAAAATATTTTAAGTAGAATAATTAAAAAGAGACAACTTAAAAAGTTAACTTTTAGGGAGCAGGTGATGGCGTGGACGAAAAAGTTAAAAGGAATCAAATAATAATTCGAATATGCTGTATCATTGCAGCTTTTGGGCTTTGGCTATACATTAATGGTGTAGAAAACCCTGTTAGGGAAAACACTATTTCTGTTCCTGTGGAAATAGTAAATAAAGATGTGCTTACCAATTCTAAATTAGCATTAATTGATGATCAGCCATTATATGTTAATCTGACTATCAGCGGTGTTACTTCAGATGTATATTCTGTTAAACCATCAAACTTTAAATTAAGAGTTGATTTAAGCGGATACGCTATAAAAAAAGGAGAAAACATTGTACCTGTTAAGCTTGTGCAGCAGCCAGATAATATAAAGATAGTAAATACAGAAAAGCTTTGGGTTAAATTAAATGTAGATGAATATGCAAAAAAGAAAGTCCCAATTAAAATAGGCATAGAGGGAAAAGCTAAAACCGGTTTTTACCAGCTGCAGCCTAAACCAAGCTTAAGTGAAATTGAGGTCAGCGGCCCTTTAAAGTATGTAAATCAGGTTACAAGCCTTTTAGGGAAGATAAGGATAGATAATTTATCTAAAGATTTTACAAGTAATGTGGTTTTATCTGCCGTGGATAATTCCAATAATAAAGTTAATTATGTAAAATTCCAGCCTGCAGCTGTAGAAGTAATGGTACCAATAAAAAAAGTTAAAACAGTGGGTATAAATGTAAAAACTAAGGGCAATTTAAGTAATGGATTGATTTTAAAGGGATTTGAGACAATCCCTGAAAAGGTGGATATTGCCGGGGACGATGGTGCTATAGACAACATACAGTCTATAGATACTGAGCCCGTGGACTTATCCAAGTTAAATGGGAATGATAGTACAGATGTTAAGCTTGTGGTGCCTCAGGGGGTATTTTTAATAAATAATAACGGATATGTAAAAGCTAAAATCACAAGTGAAAAAATATCTCAAAGAACTTTGCCAGTGAGTGTAACCATTAATAACTTACAGAGCGGCTATGATGCAGTACTGAATACAAAACAGGTATCTGTAACGGTTACGGCAGCTGACAGCGTTATAAACAGTCTGAACAATGGAGATATCACAGCTGCAGTGGATCTAAGCGGTGCCTTAGAAGGAGATCATACTACTCAAGTGAACGTTACGATACCCCAGGGTTTTACAAAAGTTTCTGTGGATCCGCCTTCAATACAGGTTAACATAAAGAAAAAAATACTGGAGGGTAATAATGGCAATTAGAGTAAGCAATATAATTTTAGATATTGATGAAGATATCAATTTATTAAGAAAAAAAGCTTCACAAAAGCTTAAAATAAAGGATGAGTATATTAAAAATTTTAAAATACTCAGAGAGTCTATAGATGCCAGGAGAAGGAATACTATTAAGTTTAATTATACTGTAGAATTAAGCTGTGAAAACGAGGAGAGAATCGTTTCAAGGCTTCATGATAATAATATTAAACTTGAAAAAGAAAAATATGAGGCTGACTTTCAGCTGGGGACAAAAAAACTCAGCAGCAGACCAGTGATAGTAGGTATGGGACCGGCAGGAATGTTTGCCGGTCTTTTAATGGCGCAAAAGGGTTTTAAGCCTTTAATTATAGAGAGAGGAGAGGATGTGGAAACCAGAACTAAATCCGTAGAAGAATTCTGGAAAACCGGAAGATTAAATTTAGAATCCAATGTTCAATTTGGAGAGGGGGGAGCCGGCACTTTTTCAGATGGAAAGCTAACAACAAGAATTAAAGATCCAAGGTGCGACTATGTACTTCAGCAGTTTGTCAGGTTTGGGGCTCCGGAAGAAATAATATATAATGGCAAGCCTCATATAGGCACTGACATATTAAAAGGGGTGGTAAAAAACATAAGAGAAGAGATTGAAAGACTTGGCGGCGAAATCAGATTTAACAGCAGGCTTCAACAATTGAGAATAAAAGATAAAAAAATTAAAAGTATCATAGTAAACGGAGAGGAGATACCCTGCGAAGTATTAATATTAGCTATTGGACACAGTTCAAGAGATACTTATGAAATGCTTTACAAAAGTGGTATACTTTTAACTGTAAAACCATTTGCTATTGGAGTGAGATGTGAGCACAGTCAAAAATTAATAAATGAAAATCAATATGGACAATATGCTTCCCATCCAAGATTAAAAGCAGCAGACTACAGATTAACTTATACCAGCAAAAAAACTGGAAGAGGCGTATACAGCTTCTGTATGTGTCCAGGTGGAGAAGTGGTAGCTGCTTCCTCCGAGGAAAACAGGCTTGCCATAAATGGTATGAGTAATTATAAAAGAAATAAAGAAAATGCAAACTCAGCAATAGTTGTAACAGTAGGACCTAATGATTTTCAGGGGAATAACCCTCTTAGCGGTATGGAGTTTCAAAGGCATTATGAAAACCTGGCATATAAGCTGGGTGGAGGTAATTATATTGCTCCTGTTCAGCTTATTGAAGATTTTTTAAATGATGAAATAAGCATGAAAATAGGAAGTATAAAACCAAGTTATAAACCTGGATATGAATTCAGAGATTTAAGACAATGTCTGCCTCCATACGTTATAGAAACATTAAAAGAAGGATTGATTCAGTTTGATAAAAAAATAACTGGATTTGCCACAAGTAATGGAATTTTAACTGGTATTGAAACCAGGACTTCGGCTCCTGTAAGAATAGAAAGAAATGACAGATTAGAAAGCATTTCAGCAGAGGGGCTGTATCCATGTGGTGAAGGAGCTGGCTTTGCAGGGGGAATTATATCTGCTGCTGTGGATGGATTAAAGGTTTCTGAAAACATAATGAAACTATATAATTCTATTTAGTAAATGGCTGATTTACTTTATATCTATATTTATAAAATATATTAAATATTCTGAAAAATAAAGTTTTGACAATTTTATTTGTTAAAATATAAACTATGGGGTGTATATTATGAATAAAGGGGAATTTATATTAGCAATAAATCCAGGTTCCACATCTACAAAAATTTCTTTATTTAAAGAAGAACAGTGTATTTTAAGCGAAAATCTATCTCATGACATAGATGAAATAAATAAATATAAAACTATTTATGACCAAAGACAAATGAGGGAAAATGTAATTTTAAATTGGCTTAATGAGAATAAAATTAAATTAGAACAAATATCAGTGGTAGTTGGCAGAGGAGGACTCTTAAGACCAATGCCTGGCGGGACTTACATAGTTACCGATAAAATGCTGGAAGATTTAAAAAGAGGATATCAGGGGCAGCATGCGTCAAATTTAGGCGGAATAATTGCTAAGGACATAGCTGATCTGGCAGGGGTTAATGCCTTTATAGTGGATCCTGTATCAGTAGATGAGTATCAGGATAAGGCAAGGATTTCCGGGCTGCCGGATATTCCAAGGAGATCTCTGGTGCATGCACTTAATATTAAAGCTGTTACAAGGAAAACATGTCTAAAACTAGGTAAAAAATTCAACAACAGCTCTTATGTGGTGGCACATATAGGAGGAGGAATTTCAGTATCCCCAGTGAAAAACGGAAGAATACTGGATGCAAATAATGCTAATGAAGAAGGACCTTTTTCACCAGAAAGAGCTGGAGGGCTGCCTGCTTCAGAAGTGGTAAAAATGGCTTACAGCGGGAAATATACTTATAATGAACTTAAAAGGAAGGCTCACAACTTAGGCGGACTCATGGGTTACCTTGGAACCAATGATGGAAGAGTAGTGGATAAATTAATTGAAAGCGGAGATAAAAAGGCAGAATTAATTTTAAAGGCCATGGCATATCAATTGGGAAAAGAAATTGGAGCAATGTCAACAGTACTATTTGGTAAAGTAGATGCAATTATATTAACAGGAGGCATGGCTTACAATAAAAGACTTACAAAATGGATATCAGACATGATTAGTTTTATAGCGCCTGTGGAAATAGTGCCTGGAGAAGACGAAATGTTTGCATTAGCACAAGGAGCTTTAAGAATAATAAAAGGTGAAGAAAAATACAAAGTATACGAGGAAGAGGTGCAGATTAATGATTAAAAGTTTTAATGAATTGTTAAAAAAGGCCAGTGAACAGCCAATGAAAAAAGTAGCAGTGGCAGTAGCTGAAGACAGACCAGTGCTTGAGGCTGTTAAGGATGCAAATGAAAGAGGAATTGCAAATGCAATCTTAGTAGGAAATGTGGACAAGATAAAAGCAGTTGCAAAAGAAATTAATATGGATCTTTCTAAGTTTGAACTGGTAGATGTAAAGGATATGAAAAAAGCTGCATTAAAAGCTGTTGAACTTGTATCCACAGGTAAGGCAGATATTGTGATGAAGGGCTTGGTGGATACAGCTAATTTCCTTAGAGCAGTACTAAATAAAGAAGTAGGCTTAAGAACAGGAAAGCTAATGTCCCATGTGGCAGTATTTGAAATATCTAAATTTGACAGATTAATCTTTTTAACTGATGTAGCATTTAATATGTATCCAGAATTAAAAGACAAGGTTGATATAATAAATAATGCAGTAAGTGTTGCTCATGCAGTAGGCATAGAAATGCCAAAGGTTGCACCAATATGTGCAGTTGAAGTTGTTAATCCTGCAATGCAGCCTACTTTAGATGCAGCTGCACTGTCAAAAATGAGTGACAGAGGACAGATTAAAGGTTGTATTGTTGATGGACCACTAGCTTTGGATAATGCATTATCAGAACAAGCTGCTGCTCATAAAAAAGTAACAGGTCCTGTAGCAGGAAAGGCAGATATACTCCTATTACCAAATATAGATTCAGGAAATATAATGTATAAAACATTAACATATGCATCTGATTCAAAAAACGGCGGGATACTGGTAGGAACAGCTGCACCTGTTGTTTTAACTTCAAGAAATGACAGCCATGAAACTAAAATGAATTCAATTGCCATGGCTGCTTTAGTTGCAGAACAGTCAAGAAAATAAAGCTAAATCATATATTATTAAAGATTTTAGGAGGGAAAAACATGTCATATAAATTATTGATTATTAACCCTGGTTCTACTTCAACAAAGATTGGAGTGTATGAAGATGAAACTAAAATTTTAGAGGAAACTTTAAGACATTCCACAGAGGAAATCGGAAAATATGATACTATATATGATCAATATCAATTTAGACAGGAATTAATACTAAATGTTCTTAAGAAAAAGGACTTTGACATTAATACTCTGGATGCTGTTGTAGGCAGAGGAGGATTATTAAAACCAATATCAAGCGGTACTTATAGCGTTAATGATGCTATGCTTCATGATTTAAAAATAGGATTTCAGGGACAGCATGCATCAAATTTAGGAGGCATAATTGCCAATAATATTGCAAAACCATTACATATACCTGCATTTATAGTTGACCCTGTAGTTGTAGATGAATTACAGGAAGTTGCAAGAATTTCAGGAATGCCTGAAATCCCAAGAAGATGTATATTCCATCCACTAAATCAAAAGGCAGTGGCAAGAAGATATGCTAAGGAAATCGGGAAAAAATATTCAGATCTGAACTTAATAGTAGCCCACATGGGTGGCGGTATTTCTGTTGGAGCTCACAAAGCCGGAAGAATTATTGATACAAATAATGCACTAATAGGAGAAGGACCATTTTCTCCAGAAAGAACAGGAGAGCTTCCAGTTGGAGATTTGATAAAATTATGCTTTAGCGGAAAATATACAGAAAAAGAATTGATGAAAAAAATCAATGGAAAGGGAGGCATAGTTGCATATCTTAATACAAATGACTTTAGAGATATGACTTCTGCAGTTGAAAAAGGGGATAAAAAGGCTAAATTAATATATGATGCTTTTGTATACCAGCTTGGTAAAGAGATAGGTAAATGTGCTGCAGTCCTGCACGGAAAAGTAGACAGAATTATTTTAACAGGAGGAATAGCATACAGTAAGCAGGCTACTGAAGATATAGGAAAAATGGTTTCATTTATAGCTCCAATAACTGTTTATCCTGGTGAAGATGAATTACTTGCACTAGCACAAGGCGGACTTAGAGTACTAAGCGGAGAAGAAGAAGCTAAGGAATATAAATAAAAATTTTAATAAGTATTTTAAGTAATGCAGAATTGGCTAGTGCTGATTCTGCATTATTACTTGTACTTAGAAGCTATTATGAAATAAATCATTTAATTTTCATAAAAAAATAAAATTTTGTTAGATTATTAAATTATAATATGATATAATTGAATTTGGGATAAATAACATATATTAGTAGGAAAATTATTGCAGTTCTATACACACATAATCATCTTTATGTATACGATTTCAATACTTTTTAAAATGCAGATTTAGAATAATTCAAAGGGTTTAAGAATTTAAAAGAGGTGATTGCTTGAGTAGAATAAATGTATTCACAGGACATTTTGGCAGCGGCAAGACTGAAATTGCAATTAATTATGCAATTAAGCTGGCTAAAGAAGGAAATAAAACCGCTATTGTAGATGTAGATATTGTAAACCCATATTTTTGTACAAGAGATGTAAGAAAAACTTTAGAACAACAGGGGGTTAGGGTAATTGCATCAAATCCAGATTTGTCAAATGCAGAATTAATGGTTGTGACCCCGGAAGTCTATGCTGTTTTCAATGACAAAAGTTATCAGGTAGTCATGGATGTGGGCGGTGATGATTTAGGGGCTGTGGTATTAGGGCAATATAATAAATACTTTAAGGAAGAACCATATAATATGTTCTTCGTAATAAATAATAACAGGCCGCTGACTTCAGACACAGAAAGTACCATTGAATATTTAAGGACCATAGAGAAATCTTCAAGGTTAAAAGTTAATTATTTAGTATCAAATACTAATATGTCATATGAAACTTCAGAAAAAGATATTTTGAAAGGAGACAAATTAGTATCGGAACTAAGTAAAAAAATTAACATACCTTATAAATACACAGTTTGCAGAAAAGATCTTGAAGACAATATAAGGGGAAAAGTTCATGGTGATATACTGCCCATTAATATTTATATGAAAACACCATGGATGAAAGATGAAAATTATTAAAGGAGGGAAATGGTATGGCAAAGGTAACTTTTAGAGAAGAAAGATGTAAGGGCTGCGGTAATTGTGTTGTAGTTTGTCCAAAGAAAATCATAAGTTTTTCTGAAAAGCTTAATATCAAAGGATATCATTCTGCAACTATAACTGAAGAAAAAATGAAAGAATGCATAGCATGTGCATTCTGTGCAAGAATGTGTCCTGATTGTGTAATTACTGTGGAGAAATAATATAATAGGAGGGGACAATCCATGGAAAAAGTATTAATGAAGGGTAACGAAGCCATAGGAGAAGCTGCTATAAGAGCAAACTGTCAATGCTTCTTCGGTTATCCAATTACCCCACAGACTGAAGTAGCTGCATATATGTCAAGAAAGATGCCTAAGATTGGCAGAGTATTTCTTCAGGCAGAAAGTGAAGTCGCTGCAATAAATATGGTATATGGAGCAGCAGGCTCCGGTGTAAGAAGTATGACATCTTCCAGCTCACCTGGAATAAGTTTAAAATCAGAAGGAATTTCATATATAGCAGGTGCTGAACTGCCATGTGTAATTATAAATATTGTTAGAGGTGGTCCAGGCCTTGGGAGCATACAGCCAGCGCAGTCAGATTATTTCCAGGCTACTAAAGGCGGAGGACATGGAGATTATAAAATGCCTGTATTTGCTCCAGCTACAATACAGGAAATGGTAGATTTAATACAGGATGCATTTGATGTGGCAGATTTATATAGAACTCCCTGCATGGTAATGGGAGATGGTATGCTTGGACAAATGATGGAACCTGTGGAATTTAAAGAAAGAGAAAAGAAGCAGTTACCTGAAAAAGACTGGGCAGCAAATGGCTTAAACGGAAGAGCCAAGCATAATGTTATTAATTCTTTATATTTAAAACCCGATGTATTAGAGAAACATAATATGCATCTTCAGGATAAATATAAAGAAATAACTAAAAAAGAAACAAGATATGAAATGTATAACTGTGAAGGTGACTGCGATTTAATCATGGTTGCTTACGGAACTACCTCAAGAATATGTAAGAATGTAATAAAGATGGCTGAAAAGGAAGGAATAAAGGTTGGTCTCATAAGGCCAATTACATTATGGCCATATCCAGCAGAGGCTTTTGAAAAAACTGTAAATAATACAAAGCATGGCTATTTGTCAGTGGAAATGAGCTGCGGACAGATGGTTGAAGATGTAAGACTTTCAGTGAATGGAAGAAAGCCGGTAGATTTCTATGGAAGAACTGGCGGAATGGTTCCGGATCCATCAGATATATTAGCTAAAGTAAAGGCTATGGTAGGAGGTGCAAAATAATGTCAATAGTATTTGAACCTACAAAAGCATTATTGGATGTTCCAACACATTACTGCCCTGGATGTACTCATGGTATCATTCATAGACTTGTGGCAGAGGTTATTGATGAATTAGGTATTTTAGATAAAACCATTGGTGTTGCACCAGTTGGCTGTGCTGTGCTGGCATATGACTACTTTGCATGTGATATGTTTGAAGCAGCTCATGGCAGAGCACCTGCTGTGGCAACAGGAATAAAAAGAACTCATCCTGATTCAGTAGTATTCACATATCAGGGAGATGGAGATCTTGCTGCAATAGGTACAGCTGAGATAGTACATGCAGCAACAAGAGGAGAAAATATAGTTACAATATTTGTAAACAACTGCATTTATGGAATGACTGGAGGACAAATGGCTCCAACAACACTTCCAGGGCAGGTGACTGAAACTACTCCATATGGTAGAGATGTTAAACTTGCAGGACATCCTATAAGAGTATCAGAGATGATTTCAACACTGGATGGAGCCTGCTATGTAGAAAGAGTATCTGTGGATACTGTTCCAAATGTAGTAAAAGCAAAAAAAGCAATTAAAAAGGCCTTCGAGAATCAATTGGCTGGAAAAGGGTTCTCATTAATAGAGGTGCTTTCAATATGCCCAACTAACTGGGGATTATCTCCTCAGGAGTCTTTCCAGTGGCTAAGAGATAATATGATACCATATTATCCTCTTGGAGTAAAAAAGGATATAACTACGGAGGTGAAATAAATGGCATCACAAGAATTGATATTTGCTGGTTTTGGAGGTCAGGGCATACTTTCCATGGGTAAGTTTCTGGCTTACGCTGGTATGGATGCTGATTTAAATGTTTCATGGCTGCCATCATATGGACCTGAGATGAGAGGAGGCACTGCCAACTGCTCAGTTATTCTCACAAATGAATCTATAGGGTCTCCTATAGTTACAAAAGCTGATACTCTTATTGTTATGAACAGACCTTCACTGGATAAGTTTGAAGAAGCAGTGAATTCCGGCGGGTTAATAGTAATGGATTCAGACTTAGTTGACAGAATGCCTGTGAGAAATGATCTTGAGATTATAGCTATTCCTGCTCAGACCATTGCAGAGAAGATGGGAAGCAAAAAAATCGCAAACATGATATTGCTTGGTGCATTGGTTAAAAAGACAGGAATCGTTTCCACTGATCAATTGCTTGATGCTTTAAAAGCTCATGGCAAAGAAAGTTTCTTTGATATTAATAAAGAAGCTATTGAAAAGGGAATGGAATTTGTAAGTTAAACTTTATACTAAATTTCTTAGAAGAAAAATAGGTTTTATAAATATTTTTATAGAACCTATTTTTTATATTTACAATGAAACAATGTTATGTTACACTATTCTAAAGGAGGGATAGTGTAAATATGGAAGATAATTTAATTTCCAAGAAAGAATTGCTGGAATTGACGGAAATATCATATGGTCAACTGTACAGATGGAAAAGAAAAAAATTAATACCCGAGGAGTGGTTTATAAAAAAGTCCTCCTTTACAGGACAGGAAACTTTCTTTCCGAAGGAAAAAATCCTTTTAAGGATAGAGAAAATAAAATCGCTAAAAGAGGACCTACCCTTGGATGTATTAGCTGAAAAGCTTACTTCAAATCCTATAAATATAAATATCACAAAAGATGAACTGATAAAAAGAAACATTGTTACGAAACAAAGCTTAAAAGTTTTTAATGATAACTTTGGGGAAATAAAAGAATTTAACTTTGAAAGTATGATACTTGTAAAAACATTGGATAAACTGCTTAACTCAGCACTGGTAAGTCTTGATGAAGCAAAGTTATCAATTAATACCTTAAAGGAAAACTATAACAATCTGCAAAATGTAAATTTTTACATGCTGATTATTAGAAAGCTGGGAGTAACTAACTGTATTTTAATTTCTGATTTCAAAAATATCTATTTGGATTCATCATCGAAACTGGTATGTAGGATAGGTATTCAGGAGATAATCTCTGAATTAAAAGAATATAATATTGAATCAGATAAAAATTAATTGGTTTAAAGGTGGGGGGAATATATTTGGGGCGTGATATTAAATTAATAAGCCAGTATAAAAATCTGCCTAAGGAAGTCTATGTCATTTTTATTTCCAGAATGGTAAACAGTATAGGAAGCTTTGTTTACCCTTTATTAGCCTTAATATTAACAAAAAAAATAGGAATGCAAAAGGATGAAGCAGGAATTTTTATAACTTCAATAGCACTGTTTACTGCACCGGGAATGATAATTGGAGGAAAACTTGTAGATAAAATAGGAAGGAAGCTAATACTTGTTATTTTTCAAGGCCTTGGAGCAATAATATTTATTTTATGCGGTTTTTTAAAGCCAGGTATGACAATGGCATATATACTTATGGCAGCACCAATAGTTTCATCAGTATGTTCTCCAGCTCATGATTCAATGATTGCTGACTTGACCACTCCAAGTAATAGAAAACAGGCATATTCTCTTTTATATATGGGGCACAACCTGGGATACTGTATTGGGCCATTTATTGGGGGACTGCTGTTTGAAAATCATTTATCCATTGTGTTCATAGGAGATGGTATAACAACATTATTGTCCCTTATACTTATTCTTATTTTTGTTAAAGAAACTAAATATAGAAATGACAATGAACAGTTTGAAAACGAAGAGAGAGTACTTGAGAAAAATGAGGAAGGCTCTGTATTTAAGGTATTATCCAAGAGACCAATACTTTTGATATATGCTTTTATATTATTCTTTTATCAGTTCGCATACACTCAGTGGGGATTTGCAATACCAATGCAGTTAGGAGATTATTATGGAAATGCAGGAGCCAGATATTATGGAATGATGGGAGCCTTTAATGGATTTATAGTAATAGTATTAACTCCATTAGCAGTAAGATTAACCCATAAGGCAGAAGTTTTAAAGGTTATATCCTTAGGCGGGCTGCTTTACAGTATATCACTAGGAATGCTGGCATTTGTATTTAAGCTTCAGTTTTTCTTTTTATCAATTTTTATTTTAACAATTGGAGAAATTATTATAACAATTAATTCATCAACATTTGTTGCTAATAATACTCCTGCATCTCACAGGGGAAGAATCAATGGAATACTTCCATTGATATACGGGGCTGGAGGAGCTGTAGGGCCTGCAGTTATGGGAACATGGCTGAAAAACTATGGCTATACAACCTCATGGATAATTATAGGAATAATTATGTTATTTGCTTCAGCATTTATGAGGATGCTGACAAAATTTAAAAATAGAAAGGAGTAATAAAATAGTTTATAAGTTTATATGCAAATATATTCAGACATGATGTAATATAATCACAAAAAAAGGAGTGATTATATTTGAGTAAGAACTATAAGCCTAAAGAATTTGCTGAATTATTAAAGGTAGTTATATATACAAGAGTTTCAACTTCTAATCAAAAAGATGATTTAAAAAATCAAGTTATATTTCTTAAACAATATGCTAATGCAAAAGGAATTATTGTAGATGAAGTGATTGAAGATTATGGAAGTGGATTGAATTATAATCGCAAAGATGGGATAAACTTATTGATGAGTGAATGACATCTGTAATCTCAATACTTCATGTTTTTAGCTGCAGAATTTATGGCTTAAGAAAGTATAAAAAAAATAAAGGAAGATGAAGAAGTTGAAAAAAGCATACAAAACAGAGATTAAACCAACAGAAGAACAAATAATAAAGATACATCAAACCATTGGGGTAAGCAGATTCATATATAACTTCTATATTGCTCATAATAAAGAAGTTTATGAAAAAGAAAAAAGATTTGTTAGCGGCATGGGTTTTTCTAAATGGTTTAATAATGAGTATATACCTAATAATCAAGATAAACTTTGGATAAAAGAAGTATCTTCAAAAGCAGTTAAACAGGCTATTATGAATGGAGAAAAAGCTTTTAAGAAGTTCTTCAAAGGTGAAACTGGTTTCCCAAAATTCAAGAAAAAGAAAAATCAAGACGTTAAAGCCTACTTCCCCAAAAACAATGAAACAGACTGGAATATTGAAAGGCATAGGATTAAAATACCAACTTTAGGCTGGATTAGGCTCAAGGAATACGGTTATATACCAGCTAATGGCAGAATAACAAGTGGAACAGTAAGTCAGAAAGCTGATAGATATTATGTTTCTGTATTAGTTGATGAAGATACTGAAACAAACAATAAAACTACATCTATTGGAATAGGCATCGATTTGGGGATTAAAGAATTTGCAGTTTATTCTAATGGAATAACTAAAAAGAATATTAATAAGACTATAAAAGTTAAGAAAATTGAAAAGAAACTGAAACGTGAGCAAAGAAAACTTTCAAGAAAATATGAAAATTTAAAATTAAGAAATAAAAAAGAGAAAGGGGAAACTACTCGTCAAAATATCCAAAAACAAATAGTCAAGGTGCAAAAACTTCATCAAAGACTTACGAATATTAGAACCGATTATATTAATAAGATTGTGCATGAGTTAATAAAGCAAAAACCAAGCTTTATAACAATAGAAGATTTGAATGTAAGAGGAATGATGAAGAATAGACATTTAGCAAAGGCAGTTGCACAGCAAAAGTTTTATGAATTTAGAATTAAACTTATTTCAAAAAGTAAACAAAATGGTATTGAAGTAAGAATAGTTGATAGATTTTATCCAAGTAGTAAAACCTGTAGTTGCTGCGGCAGGATTAAGAAAGATTTAAAACTATCAGATAGGGTGTATAAATGTGATAATTGCAATACTTCTATTGATAGAGATTTAAATGCTTCAATCAATTTAGCTAATGCTAAAGAATATAAGATAGCTTAATTAAACAAGCGCTTATATGTGTACCGAAGGCTATTTCGGGAATTTACGCCTGTGGAGTGCTATACAAACTGTAGTAGCTTAGGCAAGGCAGAGTACGATGAAACAGGAATTTTCTCAGTATGGGTACATTTGACCATATTTTGAGTAGCAGTAAATTTATATGGAGGAAAATTTAAATGATTTAAGATTGTCAGGTGCTGGCAATGCAGGTGGAGGAAAATTTCTGAACGTAAGATTAAGCGGGGCATGTTCAATAAACGGGAGCATAGAATGCACAGACCTGCACTGCAGCGGGGCTTCTGAAATAAGGGGTGGTGTTAAAGCAAAGCATATTAAAACCAGCGGCTCTTCTGACATAAAGGGAGAAGTATCTGCCGAAGAAATTACAATAAGCGGGGCATCACATATAAGGGGAGATGTTAGTACCAATAATATAAAGACCAGCGGGGCTTCTGAAATAAAGGGGAATCTTTCAGCTAACAAAGTTGAAATTTCAGGGGCATCAGAAATTAACGGGGATTGTAACGCTGAGAGCTTTATTGCCAGGGGCGGATTTGACATTGGAGGCTTACTAAATGCGGATAATATAGATATTGAAATAGATGGAAGATGCCGAGCAAGAGAAATAGGAGGAGAAAAAATAAAAGTAGTTGAAGGGTATAGAGTGGGAAGCTCACTTGGCAAGATGTTAAATAGCATTTTCACATCAGAAAGAAAAGAGCTTACAGTGAGCATAATCGAAGGTGATGATATTTTCCTTGAGTATACAATGGCAAGCATAGTAAGGGGAAATAAAGTTGTTATAGGTAAGGGCTGTAATATACACACAGTGGAATATAAGGACAGTATAGAAGTGGATCCAAAGGCTCATGTGTCTGAACAGAAAAAACTGTAACCAATAATAAGAGTTGTTATACCTTAAATAGTATAATATAATATATAATGTTAAATAATATGCAAAACCCAAAAGCTAAATAAAGTGAGGTAATTATTATTATGGGAAGAATGTTTGGTACAGATGGAGTCAGAGGTATAGCAAACAGTGAATTAAGTGCTGAATTGGCATATAAATTAGGAAAAGCAGGGGCATATGTTCTTACAGAAGGAGCTCATAAGCCTAAGATATTAGTTGGAATGGATACAAGAATATCTGGTGACATGCTGGAATCAGCATTGGTGTCGGGTATTTTATCTGTTGGTGCGGAAGCTGTATGTGTAGGAGTAATCCCAACACCAGCAGTGGCATATCTTACAAGAAAATACAATGCAGATGCTGGTGTAGTAATTTCTGCATCACATAATCCTGTGGAATACAATGGAATTAAGTTTTTCAATGGTGAAGGTTATAAACTAAAGGATGAATTAGAGGATAAGATTCAAAGCGTTATTGAAAGCAATTTTGCAGAAGTACCAGTACCAACTGGAGCCAGCCTGGGAAGAAAAACTCAGGAATGCGGTGAAGCTATTGGAGATTATGTGGAGTTTGCAAAATCTACTATTGATGTAAACTTAAATGGTTTGAAAATAGCTTTAGACTGTGCAAATGGGGCATCCTATATTACTTCAGTAAAAGCTTTTAAAGAACTTGGAGCCGAAGTTTTAGTAATTAATAATGATCCTGATGGAATTAATATTAATAAGAATTGCGGGTCAACCCATCCTGAAGAACTTATGGATTATGTTGTAAGAAAAAATTGTGATTTAGGATTTGCCTTTGATGGAGATGCTGATAGATGCCTTGCTGTAGACAGTAACGGCAAGTTAATAAATGGAGATTTTATTATAGCTATTTGTGGAAAATATTTAAATGAAAAGAATAAATTAAATAAAAGCTCGGTTGTAGTTACAGTAATGAGCAACCTGGGTCTTGATATTGCTTTAAATAAAATTGGAATAAAATCTGTAAAAACAAAAGTTGGAGACAGATATGTGCTTGAAGAAATGCTTAAGGAGGACTATAAGCTGGGTGGAGAACAGTCAGGTCATATTATTTTCCTGGATTTTAATACTACTGGTGATGGACTTATAACAGCTCTCCAAATTGCATCAATAGTAAAGAAATCCGGAAAGAAACTTTCAGATTTAGCTTCAATGATGAAGGAACTGCCTCAGGTATTGGTCAATGCTTCTGTACCAAATGATAAAAAGGATATTCATGAGAAAGATGAAGAAATCATTGCTGAAATAAAGAAGATGGAAGCCAGATTAGATGGATGCGGAAGAGTGCTTATAAGACCTTCAGGAACAGAACCGCTTGTAAGGGTAATGCTGGAAGGGGAAGACCAGCAGGAACTTGATGGGATGGCTCATTCTTTAGCAGAACTAATTGAGAAGAAAGCAAATTAATGAAGTTAAATTTCAAAAATTAATTATTATATAAAATAAAATTTATTTTTATTGACCTGGGGACAATTATATTAATATAATATATTGTCCCCTTTAATATGGGAGGTAACATTAAATTACAAAGGCAGGTGAGAATTAGTAAATATACAAAATCTTTAAAGCGCCAGAAGTTAAGCCTTTTGGATTAACTTGACGAGGACGGGGAGTATCGAAGTCTTCGGCGGATGCCCCGCGGTAAGCACTACCGTTAAAGATTGGTAAAGCCAGAAAGTGATTTCTGGAACAACATCAATCAGGTGTTAAAAACTTTTTAAATACCAACCAAAATTCAATTTTAGGGGGTTGGATTCAATTTTATCCCTGAAATGTAAGGGTAGAAGTGTTTCTAAATTTAGGAAGGAAGATATTTATGTGCGGAATAGTAGGCTATATTGGTAAAAAACAAGCCTCAGATATTTTAATTGAAGGACTTAGAAAACTGGAATACAGAGGATATGATTCAGCAGGTGTGGCAGTAATTGATAAAGACAGCCTGCAGGTAGTTAAATGTAAAGGAAGACTTGTAAACCTTGAGGAAAAACTTAAGACTGAAAAGGCACCTGGACAAATTGGCATTGGCCACACAAGATGGGCTACTCATGGAGAGCCGTCAGATGTTAATTCACATCCACATTCCAATGAAAAAGGAACTATCAGCGTTGTCCACAATGGAATAATTGAAAACTACCTTCATTTGAAGGAGTGGTTAACTAAAAAAGGATATAAATTCGTTTCTGAAACAGATACTGAGGTTATTCCTCAGCTAATAGACTACTACTATGAGGGGGACCTTTTAGATGCAGTAATGAAAGCTGTTTCAAAAATGGAAGGAAGTTATGCCATTGGTGTAGTTAGTACTGAAGAACCAGATAAAATAGTAGCTGTTAGAAAAGACAGCCCATTAATAGTAGGTTTAGGTAAGGATGAATATTTCATAGCTTCAGATATACCAGCAGTACTAAATCATACAAGAGATATTTATCTTTTAAATGATAAGGAATTTGTTGTTTTGACAAAAGATGGTGTAAAACTCTATACTGATGAAAAAGAAGAAATAAATAAAGATATCTTCCATGTAACATGGAATGCCGATGCTGCTGAAAAAGGCGGATATGAGCACTTTATGCTGAAAGAGATTCATGAACAGCCAAAGGCTATTAAAGATACAATGACATCAAGAATTATGCTTGGGAAACCTGTAACAATTGATGACATTACTTTAACAAAAAAACAAATAGCAAATATTGATAAAATATATATTGTTGCATGTGGTACAGCTTACCATGCAGGTTTAGTAGGCAAATATGCCATTGAAAAGCTTGCAAGAATAACAGTAGAGGTTGACGTTGCATCAGAATTCAGATACAGAGATCCTCTGGTAAATGAAAAAACACTGATGATAGTGATAAGCCAATCTGGTGAAACAGCTGATACTTTAGCAGCACTAAGATTAGGAAAAGAAAAGGGAGCAAGGGTTATAGCTATATCAAATGTAGTTGGAAGTTCTATTTCAAGAGAAGCAGACGATGTACTGTACACCTGGGCAGGACCTGAAATTGCGGTTGCTTCAACAAAAGCATATGTAACACAGCTTATTGCATTATATGTGGTTGCATTGTATTTTGCACAGGAAAAAGGAACATTAAGCAGTGAAGAAATTGAAACTATAAAAGCTGAGATGCTGAAACTTCCTGAAAAGGCTGAAAAGGCAATTGAAAATAAGGAAGTAGTTCAGAAATTTGCCTCAAAAAACTATATGCACAAGGATATGTTCTTCTTAGGAAGAGGCGTTGATTATGCAGTTGCCTTAGAAGGTTCATTAAAGTTAAAAGAAATATCCTATATTCATGCAGATGCATATGCAGGCGGAGAATTAAAGCACGGCCCAATAGCTCTTATAGAGGATGGAACTGTTGTTATAGTTCTTGCCACTCAGAAGAAATTATTTGAAAAAATGGTTAGTAACATTAAAGAAATAAAAACAAGAGGAGCAAAAGTATTAGCTTTTGCACAGGAAGGTCATACAGAGGTTGAAAAAACTGTTGATTCAGCCAGATATATTCCTGAAACATTGGATATATTAACTCCGGTTCTTTCAGTTATACCTTTGCAGTTACTTGCATACTATATGGCAGTACAAAAGGGCTGCGATGTAGATAAGCCAAGAAATTTAGCAAAATCAGTTACTGTAGAATAGGTTAAAAAGGGAATAGCCTTTTGCAGTATTTCTAAGAAGTCTTAAAATATAATAAGTTTAAGGGAACTTATTTGAATAAGGGTAGAGATAATCATTGAAAGTGATTATCTCTGCCTTTTGTTATTTTAAAGATTATTCAATGATCACATAACAATTTTATTGCAAATTCAATATAAAGTTTCCATAATTCCCACATAATTTATTAGTATTATTTAAATAGAAAATATATTAATTAAAGTGAGGAGAGATTAATAATGAAATCATCAAAATTATTATGGTCAAGTCTTATAGCATTGAGTTTGCTTTTATGTGCATCTTATATAATACCCAAATCTTACTATAGAACAAATGCAGCGGCTAAAGTAGTTAATAATAACAGCAGCAATTTGAATACAGCAAATAACTACAGCAGAAGAGGAAACGAATCTTATGGATATGGAATGATGGGAAGAAACCGAGGTTACAATTCAAGTTCATATTTACAAGGGTTAATAAGCGAAGATAAAGTTAATGAGGAAATAAAAAATTCCACAGCAAATGCAAAAATTGATAAACAAAGTAATAGTATAACTTATTCTGGAAACAGTATAAATATAGTGCTATTGGCCAGTGGTAAACAGGCAGATGATAAATTTGAAGCAGCTGGTTTAATAAATCCTACAATATATATCCCAAGAGATTCCACTGTAACTTTAGAATTGATCAATGAGGATGAAGACGTGTCACATGCATTAGAAATTACCAGTGCAGCGCCTCCCTATGGATATATGTCTATGATGCAGGGCGAAGTTTATCCGGGAAGTTTTATAAATCCAATTCCAAGTGCAGCAAATGGAAAGCTTTATTCAGCATCAGTATCATTCACAGCAAGTCATGATGGCAGTTTTTATTATATATGTCAATATCCAGGCCATGCTGCACAAGGAATGTACGGAAAAATAATAGTGCAATAAATTAAATAAAAAATGATATTTTAATTTAGGAATACAAATGAAAAAATTAGATATTAAAGAAAATCAATTAATTGACGGAGCAGTAGTATCAAGTCAAAATGAATTTTTCCGATATGCTGAAGATTCAAGAACGGTTCTATATTTATAAGATGATTTGGGCTATTTTTTCCATGCAAGATACCAGTTTATGAAGACAATGAAACTGTAAAAATTGGTATTATAAGCCCTGAAAAATTTATATGGTAAAAGGGGCTGTTGCACTAAAATAATTGGTGCGGCAGCTTTTTTACATAAAAATAAATCTTCCACTCGAAAGAGTGAAAGATTTATAGTAAAATTAACATATGAGAAAATACATTAATTCACACAAAAATTATACTTTATATCGTGGAAATTATCAATTAAAACTTCCATTAAATATTGAGTACATGATTCCCAATAATGATTCAGTGCGTTTGCTAAGTCAATTTGTAGAGGAGATGGATTTAACAGATTTATATTCGACTTATTCCCGAATAAGGGAAAATCAGGCTACGCCACGTCAGATGCTGAAGATTGTACTTTACTCCTATATGAATCATAATTATTCATCAAGAGCAATGGAGCTATCCTGCAAAAGAGATGTAAATTTCATGTACCTTTTAGAAGGTTCACCAGCACCAGATCATTCTACTTTTGCAAGATTTCGTAGTATTCATTTTGCCCCGTGCTCAGAAACAATAATGGCTGAAATGTCAAATTTTCTTTATGAGATTGGAGAAATATCAGGAGATACTATATTTATTGATGGTACAAAGATAGAGGCATGTGCTAACAAGTATACTTTCGTCTGGAAAAAAGCAGTTTCAAAAAACCTGGAGAGATTACTTTCTAAATTAGCTGATTTTGTAGCCGAATGTGAGGAATTGTATGGAATAAAGCTTGTATACGAAAACAAAGTAAAAATGAAACATGTAAAAAAGCTACGCAAAAAGCTTTACGCCTTGAAAAAGGAAGAAAATATTGAATTTGTACATGGATGTGGTAAAAGGAAAACTCCTATTCAACGTTCTATTGAAAAACTTGAGGAATACCTTAGAAAGTTAAAAGAATATACACAGAAAATCCATACCTGCGGTAAACGTAATAGCTATTCCAAGACAGATAAAGATGCAACCTTTATGAGGATGAAAGAGGATGCTATGAAAAATGGTCAGTTAAAACCAGGTTACAATGTTCAGAATGGAGTAGATTCCCAATATATAGTATGGGTTACTGTTTGCGATAAGCCTGGGGACACAACAACATTGATTCCATTTATAAAAAGCATGGAGGATTCCTTGTACTTTAAGTATTTTAAAATTGATGCGGATTCAGGTTACGAGAGTGAAGAAAATTATCTTTATATCAAAGAAAATGGACAGCTATCATATATTAAACCAGCAAATTATGAAATATCAAAAACAAGAAAATATAAACATGATATAAGCAGAATAGAAAACATGGATTATACTGAATTGGGCGATTATTATACTTGCAAAAATAATAAGAAACTAACAGTAAATAAAATAGTAAAAAGGAAAAGTAAGACTGGCTATATAAGTGAAAAAACAATCTATACTTGTGAGGACTGCAGTAACTGTGTTTACAAGAGTAAATGCATAAGAGGACATAACTGTAAAACGCCATTAGAAGAAAGGGTTAAAAATCTTGAGACTTCAAAACTATTCAACATGCTTCGCAAAGAGGATCTTGAAAGAATTATAAGTGATGATGGTTGCGAGTTGAGAATGAATCGAAGTATTCAAGCCGAAGGCTCTTTTGGAGAGATAAAACAGGATATGGGATTTCGTAGATATCTATGCAAAGGTAAAAAGAATGTTTTGGCAGAAAGTATTTTGTTAGCAATGGCACATAATATAAATAAGCTACATAATAAAATTCAGTTAGATAGAACTGAAACGCATCTTTTTCCACTTAAAAAAGGTGCATAATTATCAAACTTTAAAATTTTAAAAACTCTGCAAATCAAAAAAAGCCTTAATATGAAAGGCTTATTAAAGTGCGTCTTTTTTTAATTATCAAGCTCATTGGGGACTAAAATATCATTAAATTTTCTATAAAACACAAAAAAAATGCTGCCGCGTTAGCATATTTTTTTATGCTAATGCGACAGCCCCTTTATAGAGGCAACAGGCAATGCTATGAATAAAATTTATAACAAATATAGTCAAGGTATATAAAATGCAAGTTATGGGATAATACTCTCAAAACGTATTGTTGGAGGAAAAGGAAATGAATACTTGTGGAAACTGTATTTGGTTTGAAAGTTTTGTAGGTGAAAAAATAGGTGTGTGTAGATGTGGTTCTACAGATGAAGAAGTTACAGCAGATAAAAAATGTGCCAGTATAAAATATGAGGGAAAAATATATGAAGATAATACAAACAATATTAATAATAAAATCTTTGAAAGAACGAGTTATTACTTTATTAAAAAGTAGAGATCAATGGTTTAATGAAGGACAACCAGTAATGAGACATCTAAGGGACTTTGAGAGCAAGGAACAAAATAAAGAAAATTATTGTTTATTTATAGCGCCAATCATTCATAGGGATACATTAAATACCTTTTGGTTTAGCATTAAGATGGGATATGAAGGCAAAATTCAAAAAATAATACCATTAAGTATTGAACAGTATACGAAAATTTTAAATATTGCCATAGAAAAGAAAAATCAAAATTCTATTAGGATTAATAATAAACATATAAAAAATTTAATTGATTTAATTTATGAGGATTCTAAGAACTATATGGATTGCACACAATGGGTTGGTAATTTTGACAATATTATAGAAGCTTGGAGTAATGGCCTTTAATTCACAATGCTTAAAAGGAGTAATGTATAATAAGGTTCTTTCTTATAATTTCAATTCTAAAAGCAGCTAGTTAACTAGAAAAGAAGATATCATGAAAAGCAGATATCACGATAAGCCATGTTCCTTTTTAAGATATATTTTTATATAAACAGTAAGTTTATTATGATATTTTGAGATCTAAGCTTACATTGGGCTTCCTTTTTATATATAATAATAGTAATAAATTTTATTTATATGAAGGAGAAAAAAACTATGTCAAACTTAAAGATAAATGATCTAAAATCATATTTGAAAGATAAGAGCAATGATGGACTAATAAAAGAGATAATAGAATTAACAAAGCAGTTCCCGGAAGTAAAACAATACTATGGAGTAAAATTAAATCCTGCTTCTGAAACAGAAGTCTTTGAAAAATATAAAAAGATTATCGAAAATGAATTCTTTCCTGATAGAGGCCTTGGTAAAATGAGATATTCAAATGTAAACAAGGCTATAAGTGACTTTAAGAAGATATCCAATAATACTCAGTTAATTGCTGAACTTATGCTTTATTATGCAGAGGTAGGTGTAGAGTTCACTAATGAATTTGGTGACATAGATGAAAGATTTTATAACACCATTGAAAGAGCATATAATAATGCGTTGGAATATATTTTTAAAAATGACTTACAAGAGAAATTTAAAAATAAGGCTGATGAAATAAAACTTAATACTGGTTGTATAGGTTGGGGATTTAATGAAAATATGAATGAGATATATTACGATTATTATAGCGATTTCGAAGGTGAATAATTTTATTAATAATAAAAATAAGATGTTGGATATTCTTATTGATGATTCTAATTAAACAGTAAAAGACAAAGGCGTATTAAGGGACTACTTAGACAAAGTGGTTCTTTTTTTATTTAGTCGATTCCATTATATGTATAAGATAGTGTATAATTTAATAAATGGAGGTGTAGTTTATGGGAGTTAAAATAATTGATACTTTTAAGGATTTTGAAGAATGCTTTAAAGATAAATTAGATGCTTCAGTAGAAGATAAAATTGATTTGTGGGAAAAGTGCTATATAAGCAAATATCCCGAACTTGAAAATAAATGTAAAAAGGATTATGAAAACATTGGATACGATTGGAGAGATATAGCAAGCACCATGGTTTTTAATAGAACTAAGAATGATTTTTCTAAGATGAAAGAGGCCTATAGTAACATTCTTTCAATCATATGTGATATAAATGAAAAAGTGGAGGAAGTATTTAGATTGACAATAGATATAAATGTTGTTTTATATGCGGGCCTTTGTAATAGTGCAGGTTGAGTAGATTTTTATGGCGGCAAGAGGTCAGTTTTATTTGGCATAGATAAGATTGCTGAACTTGGTTGGCATACCATGGGAAAGCTGCAATCTCTTGCTGCACATGAACTTTGTCATGTTATTCACTTCCAATTAAGAGGCGAGGATAATCTGCCAGACGGAGTTGAAAGAAATAATTATAATATAGGAATATGGAGAATATACGAAGAAGGCTTTGCTCAATATTTTCAAAACAAATTGCTGCTAAATGAAATTGACAGCAGAGGTAAAGAGTGGATTCTAAAATGTAATGAAAATACTAAAGAATTAAAAAGGTTGTATTTAGAGGCACTACAGGATAATGACATAGGAGTTCGCAACTTCTTTGGAGATTGGTTTCAGGTATTGGGTATAAGTGATGCTGGTTACCTTTTAGGCTCAGGACTAATTAAAAGACTTGATAAAAAGTATAGTATTGAATTAACTGCAAAGTTATCCTTTAGTGATATAAAAGATGAAGTATTAGCATTCTTGCAAGATTGATGGAGGTTTTTATGGAGAAATATTTTTCAATAGGAGAGATATCTAAACTATCCAATTTATCTGTTCAAACCTTAAGACATTATGATAAATTAGGACTTTTAAAACCCAGTTTAGCTAAGGATAATGGATACAGGTATTATTCTCTGGAACAATTTTATAAGTTAGATTTAATAATATTTTATAGAAAATTAGGATTATCCCTTTCAGAAATAAAAGAAATTATATCAAACAAAGCTAATATAGAAGATGCACTTGGACTCTTACAAAATCAAGAATATGAAATGGATAGACAAATTAAGGAGCTTCAAAAGCAAAGGAACTTAATTCAAAAGAAAAACCAACACATAAAATCTATGCTTGCGAAGCCTTTAGAAACAGCATTTTTAAATGAAAAACCTAAAAAGAAGATTGCTAAGGTAAATATGGAGAATAAAAATTTAGAGGATGCAGAAATAAGTTTTAGAAAAGCCTTAAATACATTCCCTAAGCTAGATGACCTTTTGAATTTGGAAGTTCTGTATGAAATAAACTATGAACAGTTTAACAAAAATAAAGAGGCAAAATATAATATTTATTTTAATATTACGGACAACGATATAGAAGATGATGAAAACATTAAGGTTTGTGAACTTCAAGAAGGATTATATGCATCTATCCTTTATATTGACTATTATAGTAACTACGAAAAATATGTAAGACTACTCTTCAAATTTATTGAGGATGAAAACTTAAAGGCTGAAGGGTCTTTGTATGAAAGCTATATAGCTTCAGAGTTTTGTGATGATAGAGAGAAAGGTTTTATAGAATTATTTATAAAGGTTGCAAAGTAAGAATTTTATTGACTCTACAATAGTTGTAGAGTATATAATTCTTCTCTGTAAGGAGGAGATTATATTGATAAGAAAATTTTTCAACTATGTAATTCCAGCTGTAATCGGAATGCTGGTGACATCATTATATATAGTTGTGGATGGAATGTTTGTTGGCAAAGGGGTAGGAAGCAATGCATTGGCAGCAGTAAATATAGCATTTCCACCAAACCTGATAGCCACGGCATTAGCGCTAATAATTTCTGTTGGTGGATCAACCTTAGTTGCCATGAACTTGGGGGCTGGCAAAAATGAGGATGCTATAGATAAATTTAATGAATCTATTTTATTTCTGATTATAGTGGCAATAGTACTACTTATTGTAGGTGTATTTTTTTCAAAGCCTATAGCTTATGCCTTGGGAGCACCGGATTCTTTAATAGAGGATGTGTATAATTATATAAAATTTTGTTTCATATTTTCTGTACCTTTAGTTTTAAGCGAGGGACTAAACTGTTTTTTAAGAAATGATGGTGCACCAAAGCTTGCCATGTATGCAATGATATCAGGATCACTAACTAACATATTGCTGGATTATATATTTATTTTTATATTTAAATGGGGAGTTATAGGGGCTGCTATTGCTACAGGGTTAGGTGAACTTGTAAGCATGACCATAGCAATTATTTACTTTCTAAGTGGAAAAGGAATCCTCAGATTTAAAAAATGCAAAATATCCTTTAAATCAATCAAAGATATAACAATAATAGGATTTCCAGCATTCTTAACAGAGTGTACCATAGCAGTTGTAACCATGGCCTTTAACATGGTAATTTTAAAAAGAATTGGGGAAACTGGTGCTGCAACCTACAGCATAATAAACTATACTTTAACAGTGATAAATATGATATTTGTGGGCATAGCCCAAGGAATGCAGCCGCTATTAAGCTTTTATTATGGGGCTAAAGAAGAGGATAAAGTTAAATACTATTATTCACTATCTATAAAAAGTGTACTTGCAGCAGCCTTTGTTAATTATTTTGTTTTCCTACTATTTGGAAAACGGATAATATCATTTTTTACTAACGATATGGATTTGATAAACGTAACATATAATGCACTTAAGATATTTAGCTTGGGAACTTTCTTTGCTGGTATTAATGTAATTGAATCTGCCTATTTTCAAAGCATCAAAATGTGCAAAATTTCAACTGCCATATGCGTATTTAGAGGATTTATGGCCACGCAAATTTCTTTATTCATATTGCCAGGATTAATAGGTGATAACGGAATATGGCTTAGTAATTTAGGCGGAGAATTATTAGTCTTCTTAGTAGTAATGGCCAGCCAGAAGAAGTATGAGAGAAGGGATTGGTGTCATCCACTTGACAAATGACATATCAAAAGAAGGTAAGTATAAATAAATATAATAAAACTATAAATAATAAGTATCATATGTATTAAAAATTTAATTTGTGAGGTTATAGATGAAAACGTTAATTGTAATGGATTCAAATAATTATGATGATTCTATGCCGCGCTTCTTCAGAGAGGCAGTGCGTGCAATAATACTTACTAATAAAAAAATAGCCCTGGTGAAAAGTGAAAAAGCAGGTTACTACAAGTTTCCAGGCGGAGGCATTGAGAATGGAGAAACACATCAACAAACACTAATAAGAGAAACAAAAGAAGAAACTGGTTTGAATATAGATACTTCCTCCATAAAGGTATATGGCAAGGTTAAGGAAATAAGAAAAAGCCTTTATGATAATGAAGTATTTGAACAAATTTCATATTATTATTTCTGTAAAGTAATTGAAAATGAAATTTCACACACTAATCTGGACAAGTATGAAGCAGAACTTGGTTATCATTTAGAATATGTCACTATAGATGAGGCAATAAAGCAAAATAGTACTTATGAGAGTAAAGAGGGTTTGGAATTCATTAAAAGAGAAACAAATATATTAAGGTTATTATTAAATCGCCAAAATGATAACAAAATTGCTAAACATAATCCTTCTTAATAATTTAGAGTTTCCCCTTTTTTAAAAGATTATTTGAATAAAAGCTGTGGATAAGTAAATCTAAGATTTAAAACTATCTACAGATTAAAAATTTAGAGTTTCCCCTTTTTTTAAAAGACTATTTAAATAAAACCTGTGGATAAGTAAATTTAAGATTTAAAACTATCCACAGATTTATAAAATTGCATAAAAAATGAATAAAACAGTCCATTGTTTTGATATAATGAATTTGCGACAAAACAAAAATCAATAGCAGATGGAGATGTTTTATTCATGATTAATTATAGCAAATTATCGTACCAAATAAAAAGAAAATTATTAACTTTTTCAAAAAAAATCTCAATAAATTTATCAAGACCTAATTATAAATTTATTGCACAGATGATTTATGGAATTTCAGAAAGCCAGACTGTGCTTTTAAGTGGCATATCAAGAGCTCTTAAAGAGGATATCTCTTTAAAGAAAACCATTGAAAGACTTTCTAATAACCTTAGAACGTTTGATAAACAAAGTGTTGTAATAAACAACTACATTTCTGAAATAAAACCATACATTAATGACAATACAGTATTTTGCGTTGATGGTTCTGAAATCACAAAACGTAATAGTAAAGTTTTAGAAGCTATGGGCAAGGTACGTGATGGCAGCACAGGTGAAACCAATGTCAATGGATATAATTGTCTTGAAATTGCTGCACTTACAAGTAAGTATAGTATGCCTATATCTGTGTACTCAAAAATGTATTCAAACATTGAAAAAGGCTTTGTAAGTGAGAATGAAGAAACTTTTAAAGGATTAAATTTTATTAGACAAAGTTTTAATAATAAGGGCATTAAAGCTCTTGATAGGGGTTATGATAGCAGAAAGTTTTATGAATACTTTATAGATAATAAAGAAAACTTTGTTATTCGAGCAAAAGGCAATAGAAATGTTATTCATAATGGTAAAGTTATGAATATACTTAAACTTGCAAACAAGTATAAAGGAAAGTTTTCGACTATAGTCACCAATAAAGCTGGTAGGGCTAAAAAATGCAAATTTAGCTTTATACAAATAACATTGCCAGATATACCTGATAAGCCTCTTACACTTGTAGTAATAAGAGGCTTTGGCAAAATACCTATGATGCTTATCAGCAATATTAAGCCTAATGATAAGAAATTAACCTTAGCTATAATTAAGGTTTACATTAAACGTTGGAAGATAGAAGAATATTTCAGATTTAAAAAACAGCAGTTTGATTTTGAAAATATAAGAGTAAGAAGTTTAAATTCAATAAGAACTATGAATTTATTTCTAACCTTAATTATAGGTTTTGCTGCAACACTTTCAGAAAAAAGAGGAGAAAGTGCATTAATCATATGCATTCAAAACATATCTAAGCGTATTTATGATATACCTGATTTTAATTATTATGCATTAGCTGATGGTATTTATGCAGTATTAAAGAAAACGCATACTGGTATTAAAAATTTTATTAAACCGGTTTCCAAAACCAAGACTACACAACAACTAATTATGGCTCAGGTACTAGAATTAGTAGGATAACCTTAATTCAAGATATTAATTTTGGGGAAACTCTAAATTAAAAATGTGTTGACATTTCTGGATGATGAGCATAAAATAATATTGTAAATTGAATAAACCTCGGTAGGTGAGGTTACTACAAGGATACGGGTTGCTGCCGAAAAAGAGTGGAAACACTTTGAACTGGTCAGCAGATTTTGCCGAACAAAGAAGGCTTAATCTAATGCAGCTTCATTGCCTTGCAGAGCCAAAACTTGAACGAGAAAGCATTGCTTTTTATGCCTTCGTCATGCTCAGGTTTTGACGGAGGTTTTTTATTTTGAATTTTCGGAGGTGAAAAGGATGGATGCTGGAGCCGGTAGTATGAACTGTGAAGACAAAGGCTTATTTTGCAAGAGGAATAAAATATATACTATCTTAGATGACATTCTTTTCATAGAAGAGTCCCATCTAAAATTGTAGTTATGAATATTTAAATAACCTTTTCTATACGCCTTTCTTTTATTGGAAGTTTTCAATGTCTTCACTGTTTATTTACTAAAATCAGCAAAGATATCTTGTAATTAATAGCCAATTAATGGGATTAAAAAGCAGTTTCTTAATCCTTACTCTGTTATTGCTTTTTTTGCAAAGTATATAGCATAACAGATAAAGTATTAAATTGGTTATATGAAGAATTTAGTAAAAGTGAGGTGGCTGTTATGGTATTAAAAAAGCTAGTAAATTCAATTGAAAATAAATTTATTGAAACTATTTTAAAAAATTTAGATACTACTATTAATGGATTATCTGAACAAGAAGCAGAGGAAAGAATTGATAAGTATGGATATAATGAAATAGGAGAAGGTACAAACAACTCCATAATTAAGAAATTATTATCAAACTTAAAGAACCCCTTAGTTATTTTACTGGCTGTACTTGCAGTAATATCATATATTACTGGAGATACAAGTGCAGCAGTAGTAATGGTAATAATGATTATACTTGGGGTAGTATTAAAGTTTGTGCAGGAAGTAAGAGCAGATAATTCTGCTGAAGAATTAAGATCAATGGTAAGCACTACTGCCACTGTAATAAGAGATGGAATGCAAAAAGAAATTCCCCTAAGACTGATTGTACCAGGTGACATTATTCATTTGGCATCAGGTGATATGATACCAGCGGATATACAGCTTGTAGTATCCAAGGATTTGTTTGTAAATCAATCATCTCTTACTGGAGAGTCACTTCCAGTAGAGAAAAATGTTGTAGACGGTCATTGGGAAAGTGAACTGGAGAACCCTAACTTATGTTTTATGGGTACTAACGTAGAAAGCGGCACTGCCATTGCTGTTGCGCTGACTACAGGTAAGAAGACTTACTTTGGTCAATTAAGCAGTAAATTAACTGCTGAAAGACCAATGACTAGTTTTGATAAAGGTGTAAACCAGTATACATGGCTAATGATTAAATTCATATTTGTTATGGCACCACTGGTATTTCTTATTAATGGTTTAACTAAAGGAAATTGGTTTGAGGCTTTTTTATTTGGTATTGCAGTAGCAGTAGGTCTTACTCCAGAGATGCTTCCTATGATTGTTACAGTAAATTTAACTAAAGGTGCCATGACTATGGCAAAAAAGAATGTAATAGTAAAGAAATTAAATGCCATACAAAATTTTGGAGCAATGGATGTGCTTTGTACAGATAAGACAGGCACCATTACTTGTGGTAAAGTTATTCTTGAAAAATATCTAAATATCTATGGTAATGACTCGAAAAGGGTTTTAAAGTATGGGTTTATCAATAGCTTTTATCAAACAGGATTAAGAAATGTTATGGATACTGCTATTCTTGCTCATAAAGATGAGGAAGAAGATTATTTTAATATTGAGAAGAAATATGATAAAATAGATGAAATTCCATTTGATTTTATAAGAAAAAGAATGTCAGTTGTTGTAGAAAACAAAAGAATGGAGCATGTATTAATTTGTAAAGGTGCTGTAGAGGAAGTATTAAGTTTATGTAATGTATATGAAACTAAAGAAGGTACAGAACCTTTTATGGGCAGAATGACAGATAAAATTGAAAATATGATATGGAATTTAAATGCTGAAGGTTACAGGGTTATTGCAGTAGCATATAAGATATTTGATAAAAATAAAAAAGAATATGCTGTATCAGATGAAAGCGGATTAACATTACTTGGATTTTTGGCATTCCTTGATCCGCCAAAGGATACTTCAGCAGAGGCCATTTCCAAATTCCATAAATATAATGTGGATGTGAAAGTTCTTACAGGAGATAATGAAACAGTAACCAAGAAGATTTGTCAGGAAGTTAATTTACCTGTAGATAAAATACTTCTAGGCAATGAGATAGATATGATGTCCGATGAAGAATTAAGTAAGGCAGCAGAGAAAACTTCTGTTTTTGCTAAACTTTCACCAATGCACAAAGAACGAATAATAAAAGCACTGCAAAGCAGAGAACATGTAGTTGGTTTTATGGGAGATGGTATCAATGATGCTCCGGCACTTAAAGCAGCAGATGTAGGAGTTTCAGTTGACACAGCTGTTGATATTGCAAAAGAGTCTTCAGACATTATACTTCTTGAAAACAATCTGCTTGTACTTGAAGAAGGTGTACTTGAAGGAAGAAGAGTATTTGGAAATATAGTTAAGTATATTAAAATGACTGCAAGTTCTAATTTTGGCAACATGTTCAGTGTGCTTGGGGCAAGTATATTTGTACCTTTTTTACCAATGATGCCAATACAGGTTTTAACTAATAATTTATTGTATGATATATCACAGACTACTATACCTACAGATTCAGTAGATGATGAATGGATATCAATACCGAGAAAGTGGGCAGTTGATGAAATAAAGCGCTTTATTATTCATATAGGGCCAATTAGTTCTATATTTGATTACACCACTTATCTTATGATGTTATTTATATTTAATGCCTGGAATAATCCAGCATTGTTCCAAACAGGCTGGTTTCTTGAATCGCTGTTTACACAGACATTAATAATACATGTAATAAGAACAAATAAAATACCATTTATTCAAAGCAGGGCAAGTAATCCTCTTATGATAACTTCATTATTGATAGTGATTTTTGGTGTAATATTAGTTAATTCACCACTTGCAAGTGCATTTGGGTTTACTAAATTACCTGCATTATATTATTTACTGTTAGCACTTACATTATTGTGTTATGTAGTGTTAACTCAAATAGTAAAAGTATGGTATATAAAAAAATATGATATTGAATAAAATGAAAACAGGCTTATATTAATAATATACGGCCTGTTTTTTAATTTTCAAATATTGACTCTATAGTTGATTTTTAATAACAAAAGGCATATAATTATATCATAACATATGAATGCCTATTCATATGTTCATAAATTGAATATATAAAATTTAAACATTTATTATCAATAAATAGAGGGGAAGGGATTTTATGGAGTCGGTATTAATGAAAAAGCTTATATTAGATGGACTGGATTGCGCAAATTGTGCAGCAAAAATAGAAGCTAAGATAAATGCTCTTGAGGGTGTAAAACAGGCTTCCATGAATTTCGCAAATAAGACAATCACCATTGAAATAAGTGATGCTGACAAGTCAGAGGAGATAATAAATAAGGCTAAAAAAATTATAGATACAATTGAGCCAGATGTTAAGATAATAGAGCCTGATGAAAGTTCTGCGAAAAATACCAAAAAGAATGTGAAATCATTAGAGGATGAAGAAAAGAATGAATCAAACAGGAATGAAATTATAAGACTTGGTATAGGTGCTGCACTGTTTGCTATAGGATTGATATTTAAATTTTCATTCTGGACAGAACTTACAATTTACCTTACAAGTTATATTTTAGTTGGCGGAGAAGTTGTAATAAAGGCAATTAAAAATATAGCAAGAGGCCAGGTCTTTGATGAAAATTTCTTAATGACTATAGCAACAATTGGCGCATTTTCAATAAAACAATTTCCAGAGGGAGTTGCAGTAATGCTGTTCTATGAGATAGGAGAATATTTTCAGGACGCTGCCGTAAACAGTTCAAGAAAATCAATTTCATCCTTAATGGATATAAGGCCTGATTATGCAAACCTTATTGCTGGTAATGAAGAAAAAAGGATAGATCCGGATGATGCCAGAATTGGGGATAGAATTATTGTTAAACCAGGTGAGAAGATACCATTGGATGGAAGAATACTTGAAGGCAGATCCATGGTTAACACATCTGCATTAACAGGGGAATCAGTTCCAAGAGAAGTTCAGGCAGGAAATGATGTACTTGCAGGATTTATCAATACAAATGGTGTTTTAACAATTGAAGTTACTAAAGAATTTGGGGAATCAACAGTAGCCAAAATATTAGATCTGGTGCAAAATGCCACAAGCAGAAAGGCTCCAACTGAAAACTTTATAACTAAATTTGCAAGATACTACACTCCAGCTGTTGTTTTTGCTGCTGCTTTTCTGGCAGTTATACCTCCACTTATAATTCCAGGTGCTGAATTTTCTAACTGGTTATACAGAGCTTTGGTGTTTTTAGTGGTATCATGCCCCTGTGCATTAGTTATATCAGTTCCTCTCAGTTTCTTTGGGGGCATTGGAGGTGCATCAAAAAATGGAATTTTGGTTAAGGGAAGTAACTATTTAGAAGCACTAAACAATGTTGAAACAATTGTATTTGACAAAACTGGAACATTAACAAAGGGTGTATTTAAAGTAACAAAAATAAGCAATGAAAACGGAATAACAAAAGATGAACTGTTAAAGTATGCTTCATATGCAGAAAGCTATTCAAATCATCCTATTGCAGCATCTATTTTAAATGAATACAACAAGGAAATTAATAAAGATAACATAAGTGATTATGAGGAAATATCAGGTTATGGAATAAAGGCTAATGTTAGTGGAAAAGAAGTTCTTGCAGGAAATGTGAAACTGATGAATAGGGACAACATTGAATTTAGTAATGTAGACGAAGCTGGAACAGTAGTTCATGTAGCCTTAGATAAAAAGTATGCAGGATATATATTAATATCAGATGAGATTAAAGATGACTCCAGGGAAGCAATCTCCAAACTTAAGAGAATTGGGATTAAAAAAACAGTTATGCTTACAGGTGACAGCAGGCAGGTTGGGGAAAAGGTTGCAAAAGAATTAGGACTGAATGAAGTCTATGCAGAGCTTTTACCAGATCAGAAAGTTGAAAGACTAGAGCAGCTTGATAAACAAATATCATCCATCGGGAAACTTGCATTTGTAGGTGATGGAATAAATGATGCTCCTGTACTTGCAAGGGCTGACATAGGCATTGCAATGGGAGGGCTTGGTTCAGATGCTGCAATTGAGGCTGCAGACATAGTTATAATGAATGATGAGCCTTCAAAGATTGTAAGTGCTATAAATATAGCTAAAAGAACCAAGAAAATTGTATGGCAGAATATTATATTTGCATTAACAGTTAAAGCTATAGTCCTTATATTAGGTGCAGTTGGTATAGCTACAATGTGGGAAGCTGTATTTGCAGATGTAGGAGTAACATTAATTGCAGTTTTAAATTCTATGAGAGTTATGAATGTTAAAGATATCTAATATATAACTATATCTTTGGAAAAATCGTCGAAATGACGATTTTTTTTTAAATCTGCTTATTTTAATGGAATTTTAATTTAATATAGTGATAATATATATGAAAACACATAATATAATAGTCAGCTTTGTTTAAAAGAGATTGTAAAATGAAAGGACGATTACATTGAATGCAATAATATCATCAGTACAAGGATTAGATAATTCAATTCTTATTTATATTAAGGATTATATGCAGGGGCCAATTATGGATAAGTTTATGGTTATTATGTCTTCATTAGGAAACGGCGGATTTATATGGATCGTTATAGGAATAATTTTATTAATAAGTAAAAAATACAGAAAGGCTGGTTTTATTACTTTAATAGCATTACTATTCAGTGCAATTTTAGGAGAAGGAATATTAAAGCATTTAGTTCAGCGATCCAGACCTTTCACACATGTACCTTCTATGAAGCTGTTAATTGCAGAGCCTTTATCTTTTTCCTTCCCTTCAGGTCATGCTGCATCATCATTTGCAGCTGCAGGAGTGTTAGCAAAGTATTTTAAGGATTATGCTCTTGAGTTTTATTCTATGGCATCAATTATAGCATTTTCAAGACTGTATTTATATGTACATTACCCTACAGATGTGGCAGCGGGTATAGTTTTGGGATTAATATGCAGCAAAGCAGCATTATATTTATGCAATAAGTTAAGTATGCAAAAACAAAGAAATTAAGATATTTATTTAATAATAGAGAAGATTAGAGATTACTGATCTTCTCTATTTTTTTGCACATAAAGAAGCTTATGAATCCTAGGGGCATGCCAAATCTCAAAATTGTCACTGATAGATGCTGTCAGCATTGAAGTAGTGAGTGTTGTAAAAACGTTTACCATGAAATATATTATAAGTATCAAGACAAGGAGGTATGTTATATGGAGATTTCAAGTAAAACCAATTCCAATACAAAAGGAGGTTCAAGCGGTAAAGCCAAGCTTCAAAAATTTGGCGCATTTCTTTCTGGAATGGTTATGCCAAACATTGGAGCATTTATTGCATGGGGACTTATAACGGCATTATTTATACCTACTGGCTGGTTACCAAATGAATATCTTGGCAAACTTGTTGGCCCAATGATTTCCTACCTGCTTCCAGTACTTATAGGATATACAGGGGGTAAACTTGTATATGGTACCAGGGGTGGTGTAGTGGGAGCCATAGCAACTATGGGAGTTATTATTGGTTCTTCCATACCAATGTTCTTAGGAGCAATGATTATGGGACCACTAGGAGGATATTGTATTAAAAAGTTTGACAAGCTTATTGACGGCAAAATAGCAACAGGATTTGAGATGCTTGTAAATAACTTTTCATCGGGTATCTTAGGAGGAATCTTAGCAATAATTGCCTATTCAGTAATAGGACCTGTTGTTAATTCATTTTCAGTGGCACTTGGAAATGCAGCTCAATGGGTAACAAACGCAAAGTTACTTCCTCTTATAGCAATATTTGTTGAACCAGGTAAGATATTATTTTTAAACAACGCAATTAATCATGGAATATTTGACCCTCTTGGTATAGCACAGGTTAAAGAAGTTGGAAAATCAATTTTCTTCTTACTGGAGTCAAATCCAGGACCAGGACTTGGGATACTTCTTGCATACTGGATGTATGGTAAGGGAAATGCAAAGCAATCAGCGCCAGGAGCAATAATCATTCAATTTCTAGGTGGAATTCACGAAATATATTTCCCTTATGTTTTAATGAATCCAGTGCTTCTTTTAGCAGTAATCGGCGGAGGAATGGCAGCTGATTTAACTTTCGTAATCACTGGGGCAGGCCTTGTTGCTTCTCCTTCACCAGGAAGTATATTTGCAGAAATAGCAATGAGTCCAAAAGGCGGCCTTACACCTGTATTATTAGGAATATTAGTAGGCGCTGTAGTTTCCTTCTTAATAGGATCCATAATAGTAAAGAGTAGTAATGCAGCTGAAGATGATTCTACCTTTGACAGTGCAAAAACATTAGTACAGGGAATGAAAGCAGAAAGTAAAGGACAAAAGGTTGAAATGTCAGCAGAAGCACCAGCTTTAATAGTATTTGCTTGTGATGCAGGTATGGGTTCATCTGCAATGGGAGAATCTATACTTAAAAAGAAAATTAATGACGCAGGGTTAAAAATAAATGTAAAACACTCAGCAGTTAGTGAAATACCAAAGGATGCTGAGGTAGTATTTACACAGGAAAGCCTTGCTGAAAGAGCTTCACAGTCATGCCCAAATGCAAAAATTATTACGATAAAAAATTTTCTGGACAACAAAGTTTACGATGAATATATTAAAACTTTAAAAAAATAATATTGTAAATGGCGGGTGAATATATGAATGAATTAACTGCCAGACAAAGGTTTATTTTAAATGCCATATTGGATAAAGGTCCTTTAAATATAAAGGATCTTTCCAGGCAGATTCATGTCAGCAACAGAACTATATCAAGAGAAATAGCTGCTATTAATATTGTATTGAAACATGATGGCATAGCAATAAAGGAAAACAACTCAAATTTAAATATTAATGGGAAAACAGGAAAGTTAAATAATCTAAAACATTCATTGGGAGGAATACCCATGCAGTGGCTGGTATCTCAAGAGCAAAGAATGCTGCTTATTACTGCACAGCTTCTCCTTTCAGAGGAACCCATAAAATCTGCTTATTTCAGCTATCAGCTTAATGTGGTGGAGGGAACTATAAGTCTTTATGTAGATAAAATTCAGCAGTGGCTTGCAGTGAGATATTTAAGCCTTGAAAGAAAGAGAGGATATGGACTTATCGTAATAGGCTCAGAATGGGTAAAAAGAAACACATTTTTAGAACTATTATATGAATATAAGCCCATAGATGAACTGCTTGCTTATGTATATGAAGACAAGCAGGATCCTGCAATACATGCTTTCTTTAATATGTTTTTTCATAAGGAACTTATTAATATTTCAAAAGATATATTAGAAATTGTCAGCAATGACATGGTAAAGATGGATGACATGGCTTATTTCAGTTCGCTGATTCACATTATGCTGTCATTAAAAAAAGTAAAGCTTGGTTCACCAATAAGCCTGCCTGATTATTTAATACATGACGTACTATCATCCAATGAGTTTTCTTTTACAAAGAAAATAAAAGACTATTTAATTTCTTTAAATATAGATATACCTGATAGTGAGCTTGTATATATTGCAATACAGCTTTTAGGAAACAAATATATATATAAATCAGATGGAAAATTTGCGGAACTTGGAATGTCCCTAGAGGAATTATCCAAAGAAGTTCTGTATGAAGTAGAAAAAAGGCTGAATATTAAAATTAACTGTGATGAGCAGTTAATTATGGGACTTTCTCAGCATTTCAACCCTGCTTTATATAGAATTAAAATGGGAATACAGGTTAAGAACCCTTTAGTTGATGAAATAAAAAAATATTACGGAAGTTTGTTTAGTGTGGTAAATAATGCCTGCAGGCTGGTATTTTCAAAATATAACATTACAATGCCTGAAGATGAAATTGGCTTTATTACAATGCATGTGGGTGCAGCCATAGAACGCACAGGAAGTTTAACCAATAAATTTTCTGCACTGATTATCTGCCCAAATGGCATTGGAACAGCAAGAATACTTTTAAACAAGGTTAAATCAGCAATACCCAGCATTGACAGAGTTGCAATTAAATCCATTAAGGATTGGTGCAGCAGCAATGATGAATATGATATTGTGCTTTCCACAGTGAATATTGATACAGGAAAAAATCCTAAGGATAATATTATAATTGTTTCTCCTTTTCTTAAGCAGAATGATATTGATAATATTAACCATTACCTGGAACAGCATAAGAGAAATCAGAGTTCATTTAATAAGATTACATCCCTATATAAAGCTGAAAATAATAATGGTTCAGAAGAAGAAAAATATGAGATGATAAATAATATGCTGAAGAGTCTGCAGCTAAAAACCATAGATACCAAATCATTTAAAGAAATGATTGGATTCATTTCTGAAAGCGTTTATGATGAAAATATAATAAGCAATAAAGAGGAAGTGGAGGAACTTATACTAAACAGGGAAAAAGCAGGAAGTGTAGTAATTCCAAATTCATCTGTGGCACTTCTTCATACCAGATCCGATTCTGTAATAAGCCCATTTGTTGGGGTATATAGGTTAAAGGATTCCATGAGATTAAAGAGTGTAGGCTTTTCAGATGAAAATGTGAAAACCTTTATTGTTTTGCTTGCAAGGAAAACAGAAAATCCTTATATACTGGAGCAAATGGGGAAAATAAGTATATCCTTAATTGAAAAAAAGGACTTTACTGATAATTTAAGGCTAGGAGATATTAAAGATATAAGAAGGTCAATAGTAAAAATTCTTAATGAGGAGGACATTTAAATGGAGCCAGAGGTTCTTTGTGATAAGAATATATTATTAAATGTTAACAGTGAGACAAAAGATGAGGCAATTAAAAGGGTTGGAAGGATGCTTGTGGAAAATGGTTATGTTGAAGAAGGCTATATAAAAGGAATGATGAAAAGGGAGCAGGATATAACAACATATATAGGAAATGGCATAGCTATCCCTCATGGAATGAATGAATATGTTAAATACATTAAGCACTCAGGAATTGTCATTGCTCAATATCCCCGTGGAGTGGATTTCGGTGAGGGGAATACAGCTTACTTAGTTATTGGTATAGCAGGTAAAAATGACGATCATATGTCCATACTATCCAAGATAGCTATTACATGCCAGTATGAGGAAAATGTAAAGAAGCTTATAAAATCCAAAGATAAACAGGAGATAATTAAAATAATTTTAGAAGAGTAAGGAGTAATAAAATGATTACAACTGTTACATTAAATCCTGCAGTTGATAAGACCATTGAAATTGATAATTTTCAAATTGGAACAGTTAATAGAGTTAGTTCCGTAAGACTTGATGCAGGTGGAAAAGGAATTAATGTATCTAAGGTTATTAAGAGCCTTGGCAGTAGCAGCAGAGCTGTTGGAATACTTTCAGGGAAAAGTGGAAGCTTTATAAAAGAATATCTGGATTCAGAAAATATTGAAAACCACTTTATAATAACAAAAGGAGATACAAGAACCAATACAAAAATAGTTGACAAAATAAATCATACAAATACAGATATAAATGAATGCGGACCCTTAGTTTCAGAGGAGGATCTTCACAAGGTAAATAAAGAATTCTGTAAAGGGCTAAATGAGAATTCTGTTGTAGTATTTTCAGGAAGCATACCTAAAAATGTAAGCAGGAATATATACATGGATTGGATAAAAGAGGCTAAAAAAAATGGTGCGAAAACTATATTAGATGCAGATGGAGAGCTTTTTAAGCAGGGAATAAAGGCTGGCCCATATTTAATAAAACCAAATATTCACGAGCTGGAAGAGTTTTTCTCGCAAAATATAAGCACTAAAGAAGAAGCAGTAAGACTTTCCAGGGAACTATTTAAATATGGTATCAAAATTATAGTAATTTCTTTAGGAGCTCATGGAGCACTTTTTATAAAGAAAGATGCTGCAGTTTCTGTGAGTGGAATAAAGGTACAGGTTCAAAGCACTGTGGGAGCAGGAGACTCCATGGTAGCTGCATTGGCTGTGGCAATAGATAAAAACTATGATTTTGAAAAGTCCATAAAGCTTTCCGTGGCATGCGGTACAGCAAATGTAACTACATCAGGCACTCAGGCTGCGGACCTTGAAACTGTATTAAGCTTTGAAAAACAAGTTAAATATGAATATATAAATTTATAATACAAAGGAGCTGTATATTATGAAAACAAGAGCAGTTAGACTATATGGAAAGAATGATTTAAGACTGGAGGAGTTTGAACTTCCTGAAATAAAAGATGATGAGATATTAGTTAAGGTAATATCAGACAGTATATGCATGTCAACTTATAAGGCAGCTATTCAAGGACCTGACCATAAGAGAGTGCCTAAAGATGTTGATAAAAATCCTGTAATTGTTGGACATGAGTTTGCAGGCAATATAGTAAAAGTTGGGGCAAAGTGGAAGGACCAGTTCAAAGAGGGGCAGAAATTTGCACAGCAGCCGGCTTTAAATTATAAGGGAAGTATGGATTCACCAGGATATTCATATAAATATTTCGGAGGAGATGCAACTTATATAATTATTCCTCATGAAGTTATGGAGCTTGGATGTCTTATAAACTATAATGGAGAGGCCTATTATGAAGCATCTTTGGCAGAACCAATGTCATGTATAATCGGAGGCTTTCATGCAAGTTTTCACACAAAAATGGGATCCTATGTTCATGATATGGGAATCGTAAAAGGCGGGAAAATGGCTTTATTGGCAGCCACAGGCCCAATGGGACTTGGAGCAATTGAATATATCATAAATTGTGACAGAAGACCTTCATTATTGGTTGTAACTGATATAGATGATGCTAGGATTGCAAAAGCTAAAAGCATATTTACAGAGGAAAAGACCAAAGAAAAAGGGGTTAAAATTGTATTTGTAAATACAAAAGATATAGAAGATGTTCCGGCATATCTAAGGGAAATATCTGAGGGCACAGGTTTTAATGATGTGTATGTTTTTGCACCAGTAAAGCCTGTAGTGGAACAAGCTGATAAAATACTTGCAAGAGACGGGTGCTTAAACTTCTTTGCAGGTCCAACAGATAAAAAGTTCTCAGGTGAATTAAATTACTATAATGTTCACTATGGATCAACTCATGTAATTGGGACTACAGGGGGAAATACTAATGATCTAATTGAGAGTCTTAAAATGACAGAAGCAGGTAGTATAAATCCTGCAGTTATGATAACACATATTGGAGGGTTAAACAGTGCTGCTGAAGCTACACTGAATTTACCAAAACTACCTGGCGGCAAAAAGCTTATATATACCAATATTGATATGGAGCTTACAGCTATTGATGACTTTGAAGAAAAGGGAAAAAATGATCCTTTGTTTGCTGAATTAGCAGGAATAGTTAAGAGAAACGGAGGACTTTGGTGCCAAGAGGCTGAAAAGTATTTACTGAATAAATTACCAGCAGTAGATGGTGTAAAGCCAGAAATATAATATTTAATTACTTCATGCCAATGATTATTACTAATAAAGTGATGGAAATTTTCTTGGATTTAATGTATAATTTTGTTAGCCTAATACTTTCAATGAAAAACTTTACATTTTACTTTGGAAAAATGTAAAGTTTTTCTCAAAGTATAAAAATATATTGAATTGGTGTGAATAATATGGATATAATAAGTGACATTAAGGAAAGATTATCTATATTCAAAAATATGTACGATATGATAAGAGTAGTTGACCCAATAAATAAAAAAGTAAAATTTATAGAAGGAGAAAATTTAAAACACAAGGATGCTGTGTGTTACAATATTTTTAAAAAGGATTCCTTCTGTAAAAACTGCATTTCTATGAGAGCGTATAAGTATAATGATACTTTTACAAAGGTAGAGTACAGCACTGATGGGAAAGTATTTTTAATTACTGCTGCTCCTGTTAATTTTGAAAATAAAATTTATGTGGCAGAAATTATAAAGATTATCTCTGAAAATAATAGCATATCCAGTCAAAATAGCAGGGGAAAGGCTAATTTAGAAAATTTAATTACCGCAATAAATGACAAATATGTTGAGGATTGTGATAAAAATGCAATATCCAAGGAGAAAGTGAAGAAGGGTTTATTATCATCTAGGGAATCTAATGAAAATAAACTGCAGCTTTATATAAAGAATATTGAATTATCAGAGCTAAAGGAAAACATAAATCAAATAAGGGATATCCTTAATGAAGTAAGCTGTACATCTGAAAGTGATGAAAATGACAAGGAGAAGCTGCTCATAAGTGAATACTTGGACAAGCTTATTGTTAAATATATGAAGACAGTTCAGAAGTTATGATAATTGTTTATATCCACATTTGTGCATTATTTTTATGTATTAATGTGGATATTTTTCTATATAATAACCCCCTGAATATGTATATAAAAAACGTATATTAATTAGTATAAGTTTTTTATAGAGGTGGATTATGCTGCAAAAAGGATATATTTTGGATAATAAATATGAAGTAATAAAAATATTGGGTAAAGGCGGCATGGGAACAGTTTATTTATGTAAAAATATTAACCTTGAAAATATGTGGGCCATAAAAGAAATAAAAAAGGATAATGGTTTTAATATAGATATTTTAACTGAGCCTAATATTCTGAAAGAATTAAATTATCCGGGTATTCCAAGGATTGTAGATATATTTTATAAAGATGATAATTTATACATGGTTGAGGATTACATAGAAGGACAAACATTAAAAGAATATGTTCAAAAGAAAGAAAAACTGGCAGCAGAAGAGATATGCAGTATAACATTAAAGATATGTAATATTGTCGGTTATCTGCATAATATGAACCCTTCCATTATTTACAGAGATTTAAAGCCATCAAATATTATGATAAATCACAGCGGAAATATTATGCTTGTGGATTTTGGAATTTCAAAGATTGATAAAACTAATAAATATAATGATACTGCAGCACTAGGGTCAATTGGATATGCTGCACCTGAACAGAAAGGTGCAGGCAGGAGTTGTAAACAAACGGATATATTTGGAATAGGTATGGTTATGTATTATATGGTTAATGGAAAGGCGGCATTGGAGGATACAGAACCCTTCAATGATGAAAATTATAATAATGTAAATGATAATTTGAAATCAATAATACAGAGATGTGTTAAAAGCAATATTAATGAAAGATATGAATCTATAAGTGAATTAGAATATGAAATTGCAAAATGCCAAAACAATTTAGATATTGAGAAGACTGTGGTAATTAATGAAGCTTCCATAAAACAAGAAGCTAAAAAAAACAGTCATGGTTTAATAAGAAATATACTTGTATCTGCCATGTTAACGGCTATTGTTTTAACAATGCTGTATCACTTTTATGGCAATGTGCCTAAATATAATGACAATACCACTGTAGATGCTCCAAAAACTGATAATACAATTAATAGTGTGCAGCAGGGAGAAGATACAAAGCAGCCTTCAAAGGATAAAGCTACAAATAATGACAGCAGCATAACCAAGGACAACAATGCAGCTAATCAGGTTAATACCTCGGAGCCATATTTAAAACAGCACAAAGGGAAGGAAAAGGGAAAGAAGAAAAAGTAGAACCAGGCTTGGATTTATGGTATCCAGACCTGGTTTTTTTAATAGAATTTTTAAAAGTAAATAAAATACCCACACACAAGCATATTATCAATGCAGGTGTGTGGATATTTTTTAGGAAAATTAGTGACAAGCGTTTTACATAAAAAGAAGATAAAGTAAGTCTGGTAGGGAATATAGGACTTGAACCTACGACTTCCACCATGTGAAGGTGGCACTCTAACCAGCTGAGTTAATTCCCCATATATATCTTACATTTATATTATACACAAATTTAAATGAAAATCAAACCTATACTGGAAAATTTCATTTCCCTAGGGCTGCTTTACACTAACTTGGAAAATAGTAATTTACAACTTTTGTCGAATATTGTTGACAATGATACTTTATCATGGTAAATTAATAAAGTGATAATTTCAATTAAGGAGGCGTAATTTATAAATGTCAAATGAAGCTAATTTAAGAAAGGAATTAGGAATTGTTATTGCAACTGCGCTGGTTGTTGGTAATATGATGGGATCAGGTATATTTATGCTTCCTGCAACTTTGGCATCAAAGGCTGGTCCAGGTCCTGTTATGATGGCTTGGCTATTAACAGGAGCAGGATCTATTCTTTTGGCACTTTCTTTTGCCAATCTGGGATCAAAAATACCTAAAACAGGAGGACCATATGAATATGCAAAACTGGCATTTGGTGATTTTATGGGCTTTGAAAACGCCTGGTTATACTGGAACGGTTCATGGATAGGAAATGCTGCAATAATTACGGCTATAGCAAGTTATACAGGCACATTAATTCCAATAATAAACAGTAACCATCTGGTTGCATTTTTATATACAAGCGCAATACTCTGGATATTTACAATAATAAACATACTGGGCGCAAAAAAAGCAGGAATAACGCAAACTGTTATTACTATTTTTGAATTATTATTATTTATTTTTTTTATCGCAGTTGCAGCGGCACATTTTAATCCTTCATTTGTGAAGGATATGTTTCCTAAAAACAAGGGTATTGAAACTATACCTGCAGCAGCAGCCTCAACATTATGGGCATTTATCGGTTTTGAAACAGCTTCGGTAGCAGCAGGTGAAATTAAAAATCCGGAGAAAAATATAAGAATAAGTACTATATTGGGAATGTCAATTGCAATTATAATGTATATGGCAATTAATTTCTTTGCTATGGGTGCAATGCCTCAGGATATGCTGGCAAAAAGTTCAGCACCAATAGTGGATATTCTTTCGCAGTTTCTTGGCAAGGGAGTCTCAAATGTAATTTTAGTAGCCTCAGTAATAAGCGTTTTAGGTACAACAGTGGGTTGGATTCTTGCTACAGCACGTATGTCTTATGCAGCTGGAAAGGACAAAGTATTTCCGGAAGTTTTTGCTTTGGTACATCCAAAATATAATACACCATATGCATCACTAATTATAAGTGCAGTACTTGCAAATATTTTACTAGCAATGAACTATAGTCATTCATTACTTTCGGCCTTTAATTTTATGATACTTTTAGCAACATTGGCATACTTACCAATGTACGCAACTACAGCTGCAGCTGAGATTATTCTGCTGGTTAAAATTGATGGCAAGGTTAATGTGTGGAAGTTTATAAAAAAATCCATTATTCCACTGCTAGGATTTGCTTATGCTGTATGGACAATATATGGATCGGGAGCGGAAACTGTTATGTATGGATTCCTTCTGATTTTATTCGGAGTTCCATTCTATTTGTACATGAAAGTAAAGCCAAAATCATCAATTGATTAATAAAATTTTAAAAAGTTAAAATACAATGCTGAAAATTGTATAATATTATTTATGAATATGAGCACACTATGAATATAAAAACATATATACTTAACTTTTGAAGGAGTGATATATTCATGGCAAATGAAAAAAGAGAAACTTCAGGTGGAAACAGCTTCCTTGGATGGATAGGAAGATTAGTATTAGTGGCTGTTATTTTAGGAATAACATCATTTTTAACACCTGGATTTACTATTGTTGGATTGTGGTCATATATAATAGCCGCAGTAGTAATAACTGCATTGGACTATTTTGTTGAATCCCTTATGGGAGTAGATGCATCCCCATTTGGAAAGGGATTAAAGGGATTTGTAATAGCCGCAATAATAATATATTTAGCTCAATTTTTAGTACCTAACATGAAGGTGTCTATAATAGGAGCTATTCTGGCAGCTCTGGTTATAGGAATATTAGATGCAGTATTTCCAGGCAGAGCAATGTAATCTGGAGAAGCTATAAAGTAATTGAAACATATGAGCGATCTGTAGTATTTTACTACAGGTCTATTTTTTGCAAAATATAATGTTTTAAATTGAATTTTTATAATTTGGTAATATTTAAAAATCTCCACGTCCTGTTTTATCAATATGAACTTTTACGTTTACAATAATTTCAGAATTGGGAACTATAATATTCCAATCTGAACCAGTATGTCTCCCATATTTAGCTGCAGCTACTTGACCAAGCTGCAAACAGTCAACCTTATACTCACATTTCATTTTAGTTATAAAATTATTGCACATCTTTTTTACATATTGGCACATATCTTCTTCAAATTGGTTATCTATTTTGGAATCTTTACTTATATTTTTATAGGATAAATTTGAAATTATATCGCCTTTCAAATATAAATTTATTACAAACTTATATTTGTCTCCTTCCTTAGTACAGGTTACCTTTCTTTTTGAAGTGGCATAATAATCAACATAATCGTTTGAACCTTTTTGTACCGATATAATTCCCTTCCCACTATTCCCTCTTAACATATTCATAACTCTGGCATCATCCATATTCATTTTCAGCAACATTTTGTCCTTATTGAAAACAGCCATGCCGGTAATTTTTATTCCTTCTTTGGTAAGCTCAATGTAAGGAAGCACTGCATTGGTTCCCTCAGCATCTACTTGCAGAAACATATTGGTTATTTTATATTCATCAGAAAAGAAGTTATAAAAATAAGAATTTTTTATTAAGCCCTCAATATAATCCGAAGAGCTTGGATATCCATTTATTTGATATTTAAGTAAATCTTCAGATTTACCCCTGCAGATAGTAACATAACCAGTATCATTTAAACTGGGATTTCTATATAATATTTCTATCAAATTTCTCATGCCGGCTGTTGCATGCTCTTCACTTATAATATATACTTTTTCAAGACCTAACATGTTTTGCTTATCATCTGCTAATGCCCTTGTTTGCCTTGTTTGTCCTATGGTCAGAGCATCTCCCTTTTTTAGCATTGAATTTACAATATTATCATTGTTAAATACATATACCGACATTGGAATACAGTATTTTGTTTCAGAACCTTGTTTTTCAGCATCACAGCCCAATCCCGAAACAATATCTAATTCTTCTATAGGCTGCTGCCCCTTTGTTTCAGAACCGAAAAAAGCAGCAATGACAATACATGAAATTGAGATAAGAATATATTTCCATAGTGTTCTTCGCATAATTATTTAACCTTCTTTATGTATAATATTACAGCTATTAATGTTACGTAAATTATGTTGAATAATGTAAATTTAGGTATAAAGTAATTTAATATAGATAACATAATTGCATTATTTTTAGGAATTGTTGATAAGTACACCATCATGGGGAAAATAATGCATATTATAATTTTATTTTGTGCATTTTTAAAAAAGCTATTTATAATCATAGCTGCTGCATAATAATTATTTGATATTGTTTTAAATATTATAGCAGCCCACAATATTAGAAAAACAAATCTAAAATTATTAATTATAGGAATATATACACTTTTTGTGGTAAGACTTACGGACCATTCTGCTTTTGGAATATTGTCTATACCCAGAAAGTAAATGGTTATAAAAACTGCCCAGGTATAGAAAACACATGTTATAAAAACTCCCAGCAGTGATGATTTAACAATGATTTTTTCGTTTGAGTTAATCACTAAAGGATATAACAGGAACAATATTTCAATGCCGCCATAAGCAAAAGCTGAAGATTTGCTGGCATTTAATATATTTACAATTCCTGAACCAAGTATAGGGCATACATTTAAGTATGTTCCTTTGACCAGTGCAGCAAATAACATTAAAGTTAATATGGTGGTGTAGTAAAATGTTAAATGATTAACTCTTGCCAAAACCTTTAGCCCTTTATAGGCAGTAAAGGCTGATAAAAAAACAATAAAAATCAGTATCTTTATTGAACTTACAAAGCTCACTATTAAAGTCCTTAGAACAATACTTAGACCTGCGCTTAATGTAAAAACATTAAATATGAAAAAACATAGTAAAATTACATTTAAAATGGTGCCTATAATTTTGCCAAAACATTTTTTACTTAATACCAATATATTATTATTGGGGCTTTTTTTATAAATTATAGCTGCTGCCAGCACCATATATAATGGGTAAAGGGCACCAAGTGCAGCAGATATCCAGGAGTCCTGTTTAGCTTTTGAAATCAAACTGTTTGGAAGAGATAAAATTCCTATGCCAATCATTGATCCTATAAGCATAAAGGTTAATTCGCCGGAGGTTATAGTATCACTTTTTATCCTTTTCATTTTTATTCCTCCAGAACTTTTTTCTAAAATCGCTTTGTCTTATTGGATTGTTGTTTGGAATGCCTTCCGGTCTCTTATTCATTTTCCATAATGGAGCTCTCATAAGGGTATCTTTCAAGTCGCTGTATTTATCCGGAGTAAAATATGGCACACCAAAACTGTCCAGAGATAGAATATGAACTGATAATAAATATAATCCTGCGATTAAACCAAAAGCACCTAAAAAGTTAGTTAAAAAAAGTAAAGGGAATCTAAGCAATCTTACGGAACTTGCCATATCATAATTTGGAATAATAAAAGTACCTATAGTTGAAGCTCCTACTACAACTAAAGTATCCGGACTTACTAAATGTGCCTGAAGGGCAGCACTTCCAATTATGAATCCTCCTACTATACTTAGTGTTTGACCGATTTTACTGGGAAGCCTAAGCCCGCCCTCTCTCAAAAATTCTATAACAATATCCATGGACAGTATTTCAAGAAATGGGGACAGAGCAATGTCTTTTCTGGACTGAATTAATGGCAGTACAAACTTAATTGGAATTAATTCTGCATTGAATCTAACCAATGATAAATATATTGAGGGCATTGTGACAACCAAAATTGTACCAAGTATTCTGATAAATCTATTAAAATCAGTTACAACAGTTCTTTGGGCATAATCTTCCACAGCCTGAAAAAATTCCACAAGCAATGCAGGTAGTGTTATGGCAAAAGGTGAGCCATCAAGTAATATTGCTATTCTGCCTTCCATTAAGTTCTGCTGCACAGTGTCCGGCCTTTGAGTAGTATAAACCTGAGGAAATACAGTGTATGGATAACTTTCAATAAACTGTTCTATCATGCCGATATTAGTTACAGCATCAACATCTATTGCTTGAATCCTGGCTTTTATATCTTTTAATAGGTCCTTATCAACTATATCATCAACATACACTATGGCTAAATCTTTTTGTGAACGCCTGCCAACAATAAAATTTTCTACTACTAAGTTATTATCCTTTATCCCTCTTTTTAACAGGCTTATATTTATATCCAGGTTTTCTATGAAACCCTCCCTTGAGCCTCTAACCCCTTGCTCGTCCTTAGGCTCTGAAATGTTTCTATGCTCACCATCTGCCGTATTAGCAATAATATAATTATAAGCAGTGTCTATAACAATTGCAGTTTTACCTCTTTTAATTTCTTTCACAACATTATTAACATCATTTTCAATGACAATGTCAGACATGGAAATATATTTACTGCATATGTAATTGCTAACCTGCTTAATATCGTGCAAATCTTCCTTAATTTTAAATAACAGGGGGTTTAGTATATCCCTATTGATAATGTTCTGGTCAACAAATCCAGTAATATAAACTATGGCTGCTTCAACTGGAGTTCCCCTACCAATGCTTATCCTTCTTACAATTACCCTGTTGCTTCCGCCGCATTTCTGAATAATTCTATCAATCTTAATGGTTAAGCTCATTATGAATCACCCTTCCATATATAAGTTAATATACCCGGAATAGTGTTAAGTTAATCTATATAAAATTTTATTTACTGTAAATTAATAACTATTAATAATTGTTAATAACTATTCAGTTACCCTAAAAAGTATATAAAAAAGCACCTTACTTTCAAATTCTTATGCATCTGACAGTAAGGTGTTAATATTAATTTTAGGTTCACCAAAAAGAGGTACTTCGTTCCTTTTTAAGCGGAGCTTTTACGTCAAAGTTGGATCAAATTGATTCACTGTAAATGTTGATTTTATGCAATCCAAGGCATTTTTGCCTTGTTTTCTTACAGTAGATACATATCCACGGATTCTAGTAAAAGCGTTAGCTCCAGCAGAACTTCTAAAGGTGCCTGAAATCTTTTGCTTAACTTTAGCCATACGTAAATCACGTTCTGCTAAGTTATTATCAAAAGGTATATCAAAGTCATACATGAAAGCAAGTATTTGTTCCTTATAGCCATTTAATCTATTGAGTAAATTAAGACTGGCACTTTTCTTTACCTTCTTTTTAGAATATAATTCAATGTTTTTAGCATAGTCTTCGTCAATGCCAGCTTTAAGTATTTTATCATACTTAGATTCAAAATCCTGAATTTTATCTAAAGGTAAAGCATTTTGTTTGTTATTAGCTAAATCTACTTCTTTTTTTATATCTAACAATAGATTTTTCATTGGCTTTGCCCAGTTTTGACCTTGTAATTCAGTTATACTATTAAGTTCTCTTAATATATGAGCATTACATAGAGCATGATTGCAGTTAGTATACTTAAAATAAGTTTTAAAACCATCATGGACTGCCGTCCCAGTAAAGTTTGGAAGTATTGTAATATCATCAATAGCCTTTTTACCACGCTTTTCATGGCATTCATAATATGTAAGATTTTTATTAGAAGCAACATGAAGCCACTGGCGTTTTTTATCTATATAAATACCAGTTTCATCAAAATGAACTGCTCCTGTAGATGAGGTAAGGCTATTTCTAATCCTATTTGTTATAGCTTGTAAATTATCATGACAGTCTTGATTGAAGGTTACCATACTACCTTGACTTAAATGATGGTTAAATAAATCCTCAATGAGTTCAACAGCACGTTTATACGGAATCAACTGATATTGAGTTAAGTAAACAGCTATCGCTTTCAGGCGTTCTCCATATTGAACTGTATTCTTTATTTCTTCTGGGAAAGCAGCTGTATTTTTACTTTTACAATGAGGACATATTTTAACTTCTGCTCTATGCTCTACAATTTTAACTTTTACATCTGGTATATCTATAATTTGACGAACAATATATCTTTCAGGAGGTACATCCTTTAGGGATGCTCCGCATTCAGTACAGAATTCAACATTGTGAATTTCAATTTCATCAGGAGTATCATGTAAACACAATGTTGTTCCCTCATGACCCCTTTGACCGCCAGGTTTTTTACCTGATTTTGTTCTTAAACTTTTAGTCTTCTTTTTAAAGCCATCTGACGATGGAGGTTTACTGCTATTACTACTGTTTTTGTTGACTTGGCTTTCTAATGATTTTACACGCTCGTTTAGAGCCTTATTCTCTTTAGAAAGTGTTTCTACTTGAGATTGTAGTTCTTTAATTTGATTTGATAATTCTTTAATAACACCTATAACCTGAGATACACCTTGATTGTAAATCTCGATGATTTGGCCTTCACTCACGATGTGTCACCACCTTATCATTAGTTTTTGCAAGACAGGCTTTATGATACCAAAAAATAATGATAAATGGAAGGCTTTTTTTCAATAAATTAATAATAACAGTAAATTTAAATTATTTTAATAGCTGAATAGTTACAATTGTTAATAATTATCATGATATTTATTTAATACTTATATAATAAAATAGAGCAAAGGAAATATATTGGAGAGGTGAAACATGAAATTTCGGAAAAGGTATATTGTTTTTATGGATTGTATGCCCAATTGCCCCAACAGATGTAATATGTTACTTTTCCACTTACATGGGAATTAGATATAGAAAGTATATTACAACTGTAATATCTGTTAATGCGCCACTGGTACTAATTTATAGTTATGTGGGGAAAGGATTTAGCAATAGTTTATATACATTATCTTCAATAAGTAATATGAAAATTTCTAAAAATAAGTACTATAATATTTAGCTTTTAAAAATGATTTTAAGATCTTTTATAGAATTATATATATAGACTAATGATAATTAAAAGGAGATAGTTTGTATGTTACAATTAAGCAAAAACGATAAAGATAAGGTGTTGGAAGCTATAAAAGAAGGTAGGATTGATGCTGCTGACGTAAGTTTCCCTAATCTTATAGATACAATAGTATTAAAAATGAAAAATATAGGACTTATAGATAAATTGGCTGAAAGTTTTAAAGATAAAAGAAAACAAAATAAGCATATTCCATTTCATATACTTATTGCGTTAGCAATTACAGCAAAGATGAAACTTAAAACCAGCCTGACAGATGTCGCCTTTGCTGTGACTGATGGTGAGTTATTATCTGAACTAGGATGGAATATGTGGGATACCAATAAAAACCTTGAAGAAGGGTTATTCGCCGAAGGCGTTATGAGAAATTTAATTCAAAAATATGATGCTGAGGAATTTATAGAGTCTTATAACAATTATGTCCAAAATGTAGTTATGCCATCTCTTAACATAGCTCCATCTATACATATTCTTGATTGCACTAAAATACATGTGAATTTAGATAATGTAAATTATGAGAATTCTGAAACTATAAAAGATGATGGAAAGGTGCTTCGTGGTTATAAAATGGGAACATTAAGAGGTCTTATGGATGATTCCGGAATTATAGAAGAGATAGTTTTTGATTCTATAAAGCCTCATGATTTAGAACTTTGTAGAAATATGATTTTAAAAAGTAAATGTTTAAAAAGTGGAGATATTCTCATAAATGACAGGGGATTTATTTCTCGTGATGTTATTAATATTTTGAAGCTTGAAAAGCAAGTGGATACATATGTACCTGCAAAAAAGAACATGACAATATACCAAGAAGCTGTAAAAATAGCAATCTCCGAAGACAAGTGGCAAAAACACCCTAACAAGAAAAGGAAAACTCAAGAAATACACCTGGTTAAGGATCTAGGTATGATGTGGCAAAGTAATACACCAGATAAAGATGTTGACTTGTGTGCCTGTGTCGTTCATGATAAAAAAGATAATGAATACTATGTATTTTTAACCACAGACACAAATAAAACTGCAAAACAAATAATAAATACTTATGAACTAAGACCAGAAATTGAAGAAGACTATAGACAAATAAAAGACTTTTGGAAATTAGAAGATTTTAAGAGTACAAAATATAATTTTATAACTTTTCATATAGTTATGACACTCATTGGCTACATGTATTTTCAACTATTCAAAAACATGGAGGAGGGAAATAAGTATTCAGGCAAGTCCCTCCCTGTAATTATTAAGAATTATAAAGAAGATAAGCAAAAGTCAGTTATAATATATTCTGGTCAATATTTTGGCGTATTTTCCTTTATTGAATTTATTCAATTGTATGCTGGCTGCTCCGCAGAGGTAAGGAAACTTCTTGATCCAACCTTGGCTTTAGTATAGCAGGGTTGGAGGGCTACGCCCAAATTACGAATTGAAGATACATTATCTATTATAGGCATAGCTTTAATGCTAATTGCGGTGTTCTTAATAAAAATTTGGGAGAAGATGAAAAGACAGATTCATGCAAACTAAAGAAAGCGGCGTTTTTTAGTAAAACGCCGCTTTTAATATTAGCCGGGCTTAAATGTAATAAAATTGAGAACCGTCCCCATCACACCGCACCACACCGCACCGTATACCGTAAATGCGATAAAGATGTGAACCGTCCCCATTATACCTTATACCGTCCCAATTATATTAACGCTTTATCTATATCTTTAGTTATAGATTCATCAACAAAGCCATTATGACTCATATCATAGAGTATGTCCATTGCTTCCTTATGAGAAAGAGATTTTCTGTATGGACGCTCTTCTGTAAGTGCTTCATATATATCAAGGCAGCCCATTAATCGTGAATTAAAATCCAGATCCTTTGCGGTAAGTCCGTAAGGATATCCCATGCCATTTAGCTTTTCATGATGATTAGCAGCCCAGTTTGTAATTTCTTCGAAGCCCTTAATCTGCTCAAGAACAACTCTTGTATAGTAAGGATGCTTTTTAACTACTTGAAACTCACCATCACTAAGTTTGTTTGGACTATCTAAAATGGTGTTTGGAACTGCAAGCTTTCCAATATCGTGAAGATCTGCTGCTATAATAAGCTTCATCTTTTCCTCAGGCTTATATTTATAAAAGTCTGCCATAATACCTGCCTTTATTGACAAATCTTTTGAATGACGTCTTGTATATCGTGACTTTGAATCTATTATTTCTGAGAAAACTTTTGTAATTTCATGTATTTGGTTAAAGGTTAAATCCAAAGTATTATCAGGAAGGCTTTCCCTTAATACAGTATTAATGCATGGGTCTTTCAGATCCTCCCAAAATTTCTTATTCTCAGTAACCCTTAAAAAGGCATCTACTATTTTTGAAGAAAAATCCTTTTCCTTTTTAGATTCTGCAAATGATAAAATATCTTTCTGCATATTAAGCTCATTGTTTTTAATATCAAATCTGCTTTCAATTCTATCAGCCAATGCTATAATTTGTGACATTAAAGGAATTTCATTCCCCTTCAATTTGAAGAATCCAGTACCATCATATTTTTCATGATGATATTTTATAACATTAGTAACATTTGTATTAAAAGGATATGTAATGATGTTCTTCTCTCCTACAATGCAATGCCATTTGTTTTTTTCAAACATATCTAAGTTTTGAGAGTCCATATTGGACAGATCATCACCTAGACCACTGTAACTTATTCCATTATCATGTAAAATTGCAAGAGCAGAAATATCCTTAAGTTCATCTGTTCCAAAATTTAGCTGTTCTGCAATTTTAATACTTATATAAGCAGTTCTCTTGCCATGGTTTGAAGTCATACCTAAAATGTCCATTTCTACAAAATCCAGCGCAAAGGAAACTGATGTTAAAAATTCGTTTAAATTAAGTAACATTTTTTACCTCCAAAATTAAATGATTTGCAAAGTACATTATTATATTTTAACACTAATACTTAGTTAATAGCTATTTTCAATTATAATTTTATGGTATTATATAAGCATAATCAATGAAATTAATAAATATTTAATAAAAGTATTGACACATTAGTAAAGTTTTGATATTATATTTTCTAAAGTTAATATTTTTCAACTTATCAAGAGTGGCGGAGGGACTGGCCCTATGAAACCCAGCAACCGATACATATATTTGTATAGCGGTGCTAAATCCAGCAGCGAAGGCTGAAAGATGAGGAACCAATTGCGTTTTAACCCCAGGTTTCCTTGGGGTTTATTTTTTTTAGCGTAATATTCATATTTCAGTATTTTAAAAGAGGGGGTAAAGGTTTGATCAGCATAACAAATGTAGATAAGTTTTTTTCAAATGAGCATATTTTAAAGTCTGTAAATCTCGAAATAAAACAGGGCGAAATTTTTGGATTAATTGGGCATAGCGGAGCAGGCAAATCCACATTGTTAAGATGTATAAACGGTCTTGAAAGCTATGACAGCGGAAGCGTTATGGTTATGGGAAAGGAAGTTAATACACTTAAAAACAGGGAACTTAGAGAATTCAGGAAGGATCTAGGAATGATTTTTCAGCATTTCAGTCTCTTAGAGAGGAAAAATGTATATGATAACATTGCCCTTCCTTTACAGGTATGGGGTTATGATAAAAAACAAATAAAAGAAATAGTAGAAAAACTTTTAAAAATAGTTCACTTAGAGGACAAGATTTTTTCAAGGCCAAAAGAATTAAGCGGCGGGCAAAAGCAAAGGGTAGCTATTGCCAGGGCTTTGGCATTAGAACCAAAGATACTGTTATGCGATGAGGCAACCTCAGCATTAGATCCTAACACTACAAAATCAATTTTAACACTTTTAAGGGAAATTAATGAGAACCTAGGAATTACTATTGTAATTGTAACTCATCAAATGGAAGTAGTCAGAGAAATATGCAGCAGGATGGCTATTTTAGATGCAGGGGCTATTGCAGCTCAGGGTGAAGTTAATGAACTGTTTTTGAAACAGCCTAAGGCTTTGAGAAAATTAATTTCAGAAGAAGAAATACTTCCATCAGAAGGTACTAACATAAGAATATATTTTCCAAAGGAAATGTCTGAGCAAAGTATTATAACTTCCATGGCAAGGAATTTAAATATAGATTTCTCTATAGTATGGGGTAAACTTGAAAGGTTTAGAGATGATGTGCTTGGGAGTCTTGTAATAAATATTGAGGACAGCAAGTATAAATCAGTTTCTGATTACCTTAATAAAAGAAAAGTCTGCTGGGAGGTAATAAAAAATGATTAGTTTTGCAGAAGCCTGGAACAAATATTTATTACAGGGGATAATAGATACAGTTTATATGGTAGGATGGTCCACATTTTTTTCAGTTATAATTGGTTTTATACTGGCAATTGCATTAATATTAACTGATAAAAATGGCCTTAGACCTAATAAAGTAATTTATAGAGTTTTAGATATCATAGTAAATGTTTTTAGATCATTTCCATTTATCATATTAATTCTTGCTGTAATGCCGCTTACAAGGCTGATTGTTGGAAAAAGCATAGGGAATACTGCAGCTATTGTTCCATTAACTATAGGATCAGCACCATTTGTTGCAAGAGTAATAGAGAGTTCACTAAAAGAAGTGGACAAGGGAATCATTGAAGCTGCAAAATCATTTGGTGCCAGTGATATGCAGATAATTTTCAAAGTTATGATAAAAGAAGCTGTACCCTCTATTATTAGAGGAATAACGCTATCATTAATATTAATCATTGGGTATACGGCTATGGCAGGGGCACTCGGAGCTCAAGGCCTTGGATATGTGGCTATATCAATAGGCTATCAGAGATTTAATAATGAAATGATACTTTATACAGTAATTATTTTAATTATTTTAGTTGAGGCCATTCAGATTTTTGGGGATTGGATATACAAAAAACTAAAATAAGGATATATAAATTAAAAAATATGAAGTTTAGGGAGGCTATTAATTATGAAAAAATTAGCAACACTATTAACAACACTATTAGCTGGATCAGTACTATTAACTGGATGCGGTAATTCATCAAAAAACAGTAAGACAATAACCATAGGAGCTACATCAAATCCTCATGCTATTATACTAGAACAGGTTAAACCTATTTTGGCAAAGGAAGGATACACATTAGAAATAAAAGAATTTGATGATTATGCACTGCTGAACCCGGCACTAGACAAGGGCGATTTAGATGCAAACTTCTTCCAGCACGTTCCATATCTTCAGGAATTCAACAAGAGCAAGGGTACTGATTTAGTGGCAGTTCAAAAGGTTCATATAGAGCCTATGGGAGTATATTCTAAAAAGATTAAAAATATAAAGGACGTTCCAGATGGAGCAGAAATAACAATTCCTGCAGATCCATCTAATGGTTCAAGAGCTTTAAAGTTACTTGCCAAAGCAGGACTTTTCACTGTACCAGACAAAGAGGTTCTTGCGGTAGGAGATATTAAGGACAATCCTAAAAAATTAAAAATAACTGAAGTTGACGCAAAGCAGCTTACTAACACACTGCAGGATGTTACATTATCAGTTATAAATTCCAACTATGCACTTGAAGGAAAACTAAATCCTGTAAAAGATGCATTGCTTACTGAAGATTCTAACTCACCTTATGCTAATGTTATAGCTGTTAAAAAGGGCCATGAAAATGATGAAAAAATAAAGGCTTTAGATAAAGCAATAACTTCTCCGGAAATCAAAAAGTTTATTGAAGACAAATTTGGAGGAGCCGTAGTTCCAGCGTTCTAATGGGGACGGTTCACAATAAATAAAAATCTAAAAAATATCCACACTGTTGAATAAAATAAGTTCAACTATGTGGATATTTTTTTATAAAATTGTGTAAATAGTATGGGGTTGGGCAATACTTCAATTAACATATATCTTTTATATTTAAAAATAAAATTAATGGAGGTATTTTTATGCCAAGAGCTGCAAGAATAAAAGGTGAAAATTCAATTTACCATATTATGAGTAGAAGTATAAGTGAATTTAACTTATATAGGGGTGTTGAGGATAAGGAAAAGTATATTGAAATAATGAAAAAGTATAAGAATATTTTTAAGTTTAAAGTTTATGGATATTGTATTATGAATACACATAATCACTTTATTATAGATTCAAATGGAGCTGACATTTCAAAAATAATGCATGGTATAAATCACTTTATTATAGATTCAAATGGAGCTGACATTTCAAAAATAATGCATGGTATAAATCAAAGTTATGCACAATATTATAACAAAAAATATAAAAGGCATGGACACGTTTTTCAAGACAGATTTAAAAGTAAAATTGTTGATAATGATAAATACCTTTTAACATTATCAGCCTATATACATTCCAATCCAATGTCTATAAAGAAATATAGCAATAAGTTAGAAAAATACAAGTTTTCAAGCCTTGGAATCTACTTAGGGACAATGAATGATAGATTTGGCTTAATAGATAAGGAGTTTATTCTTGGTCATTTCAGCAATAACGAAATAAATGCAAAGAAAACATATTTGGATTTTATAAGAAGAATTACCAATAACAGCGTTAGCGAAAATATTGAATTTAAAAAAGAAAAAACCGTGTATTTAAGTCAAAGAAAAATAATTACAAGACATTTTACAGTTGACGATATATTGAAATTTTTAAATGAAAGATATCAAATATCAGAAAGTATTCTCAGAATGAAAAATTGTAGATCAGCCACAGAAAAAAGGGCAATATTTGTGTTATTAATGAGAAGTTTATGCAACTTCAAATATAAGGATATATGTAAGGTAATAGGTAACATTACTCAATCAAGGGTGTCAATGTTATGCAATATTGGAGTGAAGTTAGTAAATTCAGAAGAAAAATATATAGGAATTTTAGATGAAATTATTGTCAGATAAGAATCTATATAATTTTGGTATTATTTATCTGCGCTTTATTTAAGCTGAAATAAAATGAATATAAATTGCTTATAGTATAAATTTAAAACAATATTGGACAAGCTTAGATAATTTAATAAGTATTATATTTAAAAATGGTTGATTATAATTTTAAAATTGTTGTTAACCGTCCCAAAGTTTTTTTATTTATATAAAATAATTGTTAACCGTCCCCAATTTTTTTACCTAAACTATTGTAATTCTAATAACTAAGGTATAAAATAATACATATAACAATAATTAACAGTGCATAATTTACATTTAATTTAGGTAAGGAGGTTGTATAAATGTTAATGAATATGAATGTTAGATTTAACGGCATATTTGCGGACAATTATGATAATAGAGAAAAATTAATATTTATGCACCATCTTGGTATTTATTTTTAAATTATTCATTGCTTTTTATAATTAAGCTGTTTATGAAAATAATTAGCCATAGGTAGGTGCCCGTGGCTTTTTTAATTATACTGATTAGTTTATACTGATTGTTTATTATGAAGATATTTATGTGATTAAAAGGCCGGAGAATATTATGCTCAATGGCCTTTTTATATTGCTTTTTTACTGGTAGTTATGTATTGGTGAATGGCAAATAAATCTATAATTTTAGTGGGGAAAACCCGCAAAAGCAGGGAGTGGTAAAAATGAGTAAAAAAGAAACTTTTAGAAGGATTAAATGCTATGATTCTACATTTTATTCCTGACAGTGTAAAGATTATATTATGTACGATGGGGGGACTATTTAAATGAAGAAATTGATACAACTAACTAAAGGCAATAGATTGTTATACATCTCAGCAATATTATCTATCGGAGTTGCTACATTAATTGCTATGATAGAGCCTATGGTGGTGAAAATTACTATAGATTCCATTATAGGTGATAAGCCGCTAAGTGTCCCTAAAGCAATTGAAAATATTATAATTAAAATTGGCGGCAGAGATGTTTTACAAAGAAATTTATGGATATGTGCACTATGCTTAATTGCATTAACAAGCATAAGAGGCATATTTTTATATTTTAAAGGCAAACTTTCCGCTGAAGCAGCTGAAAATATTGCTAGAAAATTAAGAGTGAAATTATATGATCGCATTCAAAATTTACCTTATAAATATCATGTAAATGCAGAATCCGGAGATTTAATTCAAAGATGTACATCTGATGTTGATACTGTAAGAAGATTTTTCGCAATGCAAATGGTTGAAATAGGAAGAGCATTTTTTATAGTGCTGTTTGCTATAATAATGATGCTTTCTCTAAACAGAAAGATGACTCTTATTTCTATGGTAATCGTACCTATAATTTTTGCTTTTTCATTTGTATTTTTCAATAAAATTAAAGATACTTTTCAGAAAGCAGATGAACAGGAAGCAGTTCTCACATCTATACTACAGGAAAATTTAAATGGAGTAAGAGTAGTAAAGGCATTTGGAAGAGAAAGCTTTGAAATTGAAAAGTATGAAGAACAGAATAAGAAGTACAGGGATTTAAACTATAATATAACAAAAATACTTGCAGATTATTGGGGAACTTCAGATTTTCTATGTATGCTTCAAATTGGACTGGTTTTGCTTTCAGGTATATATTTTGCTGTAAGAGGAGATATAAGCCTGGGCACTTTGGTTGTTTTTAATACCTATGAAGGAATGCTGCTTTGGCCCGTAAGACAGCTTGGAAGAATCTTATCTGACATGGGGAAAATGACAGTTTCTTTAGGAAGAATAAATAATATTTTAGAAACACCAGTAGAATGTGAAAACGGAAAGGGGTTAGAGCCTGAGATCAAAGGTGAGATCAACTTTGAAAATGTCAGTTTCGGATATGATAATGATACTCCTGTTCTAAATGATATAAGCTTTAATGTTAAAAAAGGTGAGACAGTGGCAATAGTGGGCCCTACCGGCTCTGGGAAGTCTTCCATGGTGCATCTTTTAATGAGACTTTATGATTATAATAAGGGATCTATAAAAATAGATGGAGTAGAACTTAAGGATATAAAAAGGAAGTGGATAAGAAGCAATATAGGTATAGTGCTTCAAGAGCCATTTCTTTATTCAAGAACAATAAAAGAGAACATTAAAATTGCCAAAATTATGGCTGATGACAATGAAGTTAAAAAGGCTGCTTCAATGGCTGCAGTGCATAATGTTATCTCGTCATTTGAAAAAGGATATGATACCATTGTGGGAGAAAAAGGTGTCACATTGTCCGGTGGACAGAGACAAAGAGTTGCCATAGCAAGAACTCTCATAAAAAATATGCCAATATTGATTTTTGACGATTCTTTAAGTGCAGTGGATGCTGAAACTGATAGGATAATAAGGGAACAACTTAAAAAAAGAAGTAAAGGTGTTACTACATTTATAATATCTCATAGAATTTCGACAGTGATGGATGCAGATAAAATAATAGTTCTTAACCATGGAAAGATTGAGCAAATAGGAAATCATCAGCAGCTTATCAGAAAAGAAGGAATTTACAAAAGAATATGGGATATACAAAATTCTTCTGATAGGACTGATGAACATGAAAAGGCATGCAATGAATAGCATAACAGGGGGTGAACAGATATGAGCAGGATAGATGATTATAATGCAACGGAAAAACTAGATATTGGAATATGGAGAAGGCTTTTTAAGTATTTGACGAAATTTAAGAAAGGGCTTATATTATTAGCGCTTTTAATGACTATAGTAGCAGGTATAGATTCAATAATGCCTTTAATGACAAGATATGCCATAGATAATTTTGTAGTAAAAAAAACTACCAGTGGACTTGTAAAGTTTGGGGTGGTCTACTTTTGTATTTTTTCATTCCAAGCATTCAATGTAAGGTTATTTATCAGGCAGGCTGGTAAAATTGAGACCCACCTTGCCTATCATATAAGGCAGCTAGGCTTCAAAAGATTACAGCAGTTGTCATTCTCATATTATGATAATTCTTCTGTAGGCTGGCTTATGGCAAGAATGACCTCAGACGTAGCCAGGTTAAGCGAAATCATTTCATGGGGACTTATTGATATGGTTTGGGCTGTAGTAATGATGATTGGTTTTATTTGTATAATGCTTTATTACGATGTAAAACTTACTTTAGTTAGTATGTGCGTTGTACCTCCATTGTTTCTAGTCGGAGTATTTTTTCAAAAGAAAATATTAAAATCCTATAGAAAGGTCAGAAAGCTGAATTCACAGCTTACTGCAGATTTTAGTGAAGAGGTATCTGGTGCAAAAACAACAAAGACATTGGTTCGTGAGGATGAAAATCTTAATGAATTTAAACAGGATGCTGATAATATGAGAAATTCGGCAATAAGAGCTGTAATCTTTTCTTCATTATTTCTTCCTATCGTAATTACTATGGGAAGCATAGGAACAGGCTTTGCACTATGGTTTGGCGGAAATGAAGTTATGACTAAAACATTAACTTATGGTACCTTTGTCATGTTTATTTCATACACGATACAATTTTTTGACCCGGTAAGCCAGCTGGCTGGAACTATTGCAGAACTTCAGCAGGCACAAGCTTCTGCAGAAAGAATTATTTCCCTTATAGAAACTGAACCTGATATATGGGACAGAAAAGATGTAATAGAAAAGTATGGAGATTTATTTAATGGGAAAAAAGAAAACTGGGAAGAAATGCATGGCGACATAGAATTTAAGAATGTATGTTTTTCATATAAAAATGGAGAAAAGGTGTTGGATAACTTTAATTTAAAAGTAAAAAAAGGAGAGACAATAGCTCTTGTCGGAGAAACAGGCTCAGGGAAAAGTACTATTGTAAATTTAATATGCAGATTTTATGAGCCAAGCAGTGGAGAAATATTGATTGATGGGAAGGATTACAGGGAAAGATCCCTTTTATGGCTTCAATCAAATATAGGCTATGTACTGCAAAGCCCGCATTTGTTTAGCGGCACCATTAGGGACAACATCAGATATGGGAAACTTGATGCATCACAGGAGGAAATAGAAAGAGCTGCAAAACTAGTAAATGCTCATGAATTTATTATGAAAATGGACAATGGATATGAATCACAGGTTGGAGAAGACGGGGGAAATCTCTCCACTGGTGAGAAACAGCTTATTTCTTTTGCCAGAGCAATAGTTTCAAATCCTGCCATATTTGTTTTGGATGAAGCCACATCGTCCATTGACACTGAAACAGAGAAAATGATTCAAAGTGCCATAGGAAAAGTTCTTTCAGGAAGAACAAGTTTTGTAGTGGCGCATAGACTGTCAACTATAGTTTCAGCTGATAAAATTCTTGTAATTAAAAAAGGTAGAATTACAGAATCTGGCACACATAAGGAATTATTGAGGAATAAAGGCTACTATTTCAGACTTTATACAAATCAGCTTCTTCAGGAAAAGGAAATTGAAAGTGCAAATATAGTATAGACAGCAAAACACAAAATCAACTTATACAGTGTGAAGATGGCGGATCTTAAGCGCTATTTCTCACTGTATAGGCTCATCTATAGTAAGAATTGCAGGCCATGAAATGAAGTTTATTTCATGGCTGTTCTATGTGTAAAAATGAAATAAATAGCTTATTGACAGGAAATTGTAATAGAAGTATTATATTAAATATGTAAATGCAAGTTATTTGCAACAATTTCTCGAGGAGTGGAAAAATGTTTAAAAAAATTAGTAGTTTTGTTTTGTTGATGTCTATTATGATATTATTTACTGCATGTGGCAGTAAACAGGTTAGCGGGAATAAAAGCGTAAATAAAAATGGTAAGATACAGGTGGCTGTGTCATTTAATCCTTTAAAAGAGTTTGCACAGGCAGTTGGTAAAGATAAAATAGAAGTTCACACTATTGTACCAGATGGGACCGAGCCTCATGACTTTGAACCAAAGCCAAGGGATATGGAGACAATTAATAATGCTGATATTTTTGTATATAATGGAATGGGAATGGAGAGCTGGACTGACAAAGTTTTGCAGACATTAGATAATAAAAAGCTGGTGACAGTGGCGGCATCTAAAGGTATTACTCCAGTAAAAAATAATAATGCTGCTGGTTCAGAGGACCATGGGCAATATGATCCACACACATGGCTTGGCCTGAAAGAGGCAAAAATTGAAGCAAACAATATAAAGGATGCTTTGATAAAAGTTGATCCATCCAATAAGGATTACTATGAAAAGAATTATGCAGATTTTGCAGTTCAAATAGATAATTTATATAATGACTATTCCAATAAATTCAGCACTTTGCAAAATAAAAATTTTGTTACCGGACACGCCGCCTTCGCATATTTTTGCAGAGACTTTGGATTAAAACAAAATAGTGCTGAGGATGTATTTGCAGAAGGTGAACCTACAGCACAAAAACTTAAGGAACTGGTTGATTATTGCAAAGCAAATAAAATAAAAGTTATTTTTTCTGAGGAACTGGCAAGTCCAAAGGTTTCTCAGACACTGGCAAGGGAAGTAAATGCAAAGGTAGAGAGAATATATACTATTGAAAGCTCGGAAGACAACAAGGACTATATAGAAAGTATGAAGGATAATCTTAGCAAAGTATATGAAAGTTTAAAATAAGTTATTGCATAATTAATGATAAATATATATTATTAAATACACAAGAAAAGATATAGTTTATTTGAAATACATTAGAAGAGGATGTGTATGTATGAATCCAATTGCGTTTACTATTTTTGGGCTGGATATCAGATGGTACGGGATAATTATTGCTGGTGGAATGATGGTAGCACTTATACTGGCCAATTATAATGCAAAATGGAGAGATGTAAACTTTGATTATCTGTTAGATGGATTTTTAATTACATTACCATTTAGCATACTTGGGGCCAGGCTATATTATGTTTTATTCGAGTTTAGCTATTATAAAGATAACCCTTCTCAGATATTAAATATAAGACAAGGCGGGTTAGCCATACATGGAGGCATTTTATTTGCAATAATTACAATGTATTTTTATACAAGATATAGGAAATTAAGCTTTTTAAAAATATTTGATGTAGCCGCACCTTCAATTATTTTAGCCCAAGCTATAGGAAGATGGGGCAACTTTTTCAATGGAGAAGCTCATGGCGGTGAGGTATCTTATAACTTTATTAAGCACTTTCCCCTGTTTATTCAAAAGGGAATGCTTATAGGAGGAGTATATTACCAGCCCACTTTCCTTTATGAATCTATCTGGGATGTGTTGGTATGTATATTTTTATTATATTTATTGAGAAAATCTAAAAAGATAGGCATAGTCTTCTTTACATACATAGGCATGTATTCTGTAGGAAGATTTTTTATAGAGGGGTTGAGAACGGACAGTTTGATGCTGGGACCCTTAAGAATTGCCCAGGTTGTGAGCTTATGCGGAATCCTGTTATGGGTTTCTGCTTTGATATATTATAAGATAAAAGATTAGGGACGGTTCACAACTTTTTTATAAAAACCAAGAAAAAAGGAAGTTAGAATGATTTGCAATTAACATAAAGCAGGTTTCATTCTAACTTCCCTTTATTATTTGGGGGAACGCTATCTTGCAATTTTAAGCAACACTCCCTTCATTTCTTGAAAGAGAACTGTCCATCCTATATTCTCTCTTTCTGCTGAATTATTTAATTTCAGCAAATTTATATAAACCCTTTGCAAAGAGGAATATCAATGGAGATTATAATATGTTACGATGTAATTGTCCTGGTGGACTCACCTCTCTCCAGTGTATATTTTAAATATTAAAGTGATTCATTTTATGTTTTGATTATACATTATTCAGAAAATTAGGTCAACATTTTGATTATAGTAAAATATACTCATTTTATGCGATTTTAATTAAATAGGACAAGCTACATTGGTTTATTTACAATTTCTATTGTTTTTCATGATAATGCTATTTCATCAGCTAAGTATGTTGATTTTAAATGAACCGTCCCCAAGGGCCCCCAAGGACCAAGGAATAACAATTTGCATTTTAAATGAACCGTCCCCAACACCGTCCCCAACACAACACCAATCAACAACAATAACGGTAACATAAGTTACTGAATAAGTACTCATTATAGTATATAATTATAGTAAATATAAAAGAGGTGCTGATTAATGGATATTAGCGGATTAAAAAGACAGCATAGTGAAATTAGAGATGAAATGAATAAATTAAAATCATTTATTTCCAATGATGTTGTTTCAAACAGCTTTGAAATGGCTAAGGAAATAAGTTTTATGGCAGGCAAGCTAAAAATACATCTTCAATCTGAAGATAAATACCTTTATCCTAAGTTATTGCAGAGTAACAATTTAAAATTAAGAGATCTAGCAAAAAGCTACATATCAGAAATGAGTAATGTAAGCAGCGAATTTGAATTATACAAAAACAAATATAATACAAAAAGTAAAATAATAGATAACTCAACTGAAATTATAAATGAAACTAAAAAGGTTCTAGGCTTATTGGAGAAAAGATTGGATAAAGAAGATAGAGAGTTATATCCCTTAGTATAATAGTACTAATTGCTCTGTTTAAAATAAATGTTAATATAATATTTATTTTAAACAGTTTTTTTATTGCTTTTTTATTGTATAGATAATTTGAAAAAGGTTACTATTTATAGTAAAGTAAAGTGTGTTCACATAAATTATGAAGAGTTTGTACATGTTTTGGGGTGTAAAATGTTTGAAGTAAATGAAAAAATAATAAAAAGTTATTGTAATGATGTTACATTTAATAGGGCAATGCTGGATTATTTTCAAAGGAAAATAAGCTATATGGATGTAAAATACAAAGATAATAAAAAAACTGGAGAAAGAATAACAGAAATATATGCAGAGGTAAGTTCATTAAACTCCTGGGAGTTTCCAGTTGAAATTACCTTGAGTTCTCAAAGTGGTATTTTAGACTATAGCTGTGAATGCGAGGCATTTTTTCAGCATTATGGCGGCAGCAGGATATGTAAGCATATAGCTGCGGTGTTATTAAAGTACTCCAAAGAAAGCAAAAACTACATGGGAAACACGTCCAGCTCCGATAAATTTGTGGATGCTATTAAGAAAAACATGAGAGCAGTCAGCGGAGAAAAGAAGAAAGCAAAGCTGGAAGTAAAATATGAATTTTCAAATATGTTTTCAAAGGAATCCTCAATAGAACTGAAGATTGGTGAGGATAAAACATATGTAGTTAAAAATATGAAAGATTTTATCTGTGCGGTTAAATATAAAAATGAAAGTATTGAATATGGAAAAGAATTTACTTTTGATCCTTTATATTATGAATTTGAAGAAGATGATCAGCAGCTAATAAATCTGCTTATTGAAATTTATGAAAATGATGAAAGACTTGGCAATTATAATGGATATAGAGGATATAATTCCATGATGAAGTTTTTATCCAGGAAAAAAGCCTATATCACAGATAGTCAGCTAAAAAGATTTTTTAATGCAGTAAAGCATAAGAGAATAGAAGTTGTTATAAATGGTGTGAAGTATAGCGAAGTATCAATAGTTGAAGATGATATGCCTTTGGAATTTAATTTTAATATAAACAGCAATAAGATTTATTTGGAATTAGAGGAAATTCCATTTCCATTATCAAATACGGGAGATTATTTTTTCTTTAAAAATAAAATTTATAAGCCCACTCAGCAGCAGATAAGACTGCTTCGCCCTTATCAAAGTGAGATAGCAGCGTCTAAACATAATAGAATTACATTTTCTATGGAGGACAGGCAGAATATAGCATCATTTATTGTGCCTAATTTAAAGAAAATAAGCAAAGAAGTTAAAATTGACAGCAGACTTACAGAATGCTTTTATGAAGAGCCTTTGAATACTTTACTATATCTGGATAAAAATAATGAAGTTGCTACGGCTAAACCAGTATTTAAATATGGTGATATTGAAATATCGCCATTTGAGAAAAATCAGCAGTATAATAACAATAAAATTTTAATTAGAGATGTTGAAGGTGAATTTAAAATAATGGATATTTTAAAATCTTCAGGATTTCAAATTGTAAATAATGAATTTCAACTAAATGACCAGGATAAATTAATAGATTTTTTAACTGAGAAGCTTGATAAACTTAAAGATATTGCTGATATTTATTATTCTCAGGAATTTAAAAACATGAAGATACATACCTCTTCATCTATGAAATCAAGCATAAGGCTGAATAATGATGACCTGCTGGAATTTTCTTTTGATATTGAAGGAGTAGACAGGAAGGAACTCATTGATATATTTAAAGCAGTTAAAGAAAAGAAAAGATATTATAGGCTTAAAGGAGGAGATTTTGTATCTCTGATTAATAAAGAAATAATTGATGTGGCAAACCTTATTGATTATTTAAATATTAAAGATAAGGATTTACAAAAGGACAAAATTATTCTTCCAAAATATAACGCTTTATATATAGATGAAAATTTAAAACAAAATAATATGTCATTTATAGAAAGAAATAAACGTTTCAGGGATTTGGTAAACAGTGTTAGAGATGTGCAGGAGATGGAATATAATGTTCCTTTAAATCTGACAACTATTATGAGACCATATCAAAAAACCGGATTTAAATGGCTTAAGACATTATCTAGCTGTGGTTTTGGCGGTATACTTGCAGATGAAATGGGCCTAGGTAAGACTTTACAAACTATTGCATTTTTGGCTTCCGATGTTGAAGAAAGAGGGAGCTTAAATAAGCCTTCTTTAGTAATAGCACCAACATCTCTGGTATATAACTGGGAAAGTGAGATAAAAAGGTTTGCCCCTCAATTAAGCAGCCTGGTTGTTTCCGGAGATAAAAGTGAAAGAGAGCTATTATTAAAACATATGGGCGAAAGTAACATTGTAATAACATCATATGCATTAATAAGAAGAGATATAGAAAAGTATAAATCTATAGATTTTGCCTATTGCATACTTGATGAAGCCCAGCAGATTAAGAATCCTGCATCAATTAGTGCTCAAAGCGTAAAGGAATTAAAGGCAGATGGATATTTTGCTTTAACAGGAACACCTTTGGAAAATACCATTATGGAGTTGTGGTCGATTTTTGATTATATTATGCCGGGATATCTTTTAACACAGGGGAAGTTTTCTAAAAAATACGAAATTCCCATTATTAAAAGCAATAACAAAGAGGCTCTGGCAGAGCTCAATAAACACATAAAACCTTTTATACTGAGAAGACTTAAAAAAGAAGTGATTTCGGAACTCCCTCCCAAAATAGAGCATAAAGTAGTAGTGGAAATGACAAAGGGGCAAAAAAAGCTGTATGCTGCTTATATGGCTGCTGTCAGGGATGAAATACAGTCAGAACTTGCAGAAAAGGGATTTAATAAAAGTAAATTTCAAATATTATCGGCATTAACAAGACTAAGGCAGATTTGCTGCGATCCTTCCATGTTTATGGAAAATTATAATGGAGGCAGCGGAAAAATCATTGCCCTGGATGAAATCTTAAGTGAAAGCATTAACGAAGGACATAGAATTTTATTATTTTCACAATTTACTTCTGCATTAAAGATTATTGAAAATATGCTGAAGGAAAATAATATTGATTATATGTATTTAGACGGCAGTACCCCCGCAAATGAAAGAGGCAGAATAGTAAAGGATTTTAATGATGGTAAAGGAAGTGTTTTTCTCATTTCATTAAAAGCAGGAGGAACAGGATTAAATTTAACAGGTGCGGATTTAGTTATTCATTTTGACCCATGGTGGAATCCTGCAGTTGAAGAACAAGCTTCTGACAGAGCTCACAGAATAGGTCAGAAGAAGACAGTAGAGGTTATTAAACTTATATCTCGTGGAACTATTGAGGAAAAGATTTACGATTTACAGCAGAAGAAAAAAGAATTAATCAATAGTGTAATAGATGAAAATAGAAATGAAGATCTAATGGTTACAAGCTTAACCGAAGAAGAACTGAAAGATTTATTGCTCACCTCAGATTAACCCGAGGTGAGTTTAACTTTCATAGAATCCTAAAGATTAAATTACATAATTCATTACAAGAATGTAATGACTAAAGCTTCCAAGCAGAACAAAGATATGGAATATTTCATGGAATCCGAAAGATTTAAAATTAAGTTTTGGCCATTTAGTGGCATAAATTATACCTCCAATAGTATAGAAAATGCCCCCCAGTAAAAGCCATGCAATTCCCTTCCATGAAATCGCTTTGGATAGGGGTGATATGACAAAGATTGCAATCCACCCTAAAAATATATAAAAAGATGTTGAAACCCATCTTGGCAGGTTGAACCAAATCATTTTTATTAATATTCCTGCTGCGGCCAAAGACCAAACAGTTATAAGCAATACCCATCTAAGCCTGCCTGTTAAAGCAATTAAACAAATTGGCGTATAAGTGCCTGCAATTAGTACAAATATCATTGAGTGATCCAATCTTCTTAAGAAATTAATTACTTTTTCCGTGGAATTAACAAGATGATAAACTGAGCTTGCAGTATATAAAAAGATTAAGCTTAGTCCAAAAATTATTACTCCAGTGAGCTCTAAATTGGTTGGTGATCCCGATAGTAGCACTTTTGCAATCATGGAAATTAATCCAACCAAGGAAACCACAGCTCCAAAAAGATGAGTAAACCCACTTACCTTTTCCCTAAAAACATATTTCATATATATACCTCCCAGCACATTCGATTATATTAACATTGCATTACGTAGTTTTCAAAACTATATGTCTATTATATATCTGTACAGATAAAAATCAATACCCATTTTAATGCAAAATTGCAGATAATTTTAGGATTTTTTAATAATTTTCTTGAAAATGCTATAGAATACTATTAAAATTAAATATATACATAGCCACATGTAGTTATTGTAACTATGTAACGAATTTATATTATTTTTTCTTATTTTATAAAATTTATTCTTAAACAATGGAGTGATAATATGGATAATTTAAATGATGAATTAATTAATACAATTAGTGAATTGAATTTACAGGAGGACATACTTTTAAGTGACATACCAAATCTGGATTTATATATGGATCAGGTAATAACCTTATTTGAAAATGGTTTAAAGGGATCTAAGCGAAGTGAACAGGACAAGATACTTACAAAAACCATGATAAATAATTATTCAAAGGACAAAATACTGATTCCTATTAAAAATAAAAAGTATTCTAAGAATCATATAATAATGATGATATTGATTTACAATCTAAAACAGAGTTTATCTATTAATGATATAAAAGTTTTAATGGATAAAATAGTAAAAAGTTTTGAAAAGGATAATGAAGAATCTATTGAACTAGAGAAAATATATGAAGGCTTCTTAGCTATAAAGAAATGCAATACAGAAGAATTTCAGCAGTCAATGGAGAAAAAAATAAATTTTATAGATGAAAAAACAGATTTTATTTTTAAAGATCAGCATGAGTATGAGAAGTTACTGTTAATAGTACTATCCCTTATTAACAGTGCAAATACTCAAAAAAGAATGGCAGAAAAAATAATAGACAAGTACTTTAAATAGTTTTATAAAAATAAGGCAGGCTCTTTAAAGCCCGCCTTATTACAGCACTAAAAACAAGCAAAATGTCTTATTCTTCTTAAATCCATTGTAAATCTAACCCATGATCTTCCATTCCATCTCCATCCGGAAACATTTCTTCTATCAACGTTGGCAATCCATGCCCAAAAAGATCTGCCATTATTTAACCACAGGTATGCTAATCTTCTTCTGCATGGACCAAGTGATGCAGGAGATACGGCTTTCATTTGGTACAGATTTTCTTGAGGGACTGCTAATGGAGGAGGACCACTTGGAGGCATAAAACCTTGCGGAGAACCAATGGGTGGTGCCTGATTAAACTGCCTGAATCCTAATGGACAAAATGCTTGAGGAGGCATAAAATCAAAATCTTCATCCTCATAAATGTCGCCTCTCCAAAGATCGTAGTTATCATAGAACATATTACAAAACACTCCTATTAAAGATTACATTTTATAATATGATAAAAGCATTGAAATTGTTAAACATAAAATTTTAATTTTATATCTTCAATTATTTCATCAATTATTTCCCTTATTTCCAGATTCCTGGTACCAGGTATATAGATGCCATGCTTTCTAAGAGGAATAATATATTTAGTACATTCCATTTCAAATATGCTTTTAGATATTTCTGCAGTGATTTCACCATTTATTCCACCGCTGGCCATGATTCCAATAGGGCCTATTATTGCATTTACTTTCTTAGTGTGGCAAAATGATATTATAGAGTCTTCTCCAGTAAAACCATAGTCTGAGCCTGCTTTAAGCATATTTGATGCTGCAGTGCTGTTTGTGCCTAATGCAAATATATTAATTTGTGATTTAAATTCTCTGCGCAGCCTTTTTACAACTGTCTGCCCAATACCGCCGCCTTGGGCATCAATTACAGCAATATTCATTTTAGAACCTCCAGCATATTTTTAAAATATTTAATATAATATATTTATTATAATTTAATACATAAAATAAATATAGAGTTAACAATTTAATTGTGTATTTTTAACATATTTATGCAAATACTATTCTAAAATATATGTTTAAAATGAAAAATTATAATAGGATCAGGGGTGAATAATATGAGAATACCAAATCACATTGGAATAATACCAGATGGAAATAGAAGATGGGCTGAATCAAATGGTATGTCAAAGGAAAAAGGATACGAACTGGGATTAGGCCCAGGGCTGGAACTTTTTAAGCTGTGTCAGCAGGCTGGAATTAAGGAGATTACATATTATGGATTTACTACAGATAATACTAAACGACCTGTAAAGCAAAGGGAAGCATTTACAAAGGCCTGTATTGGTGCAGTTAAAATACTTTCTAAAGAAGATGCCTCACTTCTTGTGGTAGGGAATACTGATTCACCTATGTTTCCGGCGGAATTGCTGCCATATACAAAAAGAAAGAATTTTGGGAAAGGTGGATTGAAAGTTAATTTTCTTGTAAATTACGGATGGGAATGGGACTTAAATAATCTGAAAATGGCAGATAGATCAAAAAAAAATATAATTAACAATATTAATTCCTCAGATATATCAAGGGTGGATCTGATTATCAGGTGGGGCGGAAGGAGAAGATTAAGCGGTTTCTTACCTGTACAGTCTATTTATTCGGATTTCTATGTTGTTGATGATTACTGGCCTGATTTTAAGCCGGAACATTTTTTAAATGCACTGGGCTGGTATAGTACGCAGGATGTTACATTAGGCGGTTAAGATGTATTAGTATACCTTTTATAGTGTATAAAGCTGTGCCTGCATATTAATAAGGCGCAGCTGTAGTTTTATTAATAATAAAAAATAAAACACATAATTACCTGAATACAAAATATAGTATAGCAGCTATAATTAATGCTACTGGTATAAATTGCAGGAAGTGAAATTTACCAGCAGGCTTTATTTTATTTTCCTTTATACCTTCTGGATTAAAGTCAGGACTCTTAACTTTAAAAAAGTTATCATAGGTATGGTTATGTGGATCATTATTCAAAATACCATCCTCCTTTAATAAGATATTACATATATACATTATATTGTCAGATGACTTTTTATTCAACCCTAATTTGTTAATAAGTTATTAACAAATTTGACATACAAGTGTAACTAGGTACATTTAATATAAAAATATCTAAATATGCATTATTTTAAGATTTTAATTAATTATAAAATGGAGAGATGAATATGGGTGAAACAATTTTAATTGTTGATGATGAAGAAAGAATGAGATCTCTCATTGGATTATATTTAAAGAGAGAAGGCTATAATATTATTGAGGCTGAAAATGGTGAACAGGCTCTAAAGATATTTGCTGCAAATAAAGTACATTTAGTAGTTTTGGATGTAATGATGCCTGTTATGGACGGATGGACTACATGCAGCGAACTTAGAAAAAAATCAGATGTTCCTATACTGATGCTGACAGCTAAAGGAGAAGACGATGATAAATTACTTGGCTTTCAGCTGGGCACAGACAATTATGAAACTAAACCCTTTAGCCCTAAAGTTTTGGTAGCTAAGATAAATGCATTAATTAAAAGAGTGTATTTTACTAAAGTTGATAATTTAAGAGATAATTTTGATGGGCTCACAGTTGACGAAGAAGCCCATATTGTTACTATAGATAAAAATGAAATATATTTATCACCTAAAGAATTTGAACTGTTAACATATTTTATAAGAAATAAGGATATTTCTTTAAGCAGAGAGAAAATATTAAATGCAGTCTGGGGCATGGATTATTTTGGAGACTTAAGAACTGTTGATACTCATATAAAAAGACTAAGAGAAAAGCTTGGAGATAAGGCATATTTGATTTCCACAGTAAGGGGAAGCGGGTATAAATTTGAGGTGAAAAGATGAAAATAAAAAAAAGTATCACAGCCAAGCTTTTTCTCATAACTACTGTGGTATTTATTGCATTTCTAAGCACTACTCTTGTGATTCAATCAGTATTTTTTGAAAAGTTTTATATAAGTAAAAAGAAAAGTAATCTGAAGAATAATCTTGTAAAGTTTATGACAGAGTACAATAAAACTAATGATTTGAATAAAACTACAGAATTAATTAAAAATTTTGAGGAAGAGAACAGTGCTAAAGTTGCAATATTAGATAGATATGGCCAGCTGAAATTTACAATAAAGTCAGGAAATGAAAAAAGTGATGCAGGGAAAATCAGAATTATAAATGAGGTAATAAGACAGCTTAATATCAATGTAAGTGCATTTAGTAATATGGACGATGAAGTAAATACAATTATAACTGATACAAAGGAATTTGAAACGAAAAATGTTGTTTGCTTTTCCGCAGACAGCAGTAAAAAAGAATTCGTATTTGTAATATCATCCCTGCAGCCAGTAAATGAGGCTGCTATTGTAATTAAAGAATTTTATCTTTACTTTTATATAGGAGCAGTTTTCCTCATAGTAATACTTTCATTTGTTTATTCTAATATGATATCTAAACCACTGATAAAAATAAATTCAACTGCATCCAAAATGGCCAAACTTGATTTCTCAGAAAGATGCAATATAAAAAGTGAAGATGAGATAGGAAATCTTGCCTCATCATTGAACTTCTTATCTGAAAACCTGGATAATGCATTAACATCACTAAGAGGGGCAAATGAAAGGTTAGAAAATGATATAAAGCATGAAAGAACATTGGAAAAAATGAGAAAGGAATTTACTGCTGCAGTTTCTCATGAATTAAAGACTCCAATAAGCTTAATAGACGGGTATGCGGAGGCACTGAAGGATAATGTGGTGGTAGATGAAGATAGAGATTACTATTTGGATGTTATTATAGATGAATCCAGAAGAATGAGTAATTTAGTATGTGATATGCTGGATTTATCCCAGTTAGAGTCTGGAAATTTTAAGCTCATAAAAGAGAAATTTTATATTGATGAGCTTATATCACAAATAGTCAGGAAGTTTTCTGCAATAATTTCAGAAAAAAATATAGATTTACGGGTAAATCTGCTGAAAAATCAGAAGGTAGATGCGGATTGGGACAGAATAGAACAGGTTTTAAACAATCTGTTAACAAATGCAATAAGACATGTTGATGACAATGGCTTTATAAAAATAGAAATGAAAAAGGATGGTAAATGGGTTATAGTGGAGGTTGAAAACAGCGGTAAACATATACCAGAAGAAGAGCAGAAAAGAATATGGGATAACTTTTATAAAATTGATAAATCAAGAAACAGAAAGCTTGGAGGCACAGGTATTGGACTTGCTATAGTTAAGAATATATTGGAACTTCATCAAAGTGAATATGGTGTTAATAATACAGAAAAGGGCGCAATGTTTTATTTTAAACTAAAAAGCATATAATAAATACAAAGTAAGGATTCTAAGGGAGCTGAAAAAATGAAGCATCAAATAGTAAAAGATCTGGTTAATCTGGCTAAGAGATTTTCAGCAGATGATGTTTTAGCATTAGCATCTCAACTTTCATATAGTTTACTGCTTGCCTTTTTCCCTTTTTTAATATTTTTACTTACACTGGCAGGTTTTAGTCCTATCAGCGGATCTGATGTGCTTTCTGTACTTAAGGACATACTACCAATAAATGCATTTGCATTAATTCAAAATACAATAATTGAGGTTTTTGATACAAAAAATACAAATCTATTGTCATTAAGTTTAATTATAACAATCTGGACTGCCTCCAGCGGTTTTAATGCAGTAATAAAAGGATTAAATAAAGCCTATGATGAGAATGAAAAGAGATCTTATTTTAGGGTACAGCTTGTGGCAGTCTTATGTACTATAGCACTGACATTTATAATAATTTTAACCGTAATTCTTCTTGTATTTGGGGAAACCATATGGACAGCTGGAATAAAGTGGCTTGGCTTTTCTACAGAATTAAAATATTTATGGGATTTAATCAGATATATAATAATAATGCTGTCCATGGTATTCATATTTGCAGCACTATATCACTTTACTCCAAGCAGAAGGCTGAATTGGAAAGATATAATGCCTGGAGCACTATTTTCTACAGCAGGATGGCTTATTGCTTCATTTGGTTTTGCATTTTATGTAAATCACTTCGGAAATTATTCTATGTTATATGGCAGCATAGGTGCTGTGATAATATTATTAACATGGCTTTTTATTACTTCTATAATTATTATCTTAGGAGGAGAAATAAATGCTGTTTTGGCATTTGACAGAGAAGGCATTGAAAAGTTTCATAAATAAAAATATTCCCAGAAGCATCACACTTCTGGGAATTCTTTTTAAAGAAGATTTTCTGTTAATACATCATTAAAGGTTTTACCACTTTGGATGGCTAATGTAATTTTGCCTGATTTCTTTGTATCACCTATGAGCATTGCTCCAACAAGCTTGTCATTTTTAAAGAATAATTTTTTATATATACCCTTTGAAGCATCTTTAACTGCAAGTTCTTCACATCCTTCATCAAAGGACCCGCAGGAAAATAAATCTGCATTCATCGATGAAAATACAACAGATGAAACAAAATCATTAAAATATGATTCATCACCACAGGCATTGGCTCCAGCTACTTTGCCCATTCCTACGGCAGCTGGCCAGTTACCGTATACTCTTCCATTAATCTGTGCAACATCACCGCAGGCATAAACGGAGTCAATATTAGTCATCATTTTGTCGTTTACTAAAATACCCTTATCGCATTTTATTCCAGCTGCTTCAGCTAATGCTTTATTAGGACGTATTCCAACGGAAAACAGAACCATTTCGCAGTCTAAAGTTTCACCATTGTTTAATTTTATACCTGTTACATTACTGTCACCTAATATTTCAACTGCTGAGCTGCCTAATATTATTTTCACACCTGAGTTATCAACTATCTTCTTAAATATTTCAGCTCCTTCTTTATCAAGCTGTCTTGGAAGAAGTCTGTCAAAGAATTCTACTACAGTAACGTCCAATCCTGCTTTTTTCATTTCCCAGGCAGCTTCCAGGCCTAATAAACCGCCGCCGATAACAACTGCCTTTTTAACCTTGGTAAAGTAAGCTTTAATTTTATCTGCATCACTTAGATATTTTAAAGTAAATACACCTTCCTTTGTGTTTCCGGGAATTGGAGGGATAAAGTTGGAACTGCCATTTGCAAGAATAAGTTTATCATATTCTGCTTCAGCTCCATTGTTCAAAAATACTTTCTTATTTTTAGTATCAATTTTATTTACAAAGGAATTTAAAGTAAGCTTTATATTGTTATCATTGTACCAATCTTTATTGGTTACATAAAAATCCTTATCTTCAATTTCAGAATTCAGGTAATCTGATAATACAGGTCTGTAATAGCATGGTTTGCTTTCTCCGCTGATAAACTGGATACCTGCTTTTTTATTTCTGCTTCTGATACTTTCAGCAGCATAATATCCAGCTGCACCATTGCCTATGATAACAAACTTTTCATCAGTATCATTGGCAAATGTTTTAACGCTGTCCTGAACCTCAATAAATTGGTCTTGTGTAGCTCCACAGACAGGGCAAATTTTTGGCGGCTCAGCACCTTCAAAAATCTCACCGCAGATTAAGCATTTCCATTTTTTAAGAGTTGCAGGCTTACTTGGTTTTACACCCTTGCTCAGTTTTTCCTGAATTTTTTTTGCAAAACTTTGTCCAAAATTATATGCCTGCTTAAGTTCATCTTCTGTTGGTTTAAAGTTTATCCTGAGACCAGGTTTAATTATGTTCATCCTTAACTGTTTTAATCTTTCTTCCATGTTTCTTACTGCTTCGCCGCTCCAGCCATAGGATCCAAAAACAGCAGCAATCTTGCCTCCGTGTATTATAGGATTAAGAGAGTATAAAACTTCCCAAATTGGCTTTAGTGCATCGCCTAACATTGTAGGTGAGCCAAATAATAACCCGTCTGCATCATTTATTTTTTCTATTATGTCAGGTATTTCATTATGTTCCACATCATATTTTTTAAAATTAAAATTGCCAGCTGATTTGACACCCTCTTCAATCTTATTGGCTATGGATTCTGTATAGCCATAAGCTGAAACGTAGCACATTACTATATTGCCATCATTATTGTCCTTTTGTTTAGGAAGGCTCCATTCCTTATACAGATTAACAACTTTCCATGGATTTTCCCTAAGTATAGGGCCATGTCCAGTGCAAATCATATCTATATCAAGATCCTTAATTTTATCTATTGCCTTTAATACATAAGGCTTAAAGGGTGAGATAATGCAGTCAAAATAATGTTTTAATGCTTCATTATAATCCTTTTGACTTGGATTTAAGTCATTAAATACATTTTCATTACAGTAATGTGCACCGAAGGAATCACATGTAAAAAGTAACTTGTCCTCTTCTGCATAAGTATAAATTGTATCAGGCCAATGCAGCATTGGCGCAGAAATGAACTTTAAAGTTTTATTTCCAAGACTCAGTGTATCACCATTATTTACCACGAGGGACTTAAAGTCTCTGTTTGCTATAGCTTTTGAAAATTTTATTGCAGCAGCAGATCCTACAACTACTGCATTTTTGGCTATGTCCAGCAGTTTTGCAATAGATCCTGCATGATCAGGTTCAGTATGATCAACTATTATATAATCTATCTTAGAAGGGTCAATATTTAATGAATTTAATCTGTCAATATATTGATCAAAGAATTTCTCTTTTACAGTTTCAACAACAGCAGTTTTTTCGCTTCCTTTTACAATATAAGAATTGTATGTTGTGCCATATGGTGTATGCATAACAATATCAAATGTTCTCAAATTTGGATCAAGAGCTCCAATCCAATAAATGTCCTTTTTAACTTCCATAGCTTTCATAATATATCCCTCCAAGTATTATTAATTAATAACTATTATTAATAATATAATTATAATATTAAGTCTAAATAAAAGCAACAAATTCAGTTAATTAATTAACGAAATTTCACAAAAACTTCACAAAAAACAATGTAAACCTAAACATTGAACTTTTATATTTTTATGATAAAATATAGACATAAACAAAGTTTTTGTTGGTTTACTATTATGGTAAGAATATTTAAAGCTGCAGAAAAACTGCAGCCTTTTTGGTAATACACAGCAGAATGTTGTATCAAGTGACTCTTAACTCAAAACTCAAAACTGAATAAAGGACTCAAAACTTAAAACTCAAAACTCAAAACTGAATAAAGGTTGGTGTTAAAATGGATTTTTATGTTTATAATACTCTTACAAGAAATAAAGAAAAATTAATTCCTTACAGGGAAGGCCGGATTGGGATGTATACCTGTGGACCCACAGTATACAATTATGCTCATATAGGAAACCTTAGGACATATATTTTTGAAGATACTTTAAAAAAGGCTTTAAAATATAATGGATTTAAAGTTAAGCATGTTATGAATATAACCGATGTGGGGCATCTGCAGTCTGATGGAGATGAAGGTGAGGATAAAATGGCCCTTGGAGCTAAAAGGGAAAACAAAACTCCATGGGAAATAGCCAGATTTTATGAGAAGGCTTTTTATGATGACTGCGAAAAATTAAATATTGAAAAACCTACAGTTAGCTGCAGGGCTACAGAGCATATTGATGATATGATTAATTTAATAAAGGGATTAGAGGAAAAAGGATATACTTATGCTGCAAATGGGAATGTATATTTTGAAATAGATAAATTTAAGGATTATAACAAACTTGCAAACCTTTCAATGGAGGAATTACAGGCAGGAAGAAGAGTGCAAATAGATATTAATAAGAAAAATCCATTAGACTTTGTACTTTGGTTTACTAATTCAAAGTTTAAAAATCAAATAATGCAATGGGATTCACCATGGGGCAGAGGCTTCCCAGGCTGGCATCTTGAATGCTCCACACTATCTATTAAATATTTGGGAGAAGTTATAGACATTCACTGCGGAGGTGTTGATCACATACCTGTACATCATACTAACGAAATAGCACAATCAGAAAGTTATCTTGGGCATAAATGGGTAAATTATTGGATGCATGGAGAATTTTTAGTAATGGATGGAGGCAAAATGTCAAAGTCATCTGGGGATTTTTTAACTCTCTCAAAATTAATAGATGAGGGGTTCAGCCCATTGGATTATAGATATTTCTGCTTAAATTCAAAATACAGAAAGCAGCTTTTATTCAGTTTTGACAGCTTAAAAGATGCACAAAATTCTCTAAAAAAGCTGAAAAGCAAAACCTTGAGTATATTAAAGGGAAGTTCTGAACATGACAGGTTTGACTTAGATCTAGTAAATGATTACAGAACAAAGTTTTCTAAAGAAATAAACGATGATTTAAATATAGCAAATGCAATTACTGTACTTTGGGAAGTAATTAAAGATAATAAATTAACAAACAGAGAAAAACTATTTATTATTGAGGACTTTGACAAAGTACTTTCATTGGATTTATTAAAGGAAGATAAATCTGAAGAAGACAATGAAAATATAGATTTAATTGAAAAGCTTATTGCTGAAAGATTTGAAGCAAGAAATAATAAGCAGTGGGCAAAAGCTGATGAAATAAGAAATAAGCTGAATGAAATGAATATTGAGCTGCTGGATACAAAAGAAGGCACTACCTGGAAGAGAAGATAAAACAAGATGTTCTTCAAAAACTATTTATATAGAGTTTGGAGAACATCTTTTATTAATAGGGGATTTTAATGCATTATTAAATTTCTACAGCAGCATTGCCTTCCAAATTGTATTCAGTTCCCTTAATTTCTAATGTTAATTTGGAGCTGCTTTCATTTGTAACTTTCACTTTATGTTTTGAAACTTCAATATTAAGTAGTATATTTCTGAACATTATTTTAAATGAATAGGAATCCCACTGCTTTGGAATAAATGGATTTAAAGTTAATTTACCATTTATTACTCTCATACCTCCAAAGCCTTGTACTATTGACATCCATGTTCCTGCCATACTTGTTATATGACATCCGTCACTGGTATCATTATTATAATTGTCCAAATCTAAACGAGCTGTTCTCAAATACATTTCATAGGCTTTTTCTTCCTTGCCAAGTCTTGAGGCAAGAATTGAATGTACACATGGAGATAATGAGGATTCATGAACTGTTCTTGGCTCATAAAAATCAAAATTTCTCCTAATAGTATCTAAATCATATTTATCCTCCAGGAAGTATAGACCCTGAAGAACATCTGCCTGTTTAATAAAGCATGATCTCAGTATCCTATCCCATGACCAATGCTGATTTATTGGTAATTGTGAAGGGTCTAAATCCTTCACAAGAATTTGTTCTTTATCCAAATAGCCATCCTGCTGGAGGAATATTCCCAAATTCTTATCTTCTGGATAATACATATTTTTAATAATATTTGTCCATTTATCTGTTTCCTCGGTTAATAAACCAAGTTTTTCCTTCAATTCCTTGTATCTAATAGGGTTATTTTCCTTTACATATTTTATTGCATCTAAAGTGTACTCCATGGTCCAGCATGCCATTCTGTTGGTATACCAGTTGTTATTTACATTATTTTCATATTCATTTGGACCAGTAACACCAAGAATAACATATTTATTTTTATCCTTTGAAAAGTTAACTCTCTCTTCCCAGAACCTTGATATTTCTACCAATACTTCCAGACCATACTGTGCCAAATATTTCTTATCACCTGTATAATTTACATAATTATATATTGCATAGGCTATTGCGCCATTTCTGTGAATTTCCTCAAAGGTGATTTCCCATTCATTATGACATTCTTCGCCATTCATTGTAACCATAGGGTACAATGCGCCTTTTTTGAAACCAAGCTTTCTGGCATTTTCCTTTGCTTTTTCAAGATGTTTATATCTATAAATCAATAGGTTCCTGGCAATTTTTTCATCAGCTGTGCTTAGGAAAAATGGGATGCAGTAAGCTTCAGTATCCCAGTAGGTACTTCCACCATATTTTTCACCAGTAAAACCTTTAGGACCAATATTTAATCTGTCATCTTTACCTGTGTAGGTTTGATTTAACTGAAATATGTTAAACCTTATAGCCTGCTGGGCAGCAACATCACCATTAATGACGATATCACTTTCCATCCACTTTTTATACCAGGCATTCTTTTGTTCATCAAACAGTTTATCAAAGCCACACTCAAAAGCTTCAGCAGCAGTGAGTTCTGACCTTGATAAAACTTCATCCTTTGAATAGTCCCTTGAGGTAGTATTAGCAACATACTTATACACCACAATTTCATCATTTTGCTTAAAGTCTAATGTTATTACATTAGATACATATTTGCAGCCTTCCACTATATCCCCCAGCAGGTCTACTGTTTTATTATTTTTTTCAATGCTGTATTTCATGGAAGAGCATATGTTAAAATCTAGTTTTTTTGTTACCATGGCAAGTGAAGCCGAACCTAGTGAAACTTGTTTTGAAACTTCATTCCAGAACTTCTCATCATAGTTTGAATCTTCATTTTTTATGTCGCCGTCAAGGTAAGGTTCAATTGTAACGTTACCGCTGAAATTTACAGGAGTTATGCTGTATCTTATGGCACATACCTCTGGTCGTACTATACTTAAAAATCTTTTGGAATTAACTCTAACTTCTTTTCCATCTTTTAGTACAGCTGTAAAGGACCTTTCAAGAAAACCTTCTTTCATATTTAATTTCCTTGTGAAACCCTTAACATCACACTTGGAAATATCTAAACTTTCACCATCAAACTGAAAATTTATTCCTATCCAGTTTGTTGAGTTTAATACCTTTGCAAAGTATTCAGGATACCCATTTTTCCACCATCCTACTCTTGTTTTGTCTGGATAGTAAACTCCAGCTAAATAATTACCCTGCAGTGTATCACCACTATACTCCTCTTCAAAGTTAGCTCTTTGTCCCATATGACCATTTCCTAAACTGAATATTCCCTCAGAAACTCTATTGTCTTCCGGATTAAATCCTTCCTCAATAATGCACCAGGGATCTAATTTTAAATACTGCTTCATATTAATTCTCCTTTACTATAAACTGGGCAATCGTTTGCACATCTGGGCTAAAATTAAAGTTGGCAATGCTAACTTTATGATTTATTTTACATCTATCTTTATAATGTATTTATAAACTTTTTAATTTATCAAAGGACATTTCTTCAAAGCCTGATATTACTATATCTGCTTTACTTAATACTTCAGGTGAACCTATACCTATGCTATACATACCTGCGTTAATTGCGGCCTCAATACCAGCCTTTGCATCTTCAAATACAACACAATTTTTAGGATCAATATTAAGCTCTTCAGCACCTTTTAAAAATACTTCAGGATTTGGTTTTGCATGGGTAATTTTTGTGCCATCTATTATCACATCAAAGTAAGATGTAAGTCCCACATTATTTAATATTGTCATTGTATTTTTACTTACAGAACCTATAGTAGTTTTTATACCTCTGCTCTTTATATCATCAATAAAGTTTTTAACACCAGGTAATATTTCATCGGGTGTCATTTTTGATATGTATTGTACATACCATTTATTCTTTTTATCAGCAAGCTTTAACTTTGTGCTTTCATCAAAGCTTAAACCGCCAATTTCCAATAAGATTTCCAATGATTTCATTCTGCTTACGCCTTTGAGTCTTTCATTATCATTTTTTGTAAACTCAAAACCAAGTTCATCAGCAAGCTGTCTCCATGCTAAATAATGATATTTTGCAGTGTCAACAATGACACCATCTAAATCAAAAAGGCAACATCTCACATCTGCCAAATTTATTCCTCCTTTACGAATCACTGTAAATGTTATTAATTACTAAATAAAAATACATTATCTATATAATGATATTAGTATATCATATTAAGGTTAAAAAATTAATAAGAAAATTTCATAAATGTTTGAGTTAAAATTTGTGTCTTACTCTAATTTAAAATTTCCATTTATGTACTTTACTACTTTTAATAGGTATAATATAACTAAGAAGTAAGAAGTAAGAAGTAAGAAGTAAGAACTAAGAACTCTTAACTTATAACTGTTAACTGTTAACTGAAGAAAGGGGTTATTGTATGGATTTATCAAAATTCATGGAATTTAAAAACAAGATAAGTGACAATGTATCGAAAGTAATTATAGGCAAGGAAAGCAAAATTGAAAAAATAATTGTTGCATTTATTTGTGGGGGACATGTTTTACTGGAGGATGTACCTGGACTGGGAAAAACAAAATTAGCTAAGTCATTGTCATCATCTCTGAACTGCAGTTTTAAAAGAATTCAGTTTACTCCTGATTTACTGCCATCGGATCTAACAGGGATATATTTTTATAATCAAAAGATTAATGAATTTCAATTCAGGAAAGGTCCTTTGCTTAGCAATATTGTTTTAGCAGATGAAATAAACAGAGCTACACCCAGGACACAATCAGCTCTTCTTGAATGTATGGAGGAAAGACAAATTACAGTTGAAGGGGAAACTGTAAAATTAAGCTCTCCATTTTTTGTAATAGCAACTGAAAATCCTGTGGAGCAGTTTGGTACTTTTCCATTACCGGAGGCTCAGCTGGATAGATTTTTTATAAGATTATCCATGGGATATCCTGAATATAACGAGGAAATAAACATATTAAATACATATATTGAAAGTGATCCTTTGACCAAGCTGGAAAGCGTAGTGTCAATGGAAGATATAGAATATGTTCAGAATAACTATATTTATACTCATGTAAGCGATGAAATCAAAAACTATATTATTGAAATAATAAGGGCTACCAGAAGTAATTCGGGTATTTCTTTAGGGGCAAGCCCAAGAGCATCTCTGGCTTTCATGAAAGCATGTCAGGCTTTAGCAGCTGTGAGAGGGAGAGATTACGTCATACCAGAGGATGTTAAAGAAATGTGCATTCCAGTTTTAAGCCATAGAATTAAATTAAGAAGCCAGATAAGCGAAGATAAGGATAGCAGTGAAAACGCAATTAAGGAAATCCTCGAAACAGTTGAAACGCCTTTAGAAAAAATATAGGGGTGAAGTTATGCGGTATTATTATATTTTTATATTTATATCCTTTACCTTTATTATATTAGCAGAAATGGTAAAAAAGTCAGGATTTAATAAGCTGACTATTAAAAGAGCCGCCAATAAAAGCAGAATCATAATAGGTGAAAGTGTAAAAATAACTACTATAATAGAAAATAATAAATTACTCCCTGTATCATTTGTCATGATTAAGGAAACCATCCCAGCTTTGATCAGCAGATGTGAGAGTGAAGATGGAGATATAAAAAGTTACAGAACCAGTGTTTTTGGAATGTATTCTTATGAAAGACAAAGAAGAAGTTACTATATTAAATGGAATAAAAGAGGTGCCTACTTACTTAAAGGTTATGAACTGTCCATAGGAGATTTTTTTGGTTTTTCTTCAATAAGTAAAACCGTTGATGATTATATAGAAGTAGTTGTTTATCCAAAGATAATTGATGCCAAGGATATTACATTTCATTCCACCAGCATTCAAGGAGATAATTTGATAAAAAGGTGGCTTTATAAAGATCCGCAATATATTAAAGGCATCAGGGAGTATAACGTGGAGGACAGAATGAAGGATATTCATTGGAAATCCAGCCTTAAAATGAATAAATTAATGGTTAAGGAATATGATTATACCTGTGACAGGGAAGTTACATTTATTTTGAATGTGCAGTGCGGAGAACCATACTGGTGTTTTACAAACGAAAAAGTAGTTGATAAAGGAATTGATATAGTATGCTCACTTGCTAATAAGGCAGCTAGAACCGGAGTAGCAGTAGGCTTTTTAACAAATGGATACATTATTAATAACTCCAAATCAGGAAGCTGTTTTATCACACCATCTATAAAGTCCTTTCAAAGTATTCTGGAAAGCTGTGCCAGGATGGATTATATCCCAAGAAATACACTTGGCAGTGTTATAAACGAGTACAGCACAAAATTTAGTATTAATTCCACTTATGTATTTGTTACACCTTTTCTGGATAATGATAGTTTAAACATTATTTTGAAATTGAAAAGACAGGGATATATTATTTTAATTATTGATATATCGGAAAAAGGGACAGTTCCTTCTATAGCTGGACTGGAAAAATTATGGTATAGGGGGAATAATAATGAATGTGCATAAGACAATAGATATAATATATGGTATTTGTGTGAACTTATTCGGGTTTATATTATGGAGTATTTTTTGTGAATTTTTTATACATGCTAATGTGGACTATAAATTATTCATAGTAAATGTAATTGGTTTGCTTATTCTATATTTTTTAAGGTCAAAAGTAAGCAGTAAATTCATAAGAATAGCCATTGCACTTTCAATAAGCACAGTATTATCATATTTTATTTTAAATGGTTCATTCAGCCTGAATCTCATATATACAGTCTTTATTTTATTAACTCTTGAAAAGGTATATGAGGAGGATATTAATTTTTATTACATTTCAGATAAAATCAAAGTATTTATGCTGACAATTTCAATAATAGGATTAGTTTATCCTATGCTCAACAGTAATAATAACAAAAATATATTTAGATTTTATATATTGTTTTTCATTTTAGCGATTTTTTTGTTAAGAGAAAGCAGAAATGTGGTAATTAAAGTAAAATCCAAAAAATCTTTCACATATGACATTGCTATTATATTGTCTGTTTTACTGCTTTCTTCGGAGAAAACCTATATTTTTCTTGTAAATATATTAGCTAAAATAATAAGCTTTATTAAAATTATATTCTCATTTGTGGAGCCTGCTCTTAGTAAGCTGCTTGAAGCCTTTGCCAATATAGTCAGTATACCTTTAATTGCCTTCTTTAATAGGCGTTCCTGGAATAATGCTAAACTAATTCAACAAGATTCCAAGACTAAAAAAGTTATATTAAATAAGGCCTATACTGGTATTCCAGGTAATGTAATATTGGCAGTTAAGATTATAATCATCATAGCAGGTTTAATTTTAATTTATAAATTTATTTTAAGGAGAAGATATAAAGTAAGACTTTTAGATGAAACAGAGGAAGTTGAAATCGAAAAAATAATTAAGAATGACAACAGCTCATCAAAAACAAGATTCGCAGATACTATTAGGAATATGTTTAGAAATAAGGATATTAAAACTCAAATATTAGCTGTATATAGAGCATTTCAAATAAGGGCTGACAAAAAAGGATTTTTTAAAAAATACATGACTGCCACTCAGCTTAAAAATCACGCAGGAACTTTTGTAAATGAAAAGGATGCTCTTAATGCAATTACAGACCTTTATAATGAAACTAAGTTCTCAGAGCACAGCTCCAATGAAGAAAATTTAACTGAAATGAAAGACAGCTATAAAAGTATAAAGAAACAATTATAATAAGCCATGATGGAAAGCTATAAGGGAGAGGATTTACCCATAATATTCATATCAATATTGATTATAGAAGATATTTGCAAGTACCTGGGAATAAATGTGGACATATTCCAGAAAACTTTAAATAAAATAATTTTCTAAAATTATAGTCAGAATATTTAGAATATCGACAAAATTGCACCCATAAAGAATAGTATATTTTATTGTTTAATGATATTGACAAATACAATATGTCCCCCAATAGACTATTTTGTCGCTATTATGCGACAACTAATAATTTTAGTGTATCACAAAACGACATCTTTTTTTTTGAGAAAATGATAACATATTAATAAAGTTAATTAAGGGGGAATCTTAATATGATAGTAGAAAGTATGGTGAAAAGTGAAACCATTGGCGGCAGGATATATGAGTATTATTATAGAATGCTTAAGAACAATGTTTCACTGTCATATGGAAATGACACCATGGAAGTGCAGTCATATGGAATAGAGGTGGAAAGGCATAATATTGTCAATGGTGCGGTAAGAGAGGTTTCAGTTGACAGTATAAAAAGTATCAGCCCTTACAGATTCAAAGTACATAATCTTCTTAAACTGCTTTATGACAATGAAGTATCTCCAGTACATCTAATTGAGGTTCTTGGAGAATATATAGACAAGTATGTAATAGATTTTGATGAAAAATTAGAAAGCGCAGCAAATTAGCGGATTAAAAAGAGGGTTAGACCTCTTTTTTCTTTCAAAAAAAATAATTTTGAATTATGATGTACATGGGGGTGATTTTTTGATTTTAGGTATTGGCGTTGATATAGTAAATGTGTCTAGAATTAAAAGTGCTGTTATAAGACATCCTAATTTTATCCATAAGTTATTTTCTGATTTAGAAATTGAATACTTAAAAAGTAAAAAATACAGACCGGAATTTATTGCAGCCAGATTTGCCGCAAAAGAGGCAGTGGCAAAGGCCATAGGTACAGGCTTTGGAGGGTTTTCCTTTAAAGATATTGAAATAGATAAAAATAAAGCAGGAAAACCAATGGTAATACTTAAGGAAAAGGCAGATAAAGTTTTAAAACAACAAGGAGATTATAAAATTCATTTAAGCATTTCTCATGAATTGGAGATAGCAGTGGCCTATGTAATTATTGAGATATAAATATTTTAGGAGGAGATCTTATGAGAGTTGCAACAAGCTTAATTATGAGGAATATGGATAGTTACTGCATAAACACATTAAGGATTCCAGGAATTATTTTAATGGAGAATGCAGCAATAAAGGTTATAGAAAATATACAATTGGAAAAACTCCGCAGTTTTACTGTGGTTTGCGGTATAGGGAATAATGGCGGAGATGGATTTGCAGTTGCCAGGCACTTGTTATTAAAGGGAAAAACTGTACAAGTTTTTCTAATTGGCTCAGAGGAAAAGTTAAGTAATGATTGTAAAACTAACTTTAATATATTAAAAAATATGAATATAAACATTAAATCTGTAAAGAATCTTGAGGATGCATATGAACTAAGAGATAGTATCGAAAAAAGTCAGATTACAATAGATGCAATATTTGGTACAGGCTTAAACAGGCAGATTCAGGAAATATATGACACAGTAATAACTATAATTAATGAAAACAGCAGTTATACTATTTCAATAGATGTTCCATCTGGATTTAATTCAGATAAGGGAGTCCCTATGGGAAATTGTATAAGGGCAGATAAGACTATATCATTTCAAATGTATAAACAAGGCTTTTTAAATTATGGAAGTGACAGATATACAGGCAGCATTGTTATTTGTGATATAGGTGTACCTAAAGAAGTTCAGGATAAATTTAATGAAAATTATCTTATTATTGACAGACCAATGATAAAAAAGTTAATAATGGTTAGAAGTAAATATTCATACAAGGGGGATTATGGAAGAGTCCTACTATTTGCAGGATCAAAGGGATTTTCAGGTGCAGCATTTATTTCCACTGAAGCTGCTGTAAGAAGCGGAGCAGGATTGGTAACATTAGCTTCGGAAAAGGATCTATTAAATATTCTAAGTGCAAAGTTATGTGAAGCTATGACAGCTGACTATGAAGATGAAAAAAAAATAAATGAATTGATAATCAAAAGTAATGCAGTTGCTATAGGACCAGGCATGGGAAATAATGAAAGAACACTGGATATTTTAAAAAAAGTATTACAAATGAGCAGCTGCGGCGTTGTTATTGATGCTGATGGAATAAATGTGTTAAAAAACAATCTGGATTTACTAAAAAATAAGAAAAACAGGATTGTTATTACCCCTCACTTTGGAGAAATGAGCAGATTAACTGGGTATTCAATTGATTATATAAGAGATAACAGGATTCAGGTTGCAAAAGACTTTGCAAAAGAAAATCAAATCATAGTGCTTTTAAAAGGATATAATACGGTAATAACAGACGGAAGTACAACTATAATTAATCCTACAGGCAACAGTGCCATGGCATCTGGAGGAGTTGGAGACTGCTTAACTGGAATGATAGCATCCTTTATTGCACAGGGATATGATCCACTAAGTGCCAGCTGTCTTGCAGCATATGTACATGGCTACTCTGGTGAAAAGCTTTCACAGAATATGTATAATGTTACTGCAAGCGATATATTAAATGAGATACCATACTCTTTAAAGGAACTTCAGTAAAGGAAGACTCCAGCTAATATAGTGCCAACAATGATTTATTAAAATATAGCAGTGGAACTACTAAATTTTATTTTAATGTGAGAATATATACTTAGCAAATAAAAATAGAATAACATATTAAGAAGTTGAATAATATTGATAATGAACAATGAATATTTGGGGGAATAAATGAAAAATAAATTATCAGCTTTATATGTTATTGTATTATCAGCAATGTGCATTTTTTTATCTGGCTGCGGGAATAAGAAAAATCCTGAAGAGGCAATTGACTATTTAAAAAGCTTAAAAAGTTATAAATGTAATATAGAGATAAGAACTAAAAATGACAGACAAAGCTTAAATTATGAAGGGAAATTATATTATGATGGTAAAAATGGTACAAGATTTGAGCTGGGCGATGACAGAGTATTAGTTTATAAGGGCAATAATATATTTGTGAAAGACTTAAAAAATAACAGTCAGTACACAACTGATGAAAGTTACGATAAAACATATAAACTGAGTTTTATAAAAAATTTTACAGATTTAATTTATAGTAATGAAAGCATTAAAACATACTTTAAGAAGCTGGATGAGAAAGAATATGAAATTATTGAATTAGAAATACCAGGGGATAATTTAAATATTCAAAGAGCTGCCTTATATGTAAGTGCTAGGGATTATCTGCCGCAGTGGATGATTGTGTATGACTCGGATTATAAGGAAGTATTAAGATTTGTATATACAGATTTTAAACCAAATGTGCAGATGGACAGTAAGCTTTTTACTATGTAGATATATAAATTTAACTGCTGCCAGATGATTTGGTGGTTTTTGATGAAAGGTGGGGGAACAATGTTTAGGCATATAAGACCTGTATGGGCTGAAATAGATTTGGATAATCTTGAAAATAATATGAAGGAAATAAGAAGAATATCAAAAAGTAAAGAAATAATAGCAGTGGTAAAAGCTGATGCTTATGGACATGGCGCTTTGGATGTGGCACCAGTGCTTTTAGAAAATGGTGCAACCAGGCTGGCTGTAGCTGTACTTAGCGAGGCTGTGGAATTAAGAAATGGAGGAATACACTGTCCTATAATGATATTAGGATTTACGCCTCCAAGCCTTGTAGATACATTAATTGAAAATGATATTGAGCAGACAGTTTATTCCTATGAATTAGCAGAAGAAATATCCAAAGCGGCAGTAAAAAGAAACAAAACAGCTAAGATACATATTGCTGTAGATACGGGTATGGGGAGGATAGGTTTCTTACCTGATGAAGATAGTATAAAACAAGTATATAAAATCAGTAAATTGCCAAATATAGTGATTGAGGGATTATTTACACATTTTGCAGCTGCTGATGAGGCTGATAAGGATTATACTTTTTATCAAATTAAAAAATATAACTGGTTTTATGAAAATCTAAAAGAAAACAATGTAAATGTTAATATAAGACATATTGGCAATAGTGCTGCAATTATGGATTTACCTGAAAGCCATTATGATGCTGTAAGGCCGGGAATAATACTGTATGGATGCTATCCTTCAAATGAAGTTAAAAAAGAAAATATTAATTTAAAACCTGTATTGTCATTAAAAACAAATATCGTTCATGTAAAAAAAGTGCCTGCAGGAACAAGCATAAGCTATGGAAGGAAATTTAAAACTGAGAAAGAAAGTATAATTGCCACATTGCCAGTTGGATATGCTGATGGATATTCAAGATCATTGTTCAATAAGGCAAAGGTAATTGTAAATGGACAATTTGCAAAAGTTGTGGGAAGAATATGCATGGATCAATGTATGATTGATATAACTGATATTCCTGGAGTCAAAGTAGGGGATGAAGTTGTCCTCATAGGTGAACAGAATGGATTGAAAATTTCTGCAGATGATATAGCCGAACTTATGGGAACTATAAATTATGAAGTAACCTGTATGATAAGCAGAAGAGTACCCAGAGTGTATTTTAAAAATGGAAAAGTAATTAAGGTCAGAAATTATGTTTAATAAATATCTTTTGACACCAAAGTTTTCATAGAATATAATTAAATTAATTATAATGCAGAAAATTGTCATGACATAAAAGATATGTAAATTTATAGCTGAAATTGTTGCTGTAAAACTCTAGGAGGGTGAATTCATTCATGTCAGGAACAAAAAGATTAGTAGTTAATATATCTGAGGCGCTTTTCAAGGACTTTGATGAAGCTTTAAATGAAGATAGTAAAAAAAGAAGTGAATTTATTCGGGAAGCTATAATATTATATATTGAGGAGAAAAAAAGGTTAAAACTCATAGAGCAGATGAAAAAAGGATACTGTGAAATGGGTGAAATTAACCTTGAAATTTCGGAAGTTGGCTTTACAAGTGATATAAAAGATTTTAAAGAATATGAAGCAAAGCTTTCGGAGAGTGATTTACCACATGACAATGATGATGAAAAGAGGAGATATATTTTATGCTGATTTAAGCCCGGTTGTCGGATCGGAACAGGGCGGAGTCAGGCCGGTAATTATTATTCAAAATGATATCGGTAACAGATATAGTCCAACAGTAATAGTTGCTGCTATTACATCTCAGATAAACAAAGCGAAGCTACCAACTCATGTTGAGATTTCTTCTGAGGAATATGGACTCAACAAAGATTCAGTGGTCCTTTTGGAACAGATAAGAACTCTTGATAAGAAAAGATTAAAAGATAAAATAGGACACATGACTGTTGAAGATATGAAGAAAGTTGATGAAGCACTACTGATAAGTATTGGTTTATAAGCATATGAGAATATAAAACTATTTTTTGTAAGGGTTATCATTATAGCCCTTACTTTTATTTCATAGTATTAAAGTACATTTTATGATAAAATAATTCTGAGCATTACTGGCGGTATACAATTAATTGTGCACCGCCCTATTAGTTTATAATTTAGTTTAAATGCAAGGGGGTAAATATATGAGTTCTTCTATAAAAGATTTTATTAAAGATTTATTATACTGCTTAAAGTTATCTGTAGGCATCTTCTTTATACCATTTATATTGGGTATGATTGCTGGAATGATTATGCATGGCCCTAATATAAAGGAGATATTATCATGGGGAAGCAGATTTGTTCAGTGGGTAAGTGCTATGGGACTTGGCATAGCTGGTATAGCATTCATAAAGCCAAAATTTATGAGGCCTTTGAATTATCAGGATGTGTGGGAAACTTATTTTAAAAAATTCAACTTAGCCCATGTACTGTTTTTTATATCAATATTCATTGCTATATATTCATATGTAATAGAAATTTATTTTACATAGGTGTAAAATAAATTTCTTTCTATATAAATATAATAACTTTGGGGGTAAAAATTATGAAGGTATTTAAACAATATTTTTTAATTACACTGGGCGTAATTTTTGTTGCTATAGGTACAGAATTTTTTCTTGCACCAAATAATATTGCTGCAGGCGGAGTAATAGGAATTGCTATTATCATTAACCACTTTATTCCTGCCATGCCTATAGGTTTATTAATGCTCATTATGAATGGTATTTTATTTATAATTGCATTTATAATTATCGGCAATAAATTTGGGGCTAAAACTATTTATTCAAGCTTAACATTATCAGGGATAATATGGATATTGGATAAGGTTGTAACTCCTGATATGGTAGTAACAAAGGATCTACTCCTGGCCTCAATTTTTGGAACCTTTATTTCGGGCATAGGCATGGGAATTGTTTTTAATCAAAACGCATCTACAGGAGGAACGGATATATTTGCTAAAATTATTAATAAGTTTGTACATATTGATATTGGAAAAGCATTGCTGTCTGTGGATTTTATTGTAACAATATTTGCAGCACTTTCATTTGGGGCTAATATTGGAATGTACGCACTTTTATGTGTCATACTAAACGGATTTGTTATTGATAGTGTTATTGAAGGATTAAATGTATCAAAACAGATTATGGTAGTGAGCAGAAATAATAATTTAATCAGTAAATTTATAATTGAGGAATTGGAAAGAAGCTGTACTGTATTTCATGGTCATGGCGGATATACAAAGACGGATACATACATATTATATACTGTAATGGATAGAAAAGAGTTTATCAAGCTTAGGGATTATATTAAAATCGTAGATCCAAAAGCATTTATAACAGTTAGTGATGCCCATGAAGTATTGGGAGAAGGTTTCAAGGATCTAATTGGAGAAAACTAAATAAAATAAACCCCAGATATATAAGATATTTGGGGTTCTGTTAATTATTATGATAAAATCTAAAGAAAAAAATATATAAAATTCTTTTTATGGAAACATATATATTTATTTATAAAAATTTAATACAAATTAAATTATAACTTAATGTCTTATTATGTTATAATTATTTTAATATACTTATATTTTAGCGATTACAGTAATATTCAAGGAGATGTATTTATGATAGAATTCAAAAATGTCAATAAAGTTTATGATAATCATGTGTACGCACTTTCTAATATCAGCCTGACCATAGAAAGAGGAGAATTCGTATTTCTTGTAGGGCCAAGTGGAGCTGGAAAGTCTACTTTTGTAAAAACTTTGTTGAAGGAAATTGACCCTACCAGCGGTACAGTTATTGTAAATGATACAGATATAACCAAGTTAAAGAGAAGAGAAATACCTTATTATAGAAGAAAAATAGGAGTTGTTTTTCAGGATTTCAGATTGATACCAACTTTAAATGTATATGAAAATGTGGCATTTGCCATGAGAGTAATAGAAACTCCCCATAAAGAAATAAGAAAAAAAGTACCAATTGTCTTATCATTAGTTGGATTATCCAGCAAATATAAGGCCTTTCCATCTGAACTGTCAGGAGGAGAGCAGCAAAGAGTGGCTCTGGCCAGGGCAATAGTAAATAACCCTACTCTGCTTATTGCAGATGAACCTACAGGTAATCTGGACCCTGACACATCCATGGATATTATGGACATACTAAATGATATTAATCATGCGGGTACAACTATTCTTATGGCCACTCATGCTAAAGATATAGTAAACAAAATGAGGAAAAGAGTTGTAGCTCTTGAAAAGGGTGTTCTAGTAAGAGACGAGCAAAGGGGTGCATACGGTTATGAAGATTAATACATATAAATTTTTTGTTTCAGACTCCTTAAAGGGACTAAAGAGAAATAGAACTGTCAGCATTGCAGCAGCAGCAACTGTAGCAGCAACTTTATTTATTTTAGGAATATTCGTTCTGGCTATTTTAAATATAAACCAGGGCGTTAAGGATGTAGAATCTAAGGTAGAGGCTAAAATTTATCTTAACAATAACATTACTACATCACAGCAGAATGATTTGGAAAATAAGCTTAAAAACAGCGATGGTGTTACAGAAGTAACTTATGAGAGTAAATCACAGGCCATGGATAAATTCAAGGAACAGCTTGGCCCTGAGAATAAAGGACTGGTTGCTGGAATGGAAAAGGATAATCCAATGCCAACTTCTTATACTGTAAAAGTTAAGGAACCTTCTATGCTTTCCGGAGTTGTGGCTGGAATCAAAAATATGCCTGGAATAGAAACCATTAAAGATGGAAGGGAAGCAGTGGACAAACTTGTAAAAGTCACTAATGGCATAAAGTGGGTTGGTATTACACTATTTTTAATATTAATCGGCGTTTCATTATTCCTAATAGGAAATACAATAAAGATAACTGTTTATTCAAGAAGAAGAGAAATTGGAATAATGAAATTTATTGGTGCAACGGACTGGTTTATCAGGTGGCCTTTCTTAATGGAAGGTATGGTCATAGGATTTATAGGATCCTTGGTTTCTGTAGTTTTGCTATATTATGCATACAGGGCTGTATTTATAAAGTTTTCTAATTCTTTTATTGCTATGCAGATGGTGCAGCCAGGATATATTTTTACAAATATTTTAGGATTATTCCTTTTAACTGGTGTAATCATAGGAGCTGCAGGAAGTATACTTTCAATTAGAAAGTTCTTAGCAGTTTAGAGTTTATATAAAGTGAATATTAAAATTCCAGTGGGGATGGCTGCTGGAATTTTTTTGCTTATAAGGTAAGAACATATGTTTGCAAATTAAATATAATTATGATATAATTCCTATTAAAACCCATGAATTATTTTTAAATAAAAGTAACATATTATTAAAATAAATTATTTTGGAAAAATATTTTTTTAATGTTATAATTATTTAAGATTTGAAGAAATAATAATATAGGGTTTTAAATTTGCATTCTGATTAAAACCTCTATAGATAAAATTAAAGAGGTGTATCAATTGGGTAAAAAGAAAAAATGGATTGCTTGGACAGTGGTAATAGTTTTAATAACCAATATTTTAACATTTGTAGTAAGTAACGCTATATCATTGTATCTTCCTAATGGAAAGGTTATTATAGGGCAGCAGCAGTACGCAGATATATTAAAATTTCAGAAAATGTATCAGGTAAAAGATCTGCTGAATAAATATTACGATGGCAAAATCGATGATACAGCTTTGGAAGAGGGAGCTGTAAAGGGAATGACAGCTGCTTTAAATGATCCATATACTACATTTATGAATAAAAAGGAATTTCAGGATTTTAATTCTCAGACTGAAGGAAATTACAGCGGAGTAGGACTTCAGGTTCAGGCTAAGGATGATAAAATACTTGTAGTTGATGTATTTGAGGATTCTCCAGCTAAAAAGGCCGGAATACTTCCAAAAGATGAAATTGTGAAAGTTAATGGTAAGGACGTTACTGGTAAAGAACTGGATAAGGCAGTAACTATGATGAAAGGACAGGATGGCACTGATGTTACATTAACAATTTACAGGGCTGCTGAGGGAACTTTTGATAAGAAATTAAAGAGAGCCAAGATAAATATGGTTACAGTTAAAGGCGAGATGCTGGAAAATAATATAGGATATATAAATGTATCAATGTTTGATGATAACACAGCAAAGAATTTCTCTGATAAACTCAAGGAGTTAAAGGGTAAGGGAATGAAAACCCTTATTGTAGATTTGAGGGGCAATCCAGGCGGACTACTGGATGAATGCGTTGATATGGTATCAAATTTTGTTCCAAAAGGAAAAGTTATAGTTTCTACTATAGATAAATATAATAATAAAAAGGAATATAACTCAAAGGGAGGAGACTATACCAATCTTCCATTGGTAGTATTAACTAATGAAGGTACTGCCAGTGCATCAGAGATATTCTCAGGTGCTGTAAGGGACTATAAAATTGGAACTTTGGTTGGAACAAAAACCTTTGGGAAAGGCGTTGTCCAGACTATTATAGATACAGGAAATGGAACTGCACTTAAGGTTACAATATCAAAATACTATACTCCAAATGGAGAAAACATACATCATATAGGCATAAAGCCTGATGTGGAAGTAGCTTACCCGGAAGAACTGCTAAAGAAACCATACGATAGAAGTACAGATCCTCAATTTACTAAAGCACTACAATTAGCAAGGGAAAAAGTTAAATAAGTGTTTGTTTATCACATACAGGGCAGAGAGGGGAATATTTTTAATGAATATATTAGTATATACGTTAAAGTCTATAGCATATGCATTAACTGAGCCCTATTTAGTTCTATTTCTTGCAATTTTAGCCTTTATGCTTTATAGACAAAATAAAAAGACAACGACAATGCAGAGGATGATAATGGGAGAGAGTTTAATCTCTCCCTTTGAATTGACAATATCTCAAGTTGTAATAGGAATATTTGCCGGAACAGCTGCCAGTATAATTATGTCTTACTTAGGTATAGTTTTTGATGAAAATTCATCTGTAGACTTAATTTTTCTGATTTCTATTATCTTCATGTTTGTAAGCCCGAGATTTATGTGCTTTGCATATTCGGGAGCTTCTATTGGACTTCTGAGCCTTATTTTAAGCCAGCTGTCAGTAATTTTAAAAATTCCAAATTTAGATTTTCTAAAAATAGATGTCACTGCGTTAATGACAATGGTTGCAGTACTGCATTTTATTGAAGGGTTTTTAGTAATTATTGATGGAGACACTGGATATATACCTGTATTTACAAGCAGAGATAATAAAATTATAGGAGGATTTGCTTTTCAAAGGTATTGGATTATGCCTATAGCTTTAATTATTATGCTCAGCAGCAAATCCATAGCAGGGGGAACTACTGCACCAATGCCATCCTGGTGGCCATTGATAAATACATCAGTTCCAGGCAGCGTACTTAGGGATGCTGTTGAAATACTGATACCTTTTTACGGGGTCATAGGGTATTCAAGTATAACTTTTACTAAAACAAAAACTGAAAAAGTGACTTCTTCTGGAATTTCAATAATTATTTATAGTATTGTTTTGTTTATTCTGGCTCAATTGTCAGTGATAAATATTTATTTTAAGCTGCTTGTTCTTATTTTTGCACCAACAGCCCATGAGATTATGCTGAACTATGAGAGTTCACTGGAGTTTACAAGAAAATCTAAATATGTAAGTGATGATGAAGGAATAGTTGTTCTGGATGTAATACCCAAATCTCCTGCATCTGAAATGGGTTTGGAAAGCGGGGACAAGATACTCGGAATAAATGGCAGAGAAATTTATGAAGATGACGAAATTATGAATCAGCTAAGGGATTTTACAAACTTTGTGGAATTAAAGGTTAAAAAAAGTAACAATATTATAAAAGATTTAAACTATAACCACTTAAATAATACTAAAAGATTAGGCATTGTATTTGTGCCTAGAAATCTTCCTAAGGGAAGTACCGTTGTTAAACTGGAAAACAATAAATTTCAGGATATTCTGGATAAAATAAAAAAGAAAAATAAGGATGATTAATATGGGAGTATTTAAGATACATTCACAATATAAACCAACTGGAGATCAGCCTGAGGCAATTGACAATATTTCAAATGGCTTTTTAAATGGGAATAAATTTCAGACCTTATTAGGCGTAACTGGTTCAGGGAAGACCTTTACCATGGCAAATATTATTGAAAAAGTTCAAAAGCCGACATTAGTATTAGCACATAATAAAACTTTAGCTGCTCAGCTGTGCTCAGAATTCAGAGAGTTTTTCCCTGAAAATTGTGTAGAATATTTTGTTTCTTATTATGATTACTATCAGCCCGAAGCTTATGTTGCTCAAACTGATACTTATATAGAAAAAGATGCCTCAATTAATGATGAAATAGATAAACTGAGACATTCAGCCACATCAGCCCTGCTTGAAAGAAATGATGTGATTGTTGTAGCTTCAGTTTCATGTATATATGGATTAGGTAACCCTGAAGAATATAAAAAGCTTACCATTTCTCTAAGGCGGGGAATGGTAAAGGACAGAGATAAGATAGTAAAAAGATTAGTAGAAATACAGTATGAAAGAAATGACATTAATTTTGTAAGAGGTACTTTCAGAGTAAGAGGGGATGTACTTGACATTTTTCCTGCTTCATCTTCCAGTACAGCTATAAGGGTGGAGTTTTTTGGAGATGAAATTGATAAAATTAAAGAGTTTGATGTCCTAACAGGAAAAATATTAGGCATTAGGGAACATGCTTTAATAACTCCTGCATCTCACTTTGCAACTTCTAAGGAAAAGCTGGAGGCTGCTATTACAAAAATAGAAGAGGAATTAGAATACAGAGTAAGAGAGCTAACTTCTCAAGATAAACTTTTAGAGGCTCAAAGATTAAAACAGAGAACAAATTTTGATATTGAAATGATAAGAGAAGTAGGGTACTGCAGTGGAATTGAGAATTATTCCAGAATATTAGACGGAAGGGAACCTGGATCTCCTCCCCAAACTTTAATAGACTATTTTCCAAAGGATTTTCTTTTATTCATAGATGAAAGCCATGTTACACTGCCCCAGGTAAGGGCAATGTTTGCCGGGGACAGATCAAGAAAGGATTCTTTAGTTGAATATGGGTTTAGATTACCTTCTGCTTATGATAATAGGCCTTTAAAATTTAATGAATTTGAGGGAAAGATTAATCAGGTTCTGTTTGTAAGTGCCACACCTGGTCCATATGAACTTGATCATTCAACAAATATTGCGCAGCAGATAATAAGGCCTACAGGACTGCTTGATCCTGAAATAATTGTTAAACCTGTAAAGGGGCAGATTGATGATTTATATGCTCAGATAAATGAAACAATAAAAAAGGGCTTTAGAATTTTAGTTACTACACTGACGAAAAAAATGGCAGAGGATCTAACCAGTTATTTTAAAGAAATGAACCTAAAGGCTGCATATCTGCATTCGGATATAGATACCATTGAAAGAATGAAAATAATAAAGGATTTAAGAAAGGGCAAGTTTGATATTCTTATAGGTATAAACCTTTTAAGAGAGGGACTTGATATTCCTGAAGTAGCTCTTGTAGCAATATTAGACGCTGATAAAGAAGGCTTTTTAAGATCGGAAACTTCATTAATACAAACTATAGGAAGAGCTGCAAGAAACTCTGAGAGCAAGGTTATAATGTATGGAGATAATATAACAAAATCCATGGATAAGGCCATAAGGGAGACAAACAGAAGAAGAAAAATTCAAATGCAGTATAATAAAGAACACAACATTACTCCAAAGACAATTGTAAAAGAAATCAGGGATGTAATAGAGCCATTGAAGGTTGAGGAAAATACTGAGCGGTATGATAGTTTAGAAGAGGCAATTAAAGCCAATACTAATGATATACAGGCTTTAATAAATAAATACGAAGAAGAAATGAAACAGGCAGCCAAGGATCTCCAATTTGAGAGGGCTGGAGAACTGAGGGACATGATTTTTAAATTAAAAAAGAAACTTAAATAAATATAATTGCATAAATACGAAGGAGTGAAATGAGAATTAATGAGGGATAAAATCGTAATAAAAGGTGCAAGGGTCCACAACTTAAAAAATGTAAGTCTGGAAATACCAAGAGATAAGTTCGTTGTATTTACAGGACTTTCAGGTTCAGGCAAATCATCTTTGGCCTTTGACACATTATATGCAGAGGGGCAAAGAAGATATATGGAATCACTGTCAGCTTATGCAAGACAGTTTTTAGGACAAATGAATAAACCTGATGTGGATTCCATTGATGGATTGTCTCCAGCAATATCTATTGACCAAAAAACAACCAGCAGAAATCCAAGATCTACTGTTGGAACTGTTACAGAAATATATGACTATTTAAGATTGCTGTATGCCAGGATTGGAATACCACATTGTCCTAAGTGCGGCAAAGAAATTAAGCAGCAGACTGTGGACCAAATGGTAGATCGTATATTAATGCTGCCGGAAAGAACTAAAATTCAGATTCTTGCTCCTATTGTAAGACAAAGAAAAGGGGAGCATACAAAGGTATTAGAAAGTATAAGAAAAAATGGGTATGTAAGAGCCAGAATTGATGGAGAAATCATAGACTTTGATGAAGATGAAATATCACTTGAGAAAAATAAAAAACATACTATTGAAGCAGTAGTTGACAGAATTGCAGTAAAGCCTGACATCAGAGGGAGAATAGCAGATTCCTTAGAAGCTGCATTAAAATTAGCTGATGGCACTGTAGTAGTTAACGTAATTGATGGGAATGATATGATCTTCAGTGAAAAGTTTGCATGTCCGGACTGTGGCATAAGCATTGAGGAGCTTACTCCAAGGATGTTTTCTTTTAACACTCCATTTGGAAAATGTGATACCTGTGATGGACTGGGAACTTTGCTTGAAATTGATGAAAAATTAATTATTCCAGATAGGAGTAAAAGTATATCAGAGGGTGCAATAATACCATGGGCAAATACTGTACAAAACGAAGATTCCTGGACATTCAGCATACTAAAAGCATTATCTAAGAAATATAAATTCAGCTTGAATACTCCTATAAAAAAGCTTAAGCCTGAAATTATAGACATGCTTTTATATGGACTAAAAGGTGAGAAAATCAGGGTTAATTATTCTCGTGAAGGCGGTACCATGGAATTTGACCATGCTTTTGAAGGAATTATAAATAGTTTAAAAAGAAGATATATGGAAACAAATTCAGATTATATTAAAGCTGAAATTGAAAATTATATGAGTAATAATCCATGCCCAAAGTGTAAAGGTGCCAGACTAAAACCAGAAGTTTTAGCAGTTACTGTTGGTGATAAAAACATATTTGAATTCTGCAGTATGAGTGTAAGAGATGAATATGAATATTTAAAGAAAATCCACCTGTCAGAAAAGAACAAAATAATAAGCTCACAGATATTAAAGGAAATAGAAAGCAGATTAAAATTTTTAATTGATGTAGGACTGGATTATTTAAACCTTTCAAGGACAGCAGGAACATTATCAGGAGGAGAAGCCCAAAGAATAAGACTTGCCACACAGATAGGCTCTAGTTTGGTAGGGGTTTTGTATATTTTAGATGAACCAAGCATTGGACTTCATCAAAGAGATAATGATAAACTTATAGCCACATTAAAACATCTTAGGGATCTTGGAAATTCCCTTATAGTAGTTGAACATGATGAAGACACTATGAGAGCAGCAGATTATATTGTAGATATTGGCCCCGGGGCTGGAGAACATGGCGGAGAAGTTGTTGCAGCAGGTCCTCTGGAGGATATTATAAAAAATAAAAACTCTATTACAGGACAATATCTCAGCGGTGCAAAAAAAATTGAAGTACCAAAGGAAAGAAGAAAAATTGGTGATAAATTTATAGAAGTAATAGGTGCCAAAGAAAATAACTTAAAGAATATATCCGTAAAATTTCCAATGGGTGTTTTCAATTGTGTAACAGGAGTGTCAGGCTCAGGTAAAAGTACTTTAGTAAATGGAATTTTGTATAAGGGTTTAAATAAAAAGCTTAATGGATCAAGAGACAACCCTGGAGCACATAAGGAAATTAAGGGAATTGAAAATATTGATAAAATTATTGATATAAATCAAAGCCCTATTGGAAGAACTCCCAGATCAAATCCAGCTACATATACCGGGGTTTTTGATTTAATAAGAGAAGTATTTGCCTCAACTGTAGAATCAAAGATGAGAGGCTATAAGCCCGGAAGATTCAGTTTTAATGTAAAAGGAGGGAGATGTGAGGCCTGCAGAGGAGACGGCATTATTAAAATAGAAATGCAGTTTCTTTCAGATGTATATGTGCCTTGTGAAGTTTGTAAAGGAAAAAGGTATAACAGAGAAACTTTAGAGGTAAAATACAAAGGTAAAAATATTGATGAAGTTCTGAATATGACTGTAGAAGAAGCATGTAAATTCTTTGAGAACCTTCCAAGAATAAAAAATAAGCTTCAGACTCTTCTGGATGTTGGACTTGGATATGTAAAACTAGGTCAGCCATCTACACAGCTTTCAGGAGGAGAAGCACAAAGAATAAAACTAGCCTATGAGCTGTCTAAGAGAAGTACTGGAAGAACTTTTTACATTTTAGATGAACCTACCACAGGACTTCACTCTGATGATGTAAACAGACTCATTGGAATACTTCAAAGACTAGTTGATGCAGGAAACACAGTGGTTGTAATTGAACACAATCTGGATGTAATAAAATGTGCGGATAATATAATAGACTTAGGCCCTGAAGGCGGAGAAAATGGAGGGAATATTATATGTACTGGTACTCCGGAACAAATAGCAAAAAATAAAAAGTCATACACAGGACAATATTTAAAAAAGATGTTATAATTGTTTGTAGACTAGCATAAAGTAAAAATATGCTAGTCTTTTAAATGATTATTATTTGTACATAAATAATTTGGATGAGTAGGTGGTTAAATGGATTTAAGTAAACTAAGTCTAATTTTCAAAATAATAATTATCGGTATTGTTTATATAATTATTCTTACAGCACTTAGAATTATGTATAAAGATGTAAAAAACGGAGGAAGAAGAAAGATTAGAAGAAAAACACTGGGACTTGAAATATTATATTGTGAAACCCCTTCAAACCTGAAAAAGGGCGGAGTAGTTCCTATTCAAGGAGACATTACCATAGGCAGAAAACAGGATAATCTCATAATTTTAGATGATCCATATGTATCCTCTCATCATTTGAAAATATTTCATAGAAATGGAGAAATATTCGTTGAGGATCTGGGCAGTACTAATGGGACACTAATTAATAACAAAAGAATTTCAGGTACTGCATTGATCAACAGCGGAGATGAAATTAAAGTTGGAAGCACTACATTTAAAGTAATAGGATAGGATAGTGATTTTATGTATGATACCAAAAGGGATGAATTAAAACTTCTTTTTCTTACCTTTTTATTGTGTATGGTATGCTTTTTAAATCTGGCTTTTATTAATGATAAGCAGACATTTGATAAAAGAGCCATTGTACTTGGTGTAATTATATGTGTCCTCATAGGATATTCTTTTTTTGTAATTAGAAGATTCTTCCCAGATGGAGATAAGTACATATTTTTATTTGCATGTATTTTAGCAGTGCTTGGCTTAGTTATGCTTTACAGACTGGATATTTTAAATGATCTGCTTCACAGAACAGATGTAATGAATAAAGCAAAATATCCAAGACCTGCAACTTCATATGCAATAAAACAGATAGTTTGGTTTGCACTGGGAGTTACAGGATACATACTTATAGTTGTACTGCTACCAAGCTTTAAAGGTTTTGTTAAGTACAAATATGTTTATCTTGTATTCACATTGATTTTTGCTAGTATGTCTATGTTAATAGGTACTGAAGTTTATGGATCAAAAAACTGGGTGTATATAGGCGGGGTAAGTTTTCAGCCCTCGGAATTTGCGAAACTGTTTTTAGTAGCTTATTTAGCCTCGGCTTTAAATAATTACAAAAACTTTAAGCAGCTTATAGAACCAGCTATAGTTGTAATGATAACTCTTGGGTTTATGGTACTTCAAAAGGATTTGGGATCAGCCCTTATATTTTTTGCAATATCCATAACAATGCTGTATATTGCAACATCTAAGTTTAAATATGTCTTTACATGTTTTATATTATTTGCAGTAGGTTCTGTGATAAGCTACAAGCTTTTTGATCATGTAAGGCTTAGAGTTCTCATATGGCAGAATCCATGGCCTTATGCCAATGACAAGGGTTATCAGATAGTTCAATCTATGTTACAAATTGCATCAGGGGGACTTACAGGAACAGGGCTGGGTTTAGGGCATCCTGAATATGTTCCTGTAAATGCTACGGATTTTATATTTTCATCAATTTGTGAGGAAATGGGCATCCTTGTTGGGTTTGCTATACTTATAATATTTTTCTTACTATTCTACAGATGTATGAGGGCAGCAGTATATGTAGAAAATGAATTTTCAAGATTAGTAGCAGTTGGTTATAGTTCCATGATTGCAGCACAGGTACTGGTTATAGTAGGAGGAGTTATAAACATGATTCCTTTAACTGGAATTACATTGCCTTTGGTAAGCTATGGAGGAAGCTCTATGATGATTACCTTTTTTGCTTTAGCAATAATCCAGAAGATATCAGAAGAGGGTAGATAATATGAATGATATATCTAAAAACATAAAAAGGGTATTACTTGTATTCTTACTTTGTTTTATAGGGCTTTTTATTTATATAACATATTTTGAAATTTTTGTGGGACCTAATATAGTAAATAATGCCAATAACAAAAGGTTATGGGTTAAAAGAAATGAAGTGCTTAGGGGAACCATATATGACAGAAATAAAAAACCTTTAACTACAAGTACAAAAGTGAATGCTGAAACTCAAAAAAGAACATACACTGATGGACCTTTATTTGCTCATGTACTTGGTTATGTAAATATAAAGTATGGAATAACAGGATTAGAAAATAAATATGATACTGAATTAATGTCTACAGATATTAAGGATACCGTTGAAAGTTTTGTTAAAAATAAAGGGAAAACAGAAGCTAAGATAGGTGATAATCTGCAGACAACCTTGGATTATAATATTCAAAAGGCTGCTTATGATGCACTAGGTGACAATAAAGGTGCTGCAGTGGCCTTAAATCCTAAGACTGGAGAGATACTGGCAGTAGTATCAAAGCCTTCCTATGATCCAAATAATTTAGAGAACATATGGCAGAGCCTAAATCAGGATAAAAATAAACCATTGATTAACAGAGCTACATCGGGACTATATCCTCCAGGATCTACTTTTAAAACCATAACAGCTATTAGTGCTTTGGAAAATTTCAATGGAATACAAAACAGAACATTTACTGACAATGGTAAATTGGTATTTAATTCTAAGGAGTCATTAAGCAATTTTAATGGTGAATCATTTGGAGATATAGGATTTAAGGATGCTTATGTTCATTCCAGCAATGTGGTATTTGGAACATTAGGTCTTGATCTTGGAAATGATAAATTGAAAAGTACAGCAGAAAAATTCTATTTTAATAAATCTATTCCTGCAGATGGAATTGCAATAGCAAAAAGCCAGTTTCCAACATTGAAAAATTATGAAAAGGGTAATATTGCACAAAGTGCCATCGGTCAGGGTACTGTATTGGCAAGTCCTATGGAAATGGCTTTAGTAGCCAGCACCATTGCAAATGACGGAGTAATGATGAAGCCATATTTAGTACAGCAGGTAACAACCAATAAAGGTGCGGCAGTGAAGACTATAGCTCCTGAAGCTCTTGGACAGATTGTTTCAAAGGATACTTCAGCTGTAATGAAGGATTTTATGAGAACTGTTGTGGAACAGGGCACAGGGGTTAATGCAAGCATACCTGGAATTCAGGTTTGTGGTAAGACAGGTACAGCTGATCATTATGATGAGGGATCACAGGCGCCGCCACACTCCTGGTTTATAGGATTTGCTCCATATGATAATCCTCAAATTGCCGTGGCTGTTATTGTAGAAGATGGAGGCCAGGGCGGAATTGCTGCAGCAAGGGTTGCCAGAATGACTATGTCTGCAGCATTTGGCAAATAGTGTTTAATGGAAGTTGCATATTTCTTTTGAAAATGCAGCTTCTTATTTTTTCTTATGATAAAGTACAAAAACCTTTCATTTAAATGATATAATATTATTGAGAACGTATGTTTACATAATATTAATTTGAGGAGAAAAATATGAAAGGCAAAACTCATGCAGGAATAGGGATGATTACTTATATAGCAATATGCAGTCAATTACCTGGGAAATTCAGCTATCTTGGGGCTGCTACAGCAATATTTTCGTCACTGCTTCCAGACATTGATCATCCAAAGAGCATTGTAAATAAATATATACTGCCATTTAAAAACAAAATGACAAAAATTGTACTTTATACTTGCAGTGGTATAATTATTTTATGGTATGATTATATTTATGCCCATCAGCCTGTTTTGAAAGCAATTGCAATAATGTTTTTTATTATTGCTCTGTCATCTCATAGAAAAGGCTTGACACACAGCATTACAGGTATGATAATGTTTGGATTAATTGTTGGATTTATAGGTAATATGTATAATAAACAGTTTTTAATATATTCTTTTATAGCTGGTTATGGAATGCATTTAATTTGTGACATGATGACGGATAGAGGCATACCTCTTTTTTATCCCTTTAAAAGCAAAAATGTAAAGTGGCCCATAACCTATAAAACAAGTTCTAAAGCTGGCAATTTTGTTGAGGAACTAATTATGATTGTAGGATTATTATATATAGTGATGGAACTTCCTAAATTGTTTTGAATAGGAGAATTTTAATGTTTGATTTGGAATATCACTTAAAAAATCTGCCTGAAAAACCAGGCGTTTATATAATGAGGAACTCACTTAGTGAGGTAATATATGTAGGAAAAGCCAAGATACTTAAAAACAGGGTAAGGCAATACTTCCAAAACTCTTCAAGCCATACAGAAAAGGTTAAGGCAATGGTGAGCAATATTGCTGAATTTGAATATATAGTAACAGATTCAGAGATGGAAGCACTTATACTTGAATGCAATTTAATAAAAAAATATACTCCAAGATATAATATCCTGCTAAAGGATGACAAACATTATCCATTCATAAAGATCACAATTAACGAGGATTTCCCAAGGATATTTGTTACGAGAATGATGGCTAAGGATGGAGCTAAATATTTTGGCCCTTACCCAGATGTGTCAGCAGTAAATGAAACTATTGAATTGGTGCGGAAAACATTTCCGCTAAGAAACTGCAAAAGGTATATTACGGAAAAAGGACCTAAAACAAGACCATGCCTGTATTATCATATTGGTCTCTGTAAGGCGCCATGTAGTGCATATATAAATAAAAAGGATTATAATAAAATTGTGCAGGATGTTATGGATCTTTTAAACGGGAAAGATAAGGAAATTGTAACCAGATTAAAAAATGATATGAATAAAGCCTCAGAAAATCTTGAATTCGAAAAGGCAGCAGCTTTGAGAGATAAAATTTATGCAATAGATAAAATAACTGAAAAACAAAAAATCATTACAGGTAATTTTGAAAATGAGGATTTCTTAGGTGTATATAGTGATGAAAAGGATAGCTGCGTACAGGTGTTTTTCCTGAGAGATGGTAAAATAACCGGAAGAGAGCATTTTATTATTGAAAATACACTTGGAACAGATGTAAGTGAAGTTATTTCTAATTTTATTAAAAGCTTTTATGGGGGAACAGCATTTATACCTAAAAATATTTATGTACCTGAGACAGATGAGGCAGAACTATTAGAGCAATGGCTTACTTTAAGAAGAGGAAGTAAAGTTTACTTAAAGATTCCACAAAAGGGTGAAAAAAAATCCACTTTGGATCTGGTATATAAAAATGCTAAAATAACATTGGAAAACTTTAAAATAAAATATCTCCAGGATAGTGAAATTAATAAGACAGCGCTGCAGGAACTTACTGCAATATTGAATCTGAATGAACTTCCAAAGAGAATTGAGTCCTATGATATTTCAAATATTCAGGGAGTTGATTCTGTTGGATCAATGGTTGTATTTGAAGATGGAAGGCCTAAAAACAGTGATTACAGAAGATTTAAGATAAATACAGTAAAAGGGGCCAATGATTATGAAAGCCTTAGGGAAATTCTCAGGAGAAGATTTCAGCATGGACTTAATGAAATTAAGTCCATACAGGAAAGAAATCTTTCATTAAGTAACGGAAAGTTCTGCGTATTCCCTGATCTAATCATGATGGATGGAGGCAGGGGCCAGGTAAATGTTGCCTTGGAAGTACTGCAGGAATTTAATATTGATATACCTGTATGTGGAATGGTAAAGGACGATAAACATAAAACCAGAGGCCTTATTTTTAATAATCAGGAGCAGCCCATAAATTCTCATTCTAATGTAATGAAGCTGATAACAAGAATTCAGGATGAAGTACACAGGTTTGCAATTACATATCATAGAAGCTTAAGGGACAGAAGAGTACTTCATTCAATACTTGAGGATATACCTAACATAGGTGATAAAAGAAGAAAAGAACTTTTAAGAAAATTTGGAAGTATAGATAAAATTAAGGCAGCAAGTTTTGAAGAATTAATAAGTACGGAGTCTATTGATGAAAAAGCTGCAAACAGTATAATAAATTATTTTAAAGCAAATAAGTAACATTTGATATGGAGAGTGATAAAATGAAGTATGTAGTTGATACACATACACATACAATTGTAAGCGGTCATGCATATACCACACTATTAGAGAATGTAAAAGAAGCTTCAAAACAGGGAATTAAATTATTAGGAACAACAGATCATGGCCCCAATATGCCGGGAGGACCCCACTTGTTTTATTTTTCCAATATGAAGGCCTGGCCAAGGAAAATTGATAATGTAACTTTGCTTAGGGGCTGCGAGGCTAATATCACTGACTATAAAGGAAATATTGATATACCTGAATTAATATGCAGGAATCTGGATATAATTATAGCTAGTCTTTATGATGTGTGCATTAAGCCTGGCAGCAGGGATGAGAACACTGAGGCCCTGCTTAATGTAATGGATAATCCGTATATAGATATAATAGGCCATTCAGGTAATCCCATCTTTCCTATATGGGAAGAGAAGGTAGTAAAAAAAGCAAAAGATAAAAATATTTTAATAGAAATAAATAACGGTTCTTTCGGATCAAGGGCTGGAAGTGAAGAAAACTGCTATAAAATTGCAAAGCTCTGCAAGGAAAATGGAGTTAAACTCATACTTGGAAGTGATGCTCATACCTGTTTTCAGATTGGCAGATTTCAAAAGGCAGAAAGCCTCATAAATAAGCTGAATATATCTGAAGATTTAATTATGAATACTGATGAGCTTAAATTAATTAGTTACTTGAAAAAAAAGGGTAAGCTTAAAGACTTAGAACTTGATTAACCAAAATACATACATTATACTATTTATATCTTTAGTATTTCAAGGAGAATGTTTTTATGAATCATGACAATAATTTATATAATAAATTCTGCGAATTTATTGATGAAAGTAATATTTTTATAAATGAACCAATGAAAAATCATACATCATTTAAAGTAGGAGGACCTGCTGATATTTTAGTTACTCCTGAAAACTATGAACAGGTTCAAAGGGCAATAAAATTATGTATAAAAAATAATACTGATTTTTATATAATCGGCAATGGATCTAATCTTCTGGTTAAGGATGGCGGGATCAGGGGAGTTGTAATAAAACTCGCCAAATTAAATGATATTACCGTTGAAGGTGAAAAAATAATAGTACAAAGCGGTGCTGAGCTAAAGGATGTTTCAAAAAGAGCTGTGGAAGAAAGCCTTACAGGTATAGAATTTGCCTGTGGCATACCAGGCAGTGTAGGCGGAGCAGTTACTATGAATGCAGGTGCATATGGCGGAGAAATATGCCATATTATCGAAAGTGCTTTAATATTAGATGAGAATTGTGAAATGAGGACTTTAGGATACCATGAGCTGGAACTTGGATACAGGATAAGTGCTATTCAGAAGTACAAGTATACTGTGCTTCAGGCAGTATTTAAATTGAAAAATGGGAATCATGATGATATTGAAAAAAGAGTTAATGATTTAAATAGAAGAAGGCGTGAAAGGCAGCCTCTTGAGTATCCATCTGCAGGAAGTACATTTAAAAGACCAGAGGGATATTATACTGGTAAGCTTGTAGAGGACAGTGGATTAAAGGGCGTTTCAATTGGAGGTGCTCAGGTGTCTTCAAAGCATTCTGGATTTATTATAAATAAAGGAGAAGCTACTGCTAAGGACATTTTGGATTTAATAGCCTACGTGCAGAAAACCGTTAAAGAAAAGTTTAATGTTGAACTTCAGACTGAAGTAAGAATTATTGGGGAATAACATCTGCTTTTGTGCTGTTAAATGAAATTATATAGTTAGAGAATTATATACTTTGCAGATTTAATTCAAAGTATATATATAAATATATAAATTTAATTCTCTAAAATTAATATGTGAAGGGGGGAAACTACTTTATTTAAAATAAAGTAGTAATAATCATGGGTTATTGTTTAAGAAAGGAAATATTAAACTTACCTGCCTATAAAGCAGGAAAACCAATCAGTGAGGTAAAAAGAGAACTGGGACTTAAACAGGTAATAAAGCTTGCATCTAACGAAAATCCATTGGGATGTTCACCAAGTGTGAAAAAGGTGCTTATGGATTTGGTTAATGAAACACAAATGTACCCTGATGCATCCAATTATGAGCTGAAAAGTGAGCTTGCCAGTGTACTTAATGTTAATGCTGGGAACATATTTTGCAGCACTGGATCTGATGCTTTAATAAAAGTTTTAGCATCTGCCTTTTTGAATGAGGGAGATGAAGCAATAATGGCTGAAGTCACATTTGCAAGATATGACTCAGCAGTAAAGCTTATGGGAGGCAGGAGCATTTTTGTTCCCATGAAGGATAATGCATTGGATATTGATGCCATGGTAAATTGTATTACTGATAAAACAAAGATTATATGGCTTTGTAATCCCAATAACCCAACAGGGACAATATTTACAGCCAGTGACTTGGATAGGGTTTTCAGCCGTATACCAGAAAATGTAATGGTTATTATGGATGAAGCATATATAGAATATGTAACAAACCCGGAATTTCCTGATTCCATAAAGTTAATGAGAAATCATCCTAATGTGATAATTCTTAGGACATTTTCCAAAGCTTATGGACTTGCCGGCTTAAGGGTAGGCTATGGAATTGCAAATGAAGAGTTGGTTAAGTACTTAAATTCAGTAATTGGACCCTTTGATGTAAGCTTATTTGCGCAAAAGGCTGCATTTGCTGCACTAAAGGACAAGGATTTTATAAAATTAGTTCACGATACCAATATAAATGGAAGAGATTATTTATATGCTGAATTTGATAAACTTAATCTGCCATATATAAAAACCAATACTAATTTTATAATGGTAAATGTAAAAACAGATGATGAAACTGTTTTTCAGGAGCTGTTGAAATTAGGTATTATCATAAGACCAGGCTATTTACTGGGCATGAAAGGATGGCTTAGAGTAACAATTGGAACACAGGAGCAAAATGAAAAATTTATTAGTGCTTTAACAAAAGTTTTATGTTAAATATTTAAAGTTAAGATTCTCTTTGGTGCCACTAAGGAGGATCTTTTGCTTTCTGATCAGCTTTATTTAATATTGATTTTCTATGTGTTATAATGTTAAATATAAAACTGTACTAATACACATTGTGTTTTTACATTTGAAAATATGATATAGGAGGATTTAATATGAGATTTGTTATAGTAACAGGTCTTTCAGGAGCGGGAAAGACTCAGGCAATAAGAAGTTTAGAAGATTTAGGATATTTTTGTGTTGATAACCTGCCTCCTACATTAATTCCTAAGTTTGCGGAAGCTTGTTTCCAAACGGATGGAAGAATAGATAAAATAGCATTAGTTATAGATATCAGAGGTGGAGAATTTTTCAATGATCTGTTTGAAACCTTAAAATATTTAGAGAAAGAGAACTATAAATATGAAATATTATTCCTTGATGCTGCTGATGAGGTGCTTATTAAGAGATTTAAAGAATCCAGGAGGAAACATCCCCTGGCACCTGACGGCAGAGTGCTGAGAGGTATACAGCTGGAAAGAAATAAACTCAGGGAAATAAAGGATAGGGCTGATAATATTATTGATACATCTAAATTGTCCCCAAGAGAGCTGAGGGAAGAAATAAGTAAGGTCTACGCAGAAGAAGGACAGATTGAGAATCAGCTTATAATAACAGTTGTTTCATTTGGTTTCAAATATGGTATCCCTGTTGATTCGGATTTAGTTTTTGATGTAAGATTTATAACAAATCCATTTTATATCCCGGAATTAAAGAATTATTCAGGAAACGATAAGCCTGTTAGGGATTATGTTATGAATTTTAAAGAGACCAATGTATTTATTGATAAACTTGAAGATATGCTGGAATTTTTAATACCAAATTATTTAAATGAAGGGAAAAGACAACTCATTGTTTCTATAGGCTGCACAGGGGGAAGACACAGATCTGTTACAATAGCCAATGTAATCTATGAAAAATTAAAAGACAAAAATTATAAGGTCAATATTGAACATAGAGATATCAATGAGGATGTTCATAGAGGTGATAAAAAACTATGAAGATAGTGGATTGGCTGAGACCCGGAATAAAGGTGAAAAGATGGATATTGCTTGGCACAATGGGTATATTGCTTATAGTTTTTGGTATGTTGGAATTTGTCAGGCATAGAATCTATAGCCCGTATTATATAGCATTTTATATATTCCTGGTTTTTTCAGGTATATTTGTACTTTATGTTTCAGTTACAAAAGGTATGAGATCTATAATAGCATTGATTAATAGAGGTTATCTGTCCATATCATTAGATTCAAAGAGATTGGAAAACCTTATTTATGAAAAAAGATTATTGGTTAAGGGACCAAAGATTGTTACTATAGGCGGAGGAACAGGCCTTTCTACAATGCTTAGAGGACTTAAATACTATACATCTAATATTACAGCTGTTGTTACTGTAGCTGATGATGGCGGTGGATCAGGTGATTTAAGAGAGGATTTGGGAATTCTTCCTCCTGGAGATATAAGAAACTGTATAATGGCATTGTCAGATACTGAGCCATTGATGGAAGAGCTCCTGCAATACAGATTTAAAGACGGCAGGCTTAAGAATCAAAGTTTTGGAAATCTTTTTTTAGCTGCAATGGATGGTATATCAAATAATTTTGAGGAAGCAGTGCAAAAAATGAGCTCTGTACTGGCTGTAACCGGTAAAGTCATTCCTGTTACACTGGACAATGTGATTTTAAAAGCCAGGCTGAAAAATGGAAATGTTGTGGAAGGAGAGTCCAATATACCGGAAGAGGCATTAAAGCAAGACAGTCCAATAGACAGAGTCTTTATAGATCCTGGTGATGCAAAGGCTCTTAAGGAATCAGTAGATGCAATTATGGAAGCAGATGCAGTAATTCTCGGCCCTGGAAGTATATATACAAGTGTTATTCCAAACCTTTTAGTTAAAGATATAGCCAGTGCACTAAAAAAGACTAAGGCAATTGTTATTTATGTAGCTAACATTATGACACAGCCTGGTGAAAGTGATAATTATACTGTTGCAGATCATATTAATGCTATTGTGAAGCATGCAGGTGATATAGTTGACTGTGTAGCTGTTAATGTAGGAAAGATGGATAAGGAACTTGAGAAAAAATATAAGGATGAAGGTTCCTGTATGGTTTCTATAGGAGAAGATAAAATTAAAGATAAGGGAATTGAAATATTAAAAGGTGATTTTATAAAAGTTACTAATGGTCTTGTAAGGCATAACGCAGAAAAACTTTCTTCTGTGCTCATAGAGACAATAATGGAGAAAAAGCTTCTTTATGATAAAAAGAAAATCATTGAGTATTTCTACTTATCAGAACGTTTAAAAGAAAAGAAAAAAAATAGGGAGCAATAAATATGTCATTTTCATTAAAGGTAAAAAATGAAATCTGCAGATATACTGAATTAGAAAAAGATGAAGCTATAGCATTGCTTTCGGCAATTATGAAAGTAAGCGGCACATTAACACTTGGTACAAACAGACATATAGGCTTTAGAGTAACAACAGAGAACCCTGCCATAGCCAGACTTGTTTTCAAATTATTAAAAGAAAAATTTAATATACACTCAAAGATACTTGTTAAAAAAAGCAATTCTTTAAAGAAAAACAACGTTTACCTTATACTAATCAATGAAGAAGCCGGCGTAAAGCAATTATTGATGCAGGTTGGAGTACTTAAAGAAGATGATAGCTTCATAGCCATTGATTACAGCATTTCAGATAAAATTGTAAAAAATGAGAAATGTAAAAGATTATATATAAGGGGAGCCTTTTTAGGCGGGGGAAGTGTGAGCAATCCTGAGAAAACTTATCATCTTGAATTTGTTACTCACGATGAAACATATGCTGCATCATTAAGTAATCTTATAAACAGTTTCGGGTTGGCTTCCAAGGTGATTCAAAGGAAGAGCAGTTATGTAGTCTATATAAAAGAGGGAGAACAAATTGTTGATCTGCTAAATATAATAGGGGCTCATACATCTTTGCTGGAGCTTGAGAATGTCAGGATAATGAAGGAAATGAGAAACAATGTAAACAGATTGGTAAATTGCGAAACTGCAAATTTAAGCAAAACTGTAAATGCAGCAGTAAGGCAGGTGGAAAGCATTAAGCTCATTGAAAGGGAAATAGGACTTAAAAGACTTCCTAAGAATTTAAGGGAAATTGCAGAATTAAGACTAGCTTACCCTGATGAGTCATTAAAGGAATTAGGAGAAATGCTTATACCTGCTGTAGGAAAATCCGGAGTAAATCACAGACTTAGAAGAATTGAAAAAATAGCAGGAGAACTAAAAAGAGAAGGCAGATAGGGGGGATATTATGTCGAAACATGATGATATTATAAGCCATATACTTTCACTGGAGGTAGGAACTAAAATATCTGTAAGAAGTGTAGCAAATGATTTGGGAGTCAGTGAAGGGACAGCTTACAGGGCCATAAAGGATAGCGAGAACATGGGAATTGTAACAACAATGCCAAGAATTGGAACAGTAAGAATAGAAAAAGTTGAAAAAAAAAGCATTGAGGCATTAACCTACGGCGAGGTTATAAATATAATTGATGGTACTTTACTTGGGGGAAAAGATGGTATACATAAAACATTAAATAAATTTGTAATAGGTGCTATGACTATTGATGCCATGGTCAGGTATATTACTCCAGGATGCTTGGTCATTGTTGGAAACAGGGAGGAAGCTCAAAGGCTTGCACTTATGAATAATTCAGGAGTTCTTATTACAGGAGGATTTGGCTGTTCAGATGAAATAAAAGGCTTAGCCAACGAAAGATGCCTGCCTATAATATCTTCTTCCTATGATACATTTACCATTGCAAGCATGATAAATAAGGCAATTTCAGAAAGCCTTATAAAAAAGGATATAGTTCTGGTTGAAGATATTATGGAAGGTAACCCATATTATCTTAAAGCTGATGATACGGTGGAAAGATGGAAAGAACTAATGGAAAGCACCCAGCATGAAAGATATCCTGTTGTGGACAATGATATGAAGATAGTTGGTATAATCACTCTTAAGGAAAATAAAAGCAATACTAAATTAGATGATGTTATAGGAAAAATAATGATAAAAGACCCAATAACAGTAACTCCAAATACTACAGTGGCATATACAGCTCATATTATGGGATGGGAAGGAATTGAACTATGCCCTGTAGTTAAGGGCAAAAAACTTATTGGAGTTATAACAAGACAGGATGTTATAAAGGCACTGCAGTATATTGTAAAACAGCCTCAGGCAGGAGAGACCATTGAGGATTTAATTTTAAAAAATTTAGATTTTAAATATGATAATGGAAGAATGCACTTTTATGGTAAAATCGTTCCTGAAATGCTGGATCCAATTGGGACAGCTTCCTGGAGCTCATTGAACATGATGCTTTCGGCTGTTGGAATTATATCTTTGAGGCAGAAAAATAATATAAATATTTCTGTTGACAGTATAGCCACCTATTTCATGAGACCGGTGCAGATAGACAGCGTAATAGATATTTATACCGATATCCTCGATATGGGAAGAAATTTCTCAAAAATTGAGGTTAATATGTACGACAAAAATAAGGAATCTATTGCAAAAACAATAATGTCAGTTAAGGTCTTTAGAAAATAAATAATTCATACTTAGGAAGAAGGTGATTTTTTATTGGATAATAAGGTAAAGTGGGTCAGTCTGCATCAGCATACAGGCTATTCTTTATTAGATGGTTCCGGCAAAATACCGCAAATAATTGACAGAGCTGTGGAACTAGGCATGGACAGTATTGCTATTACTGACCACGGAGTTATGTATGGCTGTGTTGAATTTTATAAGGAGGCCAAGGCAAAAGGTATAAAACCAATAATTGGATGTGAAGTATATGTAGCATCTAAATCAAGGCTTATAAAAAGCACTGATGGAGGAAATGAAACTCATCATCTTGTACTTTTGGTGAAGAACCAAACTGGTTATAATAATTTAATGAGGATTGTTTCTGATGCTTCTATTGAGGGATTTTACTATAAACCCAGGACGGATCATGAATACATTAAGCAGCACAGCAGTGGAATTATTGCTTTAAGTGCCTGTCTTGGAGGCGAAATTCAATCATATCTTCTAAATGATAACTATGAAAAAGCCAAGGAAACGGCGCTGTTTTATAAAGAAACCTTTAAAGACGGATTTTATTTAGAGCTTCAATATCATGGAATAGAAGAGCAGCTGAAGGTAAATGAACTTCTTATAAAACTTTCAAGGGAAATAGATGTGCCGCTGGTTGCAACTAATGATGTGCATTATATTAAAAAAGAAGACTACAAAGCACATGATATTCTTCTTTGCATTCAAACTGGAAAAACAGTAGATGATGAAGACAGGATGAGATATCCTTCAGATGAATTTTATCTTAAATCACCAGAGGAGATGTATAAAACTTTTTCATACATACCTGAGGCACTTGAAAATACAGTTAAAATAGCTGAGCAGTGTAATTTCGATTATGAGTTTCATGTTTCAAAGCTGCCTAAATTTCCCCTGCCTGAAGGCACAGATCCTTATGAATATCTAAGGAGCTTGTGTTATAAGGGAATCAGGGAAAGGTACCCGGATGTAACTGATGATTTGAAAAAAAGGCTGGAATATGAATTAAATATTATTAACCAAATGGGCTATGTAGATTATTTCCTAATTGTCTGGGATTTTATAAAGTTTGCAAAAGACAATGGGATTATGACTGGCCCTGGAAGAGGATCCGGAGCAGGCTCCATAGTGGCTTACACACTGGGAATTACAAAGATAGATCCAATAAAATACAATTTAATATTTGAGCGGTTTTTAAATCCTGAACGTGTGTCCATGCCGGATATTGATAGTGATTTTTGCTATGAAAGGCGTCAGGAAGTTATTGATTATGTAGTACAAAAGTATGGTAAGGACAATGTATCACAAATAATAACATTTGGAACTATGGCTGCAAGAGCATGTATAAGGGATGTTGGAAGAGCTATGAGTTATCCATATGCTGAAGTTGACAGAATAGCTAAAATGATACCAACTATGCTTAACATAACTATTGACAAGGCACTTGAGATTAATCCTGAATTGAAAAAGGCCTATGATGATGAAGAAAGAACTAAAGATTTAATTGATGTGGCAAGATCACTGGAGGGTCTGCCAAGGCATACATCTACTCATGCAGCAGGAGTTGTAATTGCATCAAAGCCTCTGGTAAATTATGTGCCCCTTCAAAAGAATGAAGATAATATTGTAACTCAGTTTACCATGGGAACCCTTGAAGAGCTTGGACTTTTGAAAATGGATTTCCTTGGACTAAGAACACTTACGGTACTAAGGGATGCAGTAGCATTTATAAAAGAAAATAAGGGCATAACTATAGATTTAGATAAATTGGACTTTGATGATAAAAATGTATATAAAATGATTGGAGAGGGAAAAACTGTAGGTGTATTCCAGCTGGAGTCACCTGGTATGACATCCTTTATGAAAGAATTAAAGCCTGATAACCTGGAGGATATTATAGCAGGTATCAGCCTTTACAGACCAGGCCCTATGGCTGAAATACCTAAGTATGTTAAGAACAAATATAATCCTGAGGAAATTCGATACATTACACCTGAACTGGAACCTATTCTTTCAGTTACCTACGGATGCATGGTTTACCAGGAACAGGTAATGCAGATTGTACGTGACCTGGCTGGATATTCCATGGGAAGAAGCGATTTAGTAAGGCGTGCAATGTCAAAAAAGAAACATCATGTTATGGAAGAAGAAAGACATAATTTTATATATGGCATAACAGATGAAAATGGTGAAGTTACAGTCCCAGGATGTATAAGAAACGGCATCAGCGAAGATGCCGCAAATAAAATATTTGATCAGATGATGGACTTTGCCAGTTATGCTTTTAACAAATCCCATGCAGCAGCTTATGCTGTAATAGGTTTTCAAACCGCATACTTAATGTGTTACTACCCCACTGAGTTTATAGCAGCTATGCTTAACAGTGTAATGGGTGACAGTGAAAAGGTAGCATATTATATAAGATTTGCTAATGAGTGCGGAATTCAGGTATTGCCTCCTGATATAAATGAAAGCTATGCTAAATTCACTGTTAAGCGTGACAAAATAAGGTTTGGATTAGCTGCTGTTAAAAATGTAGGCAAAAATGTTATAGACAGTATAGTAATGTCAAGACAGCAAAAAGGAAAGTTCAAAGATCTGGTTGATTTCTGCAATAAGATAGATATCAGCTGTATAAATAAAAGAGTTGTGGAAAGTCTGATAAAAGCAGGAGCTTATGACTGTTTTAATGTTTATCGTTCAAGAATGCTTGCTGTTTATGAAAAAGTATTAGATTCAATTTCTAGTGACAGAAAAAAAAATATAAAAGGACAAATAAATTTATTCACGGATTTTGGCAACAGTGCTGAATTTAACAGCATAGAAATTAAATATCCTGAAATAAAAGAATTTGATAAAAAATATATATTATCTATGGAAAAAGAAATGACAGGTTTGTACATTTCAGGACACCCCCTTGAAGAATATGAGGATGTTTTAAAAAGGGCTGTGTCTACAAGCATAATAGACCTGGTTACAACGCAATCTTTAGAAGATGGAAATACTGAGCTGAATTCCAGAATTAAGGACGGAAGTAAGGTTATAATAGGCGGTATAATATCTTCAGTTAGCAAAAAAGTAACCAGGAAAAATGATATGATGGCTTTTATAGTGGTGGAGGATCTGTATTCAAGTATTGAGGTTGTTGTATTTCCTAAGGTATTTGAAAGATACAAATCACTTCTAGTTGAAGATGGAATAGTTTTAATTACAGGCAGAGTAAGTATAAGGGAGGAAGAACAGCCCAAAATACTATGTGAGGAAATACGTCCATTAATTAAATCCAACTTTCAGAGTATATATATACTTGTAGAAGAGAATAAGATGGTTAGAATTACCCTGGAGGAGCTAAAACCGTTATTAAGGGAGTATAAAGGAGATATACCAATTTATATCTGTACTAAAAAAGAGAGAAAAAAGTATTTAATTGATAAGGAATTCTGGGTTGATGGAAGCATTGATATACTAAGCGAATTAAGAAAAAAAATTGGTGACCAAAACTTCAAAACAGTATAATTTTTGTACTTTAATGCAAAATATTAGAGAAGGATTGTAAACTTCTCTAATTTTTTTATTTTTTTCGTAAAGCATTGAATAATTATATAGAATCTAATAAAATTAACGTATATTGAAGTGAAAAAAATAGCATATTATGCTATAATAATTAATAAAGATTGATAACAAGTATGCTACAATGTAGCTGGGACATAATATGTCCCATATGGACGTAGGAGGTATATTATGAAAACAATAGCTGTATTAACAAGTGGCGGAGACGCTCCAGGAATGAATGCTGCTATTAGAGCAGTGGTTAGAACCGGCGTTGAAAATGGCATTAAAGTAATGGGTATTCAAAGGGGATACAGTGGTCTTATTAATGGAGAAATTTTTGAAATGGACAGACACAGTGTTTCTGACATCATTCAAAGAGGCGGCACAATATTAAGAACTGCCAGATGTGAGGAATTTAAAACAGAAGAGGGCAGAAAAAGAGGAGCCAGCATTTTAAAAGCCTTTGGCATTGATGGATTGGTTGTAATTGGAGGGGACGGTTCATTTCATGGAGCCCAGCTTCTATCAAAACTTGGAATTGCTACCATTGGACTGCCAGGAACAATAGATAATGATTTATCTTATACTGACTACACAATTGGATTTGATACTGCAATTAACACAGTTTTGGATGCAATAAATAAATTGAGAGATACATCAACATCACATGAAAGAGTAAGTATAGTTGAGGTAATGGGAAGAAATTGCGGCGATATAGCACTCTATGCAGGCATAGCAGGAGGTGCAGAAGAAATAATAGTTCCAGAGAAAGAATTTAGTGAAGATGAATTATGCAAAACTATCCTTCAAGGAAAGCTGAGAGGTAAAATGCACAGCTTAATAATCCTTGCTGAAGGTGTTGGCGGCGCAGGCAAGCTAGCTACAAAGGTTGAGGAAATAACAGGAATAGAAACAAGAGCAACAATACTTGGCCATATTCAAAGAGGTGGAAGTCCATCATGCTTTGACAGAGTTTTGGCTTCAAGATTAGGATACAGAGCTGTTGAACTGCTTATTGAAGGAAAATCTTCAAGAGTTGTAGGTATGAGGAATGGCCAGATTGTAGACGATGATATTGATGAGGCCCTAAGCTTACCAAGAAGATTTGATGAAAATTTATATAATATTGCAAATGTACTTTCACGCTAATTTGATTATATAATTAATAAATAAGGTTAAAAATGAAAAAATAAAATATAAGGAGAAAGAAGTATGCAAAAAACAAAAATGATTTTTACAATAGGTCCTGCCAGTGAAAGTGAGGAAGTTTTATCTAAGCTTATTGAAGCAGGGATGAGTTGTTCAAGACATAATTTTTCACATGGAGATCATGAAGAGCATGCTGTAAGAATAAACTTAGTAAAAAAACTAAGGAAAAAATACAATAAGCAGATTGGAATAATACTTGATACAAAAGGACCTGAAATAAGAACAGGCTATTTCCCTGAGAAGGTTGAACTGGTTGAAGGTACTAACTTCACCATAGTTTGCGGAGAAGATGTTGAGGGAGATGCAACAAAATGTAATCTTAGCTATAGAGGGTTATATAATGATGTTAAACCTGGAGATATGATATTAATGGCAGACGGACTTGTAGGGCTTCAGGTTAAAGAAGTAAAAGGAACAGATATACTTTGTGAAGTTAAAAACAGCGGAGCTATAAGTACAAAGAAGAATGTTAATGTTCCAAATGTAAAAACAAATCTTCCATCTTTTACAGATAAGGATGTGGATGATTTAAAATTTGGATGTGACATGGGAGTAGACTATATTGCAGCTTCCTTCATAAGAAAGGCTTCTGACGTTCTCGCCATAAGAAAGTTATTAGAGAAGTTTGGTGGACATGATATACAGATAATATCAAAAATCGAAAACCAAGAGGGCGTTGACAATATTGATGAAATAATAAAGTTTTCTGATGGTATAATGGTTGCCAGAGGTGATATGGGATCAGAAATTCCAATTGAGAAGGTACCATTAATACAGAAATTAATAATAGAGAAATGTAATAAAGCTGGCAAATTTGTTGTAACAGCTACGCAGATGCTTGATTCTATGGAAAGAAATCCTAGACCAACCAGAGCAGAAGCTTCAGATATTGCAAATGCAATATTTGATGGGACTGATGCTATAATGCTAAGCGGAGAGTCAGCTAATGGTAAATGGCCTGTTGAAGCTGCACAAACTATGGCAAGGATAGCACAGGCTGCAGAATCAAAGCTAAATTATGCTTCCATTTTGAAGAAAAAGAGAGAATCTCATGTATTAAGTGTTGCCAATGCTATAAGTGTGGCAACATGTACAACAGCTTCAGAACTTAATGCATCAGCAATTATTACAGCAACACAAAGCGGTTATACTGCAAAAATGGTTTCAAAGTATCGTTCAGAATGCCCGGTTATTGCAGTTACCACTAGTGAAGTAGTAGCTAGAAGGTTAGCATTAAACTGGGGAGTTTATTCTATTGTTACTTCAAAAATGAAATCAACTGATGAATTAATTGAAAAGTCAGTGGATATTGCTTTAAAATCAGGTTATGTTAAAAAGGGTGACCTTGTAGTTATAGCTGCAGGAATACCAGTGTCTTATTCCGGAACAACAAATATGTTAAAAGTTCATGTAGTTGGAGATATTCTTGTTCAGGGAAGAGGTGCAGGAGTTAACCCTGGATATGGAACAGTTAAAATTGTTAAAAATGCAAAAGAAGCAGATGAAATCCTGGAGGATGGAGATATTCTTGTAGTAAAGAATTTAGACAGGGACTATCTATCTGTACTTAACAGAGTATCAGGAGTTATTGCAGAGGAAGGTGGATTAACATCCCATCTGGCAATAGAATGTATTTCAAATGAAATTCCATTAATATGCGGTGCAGGTGGTGCATTAGACATATTAAAGACAGGATCTTTTGTAACCATGGATGTGTCAAGAGGTATTGTTTACAACGGAAGAGCAAACATTATGTAATTTTAAGTTTAAGGGACGGTTAATAACTAACTAGTTTCTGGAACCTATGGGTATAGGTACCTCACTTAAGGTCAATACTATTAAAATAGTAGAAATTAACAAAAGTGAGGTGCTTTTTTTGCCAAGAACTGAAAGAATAAAATTTGAAGATGCAATATATCATGTGATGGTTAGAAGTATAACGGAAGTCCCATTGTTTAAGAATGATGATGACAAGGAAAAATATTTGAATCAGATGAAAAATTACCAAATAATATATGGATTTAAGGTTTATGCATATTGTATGATGAGCAACCATGCTCATTTTATAATAGATTCCAATGGGGCGGACATATCAAAAATAATGCATGGGTTAAATTTTAAATATGCAATAACATTCAACCGAATTCATGATAGACATGGTCATGTGTTTCAGGATAGGTTTAAGAGTAAAATAGTAGACACAGACAGATACTTAATCACTTTATCAGCTTATATCCACAATAATCCACTGAAAATAAAGGGTTATGAAACATGCCCGGAAAAATATAAATATTCAAGCTTAAGTGTATATTTAGGTATTGAAAAAGATAAAATAGGTCTCTTAGATGAAGCATACATAATGCAAATGTTGGGGCCAAATGTAAATAAAGCAAGGGAAAACTATCTCAAGCTTGTATATATGTGTGACAAAGAGAAATTAAAGAAGGAAATAGAATTTGAAGATGAAAAAACTGAGTATAGAAGCGAAAGAAAAATATTAGCAAGAAACTTTAATCCTGAGAAAATATTACAATTCATATCAGAAGAAACAGGAATAAATAAAGTTATGCTATATGTTAAAAATAACAGAAATAATAAGTCTGCAAGGGCATTAGCAGTATTATTAATGAGGAGTCTCTGTAATTTTAAAATGAAGCATATATGCGAAATCCTTGGTAATATAACTGAGTCAAGAGTATCAAAGCTCTGTTCTATTGGAGTTGAATTAATATCAACGGCGGATAGGTATAAGGATATTGTAAACAAATTTATTATTCAGCAAGCATCTCAATAAAATCAAAACAATTTAAATTATATTTTTATAAACCTTAATTTTTTTAAATATTAATATAAGGTTTTATTTGCATACATTTAATTATTATGTACAATCCTAAATAAGGATTTAAAGCAAAAAATTAATAAAATAAAATCAGCTTAAACAATTAATATTATAATATAAATAGATAATTATAAAAAATTAACCGTCCCCTAAAGGAGGTCGATATTAATGGTTGATATAGCTCTACTTGGCTGTGGTGGAGGTATGCCAATGCCTGAAAGGTTTTTGTCCTCTCTGCTTATTAATTTTAAAGGTAAAAAGATTCTTATAGATTGCGGTGAAGGAACTCAGGTGTCAATGAAAATGCTTGGCTGGGGATTTAAATCTATTGATGTAATATGTATAACCCATGCCCATGGTGATCATATTGTTGGGCTTCCCGGGTTGCTTGCAACTATCGGCAACAGTGGAAGAACAGAGCCAATTACAATTATAGGACCTGAAGGTATTGAGAATATTATAAAGGGACTTAGGGTAATTGTTCCATATTTACCTTATGAAATTAATATAATTGAATCTCCAAAACGCATCGTGGAGGAAGATGACATTATAATATCTACAATAGAGCTTGACCATTCATCACCCTGCATAGGATATAGCTTTTATATAAAAAGAAAGCCGAAATTTGACGTAGAAATGGCAAATTCAAACATGGTACCAAAGATTCTATGGAGCAGGCTTCAAAAGGGAGAAAATATTAATTATAAGAATAGAGAGTATAAGCCTGAAATGGTGCTTGGAAGTGAAAGAAAGGGTATAAAACTCAGCTTTATTACAGATACAAGACCCACTGATAAAATACCTCAGTTTATTTTTCACAGCGATTTATTTATATGTGAAGGTACCTATGGCAATGATTCGGATATAGAAAAGGCTGAAAAAAATAAACATATGACATTTAGTGAAGCAGCAAAACTTGCTCTGGAAGGTGATGTTCATGAACTTTTACTTACTCATTTTAGTCCTGCCATGACTGATCCTGAACTGTACAAAATAAATGCTGTAAACATTTTTCAGAATACTATAATAGGTAGAGACAGGCTTGTTAAGATTTTATCATTTAATGATGATACTTGTCGAATGCTACCAGGCAGCACCCGGAATATGTAAGATGCTACCAGGCAGCACCCGAATTTTAAAGGATATAGTCGATACGACCATATCCTTTAAAATTTGCTTTAAACAGCCAAACCCATTTTATTTTCTGATTGCTTTTCCATTTGTGCAGCAGTATAGTTTACAAGATCTACTGTTCTGCAGGAATAACCCCATTCATTGTCATACCAGGAAACAACCTTAACCATATTGCCTTCCATTACCATAGTTGAAAGACCGTCTACTATGGAGGAACGCTCATCACCTTTGTAATCTATTGAAACAAGGGGCTCTTCTGAGTAACCAAGAATTCCCTTCATGCACCCATTGGCAGCTTCTTTAAATGCATTGTTAACTTCCTTTACTGTAACATTTTTGGAAACCTCACATACTAAATCTGTAAGAGATACTGTAGGCGTAGGTATTCTAACTGAGAAACCGTTTAACTTACCATTAAGATTTGGCAGTACTTTGCCCACAGCTTTTGCAGCTCCGGTGGTGGTAGGAATTATGGATTCGCCGGCAGCTCTTGCTCTTCTTAAATCTTTATGATTTTTATCTAATAATCGCTGATCATTGGTATAGGAATGTATGGTTGTCATTAAGCCTTTTATTATTCCAAATTTATCATCCAATACCTTTGCAAAAGGAGCCAGGCAATTTGTTGTGCAGGAAGCATTAGATATTATAACATGTTTATCCACGTCTAAGCATTCTTCATTTACACCCATTACTATAGTTATATCTTCATCTTTCCCTGGAGCAGTTAATATAACCTTTTTAGCCCCGGCTTTAATATGCTTCATTAGACTTTTCTTATCTTTAAAAGCCCCTGTAGACTCCACAACTATATCAACATCCATAGCTTCCCATGGCAGATTTTCAGGATCTTTTTCTCTCAGCACTTTTATGCTTTTGCCATTTACAATAATCATATCTTCCTTGGCTTCAACATCTCCCTGAAATTTACCATAACATGAGTCATATTTAAAAAGATGTGCCAAAGTCTTACTATCACCTCTGGCATTTATAGCAACAATTTCTACATTTTCTCCAAGCCTGTTTTGAGCAGTTCTAAGCACCGTTCTCCCAATTCTTCCAAACCCATTAATAGCTACTTTAATAGACATGTGATTTCCCCCCGTATTTTTATTAATATGAGTAATATATATAATATATACTACATATAATATGTAATTATTCATATATGTGATACATTATTTATATCAATAATACTCATATATGTCAACCTTGTTTATAGGCCAATTAAATTAAATTAGCTTAATTTAACAGTAGAATATTCCTAATTACTAAATATTTTGAAATATATATTCACTAATGTTAAAATAATAAAGAAATCATACCATGATAAATTTTGGGGGTAAAAAACATGAACAAAAAAGATTTGGCTGATATAAGGAAAGAATTTAAAATTGGGAGCTACAATCTTTCAATAAAAGAAGTATATAGTGTGTACTTAAAAAAAGATAATGCTCAGATAATAACAAAGGAATTAAATCAATTTGAAATGATGGATATTGAAAAAAGGGAACTATATTTGGGTAACTTCAAAAAGGTTCTGACAGGAACAATAGATTCTAAAATATTTGAGTTGGATTTCCAGTGCGAAAATAATGATGATAGTTCTAAAAATACCCAGCAGATTTTATACAAAGCTTTAAGTAATGACGAAAGCATAGTTAACTGCGGCGACCAGATAGTAGACAAAATATCAAAGAATTATACATATGATACTGATATTGTTATAAATTTTGTTAAGGCAGAGTACATTAAAGGAAATAAGAAGAAAAGTACTGAAGGAGAAGATTCCATAAACGATTATGTACAAGCTATAGATATTATATTATGTACCATAAACAAGGTGGATGCACCAAAAAAGGTTTTAAAATTCGATTATTCTGAAATGAAATTTAAACCTAATTCTGCATTGGATTTTGTAATTAATTTAAATTCCCCTTTGGATGGATTTATGTTTCCAGGTATTTCTTCACAATCTGTAGATGTAAACAAGATTATCTATTATTCATCAAAATCAAAGCAAATAAATTCTGTTTTTGTGGAAAGTGTTTTAAACTGCATGGTTAAGCCAACGGCCATAGAGGAAAAGGAAAGCTTTAATGCAATTATAAACACTGTAGTTGGTGGTACAATTAAACCAGATACTATGCAGGAAATATATGAAAGGATAAATGACAAGCTTGAAGTTGAAGAGGATAAAGAAGATGAGGATGAACCAAAGGTAAATATGAATGATATAGAAAAAGTTTTAGAGGAAAGCGGAGTTGAAAATACAGACGCTGTAAAGCTTGCATTTGAGGAAGTATGCGGTAAGGATTATGAATTTAAGGTCAGAAACATTGTGCCTGATTTTAAAAGCAGATCAATAAAAATAGAAAATGAAAAAACCAATATAACAATAACTCCAGGAGATCTGCGCTCTATAAAACAAATTAGAAATAAAAACGGTATTAAGTGTCTTCTAATTGAGTTAAAAGATGATGTAGAAATAAACGGACTTAAATTAGAAACGGAAGAAGTAGAGGTTATATAAATATTTAATAAATTAATATTACAGGTACGGTTTGTAATCTACCTCAAAACCGCACCTGGATCCTTTAACAATTTTTCAAATTCATCTTTTGGTACTGGCTCGCTAAACAGAAAGCCTTGAGCCATTTGACAATTATGCCTTTTAAGATAATTCAGCTGATCAATGTTTTCTACACCTTCTGCAATAATATAAAGATTTAGTTTGTGTGCTAATTCAATGATGGCCCTAGCAATTATTTCTTCAGTAGAATCTTCAATAACATTATTTAAAAATGATTTGTCAATTTTAAGAACATCTATTGGAAATAACTTTAAATAATTAAGTGATGAATATCCTGTGCCAAAATCGTCTAAAGAGACATGAATGCCCATATTTCTCAACTTATTAAGCATTTTTATGGAAAAATTAAAATCAAGCATAACTATACTTTCTGTTATTTCTACATTAAGCCATTTAGGATCTAATCCAGTTTCTGAAAGTATTTCCTGAATTATATCAACCAGATTTTCCTGTTCAAACTGCTTTGCGGAAAGATTTACTGATACTCTAAGAGGATCATATCCTATTTTCTGCCACTGAGCATTTTGTTTACAGGCATCATATAATACTTTTTTGCCAATTTCCATTATAAGCCCAGTTTCTTCAGCCAAAGGAATAAATTCTAATGGAAGAATAATGCCTTTTTTTGGGTGATTCCACCTTACCAGTGCCTCCATGCCGGTTAGCTTCCCGGAGGATAAATCTATCTGAGGCTGATAATACACTAAAAATTCATCATTTTTAATACCTTTAATTAAATCTCTTTCCATTTTTAATTTTTTAGACATTTTTATATTCATTTCTTTTGAGTAAAATAGATATCTTTTTTTACCCTTTTCTTTAGCGTAATACACAGCTATATCAGCATTTTTAAGAAGTTCATTAAAATTGCAGCCGTCTTTTGGATAAAGTGCAATGCCAATGCTGGCAGAAACTGAAATTTCTTTTCCTTTAATATTTATTGGATATTTAAAAAGATTTAGTATTTTTTCAGCATTATTTACTATGTCCTCCATATAAAAAGTATTTCTCTGTAAAAAAATGAACTGATCTCCGCCAAATCTTGAACAATCATTTAAAATGCTTATCTTATTTTTTATTAAATTACTTATTTCTTTTAATAATGCATCACCAATATTATGACCATATGTGTCATTAACTGATTTAAAATTGTCAATATCCATAAAAAACAAAGCAAATCCCTTATTTTTACCTTTGCATTTAAGTATTTGATTTTCTACAGTCTTTTCCATTAAGGATTTGTTTGGCATGCCAGTGAGCTGATCATAGTATGCCATTTTCTTTATTACTTCATCATCATTCTTTTTTTTAGTCACATCAGTAATGGATCCTGCAATTCTTACTGGGCTGCCAAATGAATTATAAACAGCTTTTCCCCTAATCAAAATCCACTTAAAGTTACCAGGTTTAGTTTTTATTCTGCATTCATATGAAAAAAATGATGTTTTTCGACTTATATGCTCATTTAAAGCCCTTTTAAATGATAATAAGTCCTTATGGTAGTAAAGCAGATTTAAAAAATCTGAATAACTGATTATTTCATCTTCATTTAAATCCAGTATTCCTTTAAATTGTTTCGAGGTATAAAATTCCAGAGTTAATAGGTTCATATCCCATAGTCCGTCATTTGCACCTTCAAAGGCAAGCCTATAGCGTTCCTCGCTTACACTCAGATCCTTTTCCATATTTTTTAATTGGGTTATATTCATGCCCATTGATATACAATAGATTAAGTTGCCCTTATCATCATGCACTAAACAGTTTGACCATAGTACATTTATATAACTTCCGTCCTTGCATCGCAGCACATCTTCCTGTTCTCCTCCAACAGCACCTTCATTCATCATAATAAAAAATGAGTCCATACATAAATTAATTGATTCATCAGCTATGGTGTGTCTCCACTCCTGACCAAGTACCTCATCTTCAGAAAAACCAGTGACCTTTTGGGCATACTTATTGAATTTTATTAAATCACCATTAGGATACCAAACGTCTATGATAATACTTGCATTATCAATGACGTTTAATAAGAAGTTTCTAGCTTCACATGAGTTTTCATTACCAATTTTACATTTGATTAAATCTTCAAATAATTCATGGATAGGCTTTTTATTATATTCCATTTCCACACCTCGATTTAAAATATAACAGCTTTAATCTCTAACCATAATTATTAAAAATATGTTATATTAATTATATAATAATGCTGATGATAATATTTATCAATAAAAAATCAGTATTAATATAGAAAAATTTGTAGAAATTTATTACAAAAGAAAATTTGATATATATACTTAACATGGTAAAATAAAATTATATAATAACTTAAGTAGATTATGCTGGGGGATATGCATATAATGGTGTGGAAAATTAAAAAATTTAATGAATTAAATGCTGAAGAAATATACAAAATATTAAATATAAGAAATCAGGTATTTATAGTTGAACAGCAGTGCCCATACTTAGACTGCGATGGCAGGGATATAAATTCATATCATTTATTTTTGGAGAATAATAATGAAATTGCGGCTTATTTGAGAATAATTGAAAAAGGGATCTCATATAATGAAATATCAATTGGAAGGGTATTGGTGAACTCTAAATACCGCGGAAAAGGATTAGCCAGGGATATGATGAAAAAGGCCATTGGATATATTAATAATCAGCTTAATGAAACTAGTATAAGAATAGAGGCACAGGCATATTTAATTGATTTTTATAAGTCCTTGGGATTTAAACAGACTTCAGAGGTATTTTTAGAAGATAATATACCGCACATTGAAATGTTATACACAAAAAACCATTAATTATTTAAGGGGTGGTTATCATAGAAAAAAAGTTGTATTTATCCAATACAGATAAAAAAATATGCGGCGTATGTGGTGGAATGGCTGAATACTTTGGAATAGACTCCACTGTAGTGAGAGTAATCTGGATAGTGTTAGGACTTTGCTGGGGCAGCGGAATTATTGCTTATTTTATCTGCGCATTGGTAATGCCTCATAAACCTGACTGTGAAATATAATAAAAAAGTGAATATATTATTATAATATGCACATACTATTTTCATAGAGAGGTGATTAGCCATGGGAAAAGATTTAAATGACAATTATTTAAGGTTAGTCCGAAAATAATTTCAAAGTTTCCATACGTTCACTAATCTTGATGCCAGGAGATAATTATATTTCCTGGCTTTATTTATTTTGTCGAATGTAACCAGGCAACACCCGAAAAATGTCGAATGCTACCAGGTAGCACCCGAATTTTGTCGTGATTTTTTATCAATAACTAAGTTATAAATTAATCCGGCCAGTACCAATAATCCGCCAATAAGCTTACCGCTTGATATATTACCTTTAACAAAATAATCGATGATGATACCTGTAAAGAGCTGACCTACAAATATTAATAGTGTTAAATAAAATGAGGATATTCTAGGTGTAATGTAATTTGATAATACTATTAACAGAACTCCTGCAACACCCCCCAGGTAAGCCCAAAACGGCACGTCTCCAGACTTTATATCAGATAAATTAATTTTTTCCCTGCTCAATATAAAAAATATAACTGAAAAAAATAATCCAACTATGTAGTTATAAAATGTGCTTTGAAAAATTCCAATTTCCTTTGCCAAATTAGAATTTATAATTCTGGATACTACTACTGAAACTCCAGCCAGTATAGAAATGACTATATACAACATTCAAATTACCTCCTAAAAAACAGCCATAACGAATATTCCAAGTACCACTAATAATAATCCAATTATTTTATCCTTCCTAAAAGGAATAACTTTCATATCCAATAGACCGAATTGATCTATAATAATAGATGAAACAGTCTGTCCTAAAAGACCTAAAGCAAGAGTTAAAGAAACCCCCAATGCTGTAAAGCTTAAATTATTAAATAAAACAGTAAAAACTCCAATGGCACCACCGCTGTAAAGGTATAGTGGAAGTTTTTTATTAAACTGAAGCTTGGATTTACTAATTATAAGAACTAATATTATTGAAAAAAGGCCCACTAAATGGATTAGTATAGTGGAAAAATAATTTCCTGCTGAACCTGATAATGTGCCATTAAACAAAATCATAACAGCAATTAGTGCACCCATAAAAGCTGATAAAAAATTGTACATATTTTTTCCCCCTAAATTCTTCTAAATTAATGATATCAATTTTAATTTATCATTAAACAGTTGAAAATAACTATGACATATGTCATAGTTATTAAATAAATATAAATTTTATGGAGAAAAGATTATGGAGAAAATAGATAATGTTAAAATGAAGGACAAGTATATTGAAGAATATAAGATTAACAGCTTTTTTTCTCATGATGTTAAGCCATTTGCGGAATTAATATTATTTAAAAAAAATGAATATATCTGCAGAGAAAATGAAAAGCTCAGTTATCTTTATTTTTTTATTTCAGGTAAAGCAAAGGTATATGCTACTTTAAGCAATGGTAAATCACTATTATTGTGCTTTTATAATAGCTTTAAAATGCTGGGAGATGTAGAATTCCCAAATGGAGAGAATGCTTATAACAATGTACAGGCAATAGAGGATACATATTGCATTGGAATACCGGTTGAAAAACTAAGATTATCATTATTAAAGGATGCAAAGTTTTTAAAATATCTTTGTATTTCAATTGGAGAAAAGTTAAACAGATGCTCAAAGAATAGTTCTATAAACCTGCTATATCCTTTGGAGAACAGATTGGCAAGCTACATAATTGCTGCTGGAGAAAGAATTTACAGTAATGGAATAACTGTAATACGGTTTAATGAAAATTTAACTGAAATATCAGAATTGCTGGGAGCCAGCTATAGGCATCTTCTTAGAACATTAAATACTTTATGCAGCAAAGGAGCTTTATTAAAAGAACATTCTTATTATGTTGTTAAAAATGAAAAAGTGATGAAGGAACTTGCAGCAGATCTATATCAATAAATATTTAATAAATTGAAAACAATATGTAAATAAAGAATAAAAGCTGGATATTTTATATTATACAAATGTTTGTTAGTGTATAATTAAATATAAAAGTATTTATATAAACATAAAACGGAGGATAAGGCAGTTATGGACAATGTAGGACTTGTACTTGAAGGTGGAGGTATGAGAGGACTGTATACCAGTGGAGTTTTGGACTTTTTTATGGAAAAGGATTTATATTTTAACTACATTATAGGTGTGTCAGCAGGAGCCTGTAATGCAGTTTCATATATATCAAGGCAAAAGGGAAGAAATAAAAAAGTAAATATTGATTTTAATAATAACTGGAGATATATGAGCTTTAGAAATTTCATAAAAGAGAAATCATTTATCGGCATGAATTTTATTTTTGATGAAATACCAAATAAACATGTTAAATTTGATTTTGAAACATTTTCCAAGGCACCATGTAAGTTTTTGGTGGGAGTTACAGATTGTAATACCGGGTCACCAATGTATTTTAATAAGGATGATATAAGTGATGGATTTTATGCATTAAGAGCAACTTCATCACTGCCATTTATATCTCCTATTGTCAGGCTTAAGGGACATGAACTTTTAGACGGAGGAATTACTGATTCCATTCCCATTGCTAAATCCATAAAGGATGGCAACAGCAAAAATATAATTGTTTTAACAAGGCATAAGGGATACCGCAAAACTCCAATGAGGCATGCAAAACTGGCAAAAATAAAGTATAAAAAATACCCTAAGCTTGTAAATGCATTGCTTAACAGATATAAGATGTATAATGAAACACTGGATTATATTGATCAATTGGAGATGCAGGGAAAGGCAATTGTAATAAGACATTCAGAACCATTAGAGGTAGGACGGCTTGAAAGAGATTCAGATAAGCTTCTTAATATATATAATGAAGGTTATGAAGATGCTAGAAATTCCTACGAAAAAATTAAGGATTTTATTATTTAATGCTGATATCAGCTTTTATATTAAAAAATATCTGAATTAATATTGACATAGTGTATAAACTAAAGTAGAATTTTAAAAGAGAACAACGGTTTTCTAATACATAGTATAGGTAAAGATCACGGCTTCACATGGTAATTGGAGGTTTTATGCAGTATTTAAAAGACGAAGTTAGGAATAGAATAGTGTACGAAGCACTGAGAGAATTCAAAAATAAAGGCTACAAGGGTGCTTCAATAAGAATTATTGCCAATAGTTCCAATACTTCTGTGGGAAATCTATATAAATATTTCAGCAGCAAGGAAGATTTATATGAAAATCTCATTGGTTCTGTGTATAAAAGGCTTATGGATTATATAAGTGAAATTAATTCAGTTAAGATTAATGATGAAGCAGAACATATATTTTATAACTTACTTAATAAGATAATGGAAATTTTTAAGGAAAACAGCATAGAACTTGCCATACTCCTAAACAAAAGTGAAGGCTCTAAATATGAAAACTGCAAAAGCACATTTGCAGATTTTATTACAAGAATAGTTTCTCAAACTATGGAATATGAATTACATTTAAAAGGCATGAGGCTTAAAAATAATTTTATTATATATCTTCTTTCATGCAATCTTGTAGAAGATATGGCCGTTATTTTAAATCAGCAGGAAGACGGAGACAGGATAAGAAAGCTCATACTTGATATAATTGACATTTTCTTTAATAATATATTAGATAAATTAGATTGTGAAAACATTTAAATTCTCTGTTACTTCAAAAAGTAACATTATTTTTTAAAGCAAAAGAGAACCAGCGTTCACAAAAATAAAGTGGAGGAAATAGTAGTGAAAAGTTTCATAGAGCTGAAGAATGTTAAAAAGAATTATACTATGGGTGAGGTAACAATTAAGGCAGTGGATGATATTTCGTTCTCCATAGACAAAGGAGAATTTGTTGTAATTCTTGGAGCAAGCGGAGCAGGAAAAACTACAATACTAAATCTATTAGGCGGAATGGATCAGGTATCCGGGGGAAGCATTTTTGTAGATGGAAACGAAATCAGCAGTTATAATAAAAAGATGCTTACCAAATACAGAAGAGAAGATATAGGATTTGTATTTCAATTTTATAATTTAGTTCAAAATTTAAATGCTCTGGAAAATGTTGAACTGGCAGTAGAGATATGTAAAAATCCAATGGATCCTGTGGAAGTGCTTAAAGATGTAGGCCTTGAAAATAGAATTCAAAACTTCCCATGTCAGTTGTCAGGAGGAGAGCAGCAAAGGGTTTCCATTGCCAGAGCCCTTGCTAAAAATCCTAAATTACTTCTTTGTGATGAACCAACAGGAGCATTGGATTATAATACAGGAAAATCTATTTTAAAACTATTAGCAGATACTTCAAAAGTATATAATATGACAGTTATCGTCATTACCCATAATTCTGCAATAGCCCCAATAGCTGATACTGTAATTACAGTAAAAAGCGGTAAAGTTGAGGATATTAAAAAGAATGATGATCCAGTGCCTATAGAAAGCATAGAGTGGTAATTATGAAAAAGACTTTTATAAAGAATTTATTCAGGGATATTAAAAAAACACTTTCCAGATTTTTATCCATAGTTATAATTATTGCAGTTGGAGTATCTTTTTATGCCGGTGTGAGAGCCACAAGCCCTGATATGAAAATGTCCGGGGATAATTATTTCAATAAAAACAATCTAATGGATTTTAAATTGATATCGACCCTTGGACTTACTAAGGATGACTTAGTAAAAGTAGGACAGTTAAATGGTGTAGCAAAAGCAGAGGGTTCACATTCTATTGACGCTGTAGTTGAAAAGGACAATAAATCTTTTGTTCTTAACGTGAATTCACTGCCTGATGAAAACGGAATAAACAAAATAATAGTTACAAAGGGCACGCTGCCTAAAAATAATAATGAAGCAGTGGTTGAAGACAGATTCCTGAAAGAGAATAATTATAAAATCGGGGATAAAATTGTGCTTAGTTCTGGTAATGATACAAATTTAAGTGACAGCCTTAATAATAGTGAATTTAAAATAACAGGTTCCTGTGAATCACCGCTTTATGTATCTGCTCAGAGACAGCTTAGTTCTGTTGGAAATGGATCTGTAAGTGGATTTGTATATATATTACCATCAGTATTTAAAAGTGATGTTTATACAGAAATATATGTAAAAGCAAATAATAAGGAATCAGAAAACAGCCTTTTGGATAATGAAAGTTATTCTAAAACCATAAAAAGTACTGAAAATAGTTTAAAGGATCTTGGAATAGTAAGAAGCAGTATAAGATATAATGATGTAATAAAAAACAGCAGTGAAAAAATTTCAGAAGCTGAAGATAAATTAAGAACTTCTAAAGAACAGGCAGCAGCTAAATTTGCTGATGCACATAAACAATTAGATAATGCCAGAGGAGAAATAGCTGTAAACTCTGAAAAGCTTTCTCAGAATCAGGATACTTTTAATAAAAGCATGGCTGAGGGAGAAAAACAGATAGCTCAGAGCAAAAGCAGCATTCAGGCAGGTCAAAATGAACTGAATTCAAAAGCTAAGGATGTTGAAAGTGCAAAAATGCAGATTACCCAGGGTAAAAATAATATATCAGCCAGCGAAAACAAGCTTAATTCAGGAAAGCAGCAGGCAGCAGAAGGTATATCATCTGCTGTGGAAGGAAAAGTACTGGAAGCCAAAAAGCAGCTGGAAACGGATCCAAATAATAAAGAATACTTTTATCAATACCACACTATGGATAATATATACAAAAAGGATATTTCAGGGAAAAGCTTTGATTCCATATATGATTCATTGAAGGCTGATGGAGCCTTAAGTCAGATAAACAGCTTCTTTGATTTGGAAACCATGAAAAGTAATTTTGATAATGCCCAAAACAATATTAATGCTGGGAAACAGAAAATTGCTGAAAATGAAAAATCCATTGAAGCTGGTGAAAAAGAATTAGCTGCTGGTAAAGAAAAACTAGAAGCAAGTAAAAACAGTATAGCTAATGCTGAGATAAAGCTGAATCAGTCAAAAAATGAGGGATTAAACAAGCTAAGTCAGGGAAAGGCTAAATTGTCTGCAGCACAAAAACAAGTTGATGACAATGCAGAAAAATTATCCTCAGAGGAAGAAAAGGCAAATACTGAATTTGAAAAAGCAGAGAATGAAATAAATGAGAATAAGAATAAACTCAAGGACATAAAAAATGCAAAATGGTATGTTCTTGGAAGATCAGATAATGTAGGATATGAAACCTACAGACAGGATAGTGACAGAATTGACAATATAGGAAAGGCATTTCCCCTGATATTTTTCTTAGTTGCAGCTTTAGTGAGCCTTACTACTATGACAAGAATGGTTCAGGAAAACAGAACTGAAATTGGGACCTTTAAAGCTTTAGGGTATTCCAGCACTTCAATAGTGTTCCATTACCTTTTTTATTCCTTAGCTGCAAGTGTCATTGGAAGTATAATAGGTGTTTCTTTTGGGTATAGACTGTTTCCACCCCTTATAATGAATGCTTACACAGCACTATACACAATCCCCACAAGGGTAACTCCATTTAATGGCGGTGTTGCTTTTAAGGCATCTATATTAGCAATATTGTTTACTGTGTCTGCTTCTATTGCTGCTACTATGGAAGAACTTAAGGAGGTTCCAGCAGCTTTAATGAGGCCGAAGCCGCCAAAGTCAGGTAAGACAATACTTCTTGAGAAGATTACATTTATATGGAAAAGACTAAGTTTTACAAATAAGGTTACAGCTAGAAATATATTTAGATATAAGCAAAGACTTTTCATGACAATTTTTGGAATAGCAGCATGTACAGGTTTAATGATAACAGGGTTTGGTCTAAAAGGCGGTATAATAGGTGCTGTTGAAAAACAATTTAATACCATATATAGATTTGACATGCATGCTACCCTTAAAAATGAAATCAGCATTGATGAAAAAGATGCTATGAAAAATAAGATAGTTAAGGATTCTAATGTAAAATCAGCGATGTTTGCCTATATGAAGAATGGCACAATTAAAAAGGATGCTGGCACAGAAGATGCCTATGTGGTTGTGCCGGAAAATAAAAATGATATTAACAAATATATAGATCTCACCATGAAAAATAATAGTCTGAATTTAAGCGATAATGGAATAATAGTAAGTCAGAAGCTGGCAAAGCTTATAAATAAAAAAGCTGGAGATACTATTGAACTTACAATTAATGATAAAACAGTAAAAGCTAAAATTTCTGATATTACTGAGCAGTATGTTCAGCATTACATTTATATAAGCCCTGCTTATTATACAAAAATAACTGGTGATAAGATACTCTTCAATGGATTTTATGGATTGCTGAATAGTGTTTCAGACAGCTCAGAGAACAATACTTTAAAGTCACTGACCTCCATAAACGGAATTAATTCAGTAAGCTTTAAAAATAGAAGTCATGTTGATTACAATAAAAGTGTAGACAGCATTAATTCTGTTGTATTGATCTTAATTGTATCTGCAGGAGTATTGGCCTTTGTTGTAATCTACAATCTTACTAATATAAACATAAACGAGAGAAAAAGAGAATTAGCAACAATAAAACTGCTAGGCTTTTATAATAATGAATTAGCATCTTATATATATAAGGAGAATGTTGTGCTAACAATTATTGGAAGCTTACTTGGAATAGCTGTAGGAATAGTGATGAATAATTTTATAATAATTTCTGCAGAAACAAATGTGATGATGTTCTTAAGAACAATAAAACCAATTTATTTCTTATATTCTGTTGCACTTACAATACTGTTCTCTGCAATTGTGAATCTGGTGATGTACAGAAGATTCGATAAAATAGACATGATAGAATCTCTTAAGAGTGCAGAATAACCATATACTAATTAACTCTGTAATGAGTAAATAATATACTCATTACAGAGTTTTTTTGTGAAATAAATAATTATCAGATTTTTATTGACAAGGTTTACAGAACAATATATAATATGTTTAACCGGTTAAGTAAACCGGTTAAATTACCAGGAAGGGGTGTGAACATGAATAAAATCTGCATACTTGGAAGCTTAAATATGGATATTATGGTAAAGGTAAATTCAATGCCTAAAGTAGGTGAAACCATTATTGGAAATAATTTAATGAATATACCTGGAGGGAAAGGTGCAAATCAGGCAGTTGCAGCAAAAAGATCCGGAGCATTTGTATATATGCTTGGGAAGGTTGGACTGGACAGTAATGGGAATAGATTAATAGAAGAGCTTAAGAAAGATAATATTAATGTGGATCATATATATAAAGATGAGAATAAACCAACAGGAACAGCAATAATTACTGTTGATGAAATTGGTAATAATTCTATCATAGTTGTGCCTGGAGCTAATATGAAAATCACCCCTCAGGAACTTAATATGGCCATGGAAGCTATTAAATCATGCAATATACTTGTTACTCAATTTGAAATTAATATGGATATAATAGTAAAAGCATTCAAAACTGCAAAAAAATATGGCGTTATAACCATCCTTAATCCTGCACCTGCGAAACAAGTCCCAGATGAGCTTTTACAGTATACTGATGTAATCGTTCCAAATGAGACTGAAGCTTATGAATTAACAAAAGTACAGGTAAATGATCTAAAAACAGCAAAAGAATCAGCAAAGATTTTTCTTAAAAAGGGTGTGAAATATGTAATAATTACAATGGGAGAAAAGGGAGCAGCTCTTATAGGTGACGAAGGATGCGAAATAATACCAGCTTATAAGGTACCGGTAGCTGATACAACTGCGGCAGGGGATAGCTTTATAGGAGCATTAGCTAGTAAATTGGAAAGCTCTGATCTTAATTATAATAATTTAAGGTCAGCGGTAGTTTTTGGTAATAAAGTTTCATCCATAGCAGTACAAAGAGAAGGAGCACAACCCTCAATCCCTACTATAGATGAAGTTATGAAAATATACAAGGAGGCTTAATTATGAGAAAAACAGCATTATTAAATTCTCAAATTTCAGAAGTAATATCTAAAATGGGACATACTGATATGCTGGCTATAGGAGATTGCGGTCTGCCAATACCTAGAGAAACGGAGAGAATTGACATTGCACTTATAAAAAATATACCTGGCTTTATTGACACATTGAAGGCCGTAATTATGGAATTGCAAATTGAAGAGGTATTTATTGCCGTTGAAACAAAAGAAGTAAGTCCTGCATTGTTTAAACAAATACAGGAAGCCATAGGGAATGTTAAAATTACATGGATAAATCATGAAAAACTAAAAGAGAACCTTAAGAATTGCAAAGCTGTAATTCGTACTGGAGAACAAACACCCTATGCAAATATCATATTAAAATCAGGAGTTGTATTCTAAGGGGGAATTAATATGAATGAAAAAAAACCTCTATTGGAAATGAAAAATATAAGTAAGTCCTTTCCTGGTGTAAAAGCTCTGGATAATGTAAATTTAAAAATATTTCAAGGTGAGGCAATGGCACTGTTAGGAGAAAATGGAGCCGGGAAATCCACATTGATGAAAATTTTAGGAGGGGTTTATACTAAGGACCAGGGTGAAATAATTATTGATGGGCAGGATGTTGAAATAAAAGGAATTAAATGTGCAGAATCCTTAGGAATCTCTATAATTCATCAGGAACTCAGTATACTTCCAAATCTAACTGTTACTGAAAACTTGTTTTTGGGTAATGAAAAGACTAACAGAATATCATGCAGAATTAATAAAAAAATAATGAAGGAACGATGTAAAGGTTTTCTTGAACAAATAGGATGTGCTGTGGACCCGGATACTTTAGTTAAAAATGTAAGTGTTGGAGAAATGCAGATGATTGAAATTGTAAAGGCAATTTCAAAAAATTCAAGAGTAATAGTAATGGATGAACCTACAACAGCACTTACAGATGTTGAAACAGAAAAACTGTTTAAAGTAATTGGGAAATTGAAGGAAAAAGGAATTTCCATAGTATATATTTCACACCGATTAGACGAAATATTTAAAATATGCGATAGAATAACAGTTTTAAGAGATGGGAAATATGTTGGAGAAACTGAAACTTCCAAGGTAACAAAGGATGATTTGATCACAATGATGGTGGGAAGAAAACTTGAAGAGCAGTTTCCATATAAAAAAGTTAATGAAAAAAACACTATAATGACTGTTGAGAATTTAGAATTAAAGGGTATTTTAGGACCCATATCCTTTGAAGTAAAGTCAGGAGAAATATTAGGCATAGCAGGTCTTATGGGAGCTGGGAGGACTGAGCTTGCAAAAACTATTTTTGGAGAATATAAAAAAACTGGAGGAAAGGTTTTAATCGAAGGAAAAGAAGTATTAATAAGATCCCCTAAAGATGCAATTACAAAAGGAATATGCTATATGTCGGAAGACAGAAAAAAAGAGGGATTAATATTAGGAATGTCTGTAAGAGAAAATATTACATTATGTAATCTGGAACATTATACAAATAAGGTTAAGACTATTGATAAAAAGGCAGAAAAGCTTGAAGTTGATAAATTTATTAAAAAGCTTTCTATAAAAACTCCTAATCAAGATCAGAAGGTAAAAAATCTCAGCGGGGGCAATCAGCAGAAGGTTATATTAGCTAAGTGGCTTATGAAATCCCCAAAGGTACTCATTATTGATGAACCAACCAGAGGCATTGATGTAGGAGCTAAGAAGGAAATTTATGATGTACTTAATGAACTGAAAAGTTCTGGTAAAGCAATTATTATGATTTCCTCTGACATGCCTGAGGTTTTAGGAATAAGCGATAGAATTATTGTAATGCACGAAGGAAAAATTAGCGGAGAAATACCAAGGAAAGAAGCAACTCAGGAAAATATAATGAAATATGCTGTAGGAGTGTAAAGGAGAGATAAATATGAATGTTGATTTTAAAGGCCTTCTGGTTAAATTTAAGACATTAATCATCTTATTGGTACTTTGCATAATAGTATCGGTAATTGCTCCAAGATTTTTAACTGTAGGAAATATTACTAATGTACTCACTCAGGTATCAGTAAATGCAATTATTGCTGTAGGTATGACTTTCGTTATACTCACTGGAGGAATAGATTTATCTGTGGGTTCAATATTAGCTATAACTGGTGCAGTAGCTGCATCTCTAGATAAAGCACATTTTAATGTAGCCATAATTATTTTAGTAGCTTTAGTAATTGGAGCAATTATCGGATATATAAATGGTTTTATCATAGCAAAGTGTAATATTCAGGCATTTATTGCGACATTAGCTACAGTAACTATATTTAGAGGAGTAACCTATGTATATACTCAGGGTAATCCTATTTCAGGCCTTGGTAAAAGTTTTATGGCACTTGGAAATAAAAAAGCTGCCGGAATACCACTGCCTGTAATAATAATGGCTGTTGTAGTGTTAATCGGTGCTTATATAGTTAGTCAAACGAAGTTTGGAAGATATGTATATGCTATTGGAGGAAATGAGGATTCAGCAAGGCTTTCAGGAATAAATACAAAAAAAATTAAAAACTACGTTTATATGATTTCAGGCATAACCGCAGCAATTAGTGGAATAATAGTAACAAGCAGAATTGGTTCAGCATCTCCAAATGCAGGGACGGGCTTTGAACTGGATGCTATTGCTGCAGTGGTACTTGGCGGGACAAGTCTTGCTGGTGGTGAAGGGCAGATTTCGGGAACAATAATAGGTGCGGTTATTATTGGAGTGCTTAATAACGGACTGAATTTACTAAATGTATCACCTTTTTATCAGCTGATTGTAAAAGGTGGAGTAATCCTATTAGCTGTGCTTTTAGATAAAAAAAATAAATAATTAAAGGGAGGATTTAATCATGAAAAAAAAGTGCAAAGTTTTATCTTTAGTGTTAACTGGTGTAATTATGGCAGGAGCTTTAGTGGGATGCGCAGGTAAGGAACAAGGCGGTAAAACTTCAACTTCAGGTAATAAAAAAATAGGTATGGTTATTTCTACACAGAATAATCCATTCTTCGTTAGCATGAAGCAGGGAGCAGAAAAGAAAGCAAAGGAATTGGGGTATGATTTAATCGTTGTAGATTCAGGAAACGATGCAGCTAAGGAAAGATCTAATGTGGAGGATTTGGTTCAAAAAGGAGTGGGAGCTTTAATAATAAATCCAACAGACAGTGATGCAGTAGCTAATTCTATAGGTGTTGCTAATGATGCAAAAATTCCAGTTTTAACTGTTGACAGAAAGGCAAATGGAGGGCAGGTTATATCTCATATAGCCTCTGACAATGTTAAGGGAGGACAAATGGCAGCTGAATTTATATTAAAGAAACTAAACGGAAAAGGTAATATAGTTGAACTTCAAGGAGTCCCTGGAGCTTCTGCTACCCGTGACAGAGGGACAGGGTTCCATAAAGGTATTGATGGAAAAGCCGGAGTAAAAGTTGTTGCAAGTCAGGCAGCTGATTTTGATAGACAAAAGGGTTTATCTGTTATGGAAAATATAATTCAGGCTACACCAAACTTTGATGCTGTGTTTGCTCACAATGACGAAATGGCTTTAGGTGCTTTAAAAGCTTTAAAGGCTGCTAATAAAAATGTAATAGTAGTTGGCTTTGATGGCGGAGAAGATGCTAAAAATGCTGTTAATAATGGTGAGATGAGTGCTACAATTGCGCAGCAGCCTGACTTAATGGGATCTTTAGCTGTTGAAAATGCAGTAAAGGTAATCAAAGGGGAAAGCGTGCCTAAGGAAATACCAGTTGATTTACAATTATATATAAAAAAATAGATTTATATAATTTTAATCCGGGTTCTATTACCCGGATTATTTTTGAAAAATAAAAATATATTATTAGATATATGATTATTCAACTGGAATATTTTATGATAGAATTGTAATAAAAGTGATAATGTTTAAAATATCAAGATGGTAAAAATAAGGACAATGAATGGAGGCCCAAAATGAAAAAAATAACCATGATGGATATTGCGAAAAAAGCAGGAGTTTCTAAGGCTACAGTATCAATGGTTTTAAATAAAAAGGATTGTAATATTAGCATGGAGACTAAAAAAAGGGTAATAAATATTTCTAAGGAATTGGGGTACATTCCAAATTCCTTAGCAAGGGGCCTAAGCACTAAAAGGACAGGTACTATTGGCATTGTAATTCCTGACATTCTTAACCCTTTTTTTTCTGAAATTTCAAGGGCAATAGAAGATGCCGCCAGCCATATGGAATATAACGTTATTTTCTGTAATACTGATAATGATATGGATAAGGAAGAAAAATATATAAAATTACTTATTGGAAAGCTGGTAGATGGAGTCATTTTTGCTGCGGGAGGGAAAAGTGATAATAGCGTAAATTTTCTCAGCAATAATAATATTCCTTTTGTACTCATAGATAGATATATAGAGGGACATGAGGAAAGCTATGGAGTATACTGCCATAACAGAGAAGGAGTTATAGATGGAGTAAATTATCTTTATGGAAGGGGTAAGAGAAAAATAGCATATGTAATGGGGCCCAGTAATATACATGTTTCAATGCAAAGGCTAAAGGGATACAAGGAAGCAATGTATAAATACAACTTATATAATGATAATTGGGTTTTCAAATCAAACCTTACTATGGAAGGTGGTATGCAGGCTACCAGGGAGATATTAGATAATTTTAAGGGAGTAGATGCAATCTTGTATTCTAATGATATGATGGCATTAGGAGGAATGAAACTTCTTATAAGAGAGGGTTATAGGATACCTGAAGATATTAGTATTATGGGATTTGATAATATCAAGCTGACCAAGTTTGTTGAACCTGAACTAACTACAATTGGCCAGCCAATATATGAAATGGGGCAGAAAGCTTGTGAAATGCTTATAGATATAATAAATGGCCGGGTAAATGAGAAACAGATATGTTTTTATACTCAGCTTATCATAAGAGGAACAGCATAAGAATCCAATTATAAAATATCAAAATAATCAAATTATAAGAGAGGGCTATTATGAATAAACAAAAGCAGGCTGACCTTATGCTGTTTATTGTTACTTTATTTTGGGGAGCATCATATCTGTTAATAAAAATTTCTCTTGATTATATGGGGGAAATAAATTTAGTTGCCTTAAGATTTTCTATTGGATTTATTTTATCATTTATTATATTTTATAAAAGAATACTAAAGGTGGATTTCAAAACAGTTAAGTATGCCATGATTTTATCATCAATATTATTTGTGGATTATATAATTTTAAATTATGGAATCAAGTATTCTTCTATAACCAATGCTGGATTTATAAATAGTCTTACAGTAATTTTCATACCAGTGCTGTCAGCTGTGTTTCTTAAGCAGAAACCTGAGAAACAGGTTATGTTAGGTATTTTTTTGTGCACTATTGGAATAGGACTGTTAACTATAAATGGCAGATTTCAGATGGGATTTGGAGATCTTATGTGTATGCTGAATGCTGTGCTTTATGCTGCTCACATAATCATCACAGGAAAACTAACTAAGGGAGCAGACTCAGTAAGCCTTGGAGTTTTGCAGCTAGGCTTTGTAGGGCTTTACAGTACAATATTTAGTTTCATTTTTGAAACACCCACATTGCCGCCAAATTTCAAGTGTTGGATTTCTGTAATTGTATTGAGTATATTCTGTACTGCATTTGCTTTTGTTGTACAAACTACATCACAGCAATATACCAGTGCATCACATACTGGGCTTATATTTACTTTAGAGCCTGTATTTTCTGCAGTTATTGCTTTCTTTTTTGCAGGAGAGGTCCTCACCGTGAGAGGATATTTTGGAGCTGTCATCTTATTAGCAGGTGTTCTGCTTGGAGAAGTGGATTTAAAAAGTTTATTTAATAACATATCAAATTAATAAAGAACATATTGTCAACCAACTTAAATATTTTGGTTGACAATTTCATATCCATATTGTAAACTTACATTATATTTAGAGTTGACAATAAATATAAATTTACATAATGGAGGAAACAAGAGTGAAAATAAACACAAGGCAAATGATCTTAACAGGATTATTTGCAGCATTAACAGCTGTAGGAGCATTTATTCAAATTCCAATAGGAACAGTGCCAATTACTCTTCAGCTTTTATTTACTATATTAGCAGGAATAATGCTTGGTTCAAAACTAGGAGCTTTATCACAGCTTGTATATGTTGCAATAGGACTTTTTGGAGTGCCTGTTTTTGCTGGGGGGACAGGAGGATTTTCTTCAGTCCTTAATCCGAGCTTTGGATATGTCATAGGCTTTATTTTGTGTGCATATGTTGTTGGTAAATTAACTGAAGGAAACAAAAAACCTGGTTTTGCTGGATTATTATTAGCTTCATTTATTGGTGTAATGGTAGTTTATCTAATTGGAGTTCCATATTTATATTTAATAGTAAAAAATTTAATGGGTAAAGATATGACATTTGCTGCAGCACTAAAAACAGGATTTTTTATTTTTATTCCTGGTGATTTATTGAAATGCGCTGCAGCATCAGCACTTGGTGTGAAAGTAGTCCCTGCAGTTCAAAAATCAGCAGCTTATTAATTGAAAAAGGAGTCCTGTTAAATGGCAGAGCTCCTTTATGTTATATATAGTTTCCATTACTTCTTATGGAAACCTCACCAGAAATTAAATTTTCCCTGGCACCATTCTCGTATTCTATTACTAATCTTCCTTCCTCATCAATGTCTAACACTTTAGCTTTTATGTTTTTACCATGATTCACAACAAATATATTTTTGCCAATTACAGCGGAATTATCTCTGCAGATATCAATAGATGCTTTTATATCATTATCATCTACAAATTTATTATATAAAATTTCAAAGTTGTTTAAAATTTTACCTACTAACTCCTGACGGTTAATCTTTGATTTTGTTTCTATTTTTAAGGAACTTGCTATTTGTTTTATATCTTCAGGGAAATCACCTTCATCAATGTTAACATTAACACCTATACCTACTATTACATAATTAATTCTAGTTAGTTCGGCGCTCATTTCTGTTAAAATCCCGCATACTTTTTTATGATTTACTACAATATCATTAGGCCATTTAACACAGGCTTTTAGTCCCAGTTCTTCAGTGGCATTAACAACTGCAGCTGCAGCAGTCTGGGTTAATTTAGACGCATCAATGGGGCTTAAGTCCGGATTCAGTATTATTGACATCCATATACCCTTATATTTAGGTGATACCCAGCTTCTGCCAAGCCTTCCTCTTCCAGAAATTTGCTCCTCAGAAATTACAATACTGCCATGGCTTTTATCTGCATCTGCCAGTTCTTTTGCTTTAGTATTTGTTGAACCAATGGAATCAAAGTGAAATATATTTCTTCCAATTATTTTTGTATTTAAATAAGGTTCTATTTCATCAAAAGTTAGAATGTCGGGAGAGGAAATAAATCTATAGCCTTTTTTTGACACTGACTCTATTTCATAACCATCCTCTTTTAACTGGTTTATATACTTCCATATTGATGTTCGGGTAACCCCCAGTTTATTGCTTATATCCTGACCAGATATAAAGCTGAATTTATTTTCCTTTAGAAAATTTAAAATTTCTCTTTTCAAGTTAGCCACATCCTTACTTTGATTAAAATCTATATAATGCTTTGCCAATATTTTAGTTATAACATGATTATACAGAAAAGTACAATAGCACATAATGGTTAGCTATTTGCCTATTACATTATTAATATTATAATTAAAGTGAAAATATAAATTGAAGAGCAGATTTGTTATACAAATAAGCAGGATTTTAGGAGGTAAACTTTTGAAAACCAAAGAGGAATACGCACATTTTATTGCCTCATTAGCTCAAAGAGCAATTTTATATGAGGTAAGTACTACACCTAAGCCGGGATTGGTGGATCGCTGGAACACAGGAGCTCATAATGATATGGACTTTTTTACATTTATGGCAAGCAGCTCTGCATTGTATAAAGGATTATATGATTGTGTATCAGAAGGTTATTCCTTTACGGGAGATGATGAAACAAAGCTTCTTTCAAAAATAAGGGAGCCGGGGATCCATTGTGAAAAGTCCATGTTTCAAGCTACCAGTGGGGTTAATACTCATAAGGGTATAATCTTCTCAATGGGAATTCTCTGTGCAGCAGTTGGGAAACTGTATAAACAAAATGGGCTTAATTATATGATGGCTGAAATGATTTTAAATGAAGTAAAAAACATTTGCAAAGGGCTAACCGAAAGAGATCTTAAAGGAGTTGCAAAAAAAGAAAAACTTACCCATGGGGAAAGCATATATAAAAAGTATGGTTATAAAGGCATTCGGGGAGAGGTAGAAAGCGGATTTAATACAGTACTGACAAACGCAGTACCTGTACTTAGAATGTGGAAAGAAAATAAAAACTTTTCTTTGAATAATCTTTTTTTACAAATATTATTGAAGCTAATGTCAGAAAGCCAAGATACAAATGTGATAATAAGAGGAGGAGTAGAAAACTATTCCTATATTAAAGCAATTTCAAAGGAATTTATTAAATCAGGAGGCATGAATCAGCCTGATGCAGTAGTAAAACTAAATAATATGAATTTGGAATTTGTAAAAAGAAATATAAGTCCAGGGGGCACTGCTGATTTGCTGGCAGTTGCAATTTTTCTTGGAATCATGGAAGGAATAATTAAATAACATAACTTGTCAAGAGTCTATGCCCCAGATATAATGGGATTATAATTAATATCTGGGGATGATGTATACTTATGGGCATGAATAAAAAGGAATTAGTATTAGAATTTATAAAGAATGAAATAAAAGCCGGTAAAAAAGGGACATGCGCAGAAGAAATTTCTGAAGAACTTAATATGCAAAGAAGTAATGCCAGTGCAATTTTAAATGATTTATACAAGAGCGGAGTACTTCTTAAGATAAAAGGAAAACCTGTTCGTTATACTTTAAACGTTATTAAAAAATGCGATGAAGTTTCTCAAGAGGAAAAAAATAATTTTGATTTGCTTATAGGTAGTGATAAAAGTCTTAAGAAGTGCATTCAGCAGGCAAAAGCTGCAATACTTTATCCTCCTAATGGGCTTCATACCCTTATAGTAGGTCCAAGTGGAGTGGGAAAATCTATGTTTGCTGAGCTAATGTATAAGTTTGCCATTGAAAATAATGTATTTGATACTAACGCACCCTTTGAAGTTTTTAACTGTGCAGATTATGCAAATAACCCGCAGCTGCTGCTTACTCATATGTTTGGATGTAAAAAAGGTGCTTTTACAGGAGCAGATAAAGACAGAAAAGGAATAGTTGCTAAGGCTGATGGAGGGGTACTTTTTCTTGATGAGATTCACAGACTTCCACCTGAAGGACAGGAAATGCTTTTCTATTTAATTGATAAGGGATTATACACTCCTTTGGGGGATGATACCAGGAAGAAAAGTGAACTTCTTATAATATGTGCCACTACAGAGAATATAGATGCTTCACTATTGACTACTTTTACAAGAAGAATACCTATGAGTATAAAAATACCAGCTTTAGCCGAAAGAAGCCTTGACGAAAGGTTCGGACTTATTTGTGAATTTTTTAAAGTAGAAGCATCTAGAATAAAAAAGAAGATTACGGTTTCTACTAATACAATCAGGCAGTTACTTTTGTATGATTGTCCGGGAAATGTAGGACAACTTAAAAGTGATATACAGCTTGGATGCGCTAATGCTTTTTTGAATTCAATTTCAAAAGGTCTTAAATATGTTGAAGTTCATTGTACTGATTTCACTCCTTGTGTAAACCAGGGGCTTATAATATATAAAAATTATTCTAAAGATATAGATAAAATAATATCAGAAGGTGAGATAATTTGTTTTACTTCAAGTGGACAGGAAAATTATGTGCCGGAAGGAGACTATTCTTTACCTGAAAATTTCTACGAGTTAATAGAAAGGAGGATACAGGAACTTAAGCAGAGAGGTACCAGCGATAATGATTTAAAGCTCATAATGGGGCTTGATATAGAAAATTATTTTAAGCATTTTATTAGAAATTTTGGAAATGGAATCAATAAAGAGGAATTATCCAAAATAGTAGATAAAAATATAATATCCATAGTAGAAAATTTTTTAAAAATGGCATCACATAAGCTTCAGAGGATATTTCCTGATAAGGTATTTTACGGGCTGTGCTTACATGTAGATTCAAGTATAAAAAGGCTTAGAAACAATAAAAAAATTGTTAATTATAACTTGAAGAATATTAAAGAAAATAATAAAGAAGAATTTGCACTTTCAAAAGAATTAGTTACTATACTAGAGAAAACTTACAATATTAATGCTTCTGAAGATGAAATAGGGTATATATCAATGTTTTTATCTGTGGATGAAACTGGATGTAAATGTGTAGAAGACAGGCCCATAGTTGTCATAGCAATGCATGGAAGATCTACAGCTTCTTCCATGGCTGAAGTAGTTAATACTTTAGTCAGGGGCAATAATGTTTATGCATATGATATGAATCTTAATAAAAAGTCAGAAGCAGCATATGAGGAGTTAAAAAGCATTATAGTAAAAAATCACAAGGGGCATGGAGTAATCTTACTTTCTGATATGGGCTCACTTGGCATTTATGGAGAGCTTATAAGTAAGAATACAGGTATAGATATAAAAGTAATAGATATGGTTTCTACTCCAATTGCCATTGAATGTTCAAGAAAAGCAGTAATAGAACCAGATATTAACACAATATATGAGGATATTAAAAATGAGATGTCCTGCTATTCACCCTATACACTTAAAGTCTCAGACAAATTTATACCTGAAAAAGATAATATAATAATAACTATGTGCACAACAGGAGAGGGAAGCGCGCTGAAACTCAAAAATTATATCGAAGAAAAAGTATGCATTAATAATAGTAATGTGCAGGTATTTCCTATAGCATCTAATAATAAGCAGCATATGTATAACATTATAAATAATCTGTCTAAAGAAAAAAATATACTTGCCATAGTTGGTACTATGAATCCAGACATATATGGGATTCCATATATATCAACATATGAGGTATTTACGGATAAAGATTGCAGTAAGATAAAAGGAATATTGGAAAATAGTAAAATAATGTTTAATATGAATGAAACACTTGAGTATAATTCATTTATAGAAGCCTTAAAGAATGATATTACTAATATAGATTTAGATGAATTTCAAGAGTTATATAGAGAATTTGTAGATAATATACAGATGAAAATAGCAAAAAATTTAGATTTTAATTCTAAGATAGGACTTATGGTACATATGGCCTGCTGTATAAGTAAACTTGTTATGGGTGAGAATACTCCTAGCTGTTATGCAAAAGATACGCTAATACAAAAGTATACACAGGAATTTAAAGTAATAAAAAGCAGCCTTGAAAAAATTGAAAAAGCTTTTAATATAAACTTTAGTAATGATGAAATATGTTTTATTTTAAAAAATATAATGATGATTTGAAAAACTACATATAAATATTTAAATTTTGTATAGCCAGGCGAGTTGGTTAATCTAATAAAGGGTATTCTGGATTAACCAATTCACTTGGTTTATTTTTTAACTATTTTAACAAAAGTGTATAAAAAGTGTATAAGTATTTGCACTATATACAATAAGTGTATAACAACTGTATAAATGTATATGATTCTATATTTAAGAAGTGTATAACAACTGTATAAATATATATGCTTATGGTAATTCAAACCCATCTGTTTTGCGTATATCTGCTTATTGAAAACGGTTTGGCATGATTATTGCTAAATATAATATTGTTAAAATTAATACAATTAGTTACTAAATAAATTACTATAAATGGAGGAATTGCCATGGCAGAAGATACTAATAGTGAAATAAATGAAAAAACTATTTTTAAGATAATTAGTTTCTCAGGAGATGCAAAAAGTAATATATATGAAGCATTTGAATTAGTTACAAAAGCAATTTGGTAATATGTCAAGAACAAAATAAAAAGAAAATGAAATGATTCTTCAAAAAAAGGGTAACCCTAATAAACATACAGTCAAATCAGAATGTATGTTCGTGTGTCTTATATAATTAATCTACTCTATTTGAAGAGTAGAGTTGATTTTTAGCCAGCAATCCAAAAATCAAACGGATTAATTTACGAGAAGTTAGCGCGAGTGCTCGTTTATGCTGATGTGTAGTCACTTCAGCAAATTTCTTCTGGTAGAAAGCTTGATATTCAGGAACGTGTCTTATGACACTACCAGCGGCTTCTATCAGATAATAACGTAAATAACGGTTACCTGCTTTGTTCATTGGCGTATTTTCAGCCTTGAAATCACCAGATTGATTTTCTTTCCATACGATGCCAGCATATTTAGCAATAGCATCATTATTAGGGAATGCATGCACACTGCCTAATTCGGCAAGAATACCACTGGAATAAACAGGGCCAAAACCAGGGATTGACATGAGAATTTGATATTCCACAGGATTCATTCCCATAACCGCTTTCTCAATGGCTTTATTAATAGTACTCAGTTCTTTTTCAAAAGCCTGAATACAGTTAAAAGAGCATGCAATTGAAGTCGTTAATGGCTCATACAAACATTTATCAAGGCGATATGAATTACGAGCAGCTTGTTGAAGAATTTTAGCAGTCATCTGTGGATCAGAAATTCTCTTTCGACTCTTTGTATTGATGAATTCAACAAGTTCTTCTATGGAAGCATTTGCAATGTCTTCAGAAGATAAAAAATCCGTCAGGATAGAGGAAGCAGTGGCACCATATTTATTAGAAAAAGGATGTTCTTCACCATCTAACAAAGCAAATTCGCTAAACTTGAGAAATACATTTGATAGCATATATGTCTTCTCCCTGGTTAAGCATTCAACTATATGAAGCCTGTGTCTTGTAAGCCTTTGTAGGGCAAGGTATTGAGAACCACGCCAAGGCTCAGTATGAATCCTGCCGACTCTTGCAAAATCAGCAATAACAAAAGAGTCAATGCCATCATTTTTGTTAAGAGCATTAAAGGAATCTTTGTAGTTAGCAACTTCCTTAGGATTCAAACAGTAGACGTAGGGTTTATATGGCACAAGTTTTTCACTTGCAGATAAAAAATTAGCTATATGCACGCCATAAAATGAAGTAGACTCAAGACCAATAATAGTAACCTTAAATATATTATTTTCTAGTATCTTGACGAGCATGGATTCTAGTTGTTCTGCACCAGATTGTGTATTAGGAACAGGTTTCATTTTAATAAAAAATTCCTGTTCAAAGTTAATTGCAGAGACAACATTTTGTCTCGCACCAATATCGATACCAACAAATAGAGTTGATAAGTAATCTACTTTCTTCATGAAATCACCACCTTTCGAAAGTAATGAGGAAATTAGAAAAGGAATTATCCTAATCCAGAGTACTGACTGCAACCTCGCGTAATCAGCATTCAACCAAGCGAAATACCTTGCTGGTGGCTACGAATGGAGATGCAACATTTGTGTAAGCAGAATTTGATACTCTGGTCAGGCTGCAAGCTTTCTAGGCAATAACAATATGTTTTGCAGGAGAATACAGCAGTAACCTTCGCTAAAGTCCGTTAGGACTATTTTAGCATTAGGAAATTCCTTTATAAATAGTTAATGTAAGTTGTATAGATAGGAATGTAAAATAGATAGCAATAATGAATTGGGGGAATCCCCACAGAAAAACATAGATACTTTCTTATCTATACTAAAATATAAAAATAAATAAGTTTATAGCAGTCATTTAACTGACTATAAACTTATTATACGAGGAGAATATGAAGAAGCTGGAAAAGTGCTGGAAAAAGCAGATGAATCAATAATCGAAGCTCACAATGTACAAACCACTCTTATACAGAAAGAAGCACAGGGAGTTCATACTGAGTTAAGCCTTCTTATGGTTCATGCTCAGGATCAGCTTATGACTACTCTTTTAGCAAAGGATATGGTTAAAAACATGATATTTATGCAAAAAGAGATAAATGATCTAAAGAAAAAAACAAATAAATAGAGAGGAAGAAATTATATGATAAGAGTTGTTCAATTTCTAAATCAGGTACAGGCAGGTTTAGGCGAAGATGAAAGAATGGATATAAAGCCCCAGGCTCAAAACGGTGCAGTAGGTATGGGAATGCTTTTAAAGACTATGCTTATGAGAAATGGTGCTGATATTATTGGAACCATAGTATGTGGTGATAATTATTTTCTTCAAAATAAAGAAGAGGCAATTGAAGAGATATTAAAGATGATTGAAAAATTTAAGGCAGATGTAGTTGTATGTGGACCTGCACTAGATTATAAAAGATATGGAGAATGCTGTGGCTATCTTGTAGAGGCCATTGAAAATAAGCTTAATATTCCAGCATTTGCAGCTATGTCAAAGGAAAGTACAGGCACTGAACTTTTCAGAAAAAAAGTATATATTATAGAAACACCTAAAAGAGGAGGGACAGGCTTAAACAATTCACTTAGGAAAATTGCAGGCTTTGCTGTTAAATTGGCTGAAGGAAAAACCATAGGCAGTTCAAAAGAAGAAGGTTATTTTGCAAGGGAATAATGAGGATTTAATATGTACGCAGGAGGAAAATAATTATGAAAACCATATTTAAAAAAGATTTTTTATGGGGAGGAGCTGTAGCTGCCAACCAGTATGAAGGTGCCTGGAATGTTGATGGCAAAGGAATAAGCTCTGCTGACTGCATGACAGCAGGAGCGTTAAAAATACCCAGAGAATATACAGATGGAATAGTAGAAGGAAAATATTATCCTAACCATGAAGCTATTGATTTTTATCACAATTATAAAGATGATATTAAATTATTTGCAGACATGGGACTTAAATGTTTTAGAACTTCAATAAATTGGACACGTATTTTCCCAAATGGAGATGAAACAGAACCAAATGAAGCTGGATTAGAGTTCTATGACAGAGTTTTCGATGAGTGCCTGAAATATAAAATTGAACCTGTGATTACAATATCTCATAATGAAACCCCATATGGCCTTGTTAAAAAATATGGTTCCTGGAAAAATCGTAAAATGATAGACTTTTATTTGAGGTTTTGTGAAACTATTTTTACAAGATATAAAGATAAGGTAAAATACTGGATGACATTTAATGAAATCAACTGTATAGTAGCGGAACCAAATGTTTCTGCCGGAATGCGCATTTCAAAAGAAGAAAATAGAAATCAGATTATATTCCAGGCTGCTCATCATCAGCTTGTTGCAAGTGCAAAGGCAGTAGCTCTTGGACATAAAATAAATCCGGATTTTAAAATAGGAATGATGATGCTTTATCCCCAAACATATCCAGATACTTGTAATCCTGATGATGTTATTGCTGCTATGGAGAAAATGGACTTGCATTATATGTTTTCAGATGTGCAGGTACGTGGATATTATTCAAGAAAAGCAAAAAAGTATTTTGAAAAGAATAACATTTCTATCCAAATGGAACCAGATGATGAAAAAGTTCTTAGCTTGGGAAAAGTTGATTATATTGGATTCAGTTATTATATGAGTGCGGTTGCATCCAGCAACCCTGAACGCAAAAACATTGGAGAAGGGAACATAATTAGGGGACTCAAAAATCCATACCTGAAAGTCAGTGCATGGGGCTGGCAGATTGATCCTGTTGGACTTAGACTTGCACTTAATAACCTATATGACAGATATCAGATTCCTTTGTTTGTTGCAGAAAATGGTTTAGGAGCTGCAGATAAAATAGAAAGTGACGGAAGTATCAATGATGATTATCGTATTGATTACTTAAGGGCACATATTGAGCAGATGAGAAAGGCTGTAGATGAAGATGGTGTGGATGTTATAGGATATACACCATGGAGCTGTATTGACCTTGTAAGTCTGGGCACTGGAGAAATGAAAAAGAGATATGGTTTTATATATGTTGACAGGGACAATAATGGTAAAGGAAATTTAACAAGGATCAGAAAAAGGTCTTTTTACTGGTACAAGAAAGTCATTAGTACTAATGGAATGGATTTAGAGTAAGTAAGGAGCTGCTGCATCAGGGATAAATTGCATGCAAAATCTTCTAATGCAGCAATCTTCTATAAACTTATATATAAGAAAGAGGAGGTAATTTTTATGAAAAGGATAGCTTTATTTTGCTCGGCAGGAATGTCAACAAGTCTGCTTGTTACAAAAATGCAGAAAGCAGCTTCACAAAAGGGAATAGAAGTATCAATTGATGCTTTTCCTGAAGCTGAAATGAAAAAACATATTGATGGTGTAGATGCAGTACTTTTGGGACCACAAATAAGATATGCACTGCAAAGATCCAGAAAACTCTGCAGTGAAAAGGGAATTCCCGTTGACGTAATAAGTCCCACTGATTATGGAATGATGAATGGCGAAAAAGTACTTGCACAAGCATTAAAAATGATACAAGACAATGAAAACAAAGAAAAATAGATATTATTAAGGGGAGGGTTTAATATGGGTAAAAAGATGGACTCAATTGAAGAAAAGGTAATGCCCATAGCTGATAAGTTTGCCAATAATAGATTTTTACTTGCAATACGTGATGGCTTTGCTCTTGCTATGCCGCTGCTTATAATTGGAGCTATGTCATGCCTTATTGCTAATTTTCCAGTAAAAGGGTTCTTAGATTTCATGACAAGCGTATTTGGACCAGGCTGGAAGACATTTTTTGATATACCAAATCAGGTTACTATGTCATTAATGAGTATATTTGTTGTCATAGGTGTGTCAAAAAGTCTGGCTGAAAGCTATGAACTGGATGGTATAAATACCGCAATTATATCACTTGTTTCGTTTTTTATATTGACACCGTTTACTACTGATTTTATTCCTAAAGGAGCAAAAGCCGCAATTAAAGTTGACGGCATTATACCACTAGACTGGATGGGTGCAAAAGGACTGTTTGTTGGAATGATATCGGCTATTCTTGCAACAGAAATAGTTAGGTTCGTTGTTAAAAAAGGATGGGTAGTAAAAATGCCTGCAGGAGTTCCGCCTACAGTTTCAAAAGCATTTTCATCACTTATACCAGGTGCTATAACTATTGTGTTATTCGATGTAATAAGACTGATTTTCGCATTTACTCCTTTTGGAAATATACACAAACTAATATATACTTTGCTGCAGGTACCACTAACTTCGCTTGGTGCTACTTTTGGAGCTAATATGATTGCAAATTTCTTTGTTGGTTTCTTCTGGTCCTTTGGTATTCATGGTGCAGATATAGTGCAGTCTGTTATGAATCCAATATGGATTGCATTATCCGGAGAAAACCTTGCTGCATTCCAGGCAGGGAAAGTTGTTCCTCATATTATAACCCAGCAGTTTAACCAGATATATCTTTGGATAGGAGGTTCAGGTGCTACCTTAGCTTTGTGTGTTACAATGATGTTTTTCTGCAAATCGCAGCAATGTAAAAAGCTTGGAAAATTAGCAATACTTCCTGGGCTTTTCAACATAAATGAACCTATAATATTTGGACTGCCTATAGTGCTTAATCCAATAATGCTTATACCTTTTATATTAACACCAATGATTTTATGTATTGTATGTTATGCAGCTATGGCTACTGGGCTGGTTCCAAAACCTAATGGTGTATTGATTCCATGGACTACCCCCGTTATAATAGGCGGTTTCTTTATCTCAGGCATAAGAGGAGCAATTCTTCAGATTGTTGAATTGATAATTTCATTTTTCACTTATCTGCCTTTTATAAAAATTGTAGACAAACAATATTGTGATCAGGAAAAATCATATGAAACAGCAGATACTAAAGATGAGAATGCTGTTTTAAGCTGAAAAAATTATTGAAAATATCATTGGCTGCCATAATTTCTGGCAGCCAATTTTGCTTCATTATCTCCAAATTGCTCCACATATAATAATTATAAATATTATATATTTTTAATACAATGGAATCTTTAGCTTAAGTTACCTACAAATCAGAAGTTTAGCACCTAAAAAAGTTTTAGGGCGCAGCCCGCTGATTTATATTGATTTGCTAGTATTTAATAAAAACATTGTAAAATCCGATTTCTACTGGAAATTATAAAAAAAATTTGCATAATAAAAGCATCCTTTTTATAATAGTTTTGCACAACACAATAGAAAGGATGCCTTAAGATGAATAAAAGTTATTTAAAACAAATGCTCACCTATATTAATAAAGTATACGATATAGGTGAAAAAATCAATACCTTAGAGGATAAAAAGATAAAATCTCTAGTAAAAATTTCAACAATCACCTTTGTAGTTTTGTTTGGATTTATGCTTCAAATAAGAAGTTTCAACAGGTTAGAGCATTGGCTTAAAAAAGGTAAATTTAAAAAAGTATTACCTAAAAACACTAAAATGATTCACATTGATGCCGTTAGGCGCTGCTTAAGTGATTTTGATTTGAATGGTTTGAAAAATATTCATGATAGTATAATTAGAACTACGATAAAAAATAAGATATTTAGAAATGGTACCATAGATGGCTTAAAGGTAGTTGCTGTAGATGGTGTAGAATTATTTGAAAGTGCTAAAAAATTTTGTGACAAATGTCTTTCACGAAAGAATAAGGATGGCACTACTCGTCATTTCCACAGATCTGTAGTTTGTATTACCGTAGGTTCGGATCCCCATGTTATTTTAGGACAAGAAATGCTTGAACCTAAGAAAGATAGTTCGAATAAAGATGAAGGTGAAATCACCGGAGGTATAAGATTAATAAAAAAATTATATCGTAAATATCACCATTTTGCCGATATTATAGTAGCTGATGCTTTATATTGTAAATCTACTTGGATAAAAGAAGTCCTTTCAATAGGAATGAATGCAGTAGTAAGAGTTAAAGATGAGCGTCTTCTCATTGTAAAGGATGCATTAGCTCTATTTAAGCGCCGTGAGGCTGATAAGAAATGGATTGTAAAGCAGGGAAGTAAAGACTATACCAAAATTAAAGCTTGGGATGAAGATAATTTTGAAATATCAGATCCGACTATCAAAGTTAGATTTATAAGGTTTATAGAAGAAATTCATACTGGAGATAAGGTAGAAATTAAAGAAGGCTGGATTATAACAACAGACAAATTTGCCTCAGTAGAAACCTTGTGGAAGATAATGCACAAGAGGTGGGATATAGAAAATAATGCCTTTCATCAGCTTAAAACAGAATGGCATTTAGATCATTGCTTTCTTCATAGCCCTACGGGCGTAGAGACAGTACTGATGTTTATAATTATAGCGTTTAATCTGATGCAGTTATATTTTTTTAGATGTATCAGAGGTTTTAGAAAGAAACGGATGCTTCAAATAGATATTATTGAAGATATAAAAGATGAAAGATTTACTATAGATGACAAATGGAATAATCCAATATTTAAAAAGACTTAATATAAAAATAAAATTGGAAATCGATTATTAAAATTTCTTAGGGTAAGGGTAATTATAACTATTTTTTCGACATATCGGTCTGTTGATTTACCAGCCATGTAAGAAAGTACAATAAAATACAATTCCAGTAAAAGTAAATCTTTTACTGGAATTTAGATGCGAAATCTCTGCCTACAAATAATTACATTTTACAAAGTATATTTATATGTGCTAGACTTAATTAAAAATTATTTTACTAACAGAAAATAAATATCTTAGGAGGATCTTTATGCTTAGAATTTGGGGAAAGATTATGAAGAATAATAAAATAATAATGGATTATGTGGTAAGCTGTGATAAGGATGGAAGTTATCAGGATAATTTAAAGCAATGTATTTTAGAGCTATGCTATAAGCTTGACATTGAAAAACCATATTGGCTTCCTTCAAATTTAGATGAATATAATAAAAGAGGAAAAACATCTTTTAATGAAAATAACTTTATAGAAACAATTGATTTTGATAAATTTGTAATTGAGGAACTAGATAAAAACAAAGATTAAAGATTAAAGAACAAAGAACAAATAATGTTGATTTTCTTACAGAAAATCTTAAAATTCAATTTGCTGAGTGAATCATGCGTTTTAAGAACCAAGGATGGCTCTAATTACAGTTTAACTAATAGAGTTAAAAAAGGATTTGAAAAATCCAGAGCCGATAGGCTGCCCCTTAAAACCCAAAGATTAAAGTCTGTTCTTTAATCTTTCCTGCTTTAGATATATGGCTCTTTTATTAAATAGTGTTGATAAAGTAACAAGTTCCCGTTAGGGACAGGCTAATTAAAACATATTTTAGCATTTCTCATATTTGTATATGTATTTTCAATATTAATTTTACTTATTTGTTCTATAAATATATCCATATCCATTGCATTCATACGTCCTGTGCCCACTGCTCTGGAATAAATATTTTTATGTGAATCCAGTGCTGTAATAACTCAGACTTTATTATTGCTGATATTAATGTAACTTACGCTTTGATCATGAACTCTTTTTTTATTATGTTCAATGCTTTTCTGTCCCTTTCGGGAGAATTTTAAGAAAAAATTCTCGATTTCAAACTTCCCCTGCATTTTATTTTGTTTAACCATTTTTAAAGCAGAGAGCAGCTTGTGCCTCCAGTAAAATAGTGTTACATAAGAAACGCTAATTTCCCTGGCTGCCTGCCGGCATAGGATTTTTGCAAATCTTTTTTTATCATCTAATAAAACTATAATTGAAACCATTTTTAGTTATTAAAACCTATAATCCACTTAATCAATTGAGTTTTTGGTTTTTCTGCAAAGAAAAACTACCTTATTTAATCTTTGTTCTTTAATCTTTGTTCTTTTGATGAAGTCCTATTCACATCAACATTATTATTTAAAAGAGCCATAGGTGTTTAGTTAATATGACTAAAGAAGGATAGAGCTTAACCAAAGAATAAAGATTATAGATTAAATAAAATTCATCTCTATTGACAAATATAAAATTTAGTAATATTATTCAGTTAAGGGACCCCCCAGGTGGGGGAGGGAGTTTATAATATTAATAAATAGGGGGCGATAGTAATGAATAGTGAAAAAGTTAAGGCTATACAGGCATTAAAAACCTCAAAGGGACAGATAGAGGGAATTATAAAAATGATAGAAGATGAGCGGTACTGTATGGATGTGTCAAATCAAATCATGGCAGCACAGTCCTTGTTAAAGAAAGCAAATATTTTAATTTTAAAACAGCATATACAGCATTGTGTTAAGACTGCCATAAGGGATGGAAGTGAAGAAAGCGGGGAAGAGAAAATACAGGAAATTATATCCCTGCTTGAGAAGTTAATTTAATAAATTTATGGAGGGTATTATGGTTAATAAAACATTTAAAATAGAGGGTATGACCTGCGCAGCATGTGCAAGGGCAGTAGAAAAAGCATCTCAGAAGATTGACGGGGTTTCAGATGCAAATGTTAATCTGGCCACTGAAAAGTTAAACATTGAATATGATGAGTCCAAGGTGGATGTAAATAAAATTCAAAATGCTGTGGAAAAGGCAGGATATAAGGCTGTAGTTGAAGCCGTTGGCAAAACATTTAAGATAGAGGGTATGACCTGCGCATCCTGTGTAAGGGCAGTAGAAAGGGCAACAAGAAAAATTGATGGAGTTGTAGAGTCCAATGTTAATCTGGCAACAGAAAATATGAATATAACCTATGAACCATCCAAGGTTAGAGTATCTGATATAAAAAAAGCAGTGGAAGCAGCAGGGTATAAAGCCTTAGACCAGGAAATTTCAGTAGATGAGGATAAAGAAAAGAAACTGCAGGAGTCGAATCTGCTGTGGAAAAAATTTATTTTTTCCTTAATATTTACAGTACCTTTATTAACTATATCTATGGGGCATATGTTTGGACTTAAACTTCCGGCAGCAATTGATCCTATGATGCACCCTTTATCCTTTGCAGTAATTCAATTAGCGCTGGTTATTCCAGTAATTATAGCTGGCAGCAGATTTTATAAAGTTGGATTTAAAACATTGATAAAGGGAAGTCCAAATATGGATTCCTTAGTTGCCATAGGAACATCTGCAGCATTCCTTTATGGATTATATGCGGTATTTGAAATTATCAGCGGAAATACTCAGTATGTTCATGATTTATATTTTGAATCAGCTGCAACAATAATAACTCTTATAACACTTGGCAAGTATTTAGAGTCAGTTACTAAGGGAAAAACCTCAGAGGCAATAAAAAAGCTTATGGGATTAACTCCAAAAACCGCAATAATTATTAATAATGGAAAAGAAGTTGAAATTTCAATTGATGAAGTTGAAGCTGGAGATATTGTTATTGCAAAACCTGGTGAAAGGCTGGCAGTAGATGGTGAAGTAGTTGAAGGAAGCACCTCTGTTGATGAATCAATGCTTACAGGGGAAAGTATACCTGTGGAAAAGAATATAGGAGATAAAGTAATTGGTGCAAGCATCAATAAAAATGGAATGATTAAGTACAGAGCCACAAAAGTAGGAAAGGATACGGCTTTAGCCCAGATTATTAAGTTAGTTGAGGATGCACAAGGATCAAAGGCCCCTATAGCTAAGCTTGCAGATATTATTGCAGGATATTTTGTACCAGTTGTAATATCATTAGCTGTTATATCAAGTTTAGCATGGTATTTTTCAGGTAAAGATACAGTGTTTTCTTTAACAATATTTATTTCTGTTCTTGTAATTGCCTGTCCCTGTGCACTAGGATTAGCTACGCCAACAGCTATAATGGTGGGAACTGGAAAAGGTGCAGAACATGGAGTGCTTATAAAAAGCGGGGCAGCATTAGAAACTACTCATAAAATACAGACCATTGTTTTTGATAAAACGGGTACAATTACTGAAGGAAATCCAAAGGTTACAGATATAATAACAACCAATAATCTGCACAAGGATTATCTATTACAGCTTGCTGCATCAGCAGAAAAGGGCTCTGAGCATCCTCTTGGAGAAGCTATAGTTAAAGAAGCCGCAGAAAAAGGTGTGGAAATTAAAAAGCTGGATTACTTTAAAGCAATTCCAGGTGAAGGAATAGAAGTTAAAATAGATGGCAGTGATATTCTTCTTGGGAATAGAAAGCTTATGGAAAAAAGTAATGTTGAAATAAAGTCAATGGAAGAAAGCTCTCATGAGCTAGCAAAGCAGGGCAAAACACCTATGTATATCTCAGTGGATGGCAATATTGCCGGGATTATTGCTGTTGCTGATACAGTAAAAGAAAATAGTAAAAAAGCTATTGATAAGCTCCATAAAATGGGTATAGAGGTAGCAATGATTACAGGTGATAATAGGAGAACAGCAGAAGCAATAGCAAAGCAGGTTGGAATAGACAGAGTTTTGGCAGAGGTCCTTCCACAGGATAAGGCAAATGAGGTTAAAAAAATACAGTTAGAAGGCAGAAAAGTTGCTATGGTTGGAGATGGAATAAATGATGCTCCTGCATTGGCACAGTCGGACATTGGTATTGCCATAGGTTCAGGTACTGATGTAGCAATTGAATCTGCTGATATTGTGCTTATGAGAAGTGACCTAATGGATGTGCCCACAGCAATTCAGTTAAGTAAAAAAACCATTAAAAATATAAAAGAAAATCTCTTCTGGGCATTTGGCTATAATTCATTAGGCATACCAGTTGCCATGGGTGTATTGTATTTATTCGGAGGACCATTATTAAATCCAATGATAGCAGCAGCAGCAATGAGCTTCAGCTCAGTATCAGTACTTACTAATGCACTTAGACTTAAGAGATTTAAGCCTGTAGATTAGATAAGTTTTTCAGATAGGTGAGATTTAAAATTTAAATATAGCTTATCTGTTTAATATTATAAAATAACATTATTGAAAGGGGTAATCATAAATGGTTAAAAAAATATCAATTGAGGGAATGAGCTGCATGCATTGTGTAAAGCATGTTACAGATGCATTAAATGAAATTGATGGCGTAAGCAATGTTAATGTAAGCTTAGATACAAAATCAGCTACTATTGAAGCAGATGACAAAGTAAAAGATGAAGCTATAAAAGCAGCTATTGAAGATGCTGGATATGAAGTAGTAAACATTTTATAAAATATAAAATTAAAGGAATAAATAAGGCTTTTCTGCCTCGCAGAAAAGCCTTATTTATTAACCTCTTACTTCTTACTTCTTACCTATTAACTCATAACTCATAACTGTAGTTACACTGCTATTTGCCTTATATCATCTGGTATTATCAAGTCAGCATCTGTAGCTTTTATAACATCATCAACTGTTAATCCTGGTGCAACTTCTTTTAGTACAAGACCATCCTTGGTAACGTCCATTACTGCCATTTCAGTTATTATAGTATTTACCACCTTTGAAGCAGATAATGGTAAAGTACATTTTTTTAATATTTTAGGGTTACCTTTTTTGTCAGTGTGAGTGAGAGCTGCTATTACTTTTTTTGCACCAACTAAAAGATCCATTGCACCACCCATTCCAGGTACAAAAGCTCCTGGGATCTTCCAGTTTGCAATATTACCTTCCTGATCTAATTCAAGTGCTCCAAGTACAGTCATATCAACATGTCCACCTCTAATAATGCCAAAAGATGTTGCAAGATCAAATGTGGAGCCACCTGGAAGCATTGTAATTGGTTCGCCGCCTGCATTGCCAAGATCAGGATCAGACTGACCTTTTTTAGGTGCTGAGCCAAAAGATAAACCGCCATTTTCAGTTTCAAGTATTACATTAATACCCTTTGGTATATAATTTGAGGAAAGTGTAGGTATGCCAAAACCTAAATTAACAACCATTCCTGATTTAAATTCTTTAGCCACTCTGCGTGCTATAAATTCTCTCTTATCCATATCCTTACTCCTTTATTAAACTATTTTTTTATCTCTAGTCCACAAGTCTTCATAATGTTTCTGCCTATCCTCTAAAGAACTTCCCTGAACAATAACATCAACAAAAATACCAGGTGTACCAACTCTGTCATAAGGAATTTCACCTACATCTACAATCTCATCAACTTCTGCTATTACTAAATCTGCGGCAGAAGCCATAATAGGATTTGCAGCTTTAGAGGTACCTCTATATTGAATATTTCCTGCTCTATCAGCCTTAAAGCCTTTTATAATAGCAACATCGGCTTTTAAAGGAGGATAAACCAGATATTTTTTATTATCAATGGTCATTTTCATTCTTCCTTCTTCGATTTCCGTGCCAACTCCTGTTGGTGTAACAATTGCGCCAAGACCTGCACCTGCAGCCCTTATTCTTTCTATTAATGTTCCCATTGGGTTAAATTCAATTTCCAGCTCTTTATCATTATATTGCTTTACCAGTTCTGGATCTGTACCTATATGAGATCCTATAAATTTTTTAACCTGCTTATTCAATATTAATTTATCAATATCGTGATTGCCCCCTGGATATGAAGCCACAGGAAGGATTAATGTTAAATTATTAGTGCCTGATTTACTTAGTTCCTCCAGCATATTTAAAGGGGAACCTACTCCTAAAAAACCTCCAACCATTATAGACATACCATTTTTAATTCTCTTAACAGCTTGATTTTTTGTTTCAATTACTGCCATGTTATAATACACCTCCAAAAATTATAAGTTATGCTATAACAACTAGCAATTTCTGTGCCAAAGAAATATATTCTGCGTTAATACGCATATTTATAGAATTGATTGCTTTATTACAAAGAATCAACTGCTGTATAAAATGTATATTTTATATACACATGTGCTGAGGATATGTTATTAGTTGATTAATATTATTGATTAGTTCACAATGATGCATTTTTTATTTCCATGTATATATTTTATACATTATTAAAATTATACTCATCTATTTTTTTATATAATCCTGCTCTGCTGATTCCAAGAATCTTTGCAGTTTTATTTTTATTCCATCCATTTTTCTTAAGTACATCATAAATTATGCCCTTTTCCATATCCTGAATGGTACTTTTCAGGGAACCGTCTTTTAATTCATATGAGCCTTTTGTATTATTTTTTAAGAGTTTCTCGGGGAGATGTTTAGGTTTTATAATTAAGTCAGAATCTAAAAAGTTTATTGCCCTTTCTATAACATTTTCCAGCTCACGTATATTTCCCGGCCAGTCATAATTTGTTAAGTATTTTATTGCTTCCTTTGATATGCCTTCTACATATATTCCAAGCCTGTCAGCTATCTTAATTCTAAGTTCATTTGCAAGCTCTGGAATATCTTCTTTTCTTTCTCTTAGAGGAGGAAGAACTACTTTCATAACATTTAGCCTGTAATAAAGATCTTTTCTAAAACACCCTTTATTAATGCATTCCTCAATATCTATATTTGTAGCGGCTATAATTCTTACATCTATTTTCTTAGACACTGTACTTCCTATGGGTTCAATTTCTCTTTCCTGTAATACTCTCAGTAACTTAACCTGCATGTCCATGGGCATATCACCAATTTCATCAAGGAGTAAAGTACCTCCATCAGCTAATTCAAATTTACCTTTTTTACCGCTCTTTCTTGCACCTGTAAAAGCACCCTCCACATAACCGAATAATTCTGATTCCAGCAGTTCATGGGGAATAGCGGCGCAGTTAATTTTTACAAAAGGTTTTAAATAACGTTTACTTGCATTGTGAATGGCATTGGCAAATAGTTCCTTGCCTGTGCCGCTTTCACCAAGTATTAATACATTAGAATCAGTATTTGCTGCACGTTTTGCTATTTCCTTTGAATATTTTGTCTTTGGAGAATCCCCTATGATATTAGAAAAGGAGTAAGCGGCTTTACTTTGCTCATTTAATTCATTTTTATAAAACTGAACTTCTTTTTGAAGAACATTAACTTTTTTAAACAGCGAATATAAGTCCCTCACATCCTTAAACATAATTTTGCCAACAGCACCTATTACTTCATTATCTTTTATTATTGGCACCCTCATTGATACCATGGTATTCCCTCTGATTTTTTGAAGCTCACCAATTTCAACTTTCCCAGTTTCCAGTACCCTTTTTAATTTTGAATTTTCTATTACTTCTTCTACGTCCATGCCTTCCGGGTGTTTGTTGTCAATAAACTCTTTATAAGCTTCACTCATCATTGTAATAATTCCATTTTTATCAACAACCACTATACATTCATTAACTGTATTTATTACTGTATTTAAAATATTAATGTATGACTTTTCTGTCTCCATCTGGTTTTTAAGCTTGTTACAAGCAGTGACATCCTGAAATATTGCAATGGCACCTAATGTAACTCCTTCAGATGTCAAAGGTATTCTGTTTGTTATAAATTCTCTGCTTTTAGAATTAAAGTTTTGATTATATTCGCTTTGACCTGTTCTTAATATTCTTAGAAGCTGAGTTTCAGGTATAGCTTGTTTGACGTTTTTTCCAATATCTTCTTTTATATTAAGTCCAAGTGATTTCTCTGCTGCTTTGTTGATTATAATAAGCCTTCCTTCTTTGTTTATGCCAATTACAGATTCATTAATATTTTCAATTAATAATCCGAAAGCATTGTGTATAAGCATACAACCACTCCTAAAATAAATTTAATAATATTATTTATTTAGTATTTACTAGTAGCTAATATTAATTATACTATATGTGTACTAAAAATACATTTATTTTTAAGAAATTTGTTTAAATTTGTTTATTTAATATTCAATAAAGTTAGAATTTGCAGAACATTGGAGAAGGGAGTATTAATATTAACTAATAAAATGTATAAGTTATAATCATGTATACTTTTTATACAATAAAATATTAAAAATTATGGCATTAAACCGTATAAAATAATAAATTTTTATTGGTATGATATTTGCTTTGGATAATTATTATGAAGACAGGAGGGATAGAATTGGATAACGAAAACGTTTATCTGGAAAAACAAAATAATATTGCCATTTTAAAGTTTAACAGGCCTCAGGTTATGAATGCATTAAATACTGAGGTTCTTCATGAATTAGATGAAAAATTGGAAACTGTTAAAAATGACAAAGAAATTTATGCTGTCATAATTACGGGAAATGGAAAAGCTTTTGTTGCAGGAGCAGACATTTCAGAAATGATTCATAAAACGCCAGATGAAGCAAGGCAGTTTGCAGAGCTTGGGTCAAAAGTATTTAGGAAAATTGAATTAATGGAAAAGCCCGTAATTGCTGCAGTTAACGGATTTGCACTGGGTGGCGGGTGTGAGCTTGCCATGAGCTGTGATATTCGTATAGCATCTGAAAAAGCAAAGTTTGGCCAGCCAGAGACAGGCCTTGGCATTACACCTGGATTTTCAGGTACTCAGAGGCTTTCAAGGCTTGTAGGAATAGGAAAAGCTAAGGAATTGATATTTACTGCAGATTTAATTAAGGCTGATGAAGCAGAAAGAATAGGCCTTGTAAACAAAGTAGTTAAACCAGAAGAGCTTATGACTGAAGCTTTGAATATAACCAATAAAATCATTTCAAAGGCTCAATTGGCAGTAAGGTATGCAAAAACATCAATAAACAGAGGTATTGAAACAGATATAGAAACTGGTATTGAAATGGAAAAGCAGCTATTTGCTTTATGCTTTGCAACAAAAGATCAAAAAGAGGGAATGTCAGCATTTTTAGAAAAAAGAAAAGCAGATTTCAAACTGGAATAAATTAAAATTTTGGAGGAATGAACATGAAGGTATTTGTATTAGGAGCAGGAACTATGGGATCCGGCATTGTTCAGACATTTGCCAAAGCTGGGTATAATGTTACTATGAGAGACATTGAAGATAGCTTTGTAAATAGAGGAATGCGGGTAATAACTAAAAATTTGGAAAAGAGCGTTAAAAAAGGCAGATTAACTGAGGAAGAAAAGAATGGCATATTATCAAGAATTCTGCCAACTACTGATATTAATTTGGTAAAAGATGCTGATTTTGTAGTTGAAGCTGCCATAGAAAATATGGACATAAAGAAAAAGATATTTAAAGAGCTAGATGGACTATGCAAACCAGAGACAATACTGGCAACAAATACATCATCATTATCTATAACTGAGGTAGCAAGTGCTACTAACAGGCCTGACAAAGTTATCGGAATGCATTTCTTTAATCCGGTACCTGTCATGAAGCTTATAGAGGTAATAAAGGGAATATCCACTTCTGATGAAACAAAAAATAAAGTAATTGAAATAGGGAAAAAGCTTGGCAAAGATCCAATTGAAGTAGAAGAAGCACCAGGATTTGTTGTAAACAGAATGTTAATACCAATGATAAATGAGGCTGTTGGAATTTTATCTGAGGGTGTTGCAAGTGCAGAAGATATTGATAAGGCTATGAAGCTTGGAGCCAACCATCCAATGGGACCTCTTGAATTGGCAGATTTAATTGGAAATGATGTGTGCCTTTCAATTATGGAAGTTTTATATGAAGGCTTTGGAGATTCAAAATACAGACCTCATCCATTGTTAAGAAAAATGGTAAAAGGGAAATTGCTTGGCAGAAAGACAGGAAAAGGATTTTATAATTACACTAAATAAATTTGGAGGATTTTTAGATGAGAGAAGTAGTTATAGTAAGTGCTGTAAGAACAGCTGTAGGATCATTTGGAGGAGCTTTGAAAACTACATCAGCAGTTGATTTAGGGGCTGCAGTTATAAAAGAAGCAATAAACAGAATAAATCTTAAACCAGAACTTATAGATGAAGTAGTTATGGGAAATGTTTTACAGGCAGGATTGGGGCAGAATCCTGTAAGACAGGCTGCTGTAAAGGCAGGGATACCATATGAAGTGCCTTCATTTACTATTAACAAGCTCTGCGGATCAGGGTTAAGATCAGTAAGTCTTGCATATCAAATGATTTTATCAGGTTATGATGATATTATAGTTGCCGGGGGTATGGAGAATATGTCAATGGCACCATATCTATTAACTGGCGCAAGATGGGGACAAAGAATGGGGAATGGTGTACTAGAGGACGGAATGTTAAAAGATGGTCTTTTTGATGCATTTAATAATTATCACATGGGGATTACCGCTGAGAATGTTGCAGAAAGATGGGGAATAACAAGAGAAATGCAGGATGAATTTGCATTAAATTCTCAGCAGAAAGCTGAAAAGGCAATAAAGGGGGGCAGATTTAAAGATGAAATAGTTCCAATAACTATAAAAAATAAAAAAGGGGATATTATATTTGATCAGGATGAGTTCCCTAGGTTTGGAAGCAAGCTTGAGGTTCTAGCTAAGTTAAGGCCTGCATTTAAAAAGGACGGAACTGTTACAGCAGGCAATGCATCAGGTATAAATGACGGAGCAGCTGCTATTATAGTAATGGACTCTGAAAAAGCAAAAAGCCTTGGATTAAAGCCTTTGGCTAAAATTGTTTCATTTGGATCAAAAGGTCTAGATCCTGCAATTATGGGATATGGTCCAGTTGCTGCAACCAGAGAGGCATTGCAGAGGGCTGACTTAAAAGTAGAGGATTTAGACTTAATAGAAGTAAATGAAGCATTTGCTGCTCAAAGCGTGGCTGTGACCAGGGATTTGAAATTTGATATGAGCAAAGTAAATGTTAATGGAGGTGCAATAGCTCTTGGACATCCACTAGGGGCATCTGGAGCAAGAATACTTGTAACTCTGATTTATGAAATGTTAAAAAGAGACTCTAAAATAGGACTTGCAACTTTATGCATTGGCGGAGGACAGGGTACTGCATTGGTAATTAAAAGGTAAAATCTGATAATAAGGAGTTACTATAAGCTGTGGACCTGCAATAGGCTGGGGACTTAAACTCTTTATAAAATATAGAAAAATGGTAGAACATTTTGAAATCAATTTTAATATTGTTCTGCCATTATTTTTATGGACATGTACTATAATAATTCTAAAACTAAATATAATTTTAGGAGGCTACGTATAATGGATTTTCAATTGACTAGAGAACAGGAATTTGTACAGAAGATGGTAAGGGAATTTGCTGAAAATGAAGTTAAGCCAATAGCAGCAGATATAGATGCCACAGAAAGATTTCCAAAGGAAACAGTAGAAAAAATGGCTAAATACGGTATGATGGGAATACCATTTTCAAAAGAGTACGGCGGAGCAGGCGGAGACACACTGTCATACATACTTGCTGTTGAAGAACTGTCAAAGGTATGCGCCTCAACAGGAGTAATCTTATCAGCTCATACATCTTTGTGTGCATCATTACTTGATAAATACGGCACAGAAGCACAAAAACAGAAATATTTAATCCCACTTGCTAAAGGAGAAAAATTAGGTGCATTTGGCTTAACAGAGCCTAATGCAGGAACAGATGCAGCTGGACAGCAGAGCCTTGCTGTATTAAAGGGCGACCATTATGTACTTAATGGTTCAAAGATATTCATAACAAACGGCGGAGTTGCTGATATATTTGTTGTATTTGCAATGACAGACAGGAGCAAAGGCGTTAAAGGAATATCCGGATTTATACTTGAAAAGGGAATGAAAGGCTTTTCAATAGGAAAAGTTGAGGATAAAATGGGAATAAGAGCATCTTCAACCACAGAGCTTATTTTTGAAGATGTGGAAGTACCTGTAGAGAACCTTGTTGGAAAAGAAGGAAAAGGATTTGGTATAGCAATGTCTACCCTTGATGGAGGAAGAATTGGTATAGCAGCTCAGGCACTTGGAATAGCCGAAGGCGCATTTGAAGAAGCCAGAGATTATATGAAGGAAAGAAAACAATTTGGAAGACCATTAAGCAAGTTCCAGGGCTTATCATGGATGATGGCTGACATGGATGTTGAAATAGAATCTGCAAGATATCTTGTGTACAAGGCTGCATGCAATAAGGACAAAGGAATTCCATATACTGTTGATGCTGCAAGAGCAAAGCTTATAGCAGCAAATGTGGCAATGGATGTTACAACTAAAGCAGTTCAGATATTCGGCGGATATGGATATACAAAGGATTACCCAGTAGAGAGAATGATGAGAGATGCTAAGATAACTGAAATCTATGAAGGAACTTCACAGGTTCAAAAATTAGTAATTTCAGGCCATATATTTAAATAAGGAGGACTTATACAATGAACATAGTTGTTTGCTTAAAACAGGTTCCAGATACAAATGAAGTTAAGATAGATCCAAAAACAGGAACTCTTATAAGAGAAGGTGTTCCATCAATAATCAACCCTGATGATAAAAATGCACTTGAAGAAGCATTAGTGCTTAAAGAGCAATATGGTGCCAAAGTAACAGTAATAAGCATGGGACCACCACAGGCAGAATCTGCATTAAGGGAATCACTTGCAATGGGAGCCGATGGGGCTATTCTCATATCTGACAGAGCCTTTGCAGGAGCAGATACACTGGCAACGTCAAATGCCCTTGCAGGAGCATTAAGAAAACTTGATTACGATATTGTATTTGCAGGAAGACAGGCAATAGATGGAGATACAGCACAGGTTGGACCAGAATTAGCAGAACATTTAAATATCCCACAGATAACTTATGTAGAGAAAGTAGAAGTACAGGGAGATAAATTAAAGGTTAGAAGAGCATGGGAAGATGGATATGAAGTAATAGCAGTAAAGACACCTGTCCTTTTAACAGCAATAAAGGAATTAAATGTACCTAGATATATGCATATGGCAAACATATTTGAAACCTTTAAGAAGGAAGTAAAAGTTTGGTCTGCAAATGATATAGATGTAGACAGATCCCTTCTTGGTTTAGCTGGATCACCAACAAAAGTAAAGAAATCAGCTACAAAAGAAGCAAAAGGTGCAGGAGAAAAGATAAATATGCCGGCTAAAGAAGCAGCAGCATATGCAGTTTCAAAATTAAAAGAGAAACACTATATCTAATATATAGGAGGGATTTAGAATGAATATAGCAGATTATAAAGGTGTATGGGTATTTGCAGAGCAAAGAGACGGAAAGCTGCAGAAGGTATCTTTAGAGTTACTTGGAAAAGGAAAAGATTTAGCAGATAAATTAGGAGTACAGCTTACAGCACTGCTGCTTGGAAGCCAGGCAGATGATATGGCAGAAACGCTTATAGCCTATGGTGCTGATAAGGTAATATATGCAGATAATCCTTTATTAAAGCATTATACAACAGATGGATATGCAAAGGTCATATGTGATCTTGTAAATGAAAGAAAACCTGAAGTCATACTTGTAGGAGCAACATTTGTAGGAAGAGATCTGGGACCAAGAGTATCTGCAAGATTAAAGACAGGATTGACAGCAGACTGTACATCACTTGATGTTGATTCTGAAACAAAGAATCTTCTTATGACAAGACCAGCCTTCGGCGGAAATCTTATGGCAACAATAGTATGCGGAGATCACAGACCACAGATGTCCACAGTAAGACCTGGAGTATTTGAAAAGCTTGCAAAGGATACTTCAAGAAAAGGTGAAATAGAAAAGATACATGCAGACTTAAAAGACAGTGATATAAGAACAAAAGTAGAAGATGTTGTTAAGCTTGCAAAGGATGTAGCAGATATAGGAGAAGCAAAGGTAATAGTTTCAGGAGGCAGAGGACTTGGAAGCAAGGAAGGCTTTGACCTTTTAAAGGAACTTGCAGATGTAATGGATGGAACAATAGCAGGCTCGAGAGCAGCCATAGATAATGGATGGATAGATAAAGCATATCAGGTAGGACAGACAGGTAAGACTGTAAGACCTAATGTATATATAGCAGTAGGAATTTCAGGAGCAATTCAGCATTTGGCAGGAATGCAGGACAGTGATTATATAATAGCTATAAACAAGGATGAAAGTGCTGCAATAATGCAGATAGCAGACCTTGGCATAGTAGGAGACTACAGGAAAGTAGTACCTGAGTTAATAGCACAGATTAAGGCTGCTAAAAATTAAGATACATACCTTAAAACTAAAGATTAAAGATTAAAGATTAAAGATCAAATAATGTAGATTTTCTGCTTTTGCAGAAAATCTGAAATTTAAGTTTTGCCCAAAGGCAAAACAATAATCTTTGTTCTCTGTCTTTAATCTTTGCTATTTAGGTATATGGCTCTTTATTAATTTTCCATATCCATTGCATTCATACGTTGCTTTTCTGTCCCTTCCGGGAGAATTTTAAGAAAAGATTTTCGATTTCAAACTTCCCCTGCATTTTATTTTGTTTAACCATTTTTAGTTATTAAAACTTATGATTCACTTAATCAATTGAGTTTTTGGTTTTTCTGCAAAGAAAAACTACCTTATTTAATCTTTGTTCTTTAATCTTTATTCTTTTGATGAAGTCCTATTCACATCAACATTATTATTTAAAAGAGCCATATGTCTATAGAGTAAATATCTAATCATCGCAGCAATCCAAAAATCCTTGAGGATTGAATATTTTGGACAGCTACGGTGAAGATATTTATTACTTTCTATATGTAACGAAAATGTGTGAACTTTTTATGAAATTTTAAGAAATAATTTATTACAACTTTATAAATATGATGTAAAATAAAATTGTATACTAATGATAATGTAATTTACTGAATTGAGGTGCATTATGCCTATAAAAATAAAATTGATAATGTCTAATATAGCTATGGTAATAATCTCGGTAGTATTATCTGCCATGCTTATGGCCCTTATCGGGAATCATTTTACCAAAAAGATAGAAATATCATATAACCTGGACACTCAAAAGAGAAATGATATGTTTGGCAATCCATATTTACAGCTTAAAGCTATAAATATGAAAAATTTTAATGAGATAAAATTGGCAATTTCCAGAAATCCGGACTTACTAAAGAATAATAATTATTTAATTGGATTAAATCAGCTGTTCAAAAAAGGTAACAGTTTTATTGTTGTCAGGGAAGGAAATAATATTATTTTTCAAGGACAGGACGGAATAAGCGATTTGATAAACAAGCTTCCCGAGTTTAATTTTAATATGTCGGATAGAGGCAGCGGAGTAATTGTAGATAATAATGATTTAATAATAAAACAGATGGATTTCTTATATAAGGATAACACTCAGGGAACTGTATTTATCATTACGGATACCAGTTATTTTTATAAAATTGTGAGAGAGTACTTAGTATTTTCTATAGTTTCTTTAATCATAGTTATTTCGGCTATAAGCGGTATTTTTACTTTCTTTACTTCAAGATCCATAATTAAGCCCCTGGATTCATTAAAAATAGGAACAAAAAAAATAAAAGATGGTGACCTTGATTTTGAAGTTAAAGCTACTTCAGGTGATGAAATAGGAGAACTATGCCTTGCATTTGATGATATGAGAAAAAAGCTTAAAGAGTCCATAGAAGTTCAGGCACAGTATGAGAATAACAGAAAAGAATTAATCTCAAATATATCTCATGATCTTAAGACGCCTATTACTTCAATTAAAGGCTATGTGGAAGGTATTAAGGATGGAGTACCTGATACACCTGAAAAGATGAATAAATATATAAATACAATATATAGCAAGGCCATAAGCATGGATAAGTTAATTGACGAGTTATTTTTGTATTCAAAGCTGGATTTAAATAAAATTACCTATGATTTTGAAGTAGTAAATATTGTTCCATATTTGTCTGATATTGTTGAGGAATTTCAATTTGATCTGGAAAAGAAAAATATAGATATAGAATTTATTAATGTGGCAGGAAAAACAGCTAAAGTGTTAATAGACAGACAAAAAATTAATAGGGTAATGACAAATATAATTGGAAATTCAATAAAATATATGGATAAACCAAATGGTAAGATAAAGGTTAAATTAAGTAAAAGTGACAATGATGTAATGGTTAATGTTAAAGACAATGGTAAAGGCATACCAAAGGATGATATACCTTTTATATTTGATAGATTTTACAGGGCTGATTCTTCAAGAAATACTGTTACTGGAGGCAGCGGCCTTGGTCTTGCTATATGTATGAAAATTATTGAGGAACATAATGGAAAGATATGGGCCGATAGCTCAGAAGATCATGGAGCCAGCATTACTTTCATACTAAAAGAGGTAATATAGAAAGGAAGATTTTTTATGAAGAAAATACTTATTATTGAGGATGAAGTTACTATTGCAGAGCTGGAAAAGGATTATTTAGAGCTCAGCGGTTTTAGTGTTGATATAGAAACTAACGGCGATACAGGACTAAAGAAAGCCAAGGAGAATAAGTACAATCTTATTATCTTAGATGTAATGCTGCCTAGAATGGATGGCTTTGATATATGTAAAGAAATCAGAAAAAACATGGATATACCAATATTAATGGTATCTGCAAAAAAAGAGGATATCGATAAAATCAGGGGGCTTGGATTGGGAGCAGATGATTACATTACCAAACCCTTTAGCCCTAGTGAGTTAGTTGCCAGGGTAAAATCTCATCTCACAAGGTATGAAAGATTAGTAGGAAATGAAAATAAAAAAGAAGAAATAGTGGTTAGAGGCCTGCGAATTGATAAGGCTTCCAGACGAGTGTATATTAATGACAAGGAAATTAACTTTACAACAAAGGAATTGGATTTATTAATATTTCTTGCAGAAAATCCAAACAGAGTTTTCAGTAAGGATGAATTGTTTGATAAACTTTGGGGTATAGACTCCTATGGTGAAGTATCCACTGTAACTGTGCATATAAGAAAAATAAGGGAAAAAATTGAAAAAGACACTTCAAACCCAGAATATATTGAAACAGTATGGGGTGCAGGTTATAGATTTAAAGGTTAAAATAATTTATTAAATAAAAGTTAAGCAGGTCAGGTTAAATACGCCTTTCAGCACAGCTGGAGGGCTTTAAATTTAAATTGATAATATTTAGTTTATAAAAGTTTAATATTTGTTTATTACAAGTTAATAAGTTTGAGTTATTATAATAAAGTATAAATAAGTTTCAAAGTGTATATAAAAGTTAAAATAAATTAATTATTTTGGTGGTGTAGACATTGTTATTAAAAACGATAGGCGAAAAATTAAAAAAACCTTTAAATATTCTATTAAATAATAGTGATATTTTAATATTTTTCATTATATTTTTCATTAAATTCGCAGTGTATGGTAAGGAAATATCACCTGATTATTTTGACAAAGGTGTATATATTCCAATAATAGGGTCAATATTAATACTATTGAGTATAGCGTTATTATTTAATGGTGAGAAAAGAGTAAAAGTATTATACATAATGGATATAGTAATAAGTGTAATACTCATAGCTGATTTAATGTATTTTCGTTATTATAAGGATATTTTAACCATTTCCTTATTGAGAAATGCAAAACTTCTTACAGGTGTGACTTCCAGCGTAAAAGGATTAATTAAATTGCAGGATTTTCTGTTTTTGGCAGATATCATACTAATGAGACCAATAAAAAGACTATATGTAAATAAAATTGCAAAATTAAATAAGCAGAAACTTTTATTAAGATCAGCAAAGTTTGCTGTAATACTAGCTATAGGTGTAGCTATTAATGGAATGTCACTATATAAAGTATCCATTGAACAGCCAACTTTATTAACTTCAATGAGCAACAGGATTTATCTGACTAAATTAATTGGCAATTTAAATCTGCATGCAGTAGACATATACAATACAGCCACAAATAAAATAAAAAATTCAAAACCACTGCCAGCAGAAAAGGAAAAAAGTATTGAGACATTTTTATCATCCAATAATGGAGTTACAGTTCAGCAGAAAAATTTAAAAGGAGTGGCAGAAGGTAAAAATTTAATAGTAATCCAGGTTGAGGCTTTGCAGCAATTTGTAATAGACAAAAGCATCAATGGACAGGAAATAACCCCAAATCTTAATAAGTGGCTGAAAAGCAGCCTTTATTTTAATAATTATTTTTATCAGGTTGCAGGAGGAAATACATCAGACGCTGAATTTATGAGCAATAACTCTCTTTATCCTGCAGAATCAGGTGCAGCTTATTATATATACAGTGGTAATACCTACAATTCCTTAGCACAAAGCCTTAAAAGCAAAAATTATTATACTGCAGCTTTACACGGCAATTCTGAAGGGTTTTGGAATAGAAATGTAATGTATAAAGCTGAGGGATTTGATGACTTTTATGGCCAGAGAAGTTTTACATTAGATGAAAATGTAGGGCTTGGGTTAAGTGATAAATCATTTTTAACACAATCTGTTGAAAAAATGAGCCAGTTTAAGAAGCCATATTATTCATTTTTGGTTACACTAAGCAGCCATTTCCCATATAACGACACTAAAGGTTATGGTGAATTTAATGTAGGGGAATATGAGGGTACACTGCTTGGAAATTATTTAAAGGCTATTCATTATACAGATGAACAATTGGGAATGTTTTTGCAGCAGTTACATGATAAAGGGATGGATAAGGATTCCCTAATAGTTTTATATGGAGATCATTTTGCGATACCAAAGGAAAATGCGGATGAACTTTATAAATTTGAAAATGTAACTAATAAGAATGATTTACAATGGTATCAGTATCAGAAAGTGCCGCTGATTATTCATTTCCCTAATGATGAATATAAAGGTGTAAATTCAGCCTATTGCGGGCAGATGGATTTGTATCCTACACTGGCTAATTTATTAAATCTTCCTGAAAAAAATATGTTTGGCAACGATATATTAAACAGCAAGGAACAAAAGGTAATATTTAGAAATGGATCATTTACTGACGGCAAGGTATTCTATATATCCTGGACTAACACTTATTATGATATTTCAACAGGGCAAAAGATACCTGAAACCGCTGAATTAAAGGAAAAGAAGGAACAATACCTAAGCGAGCTTCAGTATTCAGATGATTTATTAAATCATAATCTATTAAAGACAATGAAATAAAGAAACTTTATCTTGGAGGCATGAACAATGATTAACAATTTTTTTAAGCAAGAAAAAAACTTTGATACTGAAAAGTTTATATGGTTATCTAAGAATGCCTTTGTAATAACTAGCCTATGTGTTTTTATTAAATTATTATTTGATTAAGGATATTATTAATCTACATATAATAATTATTACATTAAAACAGGCCTTTCTGCTTTCCGCAGGAGGGCTGTTTATTTTTTGCCATTAGACAAAGTCAAAGTTCACATGATAGAATATAATCACAATAAACTTTGAAAAGGAAAAGGGATTAATATGAGTAATTCAAGAATAATTGAATTAATTGACAGGTTATATGAAACAAATTATATAGATAATAGTGAATTATTATTTTTACTTGATAATTTAACCAAAGATGAAGAGAAATATCTTATTGAGAAGGCAAATGAAATAAGAATAAGCAGGTATGGCAATAAAGTATTTATGAGAGGCTTAATAGAATTTACTAACTACTGTAAGAGATCCTGCGCTTATTGCGGCATAAGAGCTATGAACAGTAAGGCAGACAGATATAGATTAACTGAAGAAGAAATACTTTCAACTTGTGATCAGGGATATAAATTAGGATATAGGACATTCGTACTCCAGGGCGGAGAGGATGATTACTTTACAGATGATAAAATTGTAGAAATAGTAAAGAATATTAAAAATAAATATCCTGATTGTGCTATAACTTTATCTATAGGAGAGAAATCATATGAATCATATAAAAGATATTTTGATGCAGGAGCAGAAAGGTATCTTTTAAGGCACGAAACCGCATCAAAGGAGCTTTACGAGAAGCTTCATAAGAATATGAGCTTTGAAAACAGAATTTCATGTCTGTGGAATTTGAAACACATAGGATATCAGGTAGGAGCCGGGTTCATGGTAGGACTTCCAGGACAAACAAATGAGGATCTGGTTAAGGACATAATGTTTATTAAGGAGCTGCAGCCGCACATGGTGGGAATAGGACCATTTATTCCTCATAAAGATACACCTTTAGGCAGGGAAAAGGGTGGTACTGTAGAGAAAACTATAATCATGCTGGCAATAATCAGGTTATTTTTACCTGATGTATTACTTCCTGCTACTACAGCCCTGGGTACCATAGATCCTGTTGGAAGGGAAAGGGGCTTAAAGGCTGGAGGAAATGTAGTAATGCCAAATCTTTCACCAGTAACTGTGCGAAAAAAATATTCACTTTATGATGGAAAGATATGTACAGGGGATGAAGCTGCTGAATGCAGAATGTGTATTGAGGGCAGAATTAACAGAGCAGGGTATGCTGTGGACATGGGAAGAGGAGACAATATAACCTGGAGAAATAAGGGATTTTAATATGAGCAATGAAAGCTTTGAGGAAAAAATTAAGAGAGGATATTTATGGGACGATTTTAAACTTTTCCACTTAAAGGACAAAAGTAACCTGGAATTTGAATTTCATTACCATGACTTTAATAAAATTATAATTTTTATTTCCGGAGATGTTACTTATTTAATAGAGGGCAAGGCATATAAACTTAAACCATGGGATATACTTCTTGTAAATAGTAATGAGATTCATAAACCGGTTATTAATTCAAACTGTGATTATGAAAGAATTATAATCTGGGTAAACTCAAAATTTTTAGAAAAGCAAAGCAGAGACTGTGATTTGCTGAATTGCTTTAAAATTGTTTCAAGCAATAAGTCAAACTTAATCAGATTGAACACTCATTTCCCGGCAGGTTTTGAATATACACTTTTTAAACTTCAGGATGCTTGTCAGGATAAGGAATTTGGAAGTAAAGTATTGAAGAATTCTTTATTTTTGCAATTCATGGTGTTAATCAACAGGCTTTGTTTAAATATTGAAAACAGAGTTGACAGCTCAGAAGTAGAATATGATGAAACAATAAATTCCATCATTAATTATATAAACGAAAATATAAATAAGGACTTATCCATAGATAGTATTTCTTCCGCTTTTTACATGAACAAATATTATTTAATGCATAAGTTTAAATTGCAGACAGGATATACACTGCATAGTTATATTATGCAAAAAAGACTTATGCTTGCAGCAGCACTGGCGAAGAAAGGAACAAGCGTAATGGACATTTGTATTAAGTGCGGCTTTAAGGACTATTCGAATTTTTTGAGAGCTTTCAGAAATACCTTTGGCGTATCTCCTAAAAAATATTATAGAACCTTCATGGAAATTGAAAGTTCAAATAACATGGATATTATTTAGATAAATACATTTAATTGCTCATAATTGCAGATAATATTACAACATATGTATTTTATGAAATTTTAATAAGTTAGAAGGTAGAAATATATGAAGCTATCAAGAAAATTTTATAGTCGGGATGCCAGGGAAGTATCAATAGATTTACTTGGCAAAATACTGGTACATGATATTAATGGCATAAAGTTAAAGGGCAGGATAGTCGAAACAGAAGCATATATAGCTGATCTGGATAAGGCTTCTCATGCATATGGTGGCAGGAGAACGGCAAGGAATGAAGCACTTTATGGTAAGCCTGGAATTTCTTATGTTTTTTCCATTTATGGTCTTTATTATTGCTTTAATGTAATTACAAAAAAGGAAGAATCAGCTGAAGGAGTTTTAGTAAGAGCATTAGAACCTGTAGATGGTCTTGATGAAATAGCCAGACTCAGGTTCAAAACAAGCTATGATAAACTTACTAGGCTTCAGGTGAAGAATTTAACCTCTGGGCCTTCCAAATTATGTATGGCTTTAAATATTACAAAGGAAAATAATATGGAAGATCTCTGCGGGGATAAACTTTATATAGAATATGACAAAAATGAAGATCCAAATAATAAATTTGAGATTGTTCATACAAAAAGAATCGGCATTGACTATGCAGAAGAAGCAAAGGATTTTTTGTGGAGGTATTATATAAAAGATAATCCTTATGTATCAAAAAAATGATTATTTTATTTTGACTTTTGTTAAAATTGTACTATATAGATATTTATTGTTGTATACTTTATTTTTGGGGGGGTTTATATGGATAATAATGAAATTAGAAAGTTTATATCAGACTGGGTAAAATGGAATTTAAATAAGGATATCAGATTTTTCTTAAAATCTGATTTTTATCATGATTTAAGAAAGGTATTAGAAAAGAAAATTTCTGCATTTTTAAATTCAAAAGATTTCAGGGATATTGTCTATAGTTTAGCTGAAAAGACTTTACATGAAAATGAAAAGAGCGGGAAAACATTTAATAGTATTTTACCACAGGGTTTTGAAAACAGCCTGAAGGTTTTGGTGTATAATAAAAGCCCAGAGATAGCAGCATCCATTAAACTTTATATAAATGATATAAAGTTTAAAACCATGGTTAAAAATGAAGTTAATAAGCTTCTGGTAAGTTTAAACCCCATGGTTGCAAAATTCATTAATGGAGAAAGTATACAAGCTAAAATTATGAACTCACTTAATTCTTTTATTGACAACAAGGATAATATGATGAATATCGTTATGTTTTTAAACAGTAAGATAGATGATGCAGGTAATAAGCCAATCAGCCAGGTACTGAATTATATTCCATATGATGGGAAAAACCATATGGTTAAGGCACTGGCAGATTCCATATTAAATTTATTTAATAGCAGAGAGTTTATTAAAAGTGCAGAGGATATGATATACAAAAATATTTTATCCTATGGCACAATTGGAAACCTTATGAAAAGCATTGGATTTTCAGAAGAGGAATTACTGCTTGCAGTTGATAAAAATATAGGTAAATATTTAAGTTTATAAATATAATTAAGAAATAGCATGGATTAAGCGCACGGAGGTTACAACATTTATGAATGACAAAATTGATTTAACACAGGGAAATATATTAAACAAGCTGATTAAATTAGCCATGCCCATAATGGGCACTTCATTTATACAGATGTCTTATAATCTTGTTAACATGATATATCTTGGAAGAGTCAGCAGCAGTGCGGTGGCCGCCATAGGAACAGCTGGCTTTTTTACATGGCTTGCAAATGCATTTGCATTTATTCCAAAGACCGGGGCTGAAATTGGAATTTCTCAGTCTATTGGAAGGAAAAATAATAAAGATATTAAGGGATACGTTAAAAATACCATACAGCTTGATGTAGTTTTAGGCTTTATTTATGGAATTGTAATGATAGTATTAAGAAAGCAATTAATAGGCTTCTTTAAACTGAATAGTGAATATGTAGTTAATATGGCTGAGAATTATTTACTGATAATATCCTTAGGTATGGTTTTTTATCTTATAACTCCTGTATTTACAGGAATTTTTAATGGATATGGGGACAGTAAAACACCATTTAAAATTAATACTATTGGAATTTTAATGAATATGATAATGGATCCATTTTTAATTTTCGGAATTGGACCATTCCCAAGGCTTGAAGTGGTTGGTGCTGCAATAGGTACAATAGTATCTCAGGCTGCTGCAGATGCATTATTCTTATATGAAATAAAAAAGAAAACTAAATTACTAGATAACATAAGTTTATTAAAAAAAATGGACAAGTTTTATATTAAAAGGATATTTAAATTAGGAACTCCTGTTGCACTTCAAAATGGATTTTTTTGTATAATAGGCATGTTTATAGCAAGAATTGTTGCTTCATTTGGTGAGGTACCTGTTGCAGTACAAAAGGTTGGTTCACAAATAGAAGCAATTTCCTGGATGACTGCAGGAGGATTTTCTACTGCTGTAAGTGCATTCGTTGGACAAAATTATGGTGCAAAAAAGTGGGATAGGATATATAAAGGATACTTTACATCATTACTTGCAATGAGCTGCATTGGAATATTCGCTACACTATTATTAGTATTTGGAGCAAGACCTTTGTTTGCTCTGTTTATACCTGATGAAAAAGTAATACCATATGGAGTTGATTATCTAAGAATTCTAGGATGTTCTCAGCTTTTTATGTGCATTGAAATAACCACTGCAGGAGCCTTTAACGGCATAGGCAGAACCATACCGCCGGCACTGAATGGTATAATACTTACCGGACTTAGAATTCCGGCAGCCATTATATTGTCAAAACCAAATATTCTAGGTTTAAATGGAGTATGGTGGAGTATAAGCTTAAGCAGTATATTAAAGGGAATTGTAATAACAATATGGTTTATTATAGTTTTAAAAGGTCAAAGAATAAAACATGCTAATATTTAACCCTAAATGAAGATTCTTTATCATCTAAAGGTAATGGCGTTATATTTATATTCTCTACTTCAGCAAATCTATTTCCTATTTTTAATTTTTTTATAAATTTATCTAGTATTTCATTGTGACCTTGTGCCTCTATTTCCACGGAGCCATCGTCACAATTTCTTACCCATCCGGTAATATTATAAAGTTTTGCAGTATAGCTTACAAAATATCTGAAACCAACACCTTGAACTGATCCCATAACCTGAATGAAATATCTTTTCATGAAATTCTATCACCTCTGATTTTCTTTGTCATAATGCTTAATCAAAAATTTTGATGATACAAAGGCTATATAAGCATAGAAAAATATTTGTATTATAAAAACATAACTTACCTTTATGTTTCCGCAGATTCCTATTACATATGTCAAAATCATTGATCCCAAACTATTAAATACTCCTATCATGGCAGAAGTAGCAGGCACATCATCTATAGATACACTTTGAACCATATAACTTTGAATTGCAGGGTACATTATTGAAATCATTATGCCAATTAAGGCAATACCTATGAATGCCTGTATTTTCAAAGAACCTGTAAGGATTATTGCAATTCCGCATACTGCACCAAAAGATGAAATAATAAGAAGCTTCAGATGACCTATTTTATTAATAAAGGAATCACCAAATACTCTTCCAGTGGTAAACAGAATCCAGAAGCCAAGCAGAATATTAGGTACTTCTGCAGTACTTATACCATAATATCTTTCCAGGAAACTGCCCGTCCAGTTTGTTGTAGAGGTTTCTGCACCAACATAAAAGAAAATTGCAAAAGCAAAATAAAGAACCAGTGGATTTTTAAGAACACTGCCAAAGTCACTCCATGCAAATTTGCTGTTTACTTTTGGAGTATTTTCTAGTTTGAAAACAAATATTAAATATATTGATAAAGTAGTTATATGAATTAAATATGTATAATTAAATGGTACATGATTCAATATAATTAATCTTGCAACAGGAAGACTTAATATTCCTCCCAGACCAAAGAAAGCATTGAACAAACTGAATTTTTGATACTCCTTTGGGAGAAGAGAAAGTATGGTACTTAAAAATAAATAGCTCATTCCAATACCAAGACCTGATATGAAATAGCCTATTAATAAAATATAAAATGATTTTGAAAAAAATATAATAATGCTTGAAGTTATGCATGTTGCTATTGATACAATAAGTCCTTTCTTTAAGCCCAGAAAGGATATAAGCTTAAAGCCAAGTACATTCATGATAGAGGCGGCAATGAATACTACTGAAGGAAGTATAGCAATTAATTCACTGTTAACATTATAGGAACTTTTAATGGTAGTAATAAAAGGGGCTAAAGTATTTGAAAACGATGAGACTAAAAATAAGCCTATAAAGACCATAACCATTTGTGTATAATTTTTTTTCATAATCTTCTCCTTATAATTTATGCTTACATCATTATATTACATATGGACTTAGAAAGGCAACTTTTACGCATACTAATTAAAGAGAAGTTTACATATAGTTTACATGGGACTGCTACGGTGTTTAGATATTTACTTTCTATAGACACCTATGGCTCTTTTAAATAATAATGTTGATGTGAATAGGACTTCATCAAAAGAACAAAGATCAAAGAACAAAGATTAAATAAGGTAGTTTTTCTTTGCAGAAAAACCAAAAACTCAATTGATTAAGTGAATCATAAGTTTTAATAACTAAAAATGGTTTCAATTATAGTTTTATTAGATGATAAAAAAAGATTTGCATAATAATATTTATTCCAGAGCAGTGGGCACAGGACGTATGAATGCAACGGATATGGAAAATTATATTGGAAAAATATTAAATAAAAATAAGCAGGCAATCTCAAGACCAAAAAGTTTTTTTGCCTTGTTCTTTAAAAGAAAGAACATAAGGGAGATTAATGAATATCTTGATAATAGCCCTGAAGCAGTAAAATACAGATGCGATTGCATGGAATGGATGTATCGTTTTAGGGGAGTAGCAACAAAGTACTTAAATAATTATTTGAGCTTATTCAAATTCTTAAAAAGTTCCAATTTTAATAATGGCTCATTTGCAATAAATAAATTTATAGAACAAATAAGTAAAATTACTGCCCAAAATACATATATAAATATGAGAAATGCTAAAGTCAGTTTTAATTGACTTGTCCCTAACGGGAATTTGTTACTTTATCAACACTATTGAATAAAAGAGCCATATATCTAAAGCAAGAAAGATTAAAGAACAGACTTTAATCTTTGGTTTCAAAGGGCAGCCTACCGGCTTTGGATTTTTCAAATCCTTATTTGTTCTTTGTTATTTAATCCTTAATCTTTGGTTAAAGAAGGAGCCTTGGGGCTGTCGCACTAATGAATTTACATGCAATATATTGTGGTGTTTAGATATTTACTTTCTATAGACACCTATGGCTCTTTTAAATAATAATGTTGATGTGAATAGGACAATCCTTTAATGGTAATAATTAAGATACCTACATATTACTGAAAGGATTGGATTACCATGGAGAATAAAAAATGTACTGATATAAATATATTATCTTATTTTGCTTCATTAAGACATGATTCTGAAAGAAAATGCCCATACTGTGGCTGCACCCATACAGTGCTATATGGAAAATACAATGGTAAACAAAGATATATATGCAAAAGCTGCAAAAAAACCTTTAATGATTTTACAAACACGCCAATTGCAAGGACTCATTTCCCTGAAAAGTGGGAGGCATTCATTAAGTGTACCATTGAGGGCTTATCCCTTAAGGCGGCAGCCAGGGAAATTGGCGTTTCTTATGTAACACTATTTTACTGGAGGCACAAGCTGCTCTCTGCTTTAAAAATGGTTAAACAAAATAAGATGCAGGGAAAGTTTGAACTTGAAAATTTTTTCTTAAAATTCTCCCGGAAGGGACAGAAAGGCATTGAACATGATGAAAAGAGAGTTCATGATCAAAGCGTAAGTTACATTAATATCAGCAATAATAAAGTCTGCGTTATTACAGCACTGGATTCACATAAAAATATTTATTCCAGAGCAGTGGGAATGGGACGTATGAATGCAATGGATATGGAAAATCATATTGGAAAATTATTAAATAAAAATAAACATGTAATCTCAAGACCGAAAAGCTTTTTTGCCATGTTCTTTAAAAGAAAAAAGGTAATGGAGATCAATAAATATCTTGATAATAGCTCTGAAGCAGTAAAATATAGACGTGACTGCATGGAATGGATGTACCGTTTTAGAGGAGTAGCAACAAAGTATTTAAATAATTATTTAAGCCTATTCAAATTTTTAAAGAGTTCTAATTTTAATAATATTTCATCTACAATAAATATATTTATAGAAGCAATAAGTAAAATTAATATTGAAAATACATATATAAATATGAGGAATGCTAAAATATGTTTTAATTAGCCTGTCCCTAACGGGAACTTGTTACTTTATCAACACTATTTAATAAAAGAGCCATATATCTAAAGCAGGAAAGATTAAAGAACAGACTTTAATCTTTGGGTTTTAAGGGGCAGCCTATCGGCTCTGGATTTTTCAAATCCTTTTTTAACTCTATTAGTTAAACTGTAATTAGAGCCATCCTTGGTTCTTAAAACGCATGATTCACTCAGCAAATTGAATTTTAAGATTTTCTGTAAGAAAATCAACATTATTTGTTCTTTGTTATTTAATCTTTAATCTTTAGTTTCAGCCTTCAATAAAAAATGAGCCTTGCATCAGCAGTTTTAACTGCTAATGCGGCAGCCCCTATTTTAATAAGCAAATACTAAACCGCCAATGCTTGCAGCAACTGGTTTTGATCTTAACCAGCTGTTAGTAGCTGTAGTGTCGTAGAAGTAAAGAGCACCATTGGTTGGGTCGGTACCTTTTAGTGCATCATATGCTGCATTTATGGCAGCTTGAGACGCAGGTTTATTAATCATGCCATTTAAAACAGGAGTAAACTGGTAATATCCACCTGGCTCATCATAAATTACCCCGCTTATGGTATTTGGGAATTCAGCACTCTTAACTCTGTTCACAATTACTGCACCAACGGAAACCATGGCATTATAGCTTTCTCCGCCAGCTTCTGCAGTAATTAATCTTGCTAACAGATCCACATCTGATGAAGTATAGCTGATAACACCTTTTGATGCGGCTGTCTGACTACTTGTCCAGTTACCGCCTGCTGGAATAACCAGTTTTTCACCGGTATAAATCATATCTGCCCATTTGTTATTTGCCAGTTTCAAAAGGTTAACAGATATACCATATCTTTTAGCAATAAAATATAATGAATCACCAGATTTAACAGTATAATCAATACCAGGAACATTCAATATCTGCCCGGGGTATATGGAATAACCAGACAGTCCATTGTCATTCATAAGAGCTTGTACATTAGTATTAAAAGTCTTGCCGATGTAATATAGCGAATCACCAGAAACAACCTGATATGATGCAGCTTTGACGGAAGTTGCAGCCATAAAAGTAAAAGCTGCAGCAGCAATAATAGTTTTAAATTTGTTTAATTTTAACATGTGTTTTCCTCCTTTAATCAGCCTCCGAAGTTAGTTGACGGGTTTGGGTTAAAGGTACCCTACTCCCCCTGAAATAAGTGAGGAGATTCACCCCATTTGTAATTCCTCCGTACTCATAATTGAGATTCGGCATTTATAACTTATGCGTTTAAGCTATATGTAACATTGTAACAGAGTAATTTTCATGATACTATGCAAAATTTGAGGTAATTAAGGAAAATAAAAAAATTGAAGATAATTTATGGAATGAAGGGATAAAAAATTAAGGAGACCATTTTATAAATAGCCTCCTTGAAATTAACAGATATGAAATTTTAACTAGTTTTTATTTCTGGTTCCCTGATCTGCTGCAATTTTGCTGGCATTTCCCCTGAACATAAAACCATTTTTAGCATTTCTGCTGTTTTCTGAGTTATCTGATTTACTTTGATTCTGAGATTTTATATTTTTATTTTTACTCATACAATTACTCCTTCCTTATAATATATTTCTAATTGCTCATAAAGCTTCCCCCATTAACATGTATTACAGAACCATTTACATAGGATGAGTCTTTAGAAGCAAGATACACATATGCAGGCGCAAGCTCTACCGGCTGCCCAGGCCTTCCAATAGGTGAAGTTGTTCCAAATTGAGACACTTCTTCAGCAGTACAGCTTGATGGAATCAATGGAGTCCAAATTGGACCAGGTGCTACTGCATTTACTCTGATGTGTTTAGGGCATAAACTTAAAGCCAGGGATCTTGTAAAAGTTACAATGGCGCCTTTTGCAGAAGAATAATCAATTAAAGTTTTTTCACCTTTATATGCTGTTATTGAAGCTGTATTAATAATTGCAGATCCAGCCTTCAAACTGGGAATGGCTGCCTTGCATAAATAAAACATGCTGAAGACATTTGTTTTGAATGTTTTCTCCAGCTGAGCTGCTGTTATATCCTCTATACTGTTTTGAACGTACTGTACAGCGGCATTGTTTACAAGAATATCTAATTTTTTAAATTTATTTATTGTCTGCTGAACAGCAGCTTTGCAAAAATCCTCGTCGCTTATATCTCCAGGAATAAGGACACACTTTCTCCCAAGGCTTTCCACAATACTTTTGGTTTCATTGGCATCTTCATGTTCATTAAAATAAATAATGGAGATATCTGCACCTTCCTTGGCATAGGCACAGGCTACAGCCCTTCCAATACCGCTGTCACCACCAGTTATTAAGGCTGTCTTTCCCTTTAATTTATTTGAAGAAATATATCCCGGATCATCAAATACAGGTAGTGGGTCCATAAGTTTCTCTAGTCCTGGATGAACATTTTGAGTCTGTGGGGGCATTTTTTTTAAAAAGCTATTTGTAAATTCAAAATCCATAGGCTACCTCCTTAATTATTATAAAATTATTATTAGTCTTTTTTATAAATTCATTCTAAAAATATAAATAAAAAATAAACAGGCTATTCCAGTTAAGTGAAATCAGCCTGTTTATTATTTAGTTTGAATCTAATTTGTTTATATCATTTCTTTCAAAACTCTGCTGCCATTTTCCTACATAGCTTCCTAAAACCCATTCAGCCATGACAACAGATTCACCAGGATTTAATTTATACTTTTTAACAGGAGCTTTTGAAAGCTCATTATTGGTTAAGGTATAAATGTATAGTGTATCTTTGGCAATTATCAGTGCAATATCTTTATTTGGCGAAGTATAAGCATCCACAGCATCTGGTATAGCCTTTTTTACAGCACTCCAGGGAACCTGAAGTTCATCATAGGTAACAAATTTTGAAGTGGGAGAAGTAGTTATATTAAAGTCAACATATGGACTGTTTGGAGAGTCATTTATACTGTTAAGTCTTCCCCGCAGTACCCAGTGGCCATTACGCCTTACCATAGCAAAGCTATCCTCCCTGGCAGTTTTTTCTATTGTACTTTTTATCTGATTGTTTTGAGAATTATAAATATTTTCACTGGATTCTTTCATTACATCTTTTCCTGTAGGGCCTATTAAATCAGTTAATTTTATACCATTTGTAACATTTAGATTGTCAATAGGCAATACCTTAAGGGCATCAGTCCTCCAGGATTTGTCTGTGGACTGTATATAGCCGCTGCCATTCCATTCCGTGGATACATAATCATTGCCCACAAATAATATAGTTTTTGCTAAAAATCCATTGCCATCATCCCAGGGCAAAGCCTTTGTAAGAGGCTGAGTTTCTACAGGATATGCAAATAAATTATCCTGCACATACTGACTAGTAACCTCTCTTTTAACTCCTACTTTCCAAAAGCCATTTTTTCTTGGTACAAATAAATCATTTGTTTCATAAACATCGTTAATGGATTTATTATTAGAGCTTATCCACAAAGTTCTATAATCAGTTTCTGTCTGTTCTTTTTCACTAGCACCGGGGATATCATATTTTGAACTCTTTGTATATCTTAGACCAAGCAGAATTCCGGTTTTTAATACTTTAGAATCATTTGTAAGCTTGTTATTAATAGTTGAATCCGCATCATCATCCTGAACAAAGTCACCTTTATCTGAAATTTTATTTAAACAATAAAATATTCCATCTACATAAAGCATAATATGATTATCTTTATCCTTAACGAAGCTGTAAAAAAGATTATTATCATTAAATACAGATATAATCTGCACTTTATCTGATTTTAGTCCAATATCACTGGCTCTTAGTTTGTACTGGTAAACAAAGTAGCTGTTGGAATTTACAACTTTAACTTTATATCTTGGATTTTTACACACTTCATCCCCTACAACAGCCATTGATCTGCTGAATTCTGCTGTTTTACCAATTAATTTGTCCACTTCCAGCTTTGATTTATTCACATTGCCGGGTATTATGGATCTGGTAATTTTCCATTTACCTTCTATTGGTATGGAATTATTTCCGGGAGTTAATATCTTTTCAGTGGATTCATACAAATTTATAGGGGTACATCCTGTTAATATAAAATTTAATGGAAATATAAAAAGTAAGCAAAATAAAATAAACTTTTTCATTTTATGTCCACCTCAATTCTCTAGTGGTAAGCAAATGCTGACTTTAGTTCCAACATTTAATTCACTGTCAATCTGCAGTATGCCATTATGCTGACTTATTATTTCATCGCAAATGGATAGACCTATGCCGTTTTGTGATTTACTGCTTTTACCCTTATAGAATTTTTCTTTTACTTTTGGCAGTTCTTCTTTTGAAATTCCGCATCCATTATCTTCTATGACAATAATTATATAGCTGCTATCATAAGTAGCAGTTAGCGTAACCTTTGCATCTTTACCAACAAATTTGAAGGCATTATCCAATACATTAATTAATACCTGAATAATTCTGTTTTTATCAATATTTATATAGGGCAGATCAGGGTCATAGCTTACTGTAAAATTAATATTCTCTCTTTCTGCTCTTGGAGTAAGCTGCTTGTGTACTTTATTAATTATGTCAATAATATTGCACTGCTGAATTTTTAATTTTGTTTTTCCAGATATGAGCTTTGAAAAATCTAATAGCTCTTCAACCATACCGGAAAGCCTTTCACCCTCTTCATCAATAATATTGAGGCCGTCAGAAATCATATCTTTATCTGACAGATCACCGCTTTTTAAAGTTATAGCCCAGCCCCGAATTGAGGTAAGGGGAGTCCTAAGCTCATGGGATACAGAGGATATAAAATCATTTTTCAGCTGTTCTCTTTTTAATACTTCATCTGCCATATAGTTTAAAGTATCAGATAGCTTACCAATTTCATCATCATATTTTCTTGGAACTCTTGCAGTAAAGTTTCCTCCCGCCATTTTCTGGGCTGAATCCGTTACTTCTTTTAATGGCTCCGTTATTGTATTTGAAAGAAATACTCCAAGTAAGCCAGCAAGAATTATGACAATTATACCAGCAGCAATAAAAACAAATGTAACTTTTTCTATTAGCTTTTCAACATCCTTTAAACTGGAAGTAAATCTTAATACTCCTATAATCTTATCATTGGATTTTAATGGATAAGAAACTGTCATTACCTTATATTTATCATAGCTTACAGAGCCCACCCACAAGCCCTTTGAACCCTTTAAAGCTTTTTTAAAATCATCAGTCTGAATTTTTTCCTTAGGCAGTACTCCTATGGAATCCATTAACACATTTCCTTCAGTATCGGCTATCTGTACTTCAGCAGGAGTTTGTTCCCAAAATACATCCACGTTGTCTATTAAATTTTCCTGCAGTGTAGAACTGCTGAAATATCTTGAATAAAAATCTGATGATATTTTAATCTGATTTGTAAGGATATCCTCTATGTTGTTGTAATAGTAATATTTTACTGCATTAAGCAAAAGTATTTCTAAAACTGCAATAGTTACAACTATCAATAACATAAAGTTTCCCACTAAACGGGTTTTAATGCTTTTCATTATAAAACCATCCTTAAAGTTAATTCTTATGCCATCTGTAACCAGTTCCCCATACAGTTTCAATAAAGGTTGGGTTTGAGGCATCATCTTCAATTTTAGATCTTAATCTTCTTATATTTACGTCAACTAACTTTGAATCACCCATAAAATTATATCCCCATGCCATATCCAGCAGATCATCCCTTTTTAAAGCTTTGCCTGCATTTTCAATAAATATTTTTAAAAGCATATATTCCTTAGGAGTGAGGTCAAGCTCTATGTCATTTTTATATGCTCTTTGAGCATCTACTTCAATTTTAAAAGGACCATGGATTAAAATATTTTCACTGCTGTTATCTGTAGTATTACCTGTACGTCTTATTAGTGCTTTTACTCTAAGTACAAGCTCCAGTGGATTAAAAGGCTTAATCATATAGTCATCAGCACCAAATTCAAGACCTATAATCTTATCCATATCCTGGCTCTTAGCTGTAAGCATTATAATGCCCACTTGTGGATAGGCTTCCCTTATTTCTTTACAAACATGATAACCATCTATTCCAGGAAGCATAACATCAAGAATGGCCAAATCTATTTTCTGAGTGTGCATTTTACTTAAAGCTTCTTCACCGCTTGCTGCTTCAATTACTAAAAAGTCATTTCTCTGTAAATTTATTTTTATAAATCCTCTAATTGATTTCTCATCTTCAACTAACAATATAGTTTTATTTTGTTCATTATTCATAATCTTCCCCCTTAATAATGGGTACAAAAGAATAGGCACAGACCCATTGTAAAGTGTATTTAATTATCCTAATTATAGTGTATACTTTAATTTTCTGCAATTGGTTACGCAGCTGTAATTTATGTTACAAAAGTGTTACATACATGAATAATGATTTTCCATTTTAATATTTTTTAATTTATGCTAAAATTAGCCTGAAAAGAGGTATTGTTATGGAAGATATGGAAGCTGTGAAAAAAAACGGTGCTTTATTAAAATATATAAAAAATCCATCAAAGGAAATAATCATGGAAGCTTTGAAATCCAATGTATGGTCCTTTGAATACATAAAAAATCCTGATGAAGAAATGTGCCTTTATGCTGTAGAAAAAGCCTGGAACATTTTAAAGGTAATTAAAGATCCATCCTATGATGTTATAGTTAAAGCAGTGAATTCAAAGGGCTGGGCTATACAATTTGTTAATGATCCATCACAGGAAATTCAAAGAATGGCTATAGAAAAGGATTGGGATTCTATTAAGTTTATAAAAAAGCCAGACAAGGATATACAATTATTAGCAGTGAATAAAAACTGGCATGCAATAAAATATATTGAAAATGCTGATGAAGAAGTGGAAAATTCAGCTGTTTGTAAGAATGAAGAAGCAGTTAATTATATTAATGAACTAAACCAAAGTAAAATTGAAAATTTTATTTATTTAAATATAAAGGTATTAAAATATGTTGGAGGCTCCGTAAGTGAAGGTGACATAAAGAGAATATTAAAGAAAAAGTTTATAGATGAAAAAATAAATAAAAAGTATATATCAGATTATATTGAAAGCAAAACAATTACATTTAACAAAAATAAGTTTATTAGATTATATGCAAGCAAAAAGGCCAAAAGAATTTTTGTAGACTGTAATTTAGAGTATTAAATGGCAAGGAGAAAAAAAATGAATTTTAACGATGTACTAATGACAGTGGAGCTGGTTCTAAAAAGCAAAGCAGTTCCAATGATAGTAGGGGAAAGCGGAATTGGTAAAACAGCTTTGGCTAAAGAATTAGCAAAAAGAAATAATTATTATTATGTAAATATTGATGGAAATATGCTTAAAGAAGGTGAAATAGGCGGTCTGCCTACTGTGGAAGAACATGATATGATAATTGGTAACACTAAGGTTAAAAGGAAGGTAACCACTTATGCAATTCACAGCAAATTTCTGGACATAAACAATGTAATTGAACTGGACTCTAAAAGGGAAATACTGCTTTTTATAGATGAGCTGAATAGATGTGAACATAGTGTTCAGCAGGAGTTAATGAATATTATATTAAACAGGGAAATAAATGGATATGTACTGCCTGAAAATGTACATGTAATAGCTGCAATGAATCCTTCTGCTAATAATGATGGGTTTTCCAGTACTGACTATCAGGTGGTAGACATGGACCCTGCCCAGGAAGATAGATTTGTATGGGTTGAAATGGACACTGATGTTAAGGCGTGGATTCAATGGGGCATGGATGAAGGGAAAATAAATAATCAGGTATTGGAGTTTATTGCAGCATTTCCGGAATATTTACATACACCTTATGCAGAAAGCAGTATAAAGGCTACACCAAGAAGCTGGGAAAGGGTTTCAAATGCATATGAGGTTTATTTAAATGATAAAGAGCATGTTCCAGGAAGAATATTGTTTAATGTAATAAAAGGTAATGTGGGACAAAATATTGCGCAGGATTTTATGAATTTTATTAAAAACTATAATAATCCTATGATTGAACCGCAGGAACTGTTAAAAGGGGAGGAAATTTCCAGTGAGCTGCGGGATAAAATCCAAAGTGAGACGCCTTCCAGGTTATATTTAATGAGTAAAAATGCATTGAATTACATTAATGAATTACAGGAGAGAAAAAAAGAAATTTTAATTTTCTGCAAAGTACTTAATCTTTATTCTAATGATCTTAAAATGGCTATAATGAAGGAAATTAAAAACAAATATCCTGAAAAGTTATATAAGGAATTTTTGGATCAGGATGAATTTATTAATGGCTATTTTGACATGTATAAAAATTTTGAAGACTAATTTTAAGCAGGTGAATTTATGGAGGAAAACCTTAATTTTGAAGCATTAAGAAGAGAATTATATAGTGAAGCAGTATCCTGGGTGAAACCAGAGGAAGAGATAAATGAACAGTTTAAAAGAAAGTTTTTAAAGCTTATTGAACTATGTACTTTATCTATGATGAGTGGAGAGGATAATTTTTTTGCATACTTTATGATGAATGTAAGCAAACATATAAAATTAGATTTACCTGCAGCTGCAGGCACAATTTCCAATATTTCAGGATTTGAAATGTTTTTTAATCCAAAGATCTTTCTTTCATGTTCTGTTCTGCAGATGGATGCAATCATAAAACATGAGATATATCATATAATAAATCAGCACTATAAAAGGGAAAAAGCTCTTAGAAAAAAATACAGCAAGCTGGCTGTAAATTTAGCTATGGATGTAAGCATAAATCAATATATAAAAAATATTCCACCTTGGAGTAATACTTTGGAAACTGTTGGAATGGCTTATAATGTGGATTTAAAGGTTGGTAAGACCATGGAAGAATATGCATATGATATAGATGGGGCAATTAACCTGCTTAAGGATAAAAAAATAAAAACTGAGGCTTTGAACATTACAGATCATAACCCACAGATCAATGAACAATTGCATGATATTTGGCATAAGTCATGGAGTAATATGACAGAGGATGAAATTGATGCATTAACAAAAAAAACTGCACTTCAGTCTGCAAAAGGAAGTGTTCCTCAGCAGATAGATAAATATATAAAGGATGCAGGAAAAGAGCCTCACATCAGATGGCAGGATTATTTAAAAAAGATAGCAGGTACAATGCCTGAAGGCCGCAGAAAAACCACTACCAGAAGAAATAGAAGGCAGCCTGACAGGCTTGATCTGCCTGGGACTCTATCTAGAAAAGTAACAGAAATAACCATAGCCATAGATATCAGCGGCAGCATTAGCCAGAATGAATTTTATCAAAGCATCAGAGAAGTATTTTCAATTATAAAAAACCAGAATCATGAAATAACTATAATTGAATGTGATAGTGAAATAAAAAGAATATATAAGGTTAGAAATGTAAGGCAGGTTAAGGAAAAAGTAAACACCAGAGGTGCAACAGCTTTTTCACCTGTAATTGAATATATGAATATGCATGGAAACATGAGCAGCATACTTTTATATTTTACAGACGGCCTTGGTGAAAAAGAGCTTAAGATAAAACCAAAAAATTACCGCATAATCTGGGTATTAACAGGAAAAGGGAAGGAACTATCTATAAAGCATTCCTATGGCAGGGTATTAAGATTATCAAATGTAGAGTATGAAGAACCGGATATTTTTTATGCAAAAAATGAATTAAAAGAAATAAGAGCTGAATGGGCAAGATAGACTAAGCTTTTGTTTTTTATAGAATAAGGTATAATATGTGTGGAGGTACACAAAATGAACAAAAAATTATGGTACGCTTATTTTGCAGGTTACATGATATACACAACTGTGTATAAAATAAAGTATAAAATGTTGAAGAAAAAGTCAGCTGAGGAAGCAGAAAGATATCTTTACAGTAAAACTGTACAAATGTCTAACTTTATATTGAAAAAAACTAAAACTGCTACAAAGATTACTGGCATTGAAAATATACCACAGGGACCATGTGTATTTATATCAAATCATCAGGGTATTTTTGATGGATTCCTGTTTTTTGGATTCATAAACAAACCTATTGGATTCATTGCAAAGAAGGAAATAAAAAAACTTCCTCTGATTTCAGGATGGCTGGAAATGCTTCATACTGTTTTTATAGACAGAGAAAATATAAGAGAGTCTGTTAAAGCTATAAATGCAGGAGTGGAAAATGTTAAGAGAGGATATTCCATGATAATTTTCCCGGAAGGTACCAGAAGCCTGGGCGGAAAGATGAAGGAATTTAAAAGAGGAAGCATGAAACTGGCCTTTAATGCAGGTGTACCTGTGGTGCCGGTTACAATAGAGGGAACATACAAGGTACTTGAAACTGGAAACCATGTTACAGGGAATAAACTTCATATGGTTATACATAAACCTATTGACGTAACAAAATTATCAAAAGAGGAAAAATCAAATTTTGCTGTAACTGTTCATGATATTATAGAAACTGAGCTGAATAAAATTTTAGATGAAAATAAAAATGTGTAGGAAGAACCACATGGGTTCTTCCTACACATTTTCTTTAATAAGACCTTTTCTATATGCAATGAGCAGCATTTTTAAATCTGAGATCTGCTTTTTTAAATCTTTTCCTATATCAGTGTCGCCTACAGTTTTTCTTTTAACTGCCTGTTCAAGTATTGTAGATGAAGACAGGATATCTTTTTCATCTACAATAGCCTTTTCTGTGGATTCAAATGGCTCATGGGAAATAAGAAGAAGTCCATAGGAATTGTATATTAAAGTGTAGCCGGCAATACCTGTTTCAGGCTGATAGGCTCTGCAAAAGCCTCCATCTATTACTAATAGCTTGCCATTAGCTTTAATTGGACTTTCTCCTTCCTTAGTCTTTACTGGTATATGTCCATTTATTATATGTGAAGTTTCAGGATCAAGTGAAAACTCTTTTAATATCCTTATGCTTAAATCAACGTCATCCCTGTATTTGTAATAGGGGTTTCTATTCTCTATATGAGTTTCCTTATCGTTTATAAAGTATCTTTCAAAGGTTGTCATTTTATCCTTGCCAAACATAGGGGAATCAGGCCCGCACCATAGGTACCACATCATATCCATGCCGAATTTTTTAGCTTTAGAACCTTTTTTTGAAAAGTATGAATCTCTTGCAATTCTGTCAAGGCGGTCAAGAAGAGATTTCCCGCTGTAAAATACATTTCCTATTTTTATCTTAGTAAAGCTTCCATCTTCATTTAATGGAATGCAGCCGTGGTAAAGCAGATTTGAATTGAAAACTAAGTACATACTGCCCTTACTATATAAAAATTTAATATGCCTTTGAAGCTTGTCACTGTTTGTAAAAGAACGGGTTAATTTTTCTACTAAATCCGTTTCCTCAGGGGTTAATTCATATGGATTTTCCTTATTTACTGTTGGAAATTTATTATCGTTTAGAGTATATACTTTACCATATAAATTTATGGTACCCTTTTCATAATCAATTTTATCTAAAAGTAATCTATTATCCATGTTAAATTCGGGATGAGATTTTATAATCTGTCCTTCTAATTTAAATTGAATAACTGAAATGGCTTTGTGCATCTTTGCTATCAGGTTAATATCATTTTTACTCAATGTTTTATCAATAGTTTTAGGTTTAAAACTTTTACACTGATCGTCACTATAATGATCAATGGCAAAGGTAGCCAGCGGAAGTAAGTTTATACCATAACCATCCTCTATAGTATTTAAATTGGCATACCTTAAAGATATCCTCAGTACATTAGCTATACATGCTTTTGAACCTGCTGCAGCAGCCATCCATATAATGTCATGATTTCCCCATTGAATATCTATTGAATGATGATTCATAAGGGCATCCATAATAATTTCTGCTCCAGGTCCTCTGTCGTATATATCTCCTATAATATGAAGTCTGTCTACTACCAGTTTCTGAATAACCTTTGAAATTGCTATTATGAATTCATCAGCAATATCAATGTCAATTAAAGTCTTTATTATTTCCTCATAGTAATCATGTTTATCTATTTTATCTCCCTGTTCATGAAGCAGTTCCTCTATTATATATGAAAAATCTTTAGGAAGTGCTTTCCTGACTTTAGATCTTGTATACTTTGATGAAACATTTTTGCATAACTGAATGAGCTGATACATGGTTATTCTGTACCAGTCATCTAAATTTTCTTCTGTTTGTTTGATTATTTCAAGTTTTTGTTCAGGATAATAAATTAATGTAGCAAGCCTTGTTTTTTCCTTTTCCATTAAGGAGTTACCAAACACATCATCGATTTTTCTCTTTATGACACCTGAAGCATTTTTCAGCATATGTGTAAAGGATTCATATTCGCCATGAATATCACTGATAAAATGTTCAGTGGCTTTTGGCAGATTTAAAATAGACTGAAGATTAATTATTTCTGTGCCTGCTGCAGAAATAGTTGGGTATTGTTTAGCTAATAGATTTAAGTAACGTAAATCCTTCTCAATTTTGTCAATATCTTTATCCGTATAGAAGGCCATTGTAATTTCCTCCCTTATATAAGCTTTATGTACAAATAAAAAATTATATACAATAATAATATACAACATACTTATTAAATAGTATATACTTTTTTAAAGGATTTATGATATTAGTATACATTAAAAACTATTTATTCCAATCTGGCTTTTACTATTAATCTGTGGCTGGCAACTCTTATAGGAGTGCAGGTTACCAGTGTTAATTCAGCATTCTTTGTTGGATTCAGCACACTAACCTGGGATGGTTCAACTACAAATGAATTATATACTTTATATTTGTATTCCCCTTTTTTTGTCTTAATTATTATTTCATCTCCACTTGTAACTTCGTTTAATCTATTAAAGTATTCACTATAAGTATAGCTTCTGTGGCCTGCAACACAAAAGTTGCCAGGCTTTCCAGGCTGACCAGTACCAGGAAAATGTCCAACAGTATATTTTAAAGTGTCCAGATCCACACCTTCACCTATGGCTACATTTAGATTTATTTTAGGTATAATCATTATACCAATGGCACCCTGATTCAGTGCAGGGGACTTTTTATCTGATGATTTTTCCTCACTTGAACTATCTTTGGTATCTGCCTGCTGAATGGTTTTCTGGAATGCATTTATCATTGCCTGCTGTCTTTTATAAGCCCAATATTTCACACCAAGTGCAGCTGTTATTATTGAAACACCAATAATGATTAAACTTATACCAATGTATTTTTTAGCCTTCAAAGCATAATCCTCCTGTATAAAATAAAATATGATAACGATTATTATTATATCACAATTATTTTAATTCATATTAAGTCAATTTAATGAAATAAAGGATTTTTATATAAAAATTAATTAGATTAAGTTTTAAATAATAACTGGTTAAATGGTATATTCTATTGTAAATTTATAGTTAAAATTATATAATTATTGTATTAAATTTATTTATTTTTTACTTTGGCTTAGGGGTGATGAGTTGAAATCCAATAACAAGAAAAGATTAGGAGATATTTTAGTCGAATCTAAAAAGATTACAGAAGGACAGCTTCAGGCCGAATTAAAGAAACAGAGGATTTCTGGTAAAAGACTTGGCGAATTATTAGTTGAGGATGAAGTTTTAACAGAAGATGACATAATTGATGTACTTGAAGTACAGCTTGGAATAATGAGAGTTAATTTAGAAGGCATAAATGTAGATATGGAAGCAGTAAAATCCATATCTGAGAGCCTGGCTCAAAAGTATATTCTTATTCCAGTAGGCTTTCATGAAAATAAAATTGAAGTAGTAATGTCAGATCCTTTAAACATTTTTGCATTGGATGATGTAAAAATTGCATCAGGATATGAAGTGTATCCACTTATAGCTCCTGGTCACTCAATATTAAAGGCAATCGACAAATACTATTCAACTCAATATGTTAAAAAAGCAGCAGATGAACTTATAAAGGAACAAAACCAGAGCGATTCCAAAAGCAGTCAGTATGAAGATAATGATGTAAGCAATGATATTGATGATATTAAAAATGCCCCTGCAGTACGACTGGTGGACTCTTTAGTTAAGAACGCCATTAAAGCCAGGGCAAGTGATATTCATATAGAGCCTTTTGAAGATTACATAAAAATCAGGTACAGAGTTGACGGGCAGCTAATAGAAGTACTTAAGTCTCCCAAAGAAACATTAGGTGCACTGGTAACAAGAATAAAAATTTTAGCAAATATGAACATTGCTGAAAAAAGGCTGCCACAGGATGGCAGAATACTTATGACCATGGATAAAAGTGAATTTGATCTGAGAGTATCAATATTGCCAACTGTTCATGGTGAAAAGGTAGCAATCAGAGTATTGGACAGACATAATTTTTTAATCAATAAAAGTAAATTGGGAATGAAAGCAGAAGATCTTGAAAAATTAGACAGAATCGTAAAAAACCCATATGGACTTATATTAATAACAGGGCCTACAGGAAGCGGAAAATCTACAACATTATATGCCATATTAAATGATTTGAATAAAAATAATACAAATATTGTTACTATAGAGGACCCTGTGGAATATATTATGGATGGAATTAATCAGGTAAATGTAAATCAAAAAGCCGGGCTTACATTTGCTTCAGGGCTTAGATCAATATTAAGACAGGACCCTGATATTATAATGATTGGTGAAATAAGAGACAGTGAAACTGCAGAAATTGCAATAAGATCAGCTATAACAGGCCATGTAGTTCTAAGTACAATTCACACCAATGATTCTGCCTCGGCAGTGGTAAGATTAGCTGATATGGGCATTGAACCTTATTTAATAGCCACATCTATAAGCGGAATCGTTGCACAGAGACTGGTAAGAAAAATCTGTCCATATTGCAAAAAAGAATATGAAGCATCAAATTATGAAAAAGAAGTTTTAGATATTGATGTAAATACAAAATTAACTTTATATAAAGGACAGGGATGTAATTTCTGCGGTAATACAGGATATATTGGAAGAATTGGTGTCTATGAGATAATGGAAATTACAAAAGAACACAGGGAGTACATAATAAAAAATTACAGCACTGATAAATTAAGAGATTTAAGTGTTAATAATGGTATGAAAACCATGAAAATGTCCTGTAAGGAACTTGTTTTAAGTGGACAAACTACAGTAGAAGAATTAATTAAAATAGCTTATTTAAAAGAGTAATAAATGAGGTGGTAAGTTGCCTGTTTTTGTTTATGAAGCTAAGAATCTTCAGGGCATTACAGTTAAAGGGAAAATAGATGCTGTTGACATGAATGCACTAACTACATCCCTTAGAGAAAAAAATTATTTTCCTGTAAAAATCAAACCTTATAGCAATGCCATGAACATTGATTTCAACGATTATAAGAAGTTAACTTTAAAGGATATATCCATATTCTGCAGACAGTTTGCTGTTATAATTTCAGCTGGTATCAGCATAGTTAAAGCTTTAGAAATTGTTAAAGAACAAACTGAAAATATTAAATTTAAAAAAATACTGAACTTTATATATGATGATGTTCAAAAAGGGAAATCTTTGTCAGAAGCAATGGGTGAACATAAAGATATTCCCAATATGCTGGTAAATATGATAACTGTTGGTGAAACCAGCGGTACACTGGATAAAATACTGGATACCATGGCAGCTTATTATGATAAGGAATATAAGCAGCAGCAAAAAATAAAACAGGCCTTAACATACCCTGCTGTTATTTCTATATTTGCTATAATTGTTGTAACAATGCTGGTAACAAAGGTTGTTCCCATTTTTACCAATATGATATCCAGTCTAGGTGGACAAGTACCTATGCCCACAAGAATAGTAATGGGAATAAGTGATTTCATTAAAACAAAAGGACTTTTTGTTTTAGCTTTGATTATATTTTCTGCTATATTGTTAAAATATCTCTCAAACAATAAAGCTAATAAACTTAAAAGTGATAAATATTTAATGAAAATACCTATATTTGGACCTATATACAAAAAAATAATTACTGCAAGATTTGCAAGAACCTTTGGTATTTTAATGGGAAGCGGAGTTCCGTTAATTGAGTGCATTGATATTTGTGCAGATGTATTAGAGAGCAAAACTGTTTATGATATTATGATGTCTCTAAAAGAAGAAGTAAAAAAGGGAGCAGGCTTAGGTGAAACATTGGAATCAAGAAAGATATTTCCAATTATGCTCACTCAGATGATGAAAATTGGTGAGGAGTCTGGAAGCCTTGATAATATACTTAAAAAGACTGCAGAATTTTACGATACAGAAGTTGAAACAGCTACAGCCCAATTAACCTCTTTAATTGAACCGGCAATTATAATTCTATTATCTGTAATAGTAGGGTTTATAATTTTATCAATAATATTACCTGTATTCAGTATGTACAACTCCTTCAGTTAACAGTTCAAAGTTAAAAGTTTAAAGTTGCAGTTGGAAGTTTTAAGTTGGTATATATTTACTGAAGGTAAAGCTTCAGTGTAAACATATAATTATAAATTTAATGGAGGAAGAGAAAATGAGTGAATTAATTTTAAGAGAAAAAAAACAACTCTTAAGCAAAAAAAAGAAAAAGGGATTTACATTGGTTGAACTTATTGCAGTTATAGCTATATTAGCCATTTTAGCAGCTATTATTGTCCCAAAGGTTACAGGATACACAGATAAGGCAGACAGGTCAAAAGTTCAGGCAGATGCAAAAACTGTATTAACCGCAGTACAATCATACAATGCAGACAAGGGAACCGATGAGCAGATTACTAAAGTAGATGATGCATCTATAACAAAGCTATCAAGCGCAGTAGCAGTTCCTACTTATTTAAAAGATAAGTCTGTAGCAGATCTGGAGAAAATTGCCGGTGGAGCTGAAGCAGATTTTAAAGTAGCAAAAAAAGGTGGTATTTATACAGTTACAGTAACACAATAAGATAAATAGTCAAAGTGATAATTGTATTTTAAATTAACAAAAATAACATATACAATTATTAAGGTTTTTCTCCCACCGGGAGAAAAACCATCCTTAACTTTTAACTTTTAACTCTTAACTCTTAACTGTAATTAGGAGGTTTTATGCTTATCATAAAAATTTACATTTTCATTATTGGTCTCATTATAGGAAGCTTTTTAAATGTATGCATATATAGAATACCCAGGGAGGAGTCCATATCATTTCCTCCATCACATTGTACCAATTGTGGAAACAGAATAAAGTGGTATGATTTGATACCAGTATTTAGTTATTTGATTTTAAGAGGAAAATGCAGATATTGCAAAGAAAGGATCTCTTTTAGATATCCATTAATAGAATTGACAACTGGCATCATGTTTTTAGCACTTTATATGAAATTTGGTTTAAGCATTGACTTTGTTAAATCTGCCATACTAATATGCTTTTTATTGGTAATTGGTATTATAGACTTTGATACAACAGATGTGTATTCCAAAACTACTTATTCAGGTATTGTTTTTGGAATTATTTTATTAATAATTAATTTTATATATTTTTCAGGGGGAGTTTTGGATTTTTTAATAGGAGGAGCTATTGGCTTTTCTGTAATTGCATTGATTATTCTGCTGACACATGGCATGGGCTGGGGAGATGCAGAGATCTGCGGAATGTGCGGCTTATTTTTAGGATGGAAGTTAACTATTTTTATGCTTTTTATTTCATTTACATTAGGCGGATTAATAGGCATTATTCTTTTAATAACCAAGAAAAAGTCCAGAAAGGATTATATACCCTTTGGCCCATATATATCCATAGCTGCAGCTATTTCTATTTTTATTGGAAATAGTGCAATAGCATGGTATTTAGGCATTTTATAATTACAGACGTTTAACAGGCGAGGTGTTCATATGTTTTTGAAGGATGTTATAGCATTAGATATTGGTTCAACATACATAAAAATCATGGTGGGAAATAAAAAAAGTGTTACTAACTGCGGATTAATAAAAACTCCGGAAAACAGCGTTATGGATGATAAGATTATTAATGCGGAAGCAGTTAAAACTGCCATTTCAGAATATTTATCAACAAATAATATTAAAGCAAAAGGAATTTCATTTTCTGTACATGGCCAGGATATCTCCATAAGACATACAGAAGTACCTATTATGGATGAAAAGGGAGTAATGAACTCTGTGCAATGGGATGCTTCTCAAAATCTTCCTAAGGATGGAGAAGATTACTATATAGATTACGAGATAATTGACAGAGTAAGCTCACCTGATAAAAAGATTTTTAAACTTTTAGTGGTTGCTGTGCCTAAAGTGAAGATTAATCAATATTTAAAAATAGCAAATATGCTGAATTTAGAGCTGCAATCTATAGACATTACGGCTAACTGTGCATGCCGTGTTTTTAAAAATGTGTATAATTCAGATAAATCCATTGAAAGTATTGGAATTATTGATATTGGAAATAAAAATTCTAATTTTACAATTATTGATAAAGGAAAGCTTTTTATTGAAAGAGAAATACCATTTGGAATAAGCAACATTTTAAAGGAAATAGTGAAAAGGGAAAATATTAACTCTCATGAGGCATATAAATATTTTACTGAAAATTTTAGCCTTACAGGAAATGAAGAAGGAACTGATACGGAAAAAAGAATAATGATGTTACTGGAAAATGCTTTTTCATCTTTTGAGAAAGTAATCCAATTTTATGTTATTGGAAAATCCAAAAGAAGTTTACACCAAATATACTTAATAGGCGGTGGAAGTAATATACCAGGATTAAGTGAATATGCAGGCAATTATTTTAACTGCCCGGTAAATATGGTGAATTCTGTATCTGATCTAGGGCTTAAAACAAAGCTTCCTTCAAATTGTGAACATAGATTTTATATAAGCACATTAGGTTTATTGTTAAGGAAGGAGTAGATTATGGCCGAATTAAATTTGATTCCATATGAATTGAAAGCTAAAAAGCAGAAAAAATCAAAACAGCTGAAGATAATTTCAATTATTACCATATGTGCAGCTGTGTTATTATTAGGAATATTAGTACCTAAGGCATATTTACAATTTCTTGACAATAAAGAAAGTTTAATTAATGCCAAAATTTCATCTAATAAAGATATAGTGGATGAAAAAACAAAAATGGATAATGAAATACAGCAATATACTTCCTATAATAATAAAGTTCAAAAGCTTATTAAGGAAAAGCCGCTGATTAAAGATAAAATTCAAAATTTAGAAAAGTATATTCCAAAGGATATTTATTTTTCAGATCTGAATTATTCTGAAGGGGTAATTACTATTAATGGAACAGCATCAGATTTTAATTCTATAAATGTTTTTGCTGCCAATTTGGAAATGAGCCAGCAGTACAGTAATGCTAAAATTAATTTAATTAATAAAACAGACAGTTCTTTAAATGGCAGTCAGGGTAATTTTCAGTTTACAATAAACATTAAATTTTAATAATCTTTTTATTTTGGAGGAGGCATTTAAGTGAATTCTCTTGAAAAACGTGAAAAATTTTTGCTGATTATATTAGCAGTATTATTAATAGGTTATGTATATACAAGTTTTTTCTTAAGCCCCATAATGAAAAAAATAAGCGAAAAAAATGCTTCAATAAATGCAAAAAGTATTGCACTGCTTGATATTGATAAGCTTAAAACAGAAAATAAAATTAATAAAGCTAAATTAGAAAAAATAAAACTTAAGTATAATGAATCTTTAAAGGAACTGCCTAATGGGGAGAGAAATCCTGAAATTCCATATGAATTAAAAAAAGCTGCTGATTCTAATAATACAAGCATAATTTCTATTGAATTTGGAAAAGAGACTCAGTATTCAAAGGCAGATTCAAAAACTGCAGGTGAAAATACAGTTGCCAGCAAAAAAAACAATAATGAGGATTTGCTTATGGTATTACCTGTTAAGCTTCAGGTAAATGGAGATTATAAAGCTTTAATTAATTTCATAAATGCTGTTGAAAAGGGAAAGAGAATTGCAGAAATTCAGGATGTGAAATTAAGTAAAAGTACTGATAAAAGTAATTCCATAACTGGGGATATAAGCTTAAAATATTATTATATAAATAGTGAGAATTCAAAACAAATTTATGAATTTAAAGATCCTTCCGCAGGCAAGGATAATCTATTTAATTAGATATAGGGTGATATTTATGAAAAAAAGGGGATTTACTCTTGTTGAGTTAATAGCTGCTATAGCTATAATGGCAATTGCATTAACTGCTATTTCCTCGGCAATGTTAACAACAGTTAAATTAAATGGGGACAATAATTTAAAAATGGATAATGAAAATTATGCAGAAAGTATAATTGAGACTTTTAAGGGTGGCGGTAAATCATCTTTAGATTCTAAGGCAGGCACCAACAGCCCTGTGTCTTGCTTTTTATATTTTGATGACAAACTTTTAAATTTTTCTACAAGTATGGATTCTTCCATAAAGTACTCAAATTTTAATGCATGGTTTAACAGCAGTGATAAGGTTACTGGAACTGTGTCAGAGGATGATAATAACAATCATGATAAAAATTTGTTTAATAAATGTACTGCACATAATACTAACAAAAATAAATATGGTGCTTATTTAATAATTGAAGATGACAGTACTTCAGATAATACATATTATATGAAGATTATAGTCTGGAATTTAAAGGGTTCAAATGGAAATGAAATAACCCGGGAAATGTATATTAGCAGGTGAGATTAATGAAAAAAAAAGGTTTTACTCTGGTTGAGTTAATTGCAGTTATGGCAATATTATCAATTGTTCTTACAACTGTATATTTTATTTTTAATTCCTATAATAAAATATATACCAATGAATATACTGATAATACAATTGAGACTTCTGGTAAGGTAATTACTGAGGAAATTTCACAAAATATAAAAAAGGCATCATATGCATCATTAAGTTTTAATATTGAATCTGGAAACAATATTAATATTTTTGATTCTAACGGCTCCAATAAGATAATAAAGGTTAATAACTTAGTTAAACCATTAATATATTTAGAACAGGATAACTCCAGCTGTTATTTATATGCCATAGTTGAAAATGGACATAAAAAAGAGCTGCACAAATTTACATATGTAAATAATAACAGCAGTATAGATAATAGCATTTCAATTAATGTAAACGACATAGTGGTAAGGCCTCAAAATAATAAATCATCATTTGAAATTACAGCACAAGTATCTTACAAAAATAAAACCAATACTTATGTTACAACAGCATCATTAAGAAAAAGGAGTTAATGTAATATGAAGAAGAAAAAGGGAGTTGCCTTAATTATAACTTTATGTATAGTTATGTTACTAACGGTATTAACTACATCCCTTTTACCTGTAGCTGTAAGTACTAAAAAACTCACATCAGTATATAATAATTTAGACAATGTCAGACTTATGGCTGAATCAGGTATTGAAAAAGCCATGGGCAGAATAAACAGCGGTGACTTAACTGGTTTTACATTTAATAGTTCAGATGGTAAAATAAATTGTTCAGTTACAGTTGAAGATAACTATAATTATATTACAAAAGATAACAATGCTAAGGATAAATGCACAGTAACCTCCACAGCAAATGGAAATTCAAAGAGTAAAACTATAATAGCTGTATTAGATAAAATAACAACTCCTGAAAAACCTTCAACTGATGCAGAATCTGTTTTTGCAGACATAAGTAATAATTGCATAACTATGGTGGGGGATATGGATCCTAATTCAGAAACAGATGATGACATATTTAATGGAACAGCTAGTGTCAATAGTTCTGCGCCAATGTATTTTCAGGGAAGCAACCTGTTTTTTAAAGATAATGAAGGCTTTACCTCTAGTGATAAGATTACTATGTTGGGGGAAAATGTAAGCTTTTTATCAAATAATACTAATCTTAATAAGCTTTCAATAATTGCCGATAAGACAATTAGTTTTAATACTACTATTAATAATGATAATAATAATAATAAGAAGAAGAAAGATAATAATAATAGTTTTTCAACAAATGGTATGTATCTTCAGGCTGATACCCTAAATATCGACGGTGGGAATTATAATTTTAATGGCAGTTCTACAATGAATGTTAAAAATGTAAATAACAATTCAGGGAGACAGATTACTAAAGTGGAAACAAAACAAATTATAGCTCCAAAGACAATAAATCCAATTAATTTTAAGGGGAGCGGAACACCACCGGATCAGTCAGATTCAGTGAAAATATACACTATAAAAGGAAATACAGACCCTGAATTTAACAGTAAGGCTGCCGAAGCCTTTAATTCAGATACATCCAGTAACAAAATAATATTTATTGATGGGGATTGTACATTAAGAGTAAATCCAGGAAATAAAGATAGAAATATAAATCTTAATAACATGATTATATACTGTACAGGTAAATTCAGTATTACTACAAATAACAGCAATAATGAAAATCAGCGTGTCAATAATATTAATTTTAATAAGTCCTCAATTTATGCCAAAGGTATTTCATTTAAAAATATAGATAGTATGTCTTTTTCTAAAATGGATAATGATACATTAAATATTATGAAAAAGGTATTTGAAGATTATTATAGTTATTATTCCACTGGCGGAAGTAAAGGAACACCAGCTTCTACAACATATAAACTTAACAAATATATTGAGCAGTAAATTTAAATATGGAGGAATATCATGAGCTTTTACTCACTGTTTTTTATAGCAGTGGCACTTTCATTAGATGCTTTTGGGGTGGCATTGTGTATAGGCTTGAACAATATAATAAAATTTAAAAATAAACTTCTTTTTGCATGCTCCTTTGGATTTTTTCAATTTTTATTTTCATTTTTAGGAGCTTATGCTGGATTCTTTTTTAACAGATACATAGTTTCGGTGCCAGAGATAATAGGTGGAATATTAATTGCATTAGTTGGAATCCTAATGATAAAGGAAGGCTTTGAGAACAACGGAAAGTGCCCCTATCTTAAACCTGGAATGACTTTAATACTTGGTATTTCTGTAAGTATTGATGCCATGGTGATTGGCTTTACAGCTTTAGATAACATAAGCAGCAACATAATAATTCTTTACGATACCATTTTTATAGGAATAGTGACTTTTGTAATTTCATGCATTGGTTTCTACATGGCAAGATATTTAAAAAAGATATCAGTAGTGGGGAAATATGCGGATTATATTGGCGGAATAATATTGCTTATTTTTGGATTAAAAATGATGTTTTTATAAAAGCAGGTCTGGGGCATAAGCTCCAGACCTTAAAGTAAGTATTATATATAAAAGGGGACTTAAAATTTAGTTGGCTGGTTAATTCACATAGCTTATTACTTTCTATATAGCATATGAATTATCAGCAGAAGTTGTGCTTAATTTTTTTAATTATATTTTCTCTCTCACTTAAAGATTATATGCTAAATTGGCATGTTTAACTATTGTGAATAATAACAAAAATTTATAAAAAAGCTCTAAAACTGTGTTATAATAAGTTAGAAATAAATATCAAGGTGAGAAAAATGGAAATAGAAAGTTTACTAAAGGAAAATCACATAAAGGTAACTAAGGGAAGACTTACTATATTACATGTTCTTATGTTAAGTGATGAACCTTTGAGTGTTGAACAAATCTATAAATCATGCAGGGAATATGAAGTTTTTATAGATTTGTCAACTGTATATAGAACCTTAGAGCTATTAGAAGAGAAAGAAATAGTGGATAAATTTAGTTTTGGAGATGGAAAGTTTACTTATAAAGTTAAAACCAGCCATCATAAACATATAATCCAGTGCAGGGTATGCCATAAAGAAGTAGAAATTGACTGCCCAATGAAGCAGCTGGAAGAAATAATCAGAAATAAAACAGGATTTACTTTTGCAGATAAAGATATATTTGTTAATAACACTATTGAGGGATTATGCAGTAAATGCAGTAAGGAAGAAGAAAAAAAGTAGAGCAGCAGTTCTTTTTTAGAACTGCTGTTTTATTAAGTTATTTTGGGTTGGCAGCTTCTTAATTAGATAAACCTTTTTTACTTTCCAGGTTCCATTTGAATGTTTTTCAAGCACCACATCATAATAAACTTTATCATGAGGAGCTTTCCTTTCAATACCTTCAACCTGCATAACAGCTATACAGCTATCAGAAAATGTTAAATTGAAATTACTTACAGAGTACAGCCTATGAGGATTAAAAATGCCGGTAGTCAGGTTGCGTTCAGCTGCATAGGTTATCTCTTTGCTTTTACTTCTTGTATATCCAGTGTTTATTATTGCTGCCACTAAAACAAATGCTATAAATATGGCAATAATTTTTTTCATTTAAACTCCTAATAAAAAATTACTGAAAAACATTTATATAATATTATATTACTTTATGTGGGTATAATATTATTACATAAGCCTGTTTATTGTAAAAAATTATAAAGTGTGAGATATTATATCTATAAAAATTTAAGGATGGTGTTTAATTTTGGATTTTTCTTCATTGGTTTTAATGGAAAGAGAAAAAGATACTAATATTTTTGTAAGGGAAATTGGAAGCTATGAAATTACTGATGGTGCAGAATACATAACAAAGCTTTATTATGATGGAGACAAAGTCAATGTTATCTTTGATACACAAAGGGATGTAGAGGAATGGGAATACTCTGCAATTTTTCAGCTGTTCCCATATGATATTTTTAAGGATAATGGATTTAATGTTGAAGATATAGATGATGAATATAATCCTACATGGAAGTTAAAATTTGATTATATTGATGATCATGAGGCAATGGAGGAAAAGCTTAAATTCATATGCAGTTTATTGGATAAGGCAATGACAAAGGTATTTGAAGATATTAAAGGAAAAAAGGATGAATACATATAATTAATTGATGTAAAATAAAAAATATGTTAAAAAATAAACTTGCAGAATAAGTCGATATGTGGACAATTAGCAGCATATTGACTTATTTTGACATATGATGTAAAGTATTAAAGAAAAACCACATATAACTTTCTTAATTTGATATAGTATTTTAATTTATTTTTAAATATGATATTATTTATAGGAATATGAGAGAAAAGAATTATTTTCATAAAGTTTTGAGGTGTTGTAATGAGGCTGGAGTTTATAAACAGAGTTAAAGAAAACGATATACTAGGTAAAAGTATTTTAACTAACGATGGGAAGATATTATTAAGAGCAGGTGTGAAGATAACAAACAGCTATATAAGAAGGTTGAAGAATCAGGGAGTATTCTATATCTATCTTGAAGATGAAAGATTTGATGACGTGGAGGTTGAAGATGAACAATTGACACATCTGAAACAGGAAACTATGAAAAGCATGAGCAAAATAGTAAATAATGTACATGATTTTAATGGTAAAGCTGTTAAGGAATCATTGGATAATGTAGAGGATCTCATAGAGTATATTATAGAAGTAGGGGATGTGAATAAAAGTCTGTATGACATAAAAACCTATGATAACTATACATATGTACATAGCCTGGACACTTGTATTATGTCTACATTTTTAGGCATTAGCAGTGGATACGGTGATCAGGAATTAAAAAATTTAGGAATAGGCGCCATACTCCACGATGTAGGAAAAACCAAAGTACCTCACAGAATCATCAGCAAACAGGGTAAATTAACTGATGATGAATTTATGGAAATAAAAAAGCATACTTTGTACGGCTCAGAAATATTAAGGAAAAATTACAGAATCCCTGACCCGGTTATAAAGATAGTAGAACAGCACCATGAAAGAATAGATGGAAAAGGATATCCTTTTGGACTTACTGCAAATCAGATATCAAAATTTGCAAAAATAGTATGTGTGTCTGACGTATATGATGCAGTAAGTAATGACAGATGCTATAGGAGGAAGTTCAGTCCTAATGATGCATATGAATTAATATTGGCAGGAAGCGGAAGCATTTTTGATGAACATGTGGTAGATAACTTTAAAAATACATTTGCTATATATCCCCTTGGTGCATGTGTAAGACTTTCAAATGGCGAAGAGGGATATGTAGTAAGACAGAACAAAGGATTTCCTGACAGGCCCATAATAAGGGTTATTTATGACAGCATTACAAAAAAACCAAGGAACATTTTTGAAATTAATTTATTACAATACTCAAATATTGTAATAGAAAAATTAGTTTAATAAAATATAATTACAGACTTTCAAAAAACATATTACATTATGCTCTTTAAAACATAGTTCTTCATTGGATATTCTGCCAGGCACAATGTATTGTTTTTTTAGGAGTGATAATAATAGATAAATATATACACAGGATTATAGAATTAATGAGTCAATACCATGGATATAAAATAGATGAATTAAGTTCTTCAAATAAGAATATAAGTTCATGGTGTTTAGTAAAAGAAAAAGGTAAATGTGCTGATTTAATAGTTTTTTCTTCAAAATTAATTATAAATGATGAAGCTCAATGGGTTATACAACAGTTTAGACATAAAGAAAATTATGAAGGCAATATCAATTTATCAAACATAGCATTATTAGATCAGAGTAAAATAAAGAATAAAGAAGAATTAACTGATATTTTGTCAAATAATTTAGGCAGCATTAATTATGTCCTTCTGGATTATAAACAAAATGTTATATTAAAATACAACAATGAATTGTCAGATCTGGAAAAAGAATTATCTACATGCATTTTAAAAATCAGAGAAAATTCAAATTCAAAGAAAATAAATGTTACGCCTGTTACTTTAACTCTTATAATTATTAATGTAATTATGTATTTGATTACAGTGATCATATCAGGTCCTGGACATATTATCAACAGTGATATTAATGTGCTGATATTTTTAGGTGCCAAGGTAAATTCCCTTATAAAAGATGGTGAATATTACAGACTTATAACAAGTATGTTCCTCCATGGGGGAATTATACATCTAGCCTTAAATATGTATTCCTTATATATTATAGGACCATTAATAGAAAAACTGTATGGTAAAATAAAATTCACTTTAATATATTTTATAGGAGGAATAACAGCATCGTTATTCAGCTATTTATTTTCTCCATCAGTATCCATTGGAGCATCAGGCGCAATCTTTGCATTACTTGGGGCAGCATTAGTATTTGGAATTAAAATGAGAAAAAATATAGGTAAAGAATTTTTAAGAAGCATTTTTTCCGTAATAGTTATCAACCTTATTATAGGATTTTCTATCCCCAATGTGGATAACTTTGGGCACTTAGGTGGACTAATTGGAGGAACTATTACAAGCCTTTTATTCAAAATAACAAAGATTAAAGATTAAATAAGGTAGTTTTTCTTTGCAGAAAAACCAAAACTCAATTGATTAAGTGAATCATAGGTTTTAATAACTAAAAATGGTTTCAATTATAGTTTTATTAGATGACAAAAAAGGATTTGCAAAAATCCTGTGCCGGTAGGCAGCCAATTAAATAGATTTTAAAGTAAATCAGCTATGCAGCTTTTCAAAAAACTGTAGAAACACCAGTATTTTTGCTTGCTTAAATAGCGCTTTACTAAATGAAATTATATAGCATAAAGAACGTAAATGGATTGCCGGAAACATTGAAGGTTTCTTTTCCAGAAGCAACTATTCAAAACTGCATTGTACATCAAATTAGAAATTCTTTTTTAGTATTACCCATAACCATTATAAATTAGTAGATTTTCTGCCAAAGCAGAAAATCTACATTATTTGTTCTTTTTTCTTTAATCTTTATTCTTTAAAAATGGTTTTGTCCTATGACAAAACCATTTTTGTAAGTTCTTCCGAATATAAGGTTTCTTTTTCAACTAACTTATCTGATATATTTATTAATTTATCCTTATTATCTAATAATATATTCTTGGTGTCTTCATAAAGTTTGTCCACCAAATTTCTGCATTCTTCTACAATTTTATTTTCACTTATATTTAAATTTGCAAGTTCATTAATATTCAGAAGGCCTAAACTATCACCCATACCATATTCTGCTACCATACTTAATGCTATTTTTGTACTTTGCTTCAAATCATTATGAGCACCAGTAGTTATATGGTCACTGCCAAACATAATTTCTTCAGAAGCCCTTCCCCCAAGTAATACCATTATTCTGTTTTTTAGATATTCTTTGTGCTGATACATTCTGCTTTCAGGAATACTTAATGTATAGCCTCCTGCGCCTTTTGTACTTGGAATTATGGTAACTTTTGATACTTTTTCATTGGGAAGTACCTTCATAGATACCAATGCATGTCCTGCCTCATGAAAAGCAGTAATATTTCTGTCTGAATCTTTTATATAGCTTCTATTCTTCTTTTCATATCCTGCAAGTATTATGGAAAATGCTGTATCCATATGTTTTTCTTCTATGAATTTACTATTTTCCTTACATGCAAGTATAGCAGCCTCATTTACGAAACTTTCAATTTTTGCTCCTGAAAAATAAGCTGTTTTATGAGCCCAGTCATTTATACATATATTCCTCACAGGTTTATTTTTTAAATGCAGTGATAGTATTTTCTCCCTTGCATCTATGTCAGGAAGCATAATTTCTATATGTCTGTCGAATCTGCCTGGTCTAAGCAAAGCTGAGTCCAGCATATCCAGCCTGTTTGTTGCAGCAATAACTACAATTCCTTCTTTTTCATTAAATCCTGACATTTCTGTTAATAATGCATTAAGAGTCTGATCTCTTTCGTCAGATCCGCCAGTTCGAGATGCATCTCTTTTTTTACCTATAGCATCGATTTCATCAATAAAGATAACTGCTTTGCCGTGGCTTTTTGCCTTTTTAAATAACTGTCTTATACGGCTTGCTCCTACCCCTACATATACCTGTACGAAATCAGAACCTGACACAGCATAGAAGGGTACGCCTGCTTCTCCTGCCACTGCTTTTGCAAGTAAGGTTTTCCCTGTACCAGGCTCCCCGTAAAGTATTATTCCCTTAGGCATTCTGGCGCCATAGGAAGTGTACTTTTCAGGATTGCTGAGAAAGTCTACAATATCTTTAACACTTTCCTTAGCTTCTTCGTTGCCTGCTACACTTGAGAAATTATATTTTACATTTTCCATTGCGTTTGCATCCATAGCATCAACAGAATTCATTCTTCTGGATGATATGCTGGAACTTTTAAAAGCCATAACGCCAATTGCAGCTAAAGAAGTAATTAAAAAGATAATTGGAACTATCTCTTTAAGATTAGCAGGACCCTGTTCAAGAACTTGTACATTTTTCTTCAGCAGATCTTCTTTAAAATTGTCTGCCCGTGGATTATCACTTTCATATTGGGTGCCGTCCTTTAACTTAACTGTAATTTTAGGAGAAGCAGTAATATAAACTGTACTGACTTTATTAATAGAAAGATCCTTAATAAAGTCAGAATAAGACTTATATTTATGTGCTGAAGAAGTAAAATTCAATATTAAAAGCATAAGCAATGATAGTATGGCAGTTACAATTGGAACATATATATACTTTTTCTTTATCTTGTTCATGCAATCACCCTTTCTGATATATAACCAAATTATCTGTTTTACGCTATTTCGATATTATAATAAAATATAGACAAAGTCTAATGAAAATCATAAAATTTACTAATGTAATTTATACCATGGCTAAAAATTTCATTGCAGAATTGTAAATTTAATGTATACTTTATTGTATATAATGTATTAAGATTGAAATATTTGGCTTTGCATTATATGCATAGGAAATGGGAGGGTAAAAAAATGAAGATAACTGCCGTAAAAGCTATATTAACCAGCCAGGATTTATTGGGAATACTAAAGGAATACGTGGTTGTGGATGGATTAAAATTTGATAAAATTGAAATAAATGAACTTATCACTATATATGGAAGCTATAAAAAAGGAATTACTATTCCATTTAAAGCGCAGATTGGTATTGGAAATATAATGGAGAACACTGTAAATCTTAAAATATTTAATATAAATGTAATGAAAATAGGAGTGTTAAGTTCATTAAAAAATCTGGCACTAAAAAAATCATTGAAGGATTTTTATGATATAGGTATAAAGGTTGATAAAGACAATATTGCAGTTAATCTGGGAGCTATTTCAAAACTTATACCATATGTTTATTTTAAATTAGATAAAATAAATATTAAAATGGATGCTATAGAAGTAGAATTAGAACAGGTTATTTATGCAAAGAATAAGGATACAGTGAAATTTGAAAAAAATAAAAAAGAAACAAAAGATTTTACTAAGGATAAATATTCAAAACTAAGACATAAAATGAAAAAGAAGATTCCGGATAAATATGAAAAGTTAGCCGAATATGCTATGATTGTTCCTGATATAATAGCATTATTTTATAGATTATTCCGTGATAAAAGGATTGGAATAAAAAATAAGCTGCTAATTGGCGGAATAACTGCTTATTTGGTAAGTCCAATAGATATACTGCCTGATTTTATACCATTTATAGGGCAGATAGATGATATAGCTATTGCCTTTTTTGGATTGAATACAATAATTAATGAGGTGCCTGAAAATATAATCTTAGAAAACTGGCAGGGTGAAAAGAATATAATCTTAACGGTTAAAGAAGGAGTCAAGTATATATCTTCCATTGTAGGGGTAAAGAATGTAGAAAAACTTGTTAATTTTATAAAAGGATTTCGTATAAAAAAAAGCAATGAAGAAGATTCCAAAAAAGAATATCAGGAAATGTAGAATGGATGAAATATAGCGAAAGTTGTTTATTTATGATAAACCATGTTTAATTTATATAAAAATGCATATTCTATTATTAAAACATAGCTTAAGGAGGAAATGAATATGCAAAGTAGATTTTTCAGAGGAATGACAACCGGAGCAATGCTTGGTTTTGCAGCTAGTATGTTAGTGGTGCCTCAGCTTGACAGAGGTACAAAAAAGAAACTTAAAAGGACTGCAAGGATTGTGAGAAGTACAGCAGGAGATGCATATTGTAACATGAAAGATTGGATGAGATAAATTAAAGCAAGTAAACCTGGAGTTTTTCCGGGTTTATTTTTTTAAAGTTTTCATATTATGTATAAAAATATGCTATAATATATTTAATTATGAACGAAATATTAAATATAATTAAAATTAGCTGATGATGCGAGTAAAGGATGAGTGAGCTATGGAGATATTATCTTTAGGTGAAAAGATAAAAAGAACGAGAAAAGAACTAAATATGACTCTAAAAGATTTAGCAGGTGATAGAATAACACCAGGACAGATCAGCTTAGTGGAATCAGGAAAATCAAATCCCAGTATGGATCTGCTGGAATACTTAGCTGAAGCATTAAATACTTCTATAGAATATTTAATGGAATCAGAGGAATCACAAGCTGAAAAAGTCTGCTGTTATTTTGAAAATATGGCAGAGTCATATATAATAGGTGAATCCTTAAACAACGCTGAGCAGTATATTGAAAAGGCTTTGTATTATGCAGAAAAATATAATTTGGAGTATAGAAAAGCTAAGAACCTCTATTTGAGAGGGGTTGTTTATATGAAAAAGGAAGAAACAGCTTTAGCTCAACAGTTTTTTTTATCTGCAAATGTGATTTTTATAAAGAACAATTATCATGAAGAAACAGTTAATACATTTCTTAATCTTGGGAAAATTACATTGGATCTAAAGGCATACCATTCCTCATGCAGCTATTTCCAACAGGCTGAAAAGGTTTATAGCGATAATGACATAGGGAATGACTTCCTGCTTGGAGAAATTTATTATTATATTGCTTATACTTATTTTAAACTTGAAAATTCTGATAAGGCAATGGATTATTCATTTCTTGCAAAGGAAAAATTCAGACAATTGGATGATAAAAAGGAATACGCAAAAGCACTTTTACTGCTTTCAGAGCAATACAGCAAGCAGGGAGATTTGAATAATGCCATAAAGTATTCTAAAAAAACATTAGATGTATATAAGGAAATTGAAGATGGACAGCTTATTGCAGAAATTGAAAATAATTTAGGAAAACTCTTTTATGAATTTGAAAATCTAGAGGAATCTTTTATTCACCTTAATAAAGCTAAAGAAATAAGAATTAGGAATAAAGACAAAAAGTTAGTTAATACCTTAATAAATATTTGTGAAAACTTTATAAAATTAAAGGATATTGAAAAGGCAAAATTAACATTAAATGAAATAATACAAGCTATTGATGATGGAAGTGATAAGGCATTAATTCAATATTATTTATTAAAATATAAAGTAGAACTTTTGGAGTCCAATACTAAAGAAGTAGAAAATACACTATTACTGGCATTAAATTTTGTTGTAAATATGGATTATGTAAAGGAAACTGCAGAAATCTCAATAATAATCGGTAAATTCTATCTGGATTGCGGTAAAGATAAAGAGGCAGCAGAATATTTAAATGAAGGTGTTGAAAACTTTAAGAAGATTGGTGTTATAAAAGAGTCTTGAGATATGGATAGGTGGTAATTATGGAAATACTTTCAACTGGACAAAAAATTAAAAGGGCAAGAATTTATAAAGGGCTTACTTTAAAGGATATATGTGATAACAAAATATCAGTTTCTAAAATGAGCTGTATCGAAAATGATAAAATTAAGCCCGATGATGAGGTATTGGAATTAATTTCAGGAAAGCTTTCTCTCAAAAGTGATTATCTTAAAGAGGGAGTAAAAGAACAAATTACCAATAATTTAAAGGTACTTGAGAATTCAAAGAAAAGACATGATTATGAAAACTTATTGGAATACAATCTTAAATATGCAGAGGAATACTCATATTTTGATCTGGCTTTTGAAGTAATGCACAGGCTTTTCAATTACTATCTGGACTCAGGCAAGTTAGAAAAACTTCAGATAAATACATCAAAATACTATGACTATTGGCAGAAGTCAGATATAGAAAAAAATGCAACTGATTATTATATGGATGTGGCCAGGTATTTTTTTACTACTTCAGAATTTGCTCAGGCGGCAAATTACTACAACAATGTGAGAAAATCATCAAGAAAAAACGGTAATAATATGATACTTGCTAAAGCTACATATAATGAGTCAGCATGTTATGTAATGCTTGAAGATTATGAAAGAGCCTATGAAATATCTGTCAGGCTCATTGATTTGTGTGATTATATGGACTCTGATCTGCATAAAGCTGAGGCCTATCACATGCTGGCTTTATTGTCAATCAGGATGGATAAAGGCAAATTTGAGGAATATGAGGCTAAGTCTTATGAGCTTTATAAGGATGATGCTGCACACAAGGCATTGGCAATTTATAATTATGCCGCAGTAATGTTTGAAGTTGGTTCAACTGAAAAAGCACTGGAGTATATAAATAGAGCTTTACAAACCTATCCAAGAAATGACGAAGAAAAATATGTGCGATTTATGATTTTGGTAATAGGGGAACTGGTTGAAAATAATATATTGGATTTATCTCAAAGTGTATGTGATGATGCTCTGAATTATGCTATTAAATTAGACAACTTAAAGCTGGTAGAAAGGGCATATTATTTCAAGTCAATTATTTTAGAGAAGCAGGAAAGCTATGATATGGCAGAAATGTACATGAATTTATCTTTTGATGCACTTAGAAAGTTTGGAAACAATCAGGATATTTATAAAAGATATTTAAAGCTTGGAGATTTATATTATAAGCTTGGAGATACATATGATTCCCTAAAGTATTTTAATTTAGCCATAAAACTTGAAAAAAAATTATAAAAGTTTATTTAGGCATTATTTGTTTTATAGATACTTTAGGGCTTCCTAGGGTATTTTTTAATAATGTGTTAATTAATTTTGCCAGCTGTTGTACAGACTAATCAGTTGGATATAATAAGAGTATATTTAAAGTTAACAAAGGAGGGTTATTATGGATATTGAAAAATTAACCATAAAAGTACAACAAGCCATTAACGATGCTCAGGTTATAGCAGTAAAAAATAATAACCAGCAGTTAGATGTAATTCATTTGTTTAGTTCACTTTTAAATCAGCAGGATGGACTGATTCCAAATATATTCAGCAAAATGGGTGTAGATGTAAACAAGTTAAATAATTATACGAATGAAGTTCTTCAAAGGTACCCAAAGGTCACAGGTGAGGGTGCCGAATCTGGTGGTGTATATGCTACAAGACGATTTGAAGAGGTTTTTATAAAGGCTGAAAGTGAAACAAAAAAATTCAAAGATTCTTATATCAGCGTAGAACATGTAATGCTGGGCATTATGGATGTAAACAGCAGTGATGTTAATGATATTTTAGACAGGTTCAATATAAAAAGGAATAATTTCTTAGAAGCATTAGCTCAGGTAAGAGGAAATCAAAGAGTAGAAACTCAAGACCCTGAAGGCACTTATGAAGCTTTAATAAAGTATGGAAGAAATTTAGTAGAAGAAGCTAAAAAACATAAACTGGATCCAGTTATAGGAAGAGATGAAGAAATAAGAAGAGTTATAAGAATACTTTCCAGAAGAACTAAGAATAATCCTGTTCTTATTGGTGAACCGGGAGTTGGAAAAACTGCCATAGTTGAGGGCTTGGCAGAGAGAATAGTCAGGGGAGATGTTCCTGAAGGATTAAAAAATAGAATTATTTTCTCTCTTGATATGGGATCACTTATAGCTGGAGCAAAATTCAGAGGTGAATTTGAAGAAAGATTAAAAGCTGTATTAAAAGAAGTAGAAAAAAGTGAAGGAAAAGTAATATTATTTATTGATGAAATTCATACCATAGTTGGTGCCGGAAAAACTGAAGGCTCAATGGATGTTGGTAATATAATAAAGCCAATGCTTGCCAGAGGAGAGCTTCACTGTATAGGAGCTACCACATTTGATGAATACAGGAAGTACTTTGAAAAAGATAAAGCACTTGAAAGAAGGTTTCAGCCTGTTATTATTAATGAGCCTACTATTGAGGATAGTATATCAATTTTAAGAGGTCTTAAGGAAAAATTCGAAATTTATCATGGAATAAGGATACATGACTCATCAATAGTTGCTGCAGTTAAACTTTCAAGCAGATATATAACAAACAGATATCTTCCAGATAAGGCAATTGATTTAATAGATGAGGCATGTGCAATGATAAGATCAGATATAGATAGTATGCCTTCTGAAATGGATTCGTTAAAGAGAAAAATATTTCAGTTGAAAATTGAAAAAAAGGCTTTGTCAAAAGAAAAAGATGCTGCATCTATTGAAAGATTAAATGAGTTGGAAAAAGAATTAAGCAATCTTAATGAAAAAGACAAAGAAATGAGTGCAAAATACGAAAAAGAAAAATCTCAGATTACCGAAGTGAGGAATTTAAAGCAGCAGTTAGATGAAACAAGAGGCAAAATGGAAAAGGCCGAAAGGGAATACGACTTAAATAAAATTGCTGAATTAAAATATGGAGTAATTCCTGACCTTGAAGCTAAAATTAAGGAAAAGGAAGAAAAGCTGAGAGCACATAATGAAAATGCCATGTTAAAAGAAGAAGTTACTGAAAATGAGATTTCTCAGATAGTTTCCAAGTGGACTGGAATACCAGTTTCCAGACTGGTTGAAGGAGAAAGAAAAAAGCTGCTTAGAATGGATGAGGAATTATCTAAAAGGGTAATAGGACAGGATGAGGCAGTAAAAGCTGTATCAAATGCAGTATTAAGAGCAAGGGCAGGAATGAAGGATCCTAAAAGGCCAATAGGTTCATTTATTTTCCTTGGGCCAACTGGTGTAGGTAAAACACAATTAGCTAAGACCTTAGCAAGTACATTATTTGACAGTGAGGATAATATAATAAGGATCGATATGTCAGAATATATGGAGAAGTATTCTGTATCAAGGCTCATTGGAGCACCTCCAGGATATGTAGGATATGAGGAGGGGGGTCAGCTTACTGAAGCTGTAAGAAGAAAACCATATAGCATAGTTCTATTTGACGAAATAGAAAAAGCTAATGATGATGTATTTAATATATTTTTGCAGATACTTGATGATGGAAGACTTACAGATAATAAAGGTAAAATAATAGATTTTAAAAACACAATTATTATTATGACATCAAACATTGGAAGTAATTATCTTTTAAGTAATGTAAGCACTACCGGCATTGATTCTAATATCAGAGACAGAGTAATGAATGAATTAAAATCACGATTTAAGCCTGAATTTTTAAACAGACTTGATGATATTATTATGTTTAAGCCTCTTTCTACAGATGAAATAGAAAAAATTATTGATATATTTATAGAGGACATAAAAAATAGATTAAAAGAGAAGAACATAGATTTAAAAATTACTGAAAATGCAAAGAAACTAATGGCAGAAGAAGGATACGATCCAGTGTATGGAGCACGACCTTTAAAGAGATACATTGAGAATACATTGGAAACTTCAGTGGCCAGGATGATAATATCGGGAGAGGTAACCAGCGGCTCAACTATAGGAGTTAATGAGGTAAATAATGAACTTATAATAGAAAAGGTTGTATAATTTTTGAAAATAGCCATTACCATAATTTATTAAGAAGAAAGCAGGGATTATTTTGAGTATTTTAGTTTGCGGAGGCGCAGGGTATATAGGGAGTCACATGGTGGCTGAGCTTTTAGAAAATGGTGAAGATGTTATAATTCTTGACAGCTTTGTAAAGGGACATAAGGAAGCAGTGCTTGGAGGGAAAATATATACAGGTGATTTAAGGGACAAAGAAATTTTACGCAGAGTATTTACTGAAAACAAAATTGATTCAGTTATTGACTTTGCTGCGTTTTCTCTGGTTGGAGAAAGTGTTGAAGAACCACTAAAGTATTTTGAAAATAATGTTTATTCTACATTATGTCTTCTTAAGGCTATGAAAGAATATGGAACAAAATATATAGTTTTCTCATCAACTGCAGCAACTTACGGTGAACCTGAGAATATTCCAATATTGGAACAGGATAAAACATTCCCTACAAATCCATATGGTGAGTCAAAATTAATGGTAGAAAAAATGCTTAAATGGTGTGACAAAGCCTATGGTATTAAATACACTGCACTTAGGTATTTTAACGCTGCTGGTGCACATGTAAGTGGGAAAATAGGAGAAGATCACAGACCGGAATCACACTTAATCCCAATAATTCTACAGGTAGCTCTTGGACAGAGAGAAAAAATTATGATATATGGTGATGACTATAATACTCCAGATGGAACATGCGTAAGAGATTATATTCATGTTACAGATCTTGCAAGTGCTCATTTATTAGCATTACAAAGATTAAAAAATGGCGGCGAAAGCAGAATATATAATCTTGGAAATGGCAAGGGATTCTCAGTTAAAGAAGTAATTGATGTTACAAGAAAAGTAACCGGAGTTAATATTAAAGCACAAGTTGATAAAAGGAGAGCCGGGGATCCAGCAATTCTTATTGCATCCTCAGAAAAGGCAAAGAAGGAATTAAATTGGAATCCTAAATTTGATTCTCTGGAAACTATTATCCAAAGTGCGTGGAATTGGCATAAAAATCATGAAAATGGATATGGAAAATAGCTTATTATAAATACTGGATTAAATCATAAAAATTAACTCTAATTATTTAGAAAATAAGGGTTAAGCTATATAGTAGAAAAACATAGAATTCTGTCAAGAGGTGCTGAAAATGACGAAATTATGTAACACTACTATAGGAGCTTTCACTTATTTTCTTTTTTTGCCTGTAATTTGTTTTATTCTTTTCTGTAATACAACTGTTATGGCTAAATGCTGTGAAATTTCCATAAATGTAAATAATAATTCAACTTATGATTTGGAGTTGTATGGAAGAAAAGTAAAGAGCAGATACATAAAGGATCCAACTAATATCAAAGAGGTTTTTCTGACTTTTGATGATGGCCCAAGTGCTGGCAGCACAATGGAAATATTAAATATTTTAAAAGCAAAGGGCGTGAAGGCCACTTTCTTTTTAGTTGGGAACAGAATAACCCAGTATCCTAAAACAACTAAAATGCTTGCTGAAAGTAATATGTGTCTGGCGCCGCACACCTATACACACCAATACAAAACAGTATATAAAAGTGTTGATTCCTATTTTGAAGATTTAAATAAATGCAGCAGTGCAATTAAAGCTGTAACAGGCAGGGAACCAGTAAATTATATAAGGCTTCCAGGGGGATCAGACAATGAAGTGACTTCCAGAGAAAACCTTAATGAAATCAGGAAAAAGCTCTGTGAGCAGGATATAAGATATGTTGATTGGAATGTAAGCAGCGGTGATGCCGCAGGGCCTAAAATATCAAAGGAAACAATAGAAAAAAATATTATAAGTCAATCCCAAAACAGTAAACTTGTTGTAGTGCTTATGCATGATTCCGACATGAAAAAAACCACAGTTGAAGCACTTCCATTCATTATAGATTTTTTTAAGAACAATGGATACGAATTTAAAACATTTGATAATGTTACCCCTAAAGAAGAAAACATTATGAAAAAGATTGGGGTATTAAACAGAGCAGGTTAAAAAGACTGAAGATATACTCCAGTCTTTTACTTTTTTTTAGTTTCTCTATTAATAATAAATTCCTTAGCTTTATTTTCTAAGCTGCTGTCCAGAGGAGGAAGTACATAATCAGGGTTTTTTATTTTTAAAGCAGTTTCAATAAGCCTATCAGCTAACTCAGGATTTTTGGATAATAAAGATCCATGAAAATATGAGCAATATGTATTTTTATAAATGCAGCCCTCATATCCATCTTCACCATTATTTCCATAACCAGCCAGCACTTTGCCAAGAGGCTGCAGGTTACCTATGTATGTTCTTCCTGAATGATTTTCAAATCCAACATAAGTTTCATTGTATTTTTCATTGAAGATTACTGTATTGCCAATAAAACGCTTATTGCCCCCCGTAGTGTATATATCCAGAATGCCTAAACCATCAAGTTTTTCTCCATCAGGTGTAGTATAATATTTCCCAAGGAGCTGATATCCCCCGCAGATAGCAAGAAATACTTTTCCACTTTGTATGTATTCAGTAATAGCAAATTTCTTAGTTTCAGTTAAATCATCAGAAACTATAGACTGCTCATAATCCTGACCGCCGCCAAAAAAGGTTATGTCATATTTACTGCCCTCAAAATGATCTCTAAGTGAAACGTTAAAAATGTTAACATGGATACCCCGCTTTAAAGCTCTATACTTTAAAATTAATATATTACCTAAATCCCCATATACATTCAGCAGATCAGGATATAGATGACAAATATTTAACTCCATACTTACACCCTCCTTATATTTGCATTACCAGAACTTCTTAATATATCCTTTGCTTTGCAGAAACTTTCTAAAATCAATCATTGCAGTATAGGTTGCTAAAACATAAATCATTTGTTCATCCGATGTCTTTATTTGCTGCAAAAGTTCATCATAGGTATTTGAAAAGGTAAATTTATCTTCAGAAAGTCCAGCTACCTTTAATCTTACTGCCATGTCATACAGCCTTATTCCAGCTACATTTACCTTATTTATATTAAGATTGGCAAGCTGTTCAAATTTAACATCCCATATCCATGAAACATCTCGTCCATCTGCATAATTATCATTAAGAATAAAACATATATCAACTTTTCTATTATCTAATTTTACAGAATTAATTGCTTCATCATAACCTGCTGGATTTTTAACTAAAATGATTTTAACTTCTTTATTTTCAATATTTAATATTTCCTGTCTTCCAAAAGAACTTTTCTGGCTCTTTAAAGAATTGAAAATAATAGAATTATCAATGCCTAAAGTTTTTCCAACAGAATATGCACATAGTGCATTATAGATATTGTATGTACCAGGCTGGCTTACATAATACTCATTTCCATCAATAGATATAAGTGATCCATCTGAGGTAACCTGTTTAATTTCATTAACAATGTAGTCCAGATCAGGACGTTTATAACCGCAGTTATCACAGTAATAATCTCCAAGATGACTATATGTTAAATAATTATATTTATATGGTGCCTTACACTTTTTGCAAAACTTTGCATCAGCATTTATATCTACAGTTTTAGACTGTTCTAATGAGCATGTAAAACCATAATAATATGTTTTGTTCTTTAAGCCTAAATCACCAAGAAGAGATTCATCTCCATTTAAAACTAATGCTGCTTCAGGAACCTTTTGTATTCCTTCCAGAATTTTCTTTAAGGTGGTATAAACTTCACCATATCTGTCAAGCTGATCTCTAAATAGGTTTGTCACTGTAATAATTTTGGGAGACACAAGCTGTGTTATAAACTTCAGATTTGCCTCATCAACTTCAATTACTGCATATTTATCCTCTGCAGTGTTTTTAAATTTATAATTTTCAACAAAGCAGGTTACTATGCCTGGGAATAGGTTAGCACCTGTATTATTTGTAATTACTTTCTTCTTATTATCTTTTATCATATTATATATCATGCTGGTAGTTGTAGTTTTCCCATTTGTACCTGTAACTAAAATAATGCTGTAATCTTTTGCAACAGTTTTCAATATTTCAGGAGCTATTTTAAGAGCTACTTTACCAGGAAAATTGCTGCCTCCTTTTTTGAAAAAATGGGAGGTTTTAATTACAGCTTTTGAAATAATTATGCCGAAAAATGCCTTAATATTAATTTCTCACACCACCTTGAATATTAAAAGTTTCTATAATATTAAACTATAAACTCTCTCCCCTTAACTGTCAACCGCAAAACCGCAAACTGTCAACTCAGACTCAAAACTCAAAACTTCCAACTCAGACTCTTAACTTAAAACTCTTAACTTAGAACTGTATAGTCCTGGCTTTTTCTTGTATTATTTGTTAAAATATAAATATATTTTATTATATTTAGAAATGGAGAAAAAGTATGGTAAACGATTTTTGGAAGAAAGATGAATTTACTAAATTAAAAAGCAAAGGATATAAAAAGTTTTTTAAACATAGATGTATAACCTCACTGATTGGCATTGCAGGTGCTTTGGTGATTACAGGTTCTATTATTTATTTTAGGGAAAGAGTTCAGCCTCAGCCAAAGGTAACTATTACAACAAACAAAGCTGAGGAATACTTTTATAGTGCAAAATATGATGATGCTATTAATGAGTATATTAATATTCAAAACATAGATAATACCTCAAATTTACTGAATGTAAAAATTGCTGAAGTATATTCTGTTAAAGGTGATATTGAAGATTCTAAAAAATATATTACAAAGGCTAAAGGTGATAGAAAAACAGCAGAATTATTAAATTATATAATTTTTACTGAATTTATGAATAAAGATTATAAAACTGCTCTTTTAGATGGAGAAAAAGCTCTTAAGGATTATCCTCATGATAAAAAGCTCATTAAAACCATGTTTACAGTTTATATGGCTAACAATGAGTTGGACAAGGCAAAATCTTTAATGAACATTTATCCTGTTGATTCAAATTCATCCTACGATATGGCTGAGTATGGGAGAATGCTCATGGTTCAGGGCGATATGGATAATGGATTTAAAAATCTAAAGCTGGCATGGGATAAGAATAAAGATGAATATAAGGTTTATGATGTACTGGCCCAGATATCCGTATATAATAAGGATAAAATTTTAGAGCTTATAACAAACTTGTCAGACAAGAATAAAGAGGAGCCGGCATATAAGATGTGGCTTGCCAAAATATACTCTCTTCAAAAAGAAACTGCGGATCAGGCAGGTCAGATTTTAGACAGCATAAAAGATAGAGACATAGGGAAAATAGAATTTAAGCTCATTGAAGCATCAGTTCTTCAAAATACAAATAAAACTAAAGAAGCTGATGAATTAATGAATACCTTAATAAAAGAAAATAAAGACAGTTATACTATACTTCATACAGCTGGGTGGTATTATCTAAATAAGAAGGAATATGATAAAGCTGAAAAGTACTGTAAGGAATCTATACTTAAGAATAGGGATTATCCTGATAATTACGGCTTTTTAATGCCTGAAATATTAAAGGATGAAGGAAAAAGTATAGAGGGTGAACCATATTTCAGAACTGCCATGATGAAGGAACCTTATAATTATAATATAATGTTAAATATAGCCAACTTTTACTGGTATACTAATAAAAATACTGATAAGGCAATGGAATATTTCAAAATGGCTGAAATTGTTAAACCTGATGATGCAGATATTAAATATAATATGGCTTTGATAGACTTAAATAATAAAAAAGATGATGATGCAGTAAAACTTCTCAATGAATGTATCAAATTAGCAGATGCAGTGCCGGAATATCATAGGACATTAGGAACTGTATACTTTTTAAAGGGTAATACAAAAGAGGCACTTCAGCAAATAAGATATGCATATAATGGAGATGAAAATGATATTTTAACTCTTAACAATGCAGGATGTTATTATATAACAGTTGATGCCAATTTAGACCGTGGAATGTTTAATCTGAAAAAAGCCTATGAAGGTATCACTAAAGATACCGATAAATATACTAAGGATACTATTACTGAAAATTATAACAAGGCTAAAAAATTATATGATGATTACACAAGTTCTAGTTCAAAGACTCTAAAGGTTCCAGATTTTATTATGTTTTATTAATTAATGAAAATATGGCGGTATATCTGGTTTTACAGTAAAAATCAGATTATACCGCCAATAATTTTGGCGGTGATAATATGAAAAATACTAAGGGTTACATATATTCTATAATAGGAGCAATATTATTTGGCACTGCAGGTTTATTTATAAAATCTGCTTATGAAACAGGTCTAAGTGCAGTATCACTTTTAACAGTGCAGTATATTTTTGCTGTAATTTTAATGTTTATAGTAGCTTTCATAAAGAACAAAGAGACTTTAAAGGTATCTAAAAAACAGTTAAAAGATTTAGCTGTTTTAGGCATTATAGGCAATACATTTATGACTGTATTTTACTATATGGCTTTTGAATATTTACCAATGGCTATGGTAACAATGCTTTTATACACTTATCCAATAATGGTTTTTATATATACAACGGTGTTTAATAAACGCAAAGTTAAACCTAGAAAACTAATGGCATTATTACTTGCATTTACAGGCTGTATTTTAACATTAAATTTATTAGGCGGTAAACTTAGTTATTCATACAAAGGTATAATTATTGGGTTGTTAAGTGCTGTTTTCTACGCATTTATGAACATTTTTGCTGAAAAAAAGCTTAGCAATGTGGAACCGTTAACTATTAATGCATATTCTACATTATTTTCTCTAATCTCATTATGTATATACAGCTTTCCAACATTTTTGTTCAGAGGAGAAATACATGTTAATGGATTAATAAATATATTGTGCTTAGCATTTTTCTGTGAAATCATACCATTGACTCTTTTGTATGCGGCTATATCATATATTGGTGCCCTGAAAGTTTCTATAATTAGTAACTTGGAAATACCAACATCTATGATTGTGGGATTTTTATTTTTGCAGGAAAAGGTATCTATTATACAGATAATTGGGGCAATGTGTATAATTTATGCAGTATACCTTCTGAGAGATTGAAATACTTCTTAGTTTTCCCGCATTCTGTTATATTTACAATGCACATATTAATATAGCACAAATAATTAATAATAAGATAAATGTGATATAATTTTGCAGGATATTATTCAAAAAAATTCATTTTACCCTAAAAATAAAATATTTATTGCATTTTACACAAAAAGGTGTAAAATTAAGGTATAACATTTGGGGGGGATTTTTATGTCTATTGATTTACAATATTTAAAAATTAAAAAATATAATAAACTCTATAGAAATTTGCCAGTACCTGAATTAGTAGAAAAAGCTATTATGAGAAATGAAGGCATATTATCAAGTACAGGAGCTTTAGTAATAAATACTGGGAAATATACTGGAAGATCTCCAAAGGATAGATACATAGTTAAACAATCAAGTATAGATAACAAGGTAAATTGGGGAAGCATAAACTTACCAATCGATGAAAATGTTTTCAATAAGTTATATTCTGATGTAATTAATTATCTTGAAAATAAAGATTTATTTGTTTTCGATGGATTTGTTGGTGCAATGAAGAAATATACTCTTCCAATAAGAGTAATATGTGAATATGCTTCTCAGGCACTGTTTTCAAATCAGATGTTAATAAGACCCTCACATAGTGATCTGCAGGATTTTCTACCTGAATTTAATGTTATTTCAGCACCAGGATTTAAAGCAAAAGGAATTGAAGATGGAATAAATTCAGAAGCATTTATAATAATTAACTTTGATAAAAAAATTATTTTAATTGGGGGAACTCACTACTCAGGAGAAATAAAAAAATCTATTTTCTCTGTTATGAACTTCCTGCTGCCTGATAAGGGAATAATGCCAATGCACTGCTCTGCAAATATTGGTGAAGCTGGTGACACAGCAGTATTTTTCGGACTTTCAGGAACAGGTAAAACCACATTATCAGCAGATCCTGAAAGAAAGCTTATTGGAGATGATGAGCATGGATGGTGTGATAAGGGAGTTTTCAATTTTGAAGGCGGCTGCTATGCAAAAACAATAAAATTGGATAAAGAAAAGGAAAAAGAAATTTATAATGCAATAAAATTTGGCTGCGTTTTAGAAAATGTAGTTTTAAATGAAAAGAGAGAAGCAGATTACGATGATGGAAGATATACAGAAAATACAAGAGCAGCATATCCTATTAATTTCATAGAGAATGCTGAATTGTCAGGGGTTGGCGGAAATCCAAATACTTTGATTTTTTTAACTGCAGATGCATTTGGAGTTATGCCTCCTATCTCAAAGTTAACAAAGGAAGCTGCAATGTATCATTTTATGTCAGGGTATACAAGTAAGGTAGCAGGAACAGAAAGAGGAATTACTGAGCCTAAAGCCACTTTTTCTGCCTGCTTTGGAGAACCATTTATGCTGATGAACCCATCTGTATATGCTGAACTTTTAGGAAAAAAGATTCTGCAGCAAAACACAGATGTATATCTTGTAAACACAGGCTGGCTATATGGAGGCTATGGTAAAGGCAGCAGGATCCAGCTTAAATATACAAGAGCAATGATTAAGGCAGCACTTAGCGGAGAGCTAAAGAATGCAGAGTACACAGAACATCCTGTATTTAAGGTTTTAATGCCTGCTCACTGTAAAAATGTACCTGATGAACTCCTGAATCCTAGAAATACCTGGGATGATAAGGAAGCCTATGACGTTAAAGCTTATGAACTGGCCGGTAAATTCAATGAAAACTTTAAGAAATTTAAAAATGTGGATGATGCAATTAGAAGTGCAGGTCCTGTTATTCCATAGTTAATATAAGAGTCTGATAAATTCAGGCTCTTTTTTAGTTATATGATTAAATGTAAAAGTTTTAATAATGTCTTAAGGGAATTTATAAACTTGACAATACATAATGAATTATTCATAATTATTTAATATTTACTACTTAATGTGGAGTGATTTTAATGATTAAACTAAAAAAAGTCGGGTTAAGAAATATAAAAACAGCTATAGCAGTTTTTTTATGCGTAATTATTTCCTGGGCATTAAAGTTTGAGTATCCTTTTTATGCAGCAATTGCCGCAATTATTTCAATGCAGAGTTCTGTAGTAGAGTCCTTTACAGTTGGAAGAAACAGAATACTTGGAACAATAGTTGGTGCATTTATAGGATTTTTATGTGCACTAATTCAGCCTGGGAATGCGTTTCTATGTGCTGCCGGCCTTATTGTTGTTGTATATATTTGTGATTCATTCAACTGGAATAAGTCCGTAACCATTGCATGTATAGTGTTCATGGCAATAATGCTGAATCTTAATGGAAGAAGCCCCATGTCTTACAGCATAAACAGAATTATTGATACACTTTTAGGTATTGTAGTGGCCATATTTGTTAACTACTTTATTTTTCCTCCCAAAATTATGGAAGATATAGAAAGAAAAAATAATTTGTTAAAAAGCAGCATAAAAATTTCTATTAAGGAGTATTTAATTAACAATAAAGCTATTAATTTTGGTGAGATTAATAAAAAAATACTAAAGCTTGAGGAGAAATTAATATTAATATCTAAGGAATTAATGAAAGATGAAATTAATGAAGATGTAATTAAAGAAATACTTGTTGATTTGGAAAATTATAAAATGATATTTTCCTGTTTTAAGCTACTGAATAACTATGAGGGCAGTGTTGAGCCGGACTATAATAATGCAATTATAATAGAAGAGAAATTTCAAACTAAAATTGACATGAAAATAAATAATAATAATATAATATATAATTATATTATAAAGCAGATATTAGACAGGATATAATTTTTAATCCTATTTTAATTGTTATGAAAATTAAAAGATAGTATAATCAAATAGTAATAATAAATAGAGAGTGAGAGTGAAGATATGCTTTTAATAATCAAAGCTATTATAGTCGGCATTGTAGAAGGTATTACTGAATTTTTACCAATTTCCTCTACAGGACATATGATAGTTATAGGCAAACTCATTAAATTTAACGGCTTTTACAGAAAGCCATATACTGACATGTTTATGGTTGTTATTCAGCTGGGTGCAATATTATCAATAGTTGTGCTGTATTGGGATAAAATATTGCTAACATTGAAAAACTTTTTTCCAAGTAAAAATTTACCTGCAAAAAAATCAGGCCTGAGATTTTGGATAATTGTTATAATAGCATGTATACCAATGGCTGCAATAGGACTGCCATTACAGGATAAAATAGAAGCAAAATTATTCTATCCGGTTCCAGTGGCTGCAGCTTTAATAGTAGGCGCCATATGGATGATCTATGCAGAAAAAAGATACAGAAATAATTCGGCAAGAAGTGGTATTTTTGATATAAATGCTAAACAAGCTATAATTATTGGAGCATTTCAGTGCTTGGCTTTATGGCCGGGTATGTCTAGGTCAGCTTCAACTATTATAGGAGCATGGATTGCAGGATTATCAACTGTGGCTGGCGCAGAATTTTCATTTTTTCTGGCAATGCCTATTATGGTAGGAGCATCAGGAGTATCCTTATTTAAACACAATATATTAGCAACCTGTTCTACTTCGGAAATTATTGCACTGGCAGTTGGATTTGTTGTTTCTTTTATAGTAGCACTTGTTGTTGTTGATAAGTTCATTAAATTTTTAAAGAAGAGACCGCTGAGAATTTTTGCAGTATATAGATTAGGATTTGGATTACTTATATTAGTGCTGGCATTCTTCAAGATACTATAAAAAACAAAGATTAAAGATTAGAGAATAAAGAACAAATAATGTGGATTTTCTGCTCTGGCAGAAAATCTTTAAATTTAATTGATTGAGTGAATCATGTGTTTTAATAATCAAGGATGATTTCAATTATAGTTTACCAGGTGGGATTAAAAAAGGATTTGAAAAATCCAAAGCCGGTAGGCTGCCCTTTAAAAACAAAGATTAAAGATTAAAGAACAAAGATTAAATAATGTAGATTTTCTGCCCTGGCAGAAAATCTTTAGATTTAAGTTTTGCCAGGAGGCAAAACAACAATATTTGTTATTTGTTCTTTAATCTTTCCTGCTTTAGTATAAGTATATGGCTCTTTTATTCAATAGTGTTGATACGTTAACAAGTTCACGTTAGGGACAAGTCAATTAAAGTATATTCCAGTATTTCTCATATTTGTATATGTATTTTACATATACATTGCATTCATATGTCCTGTGCCAACTGCTCTGGAATAAATATTTTTGTGTGAATCCAGTGTTGTAATAGCGTAGACTTTATTATTGCTGATATTAATGTAACTTATGCTTTAATCATGAACCCCCTTTTCATTATGTTCAATGCTTTTCTGTCCCGTCCGGGAGAATTTCTAATTTGATGTGCAATGCAGTTTTGAATAGTTGCTTTACTTTGAAATCTATTTAATTGGCTGCCTACTGGCACAGGATTTTTACAAATCTTTTTTTACCATCTAATAAAACTATAATTGAAACCATTTTTAGTTATTAAAACCTATGATTCACTTAATCAATTAAGTTTTTGGTTTTTCTGCAAAGAAAAACTACCTTATTTAATCTTTGTTCTTTAATCTTTAATCTTTAGATAAAGTCCTATTTGCATCAACATTATTATTTAAAAGAGCCATAGATTACTTGGTAACAGTTAAAAAGTACACATATCAACGTATACTTGTTCTGGTGTATCATTATAAGAAAAAATAAAAAAAAATAAGTAAATGAGAGTAATTAAGGAATAATTTAAATATATTAAGATAAAACTTTATATTGATTAGTATAATTGTGATAGAATAACACATGTCGCTTATGAATGCGACAAAAATTAACAAAGCTTATTCAAAGCTATTGACAATTATATATGTTAATGATAATATATAATACGTCAGTATTTGACATTTCGATCTTTGAAAATTAAACAGAGAAGATAACAGGTAAAAACTTGTTAAATAAACCAGCAATTCTTTTATAGAGTATAAAGTAATGAGCAATCAAACTTTTAAATTGAGAGTTTGATCCTGGCTCAGGACGAACGCTGGCGGCGTGCTTAACACATGCAAGTCGAGCGATGAAGTCCCTTCGGGGACGGATTAGCGGCGGACGGGTGAGTAACACGTGGGCAACCTGCCTCAAAGAGGGGGATAGCCTCCCGAAAGGGAGATTAATACCGCATAACATTAGAGCATCACATGATGTTCTAATCAAAGGAGTAATCCGCTTTGAGATGGGCCCGCGGCGCATTAGCTAGTTGGTGAGGTAACGGCTCACCAAGGCAACGATGCGTAGCCGACCTGAGAGGGTGATCGGCCACATTGGGACTGAGACACGGTCCAGACTCCTACGGGAGGCAGCAGTGGGGAATATTGCACAATGGGGGAAACCCTGATGCAGCAACGCCGCGTGAGTGATGAAGGTCTTCGGATTGTAAAGCTCTGTCTTTTGGGACGATAATGACGGTACCAAAGGAGGAAGCCACGGCTAACTACGTGCCAGCAGCCGCGGTAATACGTAGGTGGCAAGCGTTGTCCGGATTTACTGGGCGTAAAGGGTGCGTAGGCGGATGTTTAAGTGAGATGTGAAATACCCGGGCTTAACTTGGGTACTGCATTTCAAACTGGATATCTAGAGTGCAGGAGAGGAGAATGGAATTCCTAGTGTAGCGGTGAAATGCGTAGAGATTAGGAAGAACACCAGTGGCGAAGGCGATTCTCTGGACTGTAACTGACGCTGAGGCACGAAAGCGTGGGTAGCAAACAGGATTAGATACCCTGGTAGTCCACGCCGTAAACGATGAATACTAGGTGTAGGAGGTATCGACCCCTTCTGTGCCGCAGTTAACACAATAAGTATTCCGCCTGGGGAGTACGATCGCAAGATTAAAACTCAAAGGAATTGACGGGGGCCCGCACAAGCAGCGGAGCATGTGGTTTAATTCGAAGCAACGCGAAGAACCTTACCTGGACTTGACATCCCCTGAATAACCTAGAGATAGGCGAAGCCCTTCGGGGCAGGGAGACAGGTGGTGCATGGTTGTCGTCAGCTCGTGTCGTGAGATGTTAGGTTAAGTCCTGCAACGAGCGCAACCCTTATCATTAGTTGCTACCATTAAGTTGAGCACTCTAGTGAGACTGCCCGGGTTAACCGGGAGGAAGGTGGGGATGACGTCAAATCATCATGCCCCTTATGTCCAGGGCAACACACGTGCTACAATGGTGGGTACAGAGAGATGCAATACCGCGAGGTGGAGCCAAACTCTAAAACCCATCCCAGTTCGGATTGTAGGCTGAAACTCGCCTACATGAAGCTGGAGTTGCTAGTAATCGCGAATCAGAATGTCGCGGTGAATACGTTCCCGGGCCTTGTACACACCGCCCGTCACACCATGAGAGCTGGTAACACCCGAAGTCCGTGAGATAACCGTAAGGAGTCAGCGGCCGAAGGTGGGATTAGTAATTGGGGTGAAGTCGTAACAAGGTAGCCGTAGGAGAACCTGCGGCTGGATCACCTCCTTTCTAAGGAGTCGATATGTAAGGATAACTTACATACAGCTTGGTTTATTTCTCTGTTTAATTTTGAGAGATTAAATGTCATTTAGGCATTTAATGAATAATTTAGCAAATCTGCGATTTGTATAAAGAATTACTCAGGAAAATGTCTCTCTTTTTATGTGGGGGATTAGCTCAGCTGGGAGAGCACCTGCCTTGCACGCAGGGGGTCAAGGGTTCGAATCCCTTATTCTCCACCAAGAGGGCTTATAGCTCAGCTGGTTAGAGCGCACGCCTGATAAGCGTGAGGTCGATGGTTCGAGTCCATTTAAGCCCACCATTGTTCTTTGAAAATTGCACAGTATAAAAAAGTTTACATTAAAGTTAAGGTATACAAAAATACCTTTGTATTAAGATTACTTTATTTAAAGGAAAATCTATAGAAGCGAGCAGTACGATGAAGCTAGGAGCGAAGCGCGGAATTTACTCAAGGTAAATGAGCACTGCAGCGACGACGCTGAAGAAGTAATGCGAAGCTTATAGAGATTTTTTAAAAGTCTGTAGAAGCGAGCAATACAAGGAAGCAACTGAACGAGGAGCAGAGTTTACTCAAGGTAAATGAGCACCGCAGTGAAGGCAGCTGACGCAGTAGTGCGAAGCTTATAGAGATTTTAAAGGTCAAGCTACAAAGGGCGCATGGTGAATGCCTTGGCACCAGTAGGCGAAGAAGGACGCGATAAGCTGCGATAAGCTTCGGGTAGGCGCAAATAGCCTGTGATCCGGAGATTTCCAAATGGGGAAACCCACATACCTAACGGTATGTACTATAAACTGAATTCATAGGTTTATAGGGCTAGACCCGGGGAACTGAAACATCTAAGTACCCGGAGGAAGAGAAAGAAAAATCGATTTTCTGAGTAGCTGCGAGCGAAAGGGAAAGAGCCCAAACCAGGAACTTGTTCCTGGGGTTGTGGATAGATCATTATGTGAGACATCATTTAACTGAAGGTTCTGGAAAGGACCACCGCAGAAGGTAACAGTCCTGTAAGTGAAAAAGGAAGTCTTAAAGATCTATTCCAGAGTACCACGAGACACGTGAAACCTTGTGGGAAGCAGGGAGGACCACCTCCCAAGGCTAAATACTAACTGGTGACCGATAGTGAAGAAGTACCGTGAGGGAAAGGTGAAAAGAACCCCGGAAGGGGAGTGAAATAGAATCTGAAACCGTGTGCCTACAACCGGTCATAGCACTTTAACGTGTGATGACGTGCTTTTTGTAGAACGAGCCAGCGAGTTACGGTATGTAGCAAGGTTAAGTACTTAAGGTACGGAGCCGAAGGGAAACCGAGTCTGAATAGGGCGACTAGTTGCATGCTGTAGACCCGAAACCGGGTGACCTATCCATGGACAGGTTGAAGCGGAAGTAAAATTCCGTGGAGGACCGAACCACATTGGTGTTGAAAAATCATGGGATGAGCTGTGGATAGCGGAGAAATTCCAATCGAACTCGGAGATAGCTGGTTCTCCTCGAAATAGCTTTAGGGCTAGCGTTGAGAATGAGTAGTGGAGGTAGAGCACTGAATGGGCTAGGGGCTGACAACAGTTACTGAACCCTATCAAACTCCGAATGCCATATACTTGAATCTCAGCAGTCAGACTACGAGTGATAAGATCCGTGGTCAAAAGGGAAACAGCCCAGATCATCAGCTAAGGTCCCAAAGTGTAAGTTAAGTGGAAAAGGATGTGGGATTTCTAAGACAACTAGGATGTTGGCTTAGAAGCAGCCACTCATTTAAAGAGTGCGTAATAGCTCACTAGTCGAGAGGTCCTGCGCCGAAGATGTCCGGGGCTAAAACTTACCACCGAAGCTATGGATGTACACTACGTGTACGTGGTAGAGGAGCTTCCTGTATGGGTTGAAGTCGTACCGAAAGGAGCGGTGGACTGTACAGGAGTGAGTATGCTGGCATAAGTAGCGAGAAATAAGTGAGAATCTTATTGGTCGAAAACCTAAGGTTTCCTGAGGAAGGTTCGTCCGCTCAGGGTTAGTCGGGACCTAAGCCGAGGCCGAAAGGCGTAGGTGATGGACAATCGGTTGATATTCCGATACCGCCAACTGACGTTATTACAAATGGGATGACGCAGGAGGATAGGATGTGCGCACTATTGGATGTGCGTCTAAGCACTTAGTCAGGTCAGACAGGCAAATCCGTCTGATCAATGATGAGGTGTCATGGGGAGCGAAATTATCGTCGCGAAGTATCCGATTCCACGCTGCCGAGAAAAGTCTCTATGGAGGAAGTTGGTGCCCGTACCGCAAACCGACACAGGTAGGTGAGGAGAGAATCCTAAGACCATCGGAAGAATTGTTGTCAAGGAACTCGGCAAATTGACCCCGTAACTTCGGGAGAAGGGGTGCCTCGCAAGAGGTCGCAGAGAATAGGCCCAAGCAACTGTTTAGCAAAAACACAGGTCTCTGCTAAAGCGAAAGCTGAAGTATAGGGGCTGACGCCTGCCCGGTGCTGGAAGGTTAAGGGGATCCGTTAACGTAAGTGAAGCGGTGAACTTAAGCCCCAGTAAACGGCGGCCGTAACTATAACGGTCCTAAGGTAGCGAAATTCCTTGTCGGGTAAGTTCCGACCCGCACGAATGGCGTAATGACTTGGGCACTGTCTCGACAACAAATCCGGCGAAATTGTAGTGCAAGTGAAGATGCTTGCTACCCGCGATTGGACGGAAAGACCCCGTAGAGCTTTACTGTAGCTTAGCATTGAGTTTCGGTATTGTCTGTACAGGATAGGTGGGAGACTGCGAAGCAGGGGCGTCAGCTTCTGTGGAGTCACCCTTGGGATACCACCCTGACAGTACTGAGATTCTAACCGGTGGCCATGAAACTGGTCACGGGACATTGTTAGGTGGGCAGTTTGACTGGGGCGGTCGCCTCCTAAAATGTAACGGAGGCGCCCAAAAGTTCCCTCAGTGCGGTTGGAAATCGCGCGAAGAGTGCAAAGGCAGAAGGGAGCTTGACTGCGACACATACAAGTGGAGCAGGGACGAAAGTCGGGCTTAGTGATCCGGTGGTTCCTCGTGGGAGGGCCATCGCTCAACGGATAAAAGCTACCTCGGGGATAACAGGCTGATCTCCCCCAAGAGTCCACATCGACGGGGAGGTTTGGCACCTCGATGTCGGCTCGTCGCATCCTGGGGCTGAAGTAGGTCCCAAGGGTTGGGCTGTTCGCCCATTAAAGCGGCACGCGAGCTGGGTTCAGAACGTCGTGAGACAGTTCGGTCCCTATCCGTCGCGGGCGTAGGAAATTTGAGAGGAGCTGTCCTTAGTACGAGAGGACCGGGATGGACTGACCTCTGGTGTACCAGTTGTTCCGCCAGGAGCATGGCTGGGTAGCTATGTCGGGACGGGATAAACGCTGAAAGCATCTAAGCGTGAAACCCACCTCAAGATTAGATTTCCCATAGCGTAAGCTAGTAAGACCCCTAGAAGAACACTAGGTTGATAGGTTAGAGGTGTAAGCATGGCAACATGTTCAGCTGACTAATACTAATAGGTCGAGGGCTTGACCAAATAATTATACTGTGCAATTTTGAAAGAACAAGATTTTAATCTTTGTTCTTTAGTTTAAATCTGGTGATAATGGCGTAAAGGTAACACCCGTTCCCATTCCGAACACGAAGGTTAAGCTTTATTGCGCTGATGGTACTGCAGGGGAGGCTCTGTGGGAGAGTAGGTAGTTGCCAGGTTCAGTTAAATATTTTATTTAACTAACAAATTGTTCCGCGATAGCTCAACGGTGGAGCATTCGGCTGTTAACCGAAGGGTTGAAGGTTCGAATCCTTTTCGCGGAGCCATTTTTTTTTGCTTTATTGTTTTTCTATTGAATTTCCATTACTTACAATAACTATATTCCCATCTATATCAGTTCTGTAAATTTGAATATTTCTATATTTAAGATTTAATATAGTTCCTTTATTTGGGTGACCATACATGTTGCCTTTACCACAGCTGATTATTGCAATTTCAGGGTTTACTTTATCTAAAAATTCAGTTGAAGAAGAGGTGGTGCTCCCATGATGACCAACTTTTAAAACTTCACTGGATAAGTCATAATTCTTTTCCAGCATTTCTTTTTCACTTAATTTTTCTGCATCCCCTGTAAATATGAATTTTGAATTTCCATATGTTATTTTAATAACTGCAGAATAATTATTTGTCTCCTTATATTCAGAATTATTTGGGGCAAGTATTTCACAATTTGCTTTGTTTCCAAGATCTATAGAAACTCCAGCCTTGGCAATATTTATTTTTTTATTCTTATTTTTTAATTCCAGTACCATATTCTGAAATGCTGTTGTACTTTCAGCTTTCTTTGGTGCATAGAATTCACCAATATTAAATTTCTTTATAACTTCTGACATTGCCCCAATATGATCATCATGAGGGTGTGTAGCAATTATGTAATGAAGCTTTTTTATATGCTGCTTGTTCAGATATGAAATTAATTTAGACGTATTTTCATATGGACCAGCATCAATTAATAAGTTTATATTGTTAACCTGCACAAGAATGCTGTCACCCTGGCCAACATCAATATAATGAATTTTAATTTTATTATTGTCAGCTTCAGGGTGAGTTGATTTTACATTAAATAATGGTATTAACAATATAATTATTAAAACAGCAGAGGATAATATACCAATAAACTTTTTATTTAATTTCATTAAAATCCTCCAGGTTCAGTACTATACTTTTGATTTTGCTCATAGCTTCAATGCTATATCGTATACCCTGGGTGCCCATTCCAGAGGATTTGAATCCTGAGAATGGAAAATGATCAGGGCTTCTTTCAGTTTTTCCGTTAATTTGAACTGTTCCAACCTGAAGTTTATCTGCAATAAAAAATGCCTTATTAATATTATTTGTGAAAATAGAAGCTTGGAGACCATACTTTGAGCTGTTAGTAACCTTTACAGCTTCCTCCATGCTGTTTACTCTTATGATTGGAAGTATTGGACCAAAAGGCTCCTCCCAGGCAATTCTCATATCACTGGTAACATTGTCAAATATAGTAGGATAAATTAAATTATCTATACGCTTATTCCCTAAGATAAGGTTAGCTCCTTTGTTAATTGCATCGTCAATTAATTCCTGAACAAAATCTGCAGCTTTCATATTTATTAATGGTACTATTTCACAATCCTCCCTAAGGGCATCAACCCTTAAATTTTCTGCAATGGCCTTAATTTTGCATATTAAAGCTGGAGCAATACTATTTAAAACAATTACACGTTTAATTGCTGTACATCTCTGTCCTGAATAACTAAAGGCACCAGAAGCTATTTCTTTTGCTGCTAAATCCAGATCTGCATCATCTAAAACCAATGCAGCATCCTTACCTCCCAGTTCTAAAAGAGTGGGAACCATGCCTGCCATAGAGGCAATATGTCTGCCAACTTCTGTGCTTCCTGTAAAGTTGATAAAATCAATTCCCTTATGTGTAACTAGATAATCTCCTATGTCGCTTCCTTTACCTGTAACGGTATTTAATACACCTTTTGGCAGTCCTGCTTTATTAAATATTTCTGCCATATGAAGAGCGCTAATAGAGCCTGATGTTGGCGGCTTAAGAATAACACTATTGCCGGCAATTAAAGCAGGTGCAATTTTTGAAACAGACAGATTAATTGGATAATTAAAGGGAGAAATGGCCAGCACAGTTCCCAGAGGAACTCTTGTAACCAGGGAAATTTTATTCTTATTAAATCCAGGAAAACTGTCTCCTAATATTGTCTTACCCTCCATATGCTTTCCTTCATCTGCAGTGAACCTTATAAAATCAGCAGATCTTGTGATTTCTGAAATAGAGGATTCTTTATCTTTGCCTATTTCATATTGGAGTACCTTATATAGTTCAAGCATATTTTCTTCTAATAATAAAGCTGCTTTATTTAAAATTACAGCTCTTTCATTAATAGGTACATCCCTCCAGACCTTTGCAGCTGCATTAGAGCTTGCTATGGAAAGATCCACCTCTTCCTTTGTCATAGCCTGAATCATACCAACAACGGAGTTATTTCTGGGAGAATGGATTTTAATGTTTTTATTGCTGCTGCTTTGTACCCATTTGCCATCTAATAGATTTTTATAAATATTTTGCTGCCTGATATTTTCAAACATATTATCACCTTCTTTATCCATAGTATAGTCATCTATTGGCATATCAATTCACATTGAATGTTGAATTTTGTATACTTTAAAAATTTTATAACTTTGGTATAATTCTAGTAGTATGTTTTTTACATATTATTTTATCGGGGAGAGGTGCAGTATATTTGGAGAAACAATATAAAATTATAAAGACTTTTAATCATAATGTAGTTTTTTGTATAGATAGAGAATTATCAAAAGAGTGTATTTTAATTGGAAGGGGCATAGGGTTTGGCAAAAAGGAAAATGATATTATAGACAATAAAAAAGCCGAAAAGGTATTTTATATATCTAATGAAGCAAACAAGGATAAATTTAAGGGACTGACTAAGACTATAGATAAGGATATTGTTGGAGTAACAGAGGAAGTTATTGCCATGATTCATAATTCATCAAAGGGTAAACTGGACGAAAAAATCCATATAACTTTATTAGATCATATTTCTTTTGCTATAGAGAGGCACAGAAGCGGCATAAATATAGCAAATCCATTTATTGTAGAAGAAAGAACATTATATCCAGAGGAATATGAATTAGCATCAAAGGCCTTGAATATAATTAATAGCAGGTTAAATATTGATTTACCTGAGGACGAAATAGGATTTATAGCGCTTCATATTCACGCGGCTTTTACCCATGGAAGTATTTCAAAAACAAGTTTAAATGCTGCTATTATAAATGAAATGATTAAATTTATTGAGGAAACTCTGGAGATAAAAATCAATTCTGACAGCATAAATTATTCCAGGCTGATAACACACTTAAGATTTGCATTAGACAGAGCTGAAAAGCATATACCCATTGAAAATCTGCTTTTATCCAGTATAAAGAGAAAATTTAAAATATCATATAATGTATCAAAAAAATTAGCAGATAAAATAAAGCAGGATTATAATATTGAATTTACAGAAGATGAAATAGGATACCTTGCCATTCATCTGGAGAAAATAAGATTGAATAATTAATAATATATTCTTGAAAGTTATTGACATAAAAAGATTAATAGTATAAAATAAAATTACAAAGAAATATTAAAGCGTGTTACTGCTTAAGCAGGCATGAGCTAAAGAAAACTAACTAAAGGTTTTTTTTGGCTCTTATTTTTTTATATATTATTTTTAAAGGAGGAATTATTTATGTCTACTTCAAATTTGTCGCCTAAAGTTATTGCAGAAAACATACTTGATAAGGTTGGCGGAAAAGAAAACGTTTCTTCTGTTGCTTACTGTATGACCAGATTAAGAATGGGAATTGTAGATGACAGCAAAGTAAGTAAAGAGGAGATTAAGAAAATTGAAGGAGTACTTGGCCTGGTTGAACAAGGAGGACAATTACAAATTATTCTTGGACCAGGAAGAGTGGCTAAGGTAGCTACAGCTTTTGGGGAAATATCGGGCATTAAAGTTGGTGAGCTTGATGAGGCAAAAGTAAGAAAGGAAGAAATTAAGGCAAAGAATGCTACTCCATTTAAATTGGTTCTGAAGAAAATTTCAAATATCTTCATTCCATTAATACCAGCATTTATTGCCTGCGGTCTTGTAACAGGAATTTTAAATATTGTTTTAAAGTTTAATCCGGGTTTTGGAGCAGGAGCAACCGGCGGTATATTAAAAATTATTGGTAATTCAGTATTTTATGGTTTAAGTTTATTTGTTGGTGTAAATGCTGCTAAGGAATTTGGCGGATCACCAATGCTTGGTGGAGTTATGGCAGCAGTAATTTCTCATCCTGATCTTGCAAAGGTTAAGTTTGGAGGAATGCCGCTGGTACCAGGTCGTGGCGGTGTAATTGCAGTATTGCTTGTAGTTGCATTCAGCTCATGGGTTGAAAAAAACATAAGAAAGGTAATTCCAGATGTTTTGGATTTATTTATAACACCTTTACTTACAGTTTTGATTTCCAGTTTTGTAGCTTTGTTAGTTCTGCAGCCTTTGGGTGGAATGATATCTGATGCAATAGGATCAGCAGTAAAAGTATCAATTAAATCAGGAGGAGCTTTCACTGGATTTATTTTAGGAGGAACATTCCTTCCATTAGTAATGACAGGACTTCATCAGGGACTTACTCCAATTCATGCAGATTTACTTAAAACAACTGGTCAGAATTTACTTCTTCCAATATTAGCCATGGCTGGTGCAGGACAAGTTGGAGCAGCCATAGCAGTATTAGCAAAGACAAAAAACAAAAGATTAAAGAAGACAATCTGGTCAGCTTTACCAGTAGGTATACTTGGCGTAGGAGAACCATTAATATATGGTGTAACATTACCACTTGGAAAGCCATTTATTGGTGCCTGCATTGGAGGAGCCGTAGGAGGTGCATTTAATGCTGCTACTAAGGTTGCATGCTTAAGCATGGGACTTTCAGGATTGCCTTTAGCATTATTAATTAAACCAGGATCAGTATTATTCTATTTAACTGGTGTCCTGTTAGCATATATAGGCGGCTTCATAGCAACTTGGTTCATAGGTTTTGAGGACCCGGAAGTATAATATGAATAATTGAGAATTGGGATGTAAATCCTGATTCTCAATTTTAACTTTACATACAATTACATAATAATAAAATTATAAGGAGCTGATTTTGTTATGTCCAAAGGTATTTCAATATATTTAGGAATGAATTACCCCATAGAACAAAATATCAGATATATAAAGAAAGCTAAGGAATATGGATTTGACAATGTTTTTACATCTCTTCATATTCCAGAGGCAGATTACAGTAAGATTATTGAAGACTTCAAGAAAGTAGTTGAATTATCAAAAGATTTACACATGAAAATTATTGCTGATATATCTCCCAGAGCATTTAAATATTTAGGAGCAAGTATAAAGGATTTAAGTGTTTTAAAGGATATGGATATTTATGGTGTAAGGGTGGATTTTGGATTTTCACCAAAGGAAATAGCTGAATTTACTAATAATAAATATGGATTAAAAATTGAAATTAATGCATCAACAGTTACCGAAAGATTTTTAAATGAATTCGATAAACATAATCCTAATTACAAAATGCTTCAGGCATGCCATAATTACTATCCAAGAATGAATACAGGTATTTCTGAAGAAACTTTGTTAAAGAAAAATAATATGTTAAAAAAATATGGTATAAAATTATCAGCTTTCATTCCATCTAAATCAGGGAAAAGGGGACCTATATTTGAAGCACTGCCTACACTTGAAGTCCATAGAAATATGAAGCCTGAAGTTTGCGCCAAACATTTATTTGCACTGGGATTAGATAATGTTATATTTGGAGACAGCATACCTTCAGATGAAGAGCTTATTAGCGTGGGGAAATTAGAAGAACATATATTAGAATTTAATATAGAAGAATTAAACTGCAGTGAAATAGAAAGAGAAATACTTTTTAAAGGCAGCCATAAAAATAGGCCGGATCCTGCAGAAGATGTTATTAGATCAACCATGTCCAGGGAAACATTAAATGGAAGAAAAATAGAGCAAAGAAACAATATTGAAAGGGTTAAGGGAAGCGTTACTATTGATAATGAAAAATATTTAAGGTATTGTGGTGAAGTTCAGATATGTAAAAAAGACCTGCCTGCAGATCCAAGGGTAAATGTGGTTGGACATATTAGTAAGGATGAAGTTTTCCTATTGGATTTTATCAAAGATGAAACAAAATTTAAATTTATATCTGAAAGTAACTTTCATTAGATATTGAAGTTAATGAAAGTTTATGTTAATATAATTATAGGCTTTAAAAATTATATACAGGGGAGGACATTATGAATCTGAATAAATTAGAATCATTGGTAACGGAAGAAAGAAATCCAAATACATTAAATATTGACAGTGTATCTACAGAAGAAATAATAACTATGATAAATGAAGAGGATAAAAAAGTGGCTTTTGCAGTGGAAAAGGAAAAGAGCCATATTGCAAAAGCTGTAGATGTAATTGCTTACAGACTGAAAAATGGAGGAAGGCTTATATATGTTGGTGCAGGCACCAGCGGAAGGCTTGGAATTGTTGATGCATCAGAATGTCCTCCAACTTTCGGGGTAGATGACCAATTGGTTCAGGGCATAATAGCAGGAGGTAATACTGCAATATTTAAGGCTGTAGAAGGAGCAGAAGACAATACTGAACTGGGGAAGAAAGATTTAATCAGCAGAAATATCAATAAAAATGATGTAATCTGCGGAATAGCTGCATCTGGCAGAACACCTTATGTAATTGGAGCAATGAAATATGGTAAGGACATTGGATCCGCTGTTATTTGTGTTACCATGAATCCAAACAGTGAAATGGCTGCAATTGCAGATGTACCAATATCTGTAGTAGTAGGCCCTGAGGTTATTATGGGTTCTACCAGAATGAAAGCAGGAACTGCACAAAAAATGGTTTTAAATATGCTTACTACTGGTACTATGGTTAAGCTTGGAAAAGTATATGGAAATTTAATGGTGGATGTTCAGTCTACTAATGAGAAATTAATTACAAGGGCTAAAAGAATAATCATGCTTGCTACAGGAGTGGATATTACTACAGCAGAAAAGTATTTAAAAGAAACTGAGTATGATGTTAAATTAAGTATATTTATGATTCAGACTAATTTAGATAAAGAAAAAGCAGAGAAAATATTAAATGATAATAATGGATATATACAAAAGGCAATAGATAGCATTAATAAATAAATTATGCAGGTGAACTTTAATAAAGGCTCACCTGCAATTTATTATTTCTGAAGCTTACCAACAGGTGCTATATATATGCAGAATTCATCTTCACCATCTAAATGAAGTAAATTATCAATCTTTTTCTGGTCATAGGCTGCTATTGCAGAGGTACCTGCTCCAATTGACTCGGATGCTAAATATAAGTTTTCGCATAAATGTCCTGCATCCAGGCAGATCAGTTTATATGATGCAATATCATATCTCCATTCCATTCTATAAGGAATTACTGACCATATAAAAGTCACTGCTCCCTTGGATACAAAGTCCTGTTTTAAGCAGGCATCACTTAGCAGTTCTTCTAAATTGTCAGGGCAGTCTATAAAGTATATTTTATGATCCAGAGGCAGATATCTGTAAATCCCCTTTTTAAGTCCTTCTACATTAAATACTGCAATATAAGTTTCAAAACAATGTCTGGCACCTGCTGAAGGAACTGTTCTCAAAGTTGCATAACCATTTTTAACTATCTTTTTTATTCCCTGTACACTCCAAAGTAAAAAAGAAAATTCTTCTAAAGTAAGAGGAACATCGCTATAGGCATGTCTGGTTTTTCTTTTTCTCAATGTAGAAAGAATGTCCATCTGCCCACAGGTAAACAAATCGGGAGAAACTAAATCTATAAGCTTTACATTTTCAGGACACTGCTTTTGAATGGGAGGTTCAGGCATTTCCTTATTTTGATCTGTTTCTATGCTTTCAAGGTCAATAAATGCGTTGGCTTTTAAAAAGTCTCTGCAATTATCATTCTTGTTCATAATATGCATCCCCTTTTAAATCAAAATATATACTAAAATTATATAATTTAATTATAACACTAAATTTATTTTAAGATATATGCAGCATAAAATTAACCCCCAATAATAATATCAGGGGTTTGTAATGTTAAATTACTATTTAACTTCTCTTGTTTCTCTATCTTTTCCAAGGAATGAAATGGCATATAATCCTGCTATGCCAACAATAGCATATACAATTCTTGTGAATGCAGACATACTTCCAAACAATGTAGCTATTAAATCAAACTGGAAAAAACCAATAAGACCCCAATTTATAGCGCCTATAATAACTAATACAAGTGCGGTAATATCTAATGCTTTCATTAAAATTACATCTCCTTTCAAAGCTTATACCATTATTATTGACATTTTTATATAAAATATAAGTAATTTGTAAAATTATTTTAGAAAAATATATAATAAAAAAGGGAAACATATGCTTCCCTCTTTTATTATGTATAAATATAATTTAAAGTTCAATATTTCTATCAATAGGCTGATATAAAGAAATGAATGTATTTGTTCTTTGTATTCCATCAATAGTCTGTATTTTAGTCATAAGTAAGTTTTGAAGATCAGACATGTTTTTACATAGTATTTTCACAAATAATGAATAATCCCCAGTGGTATAATGTAATTCAACTACTTCTTTAATTGCTTTCATATGAGCAAGGACATTTGTAAATGATGATGATTTATCTAAATAAATTCCTATAAAGCAGCAAATATCATATCCTAATTTAGAGTTATCAACAATAAGTTTAGTTCCCTTTATTATTCCCATATCCTGCATCTTTTTCATTCTTACATGTATAGTTCCCCCGCTGACGTGGCAGTTCCTGGCAATCTCTAAATATGGGGTACGGGAATCCTTAATTAAAATATCCAATATCTGAAGATCAAGTTCATCTAATCCACTTATGCATAAATTCATAAAAATCACTCCTAAAATAAAGTATAGTTGTCATGATAGCATTTCTAAACGTTTTCAACACGTATATTTTATCATGCTTATAATTAAATAGCAAATTTTTTATCAAAATAATAATAATTCAATTATTTTTAAATTGATATAACAAAAAATGGATATTAAATAAGGTATTGATATATTACATAAAATATATAATAATAAATATATAGAAAGTAAATGTCTATAGATAAATTAAGTTATGAGGGGGAAAAATAATTATGCCTACTTGGTTAACATTTGTTTTAAGAGTAGTAATATATGCAACAGTTTTGCTAATTGCATATAATATTTTGAGAAAATATGTACTTTACAGATTTAAACCAAATAAATGGGTTGTTTTAGCTGTTGGTATAGCCATATTTTTTGTACCATCTCTTATTGCAGGATATTATAAATATAATATGGAGGGTACAATCTGGCAGGTTATACAATCAGGAGTTTTTATTATCTTGTTTTTATGGTTTATGGATTTGTCCGGGCTTGGAGGAAACAGAAAAGTAAACAAAAAAGACGATTATGTTATTAAACCAAAAGCAAAACCAAACAGAGTTAAAAATCAACATAAAAAAGATTAAATTAAGAAGATGATTCCTTTATAATATGGGGGTCATTTTTCACTATTAAGAAATATGTTTAATTGATAATTCAGAAGTGGTAAAGTATATATGTAAATATAATTTTTAAATGCAAAGGGTGATATACATTGATTATAATTAAAAATCAAGAACAAATTAATAACATGGCTGAGGCAGGTAAAATATTAACTGCATGCCATAGAGAACTTAGAAAGATAATCCGTCCTGGTATATCCACTCTGCAAATTGATAAATTTGCAGATGACTTTATACGATCTCATGGAGCAATAGCAGAGCAAAAGGGTTTTGAGGGATATCCCTACGCAACCTGTGCATCTGTGAACGATGAAATATGCCATGGATTCCCAAGCCATACTCATCTCCATGAGGGTGATATTGTTACAATTGATATGGTTGTAAATCTCAATGGATGGATGGCTGATTCTGCCTGGTCTTATCCAGTAGGTAAAATATCCAAACAAGCTGAAGATCTCCTTAAGGTAACAAAAGAATGTCTTTATATAGGTATTGAGAAAGCTGTTATTGGAAACAGGCTTGGTGATGTTTCACATGCAATTCAGGTTCACGCTGAGTCTCACGGATTTTCCGTTGTACGTGATTTCACAGGACATGGTATAGGCCAAAGTATGCATGAAGACCCAGAGGTACTTCACTTTGGTTCTCCAAACAGAGGAATAAAACTCTGTGAAGGAATGGTATTCACCATTGAACCCATGATTAATGCTGGTTCTTTTAGATTAAAAATTGATAATAACGGATGGACAGCCAGAACTTTAGATGGAAGCCTGTCAGCTCAATATGAGCATACACTTGCTATTACTAAGGATGGTCCATTGGTTCTAACCGAACAGGATTAATAGATCCTGTATTAAATAGGTCATATAATTACTAATACCCAATAGATAATAAAATGAATTTGTATTTATTGATCTATTGGGTATTTTTTCTTATGATGCTTTTTGTTATGTATTGGAGATTTTACTTTCGGAAAATTTTGATACCCAGCTGCCAAGCCAATATCCTATAAAACTGGATAACATACCTAATGGTGATGTTATTAGTATTAACTCTTGTACATCTATGTTTAACAGCATATGTTTAAACCCATATAATGGTCCAACGTACCAGATATAAAATGGAAATAACAATGATTGAATGAGTTTATTGCTAGCAAAAATCCAAATAATGATAGATATAATGATATTTCCGCCCCAATATATCATAATAAATCTCTTATATTTTTTTTCTTGAATTAGTCCCCAATAGAAGCTAAATATTGCCCATATTAATAAAAATGTTATTGAAATGAAATAATTAAAATTTGATAGACTATACCCTTTGTAAAATTCCGCCCATTGAAAATATAAAGCAAGGCACGTAATAATTATCATGAAAAGAATTGTGATAATTATTTGTTTTTTTCTCAATTAAATTCCCTCCAATTTTTTTTAATTTACTTAGCTAAATATATGTGTATTTTACCATGTGGTGTCATATATTTCAATATATAGAAGTATGTTACATCATTTAAAATATCCAATCCTCAAGGATTTTTGGGACTGCTGCGGTGATTAGATATTTATTTTCTAACAGACACCTATGGCTCTTTTAAATAATAATGTTGATGTGAATAGGACTTTAGCAAAAGAACAAAGATTAAAGAACAAAGATTAAATAAGGTAGTTTTTCTTTGCAGAAAAACCAAAAACTCAATTGATTAAGTGAATCATAAGTTTTAATAACTAAAAATGGTTTCAATTATAGTTTTATTAGATAATAAAAAAAGAGTACATGATCAAAGCGTAAGTTACATTAATATCAGCAATAATAAAGTCTGCGTTATTACAGCATTGGATTCACATAAAAATATTTATTCCAGGGCAGTTGGCACAGGACGTATGAATGCAATGGATATGGAAAATTATATTGGAAAAATATTAAATAAAAATAGGCAGGCAATCTCAAGGCCGAAAAGCTTTTTTGCCTTGTTCTTTAAGAGAAAGAAAATAAGGGAGATAAATAAATACCTTGATAATAGCTCTGAAGCAGTAAAATATAGATGTGACTGCATGGAATGGATGTACCGTTTTAGAGGAGTAGCAACAAAGTATTTAAATAATTATTTAAGCTTATTCAAATTATTAAAGAACGGTAATTTTAATAATATCTTATCTGCGATAAATAAATTTATAGAAGCAATAAGTAAAATTAATATGGAAAATACATATATAAATATGAGAAATGCTGAAATATGTTTTAATTAGCCTGTCCCTAACGGGAGTTTGTTACTTTATCAACACTATTGAATAAAAGAGCCATATACCTAAAGAAGGAAAGATTAAAGGAGGAGTATTGCACCAGCAGTTTTAACTGCTAATGCAACAGCCCCTTATAATTGTAATTATACTATATTTTACCATGACGAAATACTAACTAAGATGCATTCCACACAAAAGATGTACTGGCGATAAGTCATGACGAAATACTAACTAAGCTGCATTTAAAGTACATCTATAGTTGTGTTCTCTCTGCAGAACAGCTGCATTCCACACAAAAGATGTACTAAATAAATGCAGCATAGTTTTACGAGCATCCAGTTGTTGATCCGCAGTCAAGGCATACCATGCAGGTTCCGTTTCTTACCATTCTTGTGGAGGAGCAGTTGGGGCATGTACTTCCATATACCCGTTCACCTTTAATATTATTGTCTACATCTTCAACTTTTATTGGCTCCATGTCCTTGCTTAATTGGTTACCAGAGGCTAATGATTCTTCAATAGCAGCAGCCTGGTCTGGGGCTGAATCGGGATCACAGTAGTTTTCAGGTTTTACCTGGCATCTGCTGTAATCTCCTGTTTCTATATCAATAATTTTACTTACCAGGTCTGAAATAGAAGAAACATACTTTATATAAGGATGCTTTTGTACAAAGCCATATGGTTCATACTTTTGTCCCCGCAGCATTCTGGCAATGTCTTTTGGTGGAACATGATACTGAAGCATTACTGACAGTGCTTTAGAAAGTGAGTTAAGCAGTCCTGTTATAATTGTACCTTCTCTGTCAGTAGTTATATAAATTTCTGAAATCTCGCCATTTTCTCTTCTGTTAACTGTAGTGTATATTTTAACATCCTCAATTTGTGCAGGATGTGTGGTACCTTTTCTAATACCAACAGGCTTCTCCCTTTCTGAATATTTGTAACCCTTCTGAAGTTCCTTAGCTTTAGCTAAAAGCTTGTCATAGGGTAGATCCTCAAGCTTTAAATCAATATCATTTGATAAATTTATGTTTAGAGGCTGACTTGCCTTTGAACCATCTCTATATAAAGTTATTCCCTTTATGCCAAGTTTCCATGAGGATAATACCACCTTCTTAAAATCATCCACTGTTGCTGTTTTTGGCAGATTTACAGTTTTAGAAACAGCTCCGGATATAAGTGGTGTAATTGAAGCAACCATTAATACATGACCCATAGCTGCAATAAATCTTTCACCTGTTCCACATTTATTGGCCGTATCAAAAATAGGAAGATGCTCTTTTTTTAAATGTGGCGCACCCTCTAATTTACCGTCTATTACTTTCTCATATTCATAGCCGTTTTCCTCTACCTTTTCTTTTCTTAAAACATATTCCAGTATGTCACTTATTTCATCATCACTATAGTTTAAGTTCTTTAAAGCTAATTCCATAACAGGATTTATTATGGTCATAAATCCACCGCCAGATAGTTTTTTATAAACAATATGACTGAAAAAAGGTTCAATTGAAGTTGCTCCACAGTCCATGGCAAATGATATGGTTCCTGTTGGAGCCATTACAGTTACCTGAGCATTTCTATATCCAAATTTATCACCATTGTCCAAGGCGTTTATCCAGCTTTTTTTCAATGTTTCACTAATTTCGCCAAGACCTAGTTTGTTTAATAAATCATGATTAACTGTCATAGGCTTGTAATTTAGTCCCTCAAATGAATCTTGGAAAGAACCTTTTATTATATTTTTAACATCCCTTGAAGTAACGCCGGCAGCTCTTGCATGATTTCTTATAACTCTCATCATATATTTCTTGTTTGTTTCAAACTTTTCAAATGTACCGATTTTCTCTGCCATCAGTGCAGATACATAATATGAATATCCAGTTAAAATACCTGCAAGTGAAGCTGCAAGTGCTCTTGCTTCATCAGAATCATATGGGAATCCCATAACCATAAAAAGTGATGCTAAATTTGAGATACCTAGTCCTGTTGTTCTAAACATATATGTTTTACGTGCAATATCTTTGGTTGGAAACTGACCCCAGTGTATTGAGCTTTCCAATATTAACTGAACTAATCCAATAACGTGCAGATATGCTTTTACATCAAAGGACTTTTCGGCAAAATTGTAAAATTTATAAACATTTATAGAAGCCAGATTACATGAAGTATCATCCAAAAATGCATATTCACCGCATGGATTTGTGGAGTTTATTTTATTATATTTGGCATTATATACGCCGTCTTCTCCAGCAGGACATGTATGCCATGCATTGAATGTATCTATGAACTGAGGCGCAGGATCGGCGCACTGCCATGCAGAAATATTAAATGTATCCCAAAGATCTTTAACCTTTACTGATGTATTAACTTTTTTATCTACTCTGCCTTTTAAAACAATTTCTTCATCTTCATTTTTATCTAAATTAGCTACTTTATTCATAAATTCATCAGAAAATCTTATGGAATTGTTACTGTTCTGACCTGATACAGTTTCATAAGCTTCACCGTCAAAATCAGTATTATAGCCCATTTTTCCAAGAGCTCTTACTTTTTTTTCTTCATTTGCCTTCCAGGTTATAAAATCCTTTATTTCAGGGTGATCAATGTCCAGGCAGACCATTTTGGCAGCACGTCTGGTTGTACCACCTGACTTTATGGCCCCTGCATTCCTATCCAAAGCTTTTAAAAAGCTCATTAAACCTGAAGAAACCCCTCCGCCGGAAAGTTTTTCTCCCTTTGCTCTTATATTTGAAAAATTAGAGCCAGTACCAGATCCACCCTTAAACAATTTTGTTTCAGTGATAAATTGTTCAGAAATAGAATGAGGGCCTAATAATTTGTCCTCAATGGACAATATAAAACAAGCTGAAGCCTGAGTTCTTGAGTATGTATCCTTACTTTCTACAACTGATTTTAGATTTTCATCATAATAAAAATTCCCTTGGGGCATTCCCTTGATATCATAGCTTCTTTTAAGGCCAGTGTTGAACCATTGTGGGGAGTTAGGAGCATACATTTGAGCTAATAATGCATATACCATTTCGTCATAAAAAATTGACTTTTCATCTTCATTTTCTATAAGCCCTTCATCCATTAGGGAAGCTGCCCAAAAGTCCACCATTCTGTGGGCAAGCATTTTCATACTGTTTTCATAACCTAATTTATTTGGAACCCCGGCTCTTCTAAAATACTTTGAGGCAATAATATCACAGGCATTTTGAGAATAGTGTTCCGGAAACTCCAGGTTCTTCATGTCCACAAGTACTTTACCTGTTTTATGATCCTTTAGAAAAACGTCTACGGTTTTCCACTTAAATAAGTCATATACAGTTTTAGATGTGTCCTTTTCCAATTCCTTTGTAAAATATCTTACAAATAATTTATCTAGCGATTTCATGCATTTCCTCCTAAATTAAATAATTCAAAATCTAGTTTTTATTAAAGTATATAATTAACATAAGTAAATTATACTACCATATGTAGTACAGTGTAAATATTAAAACTACAATATGTAGTAATATTGAGTAACCTTCACATAATAGCTATATTTTCAATTTTTACACCATTACTTTCTAATATACAACTAATTATTGAAAAAAATAAGTATTGACTTTTAAAAAATAAATATTACCATGTAATGTAGAATGATTATTAATCCATATATAGGAGGAAAATTTTAATAATGGAACAAAACTTAAATAATGAAGTATTAGATAAATTGACAAAAGTCTGCTTATGCAGAGGAATATCAAGAGCAACTATGAAAAAGGCTATACAAAACGGAGCAAGGACAGTAGAGCAGGTAAGAAAAGCAACAGGTGCAGGGTCAGGATCCTGCAAGGGGAGAAGATGCACCCCTAAAATAGAAGAACTATTAAAAAATTCTTTATAAAAATAATGGTTACTGCAAAATGCGGTAACCATTATTTTTATTGTCATTTATTGCTATTAGACTTATAATACAGATATAAAATAAATAAATAATAAGGTGAATTTTTATGATTATAAATTTTAAAGGAAAAAAGCCATGCATAAGCGAAAGCTGCTTCATAGCTGAAAATGCTCAGGTTATAGGAGATTTAACATTAGGTGAGGATTCAAGCATATGGTTTGGTGCTGTTGTAAGAGCAGATGTGAACAAAATATTTATAGGTAAGGGCACTAACATACAGGATAATTCAACAATTCATGTTTATCGCAGCGGTCCTGCCACAGACATAGGAGATAATGTTACAATAGGTCATAATGTGGTTCTTCATGGCTGCAAAATTCATGATAATTGTTTAATAGGCATGGGTTCAATTATTTTAGATGGAGCAGAAATAGGAGAAAATACAATTATAGGAGCAGGAAGCCTTGTAACACACAATAAAAAAATACCATCAGGTGTTCTATGTATGGGTTCTCCTGCAAAAGTAATAAGAAACTTAACTGAAGGTGAAATTAAAGCAAATATGGATAATGCTATTCATTATGTACATCTATCTAAAGAATATAAATAAAATTGTATTGTAATTGGTAATAATATAGTAAAGCAATAAGGAGTGATAACAGTGATAAACATAGGAAAATTTAATAAAATGAAAGTAGCCAGAGAAGTTGATTTTGGATTGTTTTTAGATGCCGGTACAGGAAATATGAGTGATGATATACTTCTTCCTAATGGCAATTTAAACGGTATGGAATTAAATGAACAGGATGAAGTAAATGCATTTATCTATAGGGATTCCAAGGATAGACTTGTAGCAACATTAAGGGCTCCCTTAGCACAGGTAGGAGAAATGGCATATTTAAAGGTAGTTGGAGAAGCTGATTTTGGAAGCTTCATTGATATTGGCCTGGAAAGAGATGTTCTGGTGCCCAAAAAAGAAGAAAATTATATGATTACAGTAGGGGCCAGTTATTTATTTTATATTTATGTAGACAAAACAGACAGACTGGCAGCAACAACATTTATTGACAGATATTTAGAGGATGATGCACCATACTCAATTGGAGATGAAGTAAGCGCAACGGTGTATGGATTCCAGACTAACGGCAGTATAATGGTTGCTGTGGATGATAAGTACAGAGGTGTGGTTTTAAAAAATGAATACTTTGAAAGAGTTGTGCCTGGTGAAAAGCTAAACTTAAGGGTTAAAAAAATATATGATGAGGATGGAAAATTAGGATTGACTCCAAGAAAGTCTCCAAAAGAAGAAAGAACACAGCTTCAAGATGATATATTGGATTATTTAAAAGAACATAATGGATTTATGGAGTATAATGATAAGAGTTCTCCTGAAGACATTAAAGCTGTATTCCATGAAAGTAAAAACTATTTTAAAAATGCATTAGGAGGTTTAATGAAAAAGCAGCTCATTAAACAGGATGAAACAGGTACATATCTCATTAAATAAAAAAGCTTAAAAAAGAAGCAGTTTTGCTAAAATGCAAAACTGCTTCTTTTAATCTTTTTAATGCTTTTTTCCAGCCCTGATAAATATTTTTACAATTTCATTGATTACCAAAGGCATTACTGATAAAATTCCAACAAATCCCCAGTCTCTCATGGATAGATTCCATACCTCAAATATAGAGTTTAAAGCTGGGACTGTTATGATAGCATCCTGAAGGAATATTCCAAACAGTATAGCAGCAATTAGGTATTTATTGCTGAATAAACCTAATTGGAATATGGATTTTTCAGGGTGTCTCATGTTAAGTGCATGAAATAATTGTGATACACTCAGTACCACAAATGCCATTGTCTGAGCATGAGTTAAGGCATCTTTTGAAAGTTTTTCAGGCATTAAAGGAAATAATGTGGTAGATCCTGTATAAACTTTTACTCCAACTACAAATGCACAAAGAGTGAGAAATCCTATCAAAATTCCATTTAATATCAGTGCGACACCTGTTCCATGTGCAAACAGACTATCCGAAGAATTACGAGGCTTTTCCTTCATTACTTCTTTATCACCTGGATCAGCGCCTAATGCTAAGGCAGGAAAACTATCTGTAATCAAATTAACCCATAACAAATGTATTGGTTTCAGGGGAGCTGCCCAGCCTAAAAGTATGGCCATAAATAGAGATAATATCTCACCTGTATTGCAGGATAAAAGAAATATTATGGACTTTTTAATATTATTATATATATTTCTGCCTTCTTCAATGGCTTTTACTATTGTAGAAAAGTTATCATCAGTTAAAATCATATCAGAAGCACCCTTTGCCACATCTGTTCCTGTGACTCCCATTGCCACACCAATATCTGCAGCTTTAAGTGAAGGAGCATCATTAACACCATCACCTGTCATGGAAACAATATTACCCTTTGCCTTTAGAGCTTTAACAATTTTAACCTTATGTTCAGGGGAAACTCTTGCAAAAACTCTAAGGTTATCAATTTTATCAGACAATTCTTCATCAGACATTTTATCTATTTCATAACCAAAAACTGCCTGTGATTCATTTTCTGCAATTCCAAGTTCTTTTGCAATGGCATAAGCAGTATTTTTATGATCACCAGTAATCATTATAGTATTGATTCCTGAAGCTTTGCACACTGCTATGGAATCTTTGACCTCTTCTCTTGGAGGATCGATCATACCCACTAATCCTATGAAAATCAGGTCACATTCCAGTGAATCCACTTCAACATGTTCATCATTAATTATTTTATATGCTGATCCAAGAACTCTTAAAGCATCATCAGACATGGAATTTGAAGCTTCCATAATATTATGCTTTATTTCATCAGTTAAATTTACTACATTACCATTTACCACAGCTTTGGAACAAATCTTCAGCAGGTTATCTATGGCACCTTTAGTCATTACATAGTATTGATTTTCATATTTGTTTACTGTTGTCATTAATTTTCTGTCAGAATCAAATGGAACTTCATTTACTCTCTTATGCGAATCATCAGTTTCTTTTTTAAACATATTATATAAAACTCCTGCCTCAAGCAGGGCTATTTCTGTAGGATCACCAGTTTTTGAATCCTCACTGAAAGTAGCATCATTACACAGTACTAAGTTTTCAAGAAGCAGTTTATGAAATGGATTCTTTATATCCAGAGAATTTATGCTTCCCAAATAATTATCACAGTAGAACTTTGTAACTGTCATCTTGTTTTGTGTTAATGTTCCTGTTTTATCTGAACATATAACATTTACAGAGCCAAGTGTCTCCACGGCAGGGAGTTTTCTTATGATAGCATTTTCTTTTATCATCTTTTGAACACCCATAGCCAGAACAATAGTAACTATGGCTGGAAGTCCTTCAGGAATAGCAGCAACAGCCAGTGTTATAGCAGTTAAGAACATTTCAAATATGTCCCTTTTCTGAATTACAGCTACAACAAACATCAGGGCACAAATTCCCAGTGCTGCAAACCCAAGAACCTTTCCAAGCTCTTCAAGTTTTTTCTGAAGCGGTGTTAATTCTCTCTCCTGAGTATCAAGCATTTTAGCTATTTTACCAATTTCTGTATCCATACCGGTACTAACAGCAACTCCTACTCCTCTTCCATAGGTTGACAGAGTGGACATAAATGCCATGTTCTTTCTATCACCTAATGCTGTATCTTCTCCTTCTAAAATTAATTGAGCATCCTTTTCAGAGGGAACAGATTCACCAGTTAATGCAGATTCTTCAATTTTTAAATTAGCACTTTCAATTAATCTTAGATCACAGGGAATATATCTTCCCGCATCTATTATAACAATATCACCTGGAACAACTTCTTCAGAGGGAATTTCCTTTAATTCACCATCTCTTTTAACCACTGCTTTTGGAGTGGAAAGTTTCTTTAAAGCTTCAAGGGACTTTTCAGCTTTTGACTCCTGAACTACTCCCACAAATGCATTAATAAAAATTACAACGGCTATAATAATTGCATCACTTACTTCACCAAGCAGGGCAGAAACAACAGCTGCTGCTATTAATATATAAATCAGCACATCATTTAACTGCTCAAAAATCAGTTGAAAGATATTTTTTTGTTTTTTACCTGCCAGTTTATTAGGACCATATTTTTCTTTTCTTCTGTCAGCTTCCTCAGATGATAATCCCGCTTTGGGATTAACGGAAAATTCATTAATAGTGTAATCAATATCCTTGTCAAACCACATTAAAACCACCTCTTTCATATTATTAACAAAGAAAATCCTATTATTACATTAGAATATAAAAAGACCCTTGCCATATTAATGACAAAGGTCTTGCAAACTCATTAAAGAGTAAACTATCCGGGCAAAAGCCGTACTGACGAATAGTTAAAAGCGTATAACTTATGCTACTCCCCTTTATATAATAAATCCTACCATATAAAAACATTTATATCAAGAAGAATTTGAGTTTTTTCATATAACAGTGTAAAATAAATAAATATGATACCCTTAAAATGATGTAATATTCAGTAAATTGCAGAATAATTGCATTTAATCAATTAATATATAAGCACTTAATCATTTATTAGATTTTATTTAACTCACAAAATTTGGTATTATATACACTGGGGGGTGAATGTATTATATGAAAAATCTAGAAACCATGAGCGGGCAGGAATTAAAAGAATACATAGAGGAGACAAAATTAAGTATCAGTAATTTGTCTAAAGAGTACATAGATAAAATTGAGAATAAAATAGATGAAACAAAAAATAAAAAGGAATTGATTCAGCAGGCATTAATGATAAAAAAACTATATAAATATGTAGAATGGACTAATGAAGCAATTAAAATGAATGATAATGTGCCTAACAGATCAAAAGTTATACCTAAAAGGGGTGAGATATGGACCTGTGAGCTTGGACAAAACATTGGATCTGAAGAAAATAAAATCAGACCTGTAATTATACTTCAAAATGACACAGGTAACGTAAACGCACCAACTACTATTGTTGTGCCTATATCAAACAGGCCAAAGAGGATAGCTGTACATATAGCTTTGAGAAGCGGGGATTTTATATTGGTTGAGGGTGAGAAAATGGAGATTACAGGCACTGTATTAGCTGAGCAGATCAGAGTGGTTTCCAAAGCAAGATTAGGGAGACACGTTGCAACATTAAGCGACAAGTTTATGAAACTTCTTGATTCTAAAATAAAAATTTCATTGGATTTATAATTTTTTTAAAAATATGGGCATAATACTAAACAAATTAAAGAAATTTAGTGATTATTACTTGTACTTCGTAAAGTTAAATGCTATAATATCTATGGAACTGAGGTAAACATACCTAGCAGAGGTTAGGAGATCATATCTCATATCTGCTTTTTTTATTGCGAACATACTCGACAATGGTCGAGAGATAATATATCATAACAAAGTGGAGGGACTGGCAGAACTTGTCAGCCTTTTTGTTTTGCCTGAATTTCTATAAAAAATAATTTAGATATCCATAAATAATAAATTAGTTTATAATATAGTTATATATTATATTAAAAATAGGGTGATAATTTTGGAGATTAACAGACTTGGAAGAAATATGCCTGTTTCATCAGAAAAAAAAATAGTCTCAAATAAAAAAGATTTTTCTCAAAATTTCAGCTTTGCAAGACAGCAGAAATCAGAAGAACAATTAAAAGAAATGATGGGAGATATACGAAAAAAGGGAAATAGACTGGCAATAACAAAGTGTTATGCAGATGTAAGGGCATATAAAAAGCTAATACAGCAGTATTTAAAATCTGTATTGAACTATATGTACAGCGTAAATAAGGACATAAGTTTCTGGCAGACTCAGTATTTCATTACTGTGGATACAGTTGACAAAAAATTAGAAGAGATTACAGAAATGCTTCTCAAAGATGAAAAAGAAAACCTGGATATAGCAAGTACTATTGATGAAATTACAGGATTAATTGTGGATATATATAAGTAAAAGGCTCTTCAATTTTTATTACGAAGAGCCTTGGTTATTTATATTTAAATGTGTTTATTTGAATTCATCCAAAGCTTACAGCTGGCATCTGAAGGCATTCTCCAATCTCCTCTTGGAGATAGGCTGATTGTTCCTACTTTAGGTCCATCAGGCAGTGCAGAACGCTTAAACTGCTGTGAAAAGAACCGTGTTATAAACTTATTCAGCCATTTTTCTATTACTTCTATGTTATAATCATTTTTAAATGCCTCTGCAGCAAGGAAAAGAATCTTTTCAGGGGCTGCACCTTCCCTTATAAAATGATATAGGAAGAAATCGTGCAGCTCATAGGGGCCAACTATATCTTCTGTTTTTTGAGCTATGTTTCCTTGTTTATCCTTAGGAAGCAGTTCCGGACTTACAGGTGTATCTAATATATCCAAAAGTATGGAGGACACTGTTTTATCCACTAACTTTTCCGCTACATAAAGAACTAAATATCTAACCAGAGTTTTAGGAACGGAACAGTTAACGCTGTACATGGACATATGATCACCATTATATGTACACCATCCAAGCGCCAGCTCAGACAAATCTCCTGTGCCTATTAAAAGTCCGCCTTCTTTATTTGCAATATCCATAAGTATTTGAGTTCTTTCCCTGGCCTGAACATTTTCATAAGTAACATCAAGTTTTTCTATAGGATGATTTATATCTTTAAAGTGTTGTATACAAGCAGCTGTAATATTGATTTCCCTTAATTCTGTGCCAAGATTTCTGCATAAGTCAACTGCATTGTTATATGTCCTGTCTGTTGTTCCAAAGCCAGGCATAGTAACAGCTATTATATTTTCCCTGGGGATATTAAGCATATCAAATGTTTTAACAATAACCAAAAGTGCAAGTGTTGAGTCTAAACCACCTGATATACCAATAACAGCTTTGTTTAGTGCTGTATGGGTAAAGCGCTTGGCAAGTGCAGCGGTTTGTATATTAAAAATCTCCTGGCATCTTGTTTCTCTTAAATTTTCATTTGAAGGAACAAATGGATGCTTATCAACAAACCTGTCAAAAGTTCCATATTCAGTGGAAGCAAAATTAAAATTGACTGTTCTTATGTTTATAGGTACTATTTTTGCACTATCTCTAAAGCTCACATTTTTTATTCTTTCATTTTGCAGCTTATCTACATCAATAATTGAAGATATTACCTCATTATGTCTTTGGAATCTGTCATTGCACTTTAAGATAGCTCCGTTTTCTCCAATAATTAAATCACCGCTGAAAACTAAATCAGTTGAGGATTCATACACTCCTGCAGATGAATATATGTATGAGCTTATGCATCTTGCACTTTGTGATTTTACTAAATCACTTCTATAATCAGTTTTGCTGACAACTTCATTGGATGCAGAAAGATTGCCAATAATATTTGCCCCTGCCAACGACAAAATACTGCTTGGGGGAATTGTCACCCATAGATCTTCACAGATCTCAAATCCAAACTTAAATTTACCGCATTGAAATATTAAATCCGTTCCAAATGGGATGTCATTTTGAAAAAATAAGTCTGTATTCCTGTTTATCACTCCAATGCCCTCAGTGAACCAGCGCTTTTCATAAAATTCTGTGTAATTTGGGATATAACTTTTTGGAACTATACCTAAGATTTTACCATTGAACAATATAAAAGCGCAGTTATACAGTATTGAGTTATAAACTAAAGGTGCTCCTACTGCAACTAATATATCTTTTCCCTCTGTATATTTACATAAATTATTTATACCATTTAAAGCTTCATCAATGAGAAGCTGCTGAGAAAATAAATCACCACAGGTATAAGAAGTAATGCACAGCTCTGGAAAAACTACCAACTTAGATTTCTGATCTATGGCTGCATCAATACAGCATTTAATATTTTCTAAATTATAACTTATATCAGCCACATTTGTTAGAGGACATGCAGCTGAAACTCTTATGTAATTAAATTCATTCATGGCAACCTCCAAATAAAATTAATTTTATGTTTTATAAAGCAATTATCATTTAATTTAATCTAAAAGTCAAATCATTATAAAAATTGCAAATGTGTATATGATTGATTTATGATAATGTCTTAATATACCACATATGATTATGTCCCAAATGCAAAAAATATAGTATAATGATACCTCAAGAGAATTGAGGTGGACATAATGAGAAAGGTAAATTTAACTATGAAAGAAAATGATAAATATACAACTATAAAGAAATTGGTCGAAACAAATGGAAACAAGAAGAGGGCATCCCTTTATCTAAGCTGCTCTATTAGACATATTAATAGAATGATCAAAGGATATCAGGAACAGGGAAAGGCTTATTTTATTCATGGTAATCATGGGAGAAAACCAGTCCATACACTTGATGATGAGACAAGACAATTAATTATTGACCTTTATCGTACCAAATACTCTGATGCTAATCTCACCCACTATTCTGAGTTATTAGAGAAGCATGAGCATATCAAAGTATCCATTAGCACCATCCGTTCAATCCTTATGCAGGAATTCATCCTGTCTCCTAAGGCTAAGCGTGCTACAAGGAAAAAGGTTAAAGCTCAATTAGAGGAATTGAAGAATGTAGCCAAATCTCCAAAAGAGGTTTCTAACATTCAGAATGCAATTATTGCAGCTGAAGATGCACACCCGAGGCGCCCTAGATGTGCTTACATAGGTGAGATGCTCCAGATGGATGCTTCACAGCATCTTTGGTTCGGTAAGAATAAAACCCAATTACACATTGCTGTAGATGATGCTACAGGTGCTATTATGGGAGCTTATTTTGACTCACAAGAGACCCTAAACGGGTATTACCATGTGTTACACCAGGTACTCACGGAACACGGTATCCCTTATATGTTATTTACAGATAGACGTACTGTATTTGAATACAAAAAGAAAAAGTCCCCTTCAGTTGAAGAGGATACTTTCACTCAGTTTAGCTATGCCTGTAAACAGTTAGGCATAGGAATTAAGACAAGCAGTGTTGCCCAAGCTAAAGGGCGCGTAGAAAGAATGTTTCAGACGTTACAATCACGCCTCCCTTTAGAAATGAGGCTAGCTTGTATCAGCACAATTGAGCAAGCAAATGAATTCTTAAACTCATACATAAAAGAATTCAATGCCCAGTTTGCTTTACCAGTTGATAATATCAAATCTGTCTTTGAAAAACAACTAGATATTGAAAAAATAAATTTAACACTTGCCGTATTAACCAGTAGGAAGGTTGATAACGGAAGCTGCATCAAATTCAAGAAAAGTTATTACCTCCCTATGGATTGTAATGGATATGCTGTACATTACCGAAAAGGTACTTCAGGTATGGTAATTCAAGCCTTTGATGGTGGAATGTTCTTTTGTGTTGATGAAAAGGTATATGCTCTAGATCTATTACCAGAACATGAACTTACATCAAAAAGCTTTGACCTTGCAGCTCCTGCGGGGCAACCAAAAAAAACGTTATATTCCTCCAATGAGTCATCCTTGGAAACAAGCTTCTTTTGAACGTTATCTTAAAAAGCAGAAACATAGGCAGGAAAATATAGCATAAAAGTAAATGCCATAATATTACTATTCCTCCTTTTAAGTATAAAACTCAGAAGGCTTATTAAGCATACCCAAAATCCAGGAAAGCCTCATTATTTATTTTAGAAGTAAAACCTAACTAAAAAGCACCAGAAAACTGGTGCTAATGTTTTAAATATTTTGGGACATTTTCAAAAATGCTTGACAATCATTATAAAAATTGCAAATGTGTATATTGAAGAAAATAAGAGATTCAATAAGATAACACATAATGGAATAACGTAAAATACTTAATGTGATAATAATTAACGTTTTAAGGAATATTATTAAACTTTATTATTTCATAAAAATAGGATAATATATATTCATAAAATCAATTTGTAAGCTTACAATATATTAATGCATATTAAATATATTAGCAGTAAAGTGTGTTAATACATCTTATTATGATGTATAATTATAATAGGGTGATTTAACAGATTAATTTAGGAGGAGGGAGGTATATATGAACAATTCATTGATTTTATGGATTATTATTGGTGCCGTAGCCTTAGTTGCTGATCTGATAACAAGTGTTTTCTTATTTGTCTGGTTCACCATTGGTTCAATTGCAGCAATTATTGCAATGTCATTAGGATATTCCACCACTGTACAGGTGATAACCTTTGTATCAGTAAGTGCAGTATTTATGGCTGTAGGTTATCCATTGATTAAAGAAACCATAAAAAAAACAGTAAAGAAAACTCCAACTATGGAACAAAGTTATATTGGCAGAAAAGTTACAGTAGATGAGGAAGTAATGGAAAAAGCTATAATTAAAATAAATGGTATATACTGGACTGTAAAAAATATTGGTGAACCAGTAAAAAAAGGTGATTCTGTTGAGATTTGCGATATTGAAGGAAATAAATTATTAATAAAAAAAATTAAATAATCAGGGGGTAAATTTATGATTACTAAAATAGTCTTTTTAATCTTATTAGTTTTTATTCTATTAATGCTATTATCTTGTATTAAAGTTGTAAACACAGGTTATGTCTTTATTCTTGAGAGATTGGGGCAATTTTACAAGGTGCTGGAGCCAGGATGGCATTTTACCATTCCTTTTGCAGACTTTGTAAGAAAAAGGGTTTCAACAAAGCAGCAGATCCTGGATATCGATCCTCAGAATGTTATTACAAAGGATAATGTTAAGATATCCATAGATAATGTTATCTTTTTCAAAGTAATGAATGCAAAAGATGCAGTTTATAATATTGAAAGTTTTAAGTCAGGTATTATTTATTCTACAATAACAAATATGAGAAATATAGTTGGTAACATGACACTGGATGAGGTTTTGTCAGGAAGAGATAAAATCAATAATGAATTACTATTGGTTGTTGATGAAATAACAGATGCTTATGGCATAAAGATACTTTCAGTTGAAATTAAGAATATTATTCCACCTGCAGAAATTCAGCAGGCAATGGAGAAACAGATGAGGGCAGAAAGAGACAAGAGAGCCGTTATACTACAGGCAGAAGGAGAAAAACAGAGCGATATGACCAGAGCCGAAGGTGAAAAACAGGCAAAAATACTGCAGGCAGAAGGAGAAAAGGAAGCCAATATCAGACATGCTGAAGGCTTAAAAGAATCTCAGCTCCTTGAAGCAGAAGGTAAAGCTAAGGCTATTGAGGCTGTAGCTGAAGCTCAGGCCCAGGCAATCAGAATGGTTAATAAAGCTATATTGGAATCAGGAACAAATGAAACTGTTATTGCCCTTAAGCAGGTAGAGGCACTACAAGAAATGGCTAAGAACCCAGCTAATAAATTAATTTTACCAAATGAAACTCTTTCTTCTCTTGGCAGCATAGCTGCAATAGGAGAAATGCTTAAGAAATAATTATATACACTATAAAATACTGATATAAATAGGGGCTTTCGCATTAGCAGTTAAAATTGCTGATGCAAGGCTCCTTCTTTAATCTTTGTTCTTTTGCTAAAGTCCTATTCACATCAACATTATTATTTAAAAGAGCCATATGTCTATAGAAAGTAAATATCTAATCACCGCAGCAATCCCAAAAATCCTTTAGGCAATATTCTTAAAGCAGGACTTCTTAAAATATTGAAAGCTAAATGAAATAAAGTTTCAGAATCAAATAAAGGATTACATCGTTTACAAAACAAAAAAAGTAAATATGTAACTAAAAAGTATATAAAATATTGGAGAAAGTAGTCATAATATGTCACTATTAGAAACAAAACTTCAATATAATATTAGATATATGGAGATATTATTAGAGATTTAAATATAAACTTATAATTCAATGATTTGTGTGTATAAATATAAATATATTGCTTAAATGGGTTGAAAAAATAAATAAAATAATTATAATTGAATTAATAGTTTAATTTTGACTATTCTAATAATGAATATTTTACTTCAGGTAAAATGAAATTTATAAAATATAATATTGCATATTAAAATATTAGGAGGAATAATATGAAAATATTAATGTTATCATGGGAATATCCACCTAAGACTGTTGGGGGGCTTTCAACACATGTATATAATTTATGTCAAAGCCTTAAGGATGAGGGAAATGAAGTACATGTAGTTACATGCGAAGAAGAAAATGCAGTGCTGGAGCAGGTTGACAAGGGGGTTTTTGTTCACAGAGTAATTCCATACAAGCTGGATACTGAGGACTTTACAAAATGGGTAATGCATCTTAACTTTGCAATAATAGAAGAGGCTTCAAAGCTAATTAACACCTATGGAGGGTTTGATTTAATACATGCCCATGACTGGTTAACTACATACAGTGCAAAATGTTTAAAGTGGATATATAAAATACCAATGGTATCTACAATACATGCCACTGAATATGGAAGAAACGGCGGTATTAGAACTGAGCTGCAGAAGTACATTTCCTCTGCAGAATGGATGCTTGCAAATGAATCATGGAAAATTGTAACATGCAGCAGTTTTATGAAAAAACAGGTATGTGAATTATTCTCTGTTCAGGAAGACAAGGTTTGGATAATACCTAATGGAGTAAATGCTGTTAATATTGAAGAGGATTTAAGTGAATTTAGAAAAAAGTATGCATTAGACAATGAAAAGATAGTTTTGTTTATTGGAAGACATGTTTTTGAAAAGGGAATTCAAATATTAATTGATACTGTTCCAGGCATATTAAAATCATATCCCAATGCAAAATTTGTAATTGCGGGTAAAGGACCAATGACAGAAGAATTGGAAGACAGGGTATGCAAAATGGGGCTCAAGGAAAAAGTATTGTTTTCAGGTTATATGAATGATGAGGAAAGAGACAAGCTGTACAAGGTATCAAATGCAGCTGTATTTCCATCTCTTTATGAACCTTTTGGAATAGTGGCTTTAGAAGCTATGGCAGCAGGATGCCCTGTAGTAGTGTCAAATACAGGTGGACTAAGTGAAATAGTTCAGCATAAATTAAACGGATTAAAGGTTACCCCAGGCTCATGTGATAATTTAAGGGACAGCATATTAGAAATTCTTTCTAATGATAAATTAGCAGAGCAATTTAAGGAAAATGGTTTAAATTCAGTTAAGGAAAAATATGAATGGCACAAAGTAGCAGAGCTTACAATGGAAATGTATAATATGGTGAAAGAGGAATCTAAGGGAACTGAATGGGAAACAAAGGAAGATAAAAAAATTACAAAGGATAATACTGAAGAGAAGAAGATTCCTGCTAAGAAGAAAAGCCCTGCTAAGAAGAAAAATACAACTGAAAGCATAGTGAAAAAGAAAGCAGTATCAAAAAAAGCAGTATCAAAAAAAGCAGGTGAAACCAAATTAGTAAAATCAGAAACAGAGAAAAATAAAAGTGAGGAAGCTAAATTAGAAAAAAAGCCTAAAAGAAAACCTGTAAGTAAAGCAAAGAAGGAATCCGAAAAACCATAAAATAGGGATGTTGATTTCTAAAATATAGAAATCAACATTTTTTTATTATAGTATAATTTTTTGTATTATTTTCTACTGTAAAAGATGGACAGCCTTCAACTAAAGGACTAAAGTATTCTAAAGCTTTGTCACTTATATTATTGTTATCTTTAACCCATTCCTTTGGGAAATACTTTATATTATTTGCCACATCAGAAACATTAACTAAAATATCCCTTGATTTATAAGGGTTATTACATAACCTTTCAATGGATACCATTTTCCCTGTGACACCTTCTATGGAGAATTTTACTGCGTCTTTTCCGCATCTGTAAGCTTCTTCAATATCAACATCTGAACAGCAGTGCATTGCACATCTTTGAATTACACCTAATTCCAAAGTTTTAACCCTTGAAGTAATGCCTTTATTTATTATCATTTGTCTCAATACATTTTTAACTCCGCCTAATTGGGCATGTCCAAAGTTATCGTGACATGCACTTGAATCTGTTTCAGATACAAAAGTACCATCTTCATATTTAATTCCTTCTGAAACCACAATATAAACCTGATTCTGATCTTTAAATCTTTGCTCCACATCAATTAAAAATTTATCTTTATCAAAAGCTGCTTCCGGGATATAAATAAAGTCAGCAGCTGCTTTTCCATCTATTTTTGCTAAACAGGCGCTGGCTGCCAGCCATCCTGTATCACGGCCCATTGTTTCAATAATAAATATGCCGTTATTTTTATATACACTTGAATCCAGATATGTTTCAAGAACTATAGTAGATATTAATTTTGCAGAGCTTCCAAATCCAGGGGTATGATCTGTACAGGTTAAATCATTATCTATAGTTTTAGGTATACCGATTATTTGATAGTTAAGAGAATTCAGCTTTGCATATTTACTTAGTTTAGAAACAGTATCCATGGAGTCATTGCCTCCAATATAAAAAAAGGTTTGAATATCATATTCTTTTAGAATATTGAAAAATTGAATGTATTCACTATCATCATCATGAAAATCTTTCATTTTATATCTGCAGGATCCCAGTCCTGAGGAAGGAGTATACTTGAAATGTTTATCTTTGTCTTTTAAAGTATCACCTAAGTTTATTATTTTTCCATTAAGAATTCCTTCTATTCCATTTATTCCTGCAAAAACATTCTGGTAGTATTTACTTTCAATTGCACCCTGTAATACACCTATAACACTTGAATTAATAACTGCTGTAGGTCCCCCTGATTGTGCAACAAGACAATTTCCCATAATTTACTCTCCTCGTATAATAAGTTTATAGTCAGTTAAATGACTGCTATAAACTTATTTATTTTTATATTTTAGTATAGATAAGAAAGTATCTATGTTTTTCTGTGGGGATTCCCCCAATTCATTATTGCTATCTATTTTACATTCCTATCTATACAACTTACATTAACTATTTATAAAGGAATTTCCTAATGCTAAAATAGTCCTAACGGACTTTAGCGAAGGTTACTGCTGTATTCTCCTGCAAAACATATTGTTATTGCCTAGAAAGCTTGCAGCCTGACCAGAGTATCAAATTCTGCTTACACAAATGTTGCATCTCCATTCGTAGCCACCAGCAAGGTATTTCGCTTGGTTGAATGCTGATTACGCGAGGTTGCAGTCAGTACTCTGGATTAGGATAATTCCTTTTCTAATTTCCTCATTACTTTCGAAAGGTGGTGATTTCATGAAGAAAGTAGATTACTTATCAACTCTATTTGTTGGTATCGATATTGGTGCGAGACAAAATGTTGTCTCTGCAATTAACTTTGAACAGGAATTTTTTATTAAAATGAAACCTGTTCCTAATACACAATCTGGTGCAGAACAACTAGAATCCATGCTCGTCAAGATACTAGAAAATAATATATTTAAGGTTACTATTATTGGTCTTGAGTCTACTTCATTTTATGGCGTGCATATAGCTAATTTTTTATCTGCAAGTGAAAAACTTGTGCCATATAAACCCTACGTCTACTGTTTGAATCCTAAGGAAGTTGCTAACTACAAAGATTCCTTTAATGCTCTTAACAAAAATGATGGCATTGACTCTTTTGTTATTGCTGATTTTGCAAGAGTCGGCAGGATTCATACTGAGCCTTGGCGTGGTTCTCAATACCTTGCCCTACAAAGGCTTACAAGACACAGGCTTCATATAGTTGAATGCTTAACCAGGGAGAAGACATATATGCTATCAAATGTATTTCTCAAGTTTAGCGAATTTGCTTTGTTAGATGGTGAAGAACATCCTTTTTCTAATAAATATGGTGCCACTGCTTCCTCTATCCTGACGGATTTTTTATCTTCTGAAGACATTGCAAATGCTTCCATAGAAGAACTTGTTGAATTCATCAATACAAAGAGTCGAAAGAGAATTTCTGATCCACAGATGACTGCTAAAATTCTTCAACAAGCTGCTCGTAATTCATATCGCCTTGATAAATGTTTGTATGAGCCATTAACGACTTCAATTGCATGCTCTTTTAACTGTATTCAGGCTTTTGAAAAAGAACTGAGTACTATTAATAAAGCCATTGAGAAAGCGGTTATGGGAATGAATCCTGTGGAATATCAAATTCTCATGTCAATCCCTGGTTTTGGCCCTGTTTATTCCAGTGGTATTCTTGCCGAATTAGGCAGTGTGCATGCATTCCCTAATAATGATGCTATTGCTAAATATGCTGGCATCGTATGGAAAGAAAATCAATCTGGTGATTTCAAGGCTGAAAATACGCCAATGAACAAAGCAGGTAACCGTTATTTACGTTATTATCTGATAGAAGCCGCTGGTAGTGTCATAAGACACGTTCCTGAATATCAAGCTTTCTACCAGAAGAAATTTGCTGAAGTGACTACACATCAGCATAAACGAGCACTCGCGCTAACTTCTCGTAAATTAATCCGTTTGATTTTTGGATTGCTGGCTAAAAATCAACTCTACTCTTCAAATAGAGTAGATTAATTATATAAGACACACGAACATACATTCTGATTTGACTGTATGTTTATTAGGGTTACCCTTTTTTTGAAGAATCATTTCATTTTCTTTTTATTTTGTTCTTGACATATTACCAAATTGCTTTTTATTTATACTATACTAATGCCTTTATTGTAAAATTCACAATGTATATTTTAACATAAATTTATTTAATTTTGTATATATAATTTAAAATAAATAATAAATAATATAGTACATATATAAGATATGACATATATAAATGAAATATTACTATAATTATGTTTTTTTATAATTTACAAAAGATATAAGCATTATTTATGTTTTTTTGGTAAACTATATGTAATTGGAGAGTGATTATATGAGCTTAAGATTTATATTTGGAAGAGCAGGCAGCGGCAAAAGTTATTTTTGCATTAATGATATAAAAAATAAAATAATTAATAACGAAACAAAGCATTCATTAATAATACTTGTACCAGAGCAGTTTTCCTTTCAGGCAGAAAAGAATATGATAAATATGATAGGTGAAAAAAGTATTAATAAAGCTCAGGTATTAAGTTTTAAGAGAATGGCTTATACAGTATTTAATGAAGTAGGGGGAATCACTGCACAGCATATGAATGAGGCTGGAAGAAACATGCTGATTTATAATGTTATAAGCAGCGTAAAAGATAAGCTGAAAGTATTTAACAGGGTAGCAGACAGGCAGGGATTCACAAATACAATTGGAGAAATAATTACAGAATTAAAGAAATACAGCATTGATGTCACTGAGCTAAACTCAGGCATTGATAAGATCGAAGATGAAAATCTTAAAAATAAAGTCAGTGATATAAAATTAATTTTTGAAGAATTTGAAAAAAGGCTCCATGAAAAATATATAGACAGCGATGATGATTTAACAATATTAATAGAAAAGCTTGATGAATCATCGTTATTTAATAATGCTGAAATCTGGATAGATGAATTTTATGATTTTACCCCACAGGAATATCTTATAATAGAGAAGCTTCTAAAGAAGGCCTATAGGGTGAACATATCGCTGTGTCAGGATGTTTCAGACAGTGAAACTCAAAATACAGATTTATTCAGCCCTGTGAAGAGAACTGAAAAGAAACTGCTTGAAATAATAAAAAATAACAATATAAAATATGACAAGCCGGTAATTTTAAACTGCAGTCCATGTTACAGATTTAAAGATAATGAGGAGCTTCAGCATCTTGAAAAATATATTTTTGAATATCCTTTTAAGGTTTATGAAAAGGATGTTAAAAATCTTTCTATAATTAAAGCTTTAAACAGGTACAATGAGGTTGAAATTACTGCCAGAGAAATAATAAACCTTTGCAGAGATAAAGGATACAGATATAAGGATATAGCTGTGGTAAGCGGTGACCTGGAGCAGTATGAAAGTATAGTTAAAGCTATTTTCACAGAGTATGATATTCCATATTTCATAGATGCTAAAAGAAGCATTGAAAATAACCAGCTTATAATTTATATAATTTCAGCTTTAGAAATATTTACAAAACACTGGTCCTATGAAAGCGTATTTAGATATCTTAAAACAGGGCTGTCAAATGTTACTATGGATGAAATAGATTTACTTGAAAATTATGTTTTGAAAAATGGAATTAAGGGTTCAATGTGGACTAAGGATGAAAAATGGGAATATGGTTTAAATTATGATTTTACAGATGAAGAAAAGGCTCAGGAAGAAATAAATTTAGATAAAATTAATGATATAAGAAAAAAAGCAGCAGAGCCTGTAAAGCTTTTTCATTCAGAATTAAAAAAGTGCAGAACAGCCAAAAAGAAGTGTGAAGCTGTATATAATTTTTTAATCCATAATAATACAGGAGATAAGCTTCAAAATTGGATAGAACAGTTTAAAAGTCAGGATGAGCTGGATAAAGCCAATGCTTATGGTCAGATTTGGAACGTTGTAATGGAAGTTTTAGATCAGGTGGCAGAAATATTTGGTGATGATAAAATAAATACAGATGAGTTTTCTAAGGTTTTGCTTGCTGGTTTCCAGCAGTATGAAATTGGATTAATTCCTCCTGCATTGGATCAAATACTGGTAAGCTCGGTATATAGATTAAAGAGCCATGAAATTAAAGCTCTCTTTCTGCTGGGGGTAAATGATGGAATATTTCCAAAAGGTAAGGATGAAGAGGGAATATTAAACGACAGCGACAGAATCATGCTTAGAGAAAATGGTATAGAGCTTGGAAATAACACAAAGGAAGATGCCTTTGAAGAAAATTTTCAGGTATACAGTATTTTAACCAGTGTAAGTGACTGTGTTACTCTTAGCTATTCAATATCTGATATTGAAGGAAAAAGCATGAGGCCATCTATAATTATATCAAGGCTTAAAAAGATTTTTAAAAACCTTGAGGAACGCAGTGAAATTGCAGAGGATGCAGATGCTAAGGAAAGCATTAATAAAATAGTGAATCCAAAAGCCACTTTAAATCAATTGGTTTCATCAGTTAAGAAGGATTCAGGTAATGTGGATATTAATCCTGTATGGATAGAAACATATAGATGGTACAAGGAAAATGATTTATGGAATAAAAAAATAAATAATATTGTAAAAGGATTTGATTATACAAATTCACTGGAAGTCAATAACACACTAAAAATTAGAAAACTTTACGGGGATAAATTAAATATAAGTGTGTCAAGACTGGAGAAATTTTCAGAATGCCCTTTCTCTTACTTTGTTCAGTATGGGCTTAGAGCTAAGGAAAGAAAAATATATTCCTTGACATCTCCTGATCTTGGGACATTTATGCACAATGTAATTCAGCATTTTTCAAATATAGTTAATGAAAAAAATATTGACTGGAATGATATTACCAAGGAATGGTGCGAGAAAACGGTTGGTGAAATAGTAGAAGATACTATTGTAAAAATACCAGGCAGCATATTCAGCAGTTCACCAAGATATAAACATGTTGCCAATAATATTGAAAGGGTACTTACAAAATCAGTTTGGCTCATTACTGAGCATATGAAAATGGGAGGATTCAGACCTTCAGGATATGAAATATCTTTTTCCAGAGGAGGAGACTATGAGCCTATAAAGATTCAGCTGCACTCAGGAGAAGATGTGGAGCTCATTGGAAGGGTTGACAGATTGGATTTTTTACATAAAAATAATAAGCTTTATTTAAGAATAGTAGACTACAAATCCGGAAATAAAGAATTTAAATTATCTGATATATATAATGGTATGGAACTTCAGCTATTGATATATCTTGATGCCATATTGACTCAGATATCAGGAAAGCATGAAGAAGAAGCAGAGCCTGGAGCTATTTTATACTTTAAATTGCAGGATCCTATTATAAAAGCAAAGGGATATTTATCTGATGAGGAAATAGAAAAGAAGATTGCAGCAAGCTTAAAGATGAAGGGACTATTGCTGGAGGACGTTGAAATAATAAAGGAAATGGACAGAGATATTCAAGGAAGCTCACTTATAGTGCCTGTAATGGTGAAGAAGGATGGAAGTATATCAAAATCAAAATCCTCAGTGGCTACTCTTGAGCAGTTTCAAGATTTAAGAGAATTTGTCAGGGGGACAATAGTAAATATCTGCGAAGAAATACTAGAAGGCAATATAAGTATAAATCCTTATAAAAATAACAAAAAAACTCCTTGTGAATATTGTCTTTACTCCGCAATCTGCCAATTTGACACTACAATGAAAGGAAACTGTTATAGATTCATAAAAGATATTAGTGACCAGGAGTTCTGGGATGCTATAAAATAATACAATATAAAAGGCTGACCTTTTTAAAATCTGGCCAGCCTGCATTTAATTTTTATACATTCATTGAATTATCTATACTTGGAATCGTTTCAGAAAATGATTTAGCCTTTGCCAGGAATATTCCAAGTAAACCTATAGCTACTAATATACCAACTGAATTTGAGAACACAGCAGGAAGTCCAAAGCCCTCCTTAGCCTGGAAAATATAACTTGTGCATACAGCTGACATAAATACTGCAGGAGCTGTAGTAAACCAGTGATTCTTTTTATATTTAACAAGATAAACAGAAACTGCCCACAAAGTTACCATTGCAAGTGTCTGGTTTGCCCATGCAAAGTATCTCCAGATAATATCGAAGTTAATAAATGTAAGTGCAATTCCTACTGCAAACATTGGAAGTGCAAGAAGTAATCTCTTTTTAACTTTATCCTGTTTATAATGAATTATGTCTGCAATCATTATTCTGGCACCTCTAAAAGCCGTATCCCCGGAAGTAATAGGACATGCAATAACTCCTAACATTGCAAGGACTCCGCCAATAGGACCTAAAAGAGTCTTAGTAATTTCCAGAACTGCTCCTCCAGGACCGCTCTTTGTTAATACTGCTCCTAATTGAGGAACTCCATTGTAGAAAGATATACCAGCTGCAACCCATACAAGTGCAATTAATCCCTCTGCAATCATAGCACCATAAAAAACTTTTCTTGAATACATTTCATTTTTTATACATCTTGCCATTAAAGGAGACTGAGTAGCATGAAAACCTGAGATAGCACCGCAGGCTATGGTTATAAACATCATTGGCCATACAGCAATATGTGAAGGATGCAGATTTGTAAGTGTGATTTCAGGTATGCGGTATCCTTCAAAGATTATTCCTCCCCCAACTCCTAATGCCATAATAACAAGACAAACACCAAATACAGGATATAAATTGCCTATTAAAACATCTATAGGAAGAATTGTGGCTAAGAAGTAATAAACAAATACAACTGCTACCCAAAAGGCTGTGTTAAATTTATCAGGAGTCAACGCTGCCAAAAGCTTTGCAGGCCCCGTTACAAAAACTACACCTACTAAGATTAATAATACAATGGTAAAAATACGCATGACAGCTTGTATCTTTTTGCCTAAGTATATGCCTTGTATTTCTGATAAACTAGCACCGTTATGTTTTATTGATATAACTCCAGAAGTAAAATCGTGTACTCCTCCTGCAAAAACGCTGCCAAAGGCAACCCAAAGAAAAGCCACAGGCCCGAATAATGCACCCTGCAGTGCTCCAAATATAGGACCAAGACCTGCAATGTTTAATAATTGTATAAGAAACACCTTCCAGGTTGGCATTGGAACATAATCCACCCCGTCCTGCAGTTTGTATGCAGGTGTTTCCCTATCGCCCCTGACATCCATTAATTTTTCAATGACTTTTGAATAAACAAAGTAACCAAGTAAAAGTACAATAATACCACCTAAAAATGAATACATTAGTATACCCCCTATGTTCTTTATAATTAAATATTAACAAAAAGGTTGTTACTGCTCAATTGAATAGGGTTACAATAACATATTCAGAGGGTGAAGTGCATTATTCAATAGGTGAAAGTTACCAATTGTTAGAATTGAGTTATAATTCTAATAATTCTTTCAACTTTTTTACATTATTTCTGCTTACAGTAATTTCTGAGGATTCATCATCTTTCATTATTAACTTATATGTTCCATTAAACCATGGAAACAGCTCTTTCACATTATCTATGTTCACCAGAAAGCTTTTATGACATCTGAAAAAATTAGTTTTAGCTTCAATTTCACTAAGTGTATTGTTTGTGATATATTTTTTATTTTTTGTTTTTATATAGTTTTTTTCATTTTCAGCAAAGCAGTAATAAACTTCATTTATATTGATAAGCATTGTTTTGCCATGGCTTAATGCACATAATTTATCGCACTTTTTTTCTCTAACCGCACCTGAAAGTAATCTTTCAATTGTAATCTGAATTCTTTTTTCATCATAAGGCTTTAAAATATAATCTGCAGCTCCAATTTCAAAGGCCTTTACTGCATATTCATTATAAGCAGTTACAAATACAATATAAGTATTTTTATAATAAAATTTTATTTTTTCTGCTAATTCTATGCCTGAACATTTCGGCATATTAATGTCTGTAAATACAACATCAGGCCTTATCTTATTTATAAGTTTATATCCATCTGTACAATTATAAGCCAAGCCCTTTACTATAATTGATGGAAATTTGTGTAATATGTATTCAAGCTCACTGGCGGAAATAATTTCATCTTCTATTATTACTGCAGTTAAGCTGTTCATAATTATATGCCTCCTTTGGGATTTTGATAACTATAGAAGTACCTTCATTAATAAAGCTTTTAATATTAAAGCTGTATTTTGCACCATACAACATTTTTAATCTTTCCTGAATGTTCCTTAAACCAATTGAATTGGAATCTCTTTTAAATACTTCATCAACATTCATACCAACTCCTGAGTCCTTAATAATAAATATAAGGTCATCTTTTATACATTTAGCCCATAAATAAATACTTCCTCCATCAGGTTTTTGTGAAATACCATGTTTTACTGAGTTTTCAATAATTGGCTGAAGAATAAAAACCGGAATTCTTAAATTATATAATTCCTTTGGTATATCAATATGCATATTTAATTTATCTCCATACCTTGCTTTTTCTATGGAAAAGTATGAATGTATTAATTCCAAGTCATCTCCTATGGATGTGAAATCCTCTGTTTGATACAATGTTTTTCTGAAATAATTTGATAAGCTTATAATTAAGTCCCTGGCTGTGACAGGGTTTATCCTGCAAAATGAAGCAATGGTATTTAATGCATTAAATAGGAAATGCGGATGAATCTGCGACTTTAATGCACTGTACTGAGCTGAAGAAACTTTTTTTGCTAATTCATTTAATCTGTAAACATCAAGCTGACTGGAAAGAAGATCACTTATTTTATTCATAAGCCTCACAGTGTATTTGTCAATATAAGTTGTGCCAGACAACTGAACTCCAAGTACTGCTTTATTATCTGCACCTGAAATGGTAGTACAATAAAAAGTTATAGTTTTATTATTTTCATTTAATAATATGTTAAAATTATTAATAGATTTGGAATAAACTGATATTTTTTCAAGGAGCATGTTATAATTATATTTATGACCGAAATAAGAAAGTAATCTATTTTCATCAAATAAAAAAATTGTATTTATATCTATGTTTTTATAAATTGACTTTAAAACCTTATTTGCGGTATTTTTGTTTAATCCTTTTCTCATATTATAAATTGTATTGTTAGCTATATTTAATGCTTTTTCAAAATTTAGTGATTCCTGTTTGTTAAAATTCTCAGTGGTGTTTTCTATAATATTTAAAAATAGCACTACTCCAAGAGTATTTGCAATTATCATAGGGATAGAAACTAATTTTACAATGGTTACTGCATCACTGAAAGGTCTGGAAAAAATTAATATGATAATCATATGGCATATTTCAGCTATTAACCCAATAATTATGCCAATCTTTATATTAAAGATATTATTTTTAGTATATTTTCTACCTAATGCTCCTACTAAACCTTCAATTATGGCAGCAAAACTGCAGGAGAATGCAGTAATACCCTCTAGGGAATATCTATTGATCCCGGCTATGAGGCCCACAATTGTTCCTACAATTGGGCCGCCCATATAGCCTGCCATTATTACGCCTATAGGTCTTATATTTGCAAATGCCTTAGGCTCAACTTTGATACCCATATAGGTGCCAACTATAGAAAGAATACTAAAATATGATATCATAATTAGTCTGTCACTTATGTTAGTTTTTTCTTTAAGAAGGTTATTAAATATTCTCGTCTGGCTGAAAATATAAGCAGCAACTGCTATTATTGACATTTGTTCAAGAAGCTCAAAAATTATATCATTATTTATCAAAAAATCACCATCCTATTAAGGTTATATTAAGACCTTTGCTAAATGGATTAAGGTAATTACCAGTATTTTGAACTTAATTAAATTATACAATATAATATAAACTATAAACAACTATTCTTTTATGTGTAATAATATTATTATAAAAAAATGCGAAAGGGGAATAAAAAAAGTGAAGTATAGAAAGTTTGGGAAAACTGATTTTGTCACATCAGCTCTTGGATTTGGATGCATGAGACTGCCTGTTATAGATGGTGACCATGGAAAAATAGATGAGGAAAATTCCATAAAGCTTATAAGATATGGAATTGATAATGGTATTAATTACATTGACACAGCTTATCCTTATCATAATGGTATGAGTGAAGTGCTTGTAGGAAAGGCACTTAAGGATGGTTATAGGGGAAAAGTCAGGTTAGCCACTAAAATGCCGGTATGGCTTATGGAAAAGTATGAGGATTTTGATAAATATTTTAATGAGCAGCTTAAAAAACTTGATACGGAATATGTAGATTTATATTTGTTACATGCATTAAGTAAGGAAAGAATTAATAAGGTAGTAAAATTAGGTGTACTAGATTTTTTAAATGAAAAGGTACAACAGGGTAAAATTAAATATGTAGGTTTTTCTTTTCATGATAAATTAAGTGTATTTAAAGATATTGTGGATTTATATCCATGGGATTTTTGTCAGATACAGTACAATATATTAGATGAGAATTATCAGGCAGGAAAAGAAGGATTAAAATATGCAGCTTCAAAAGGGCTTGGCGTGGTTATAATGGAACCTCTAAGAGGAGGGCTTTTAGCAAAAACCCCTGCAAAGGAAATCATGGATGTGTTTAAAAGCTGTGATGATACAAAATCACCTGCTCAGTGGGCATTAAGCTGGATATTAAATCAGCCTGAGGTTTCTGTAATACTAAGCGGTATGAATGATATTAATCAGATAAAAGAAAATATTGATACAGCAGATACTGTAGAAGCTGGTTCTTTAAGTGATAAGGAACTTAAAACTATTGAAAATGCTAAACAAATGTTAAAAAAGAAAATGAAAGTAGGATGCACAGCCTGCGAATACTGCATGCCATGTACAGCAGGTGTAAATATACCTAAAAACTTTTCTTTATATAATTTTTCAAGTATGTATGATGACTTAGAGACCTATTCAAAACAATATAATTCTCTGGATAAAGGCCTTAGGGCATCAGCATGTATAGAGTGCGGTAAATGCGAAAAGGCATGTCCTCAGCATTTGCCTATAAGAAGTCTGCTGAAGGAAGTTAATAAGACTTTAGGCAGGCAGTAACTGAAATGGAGGATAACATGACTTTACTTAAGCTTAATTCAATTTATTATAAAGATATACTAAAGAATATTAATTTAGATATTAATAATGGTGATTATTTTTCAATAATAGGACCATCGGGCAGCGGCAAAAGTACTTTGCTAAAGCTATGCAGCAACCTTATAAGCAGCAGCAGTGGGGATATAATTTACAAAGATAAAAATATTACGGATTACAGTCCAATGGAATATAGAAAGCAGGTAGCATATTGTTTTCAGACTCCATACCTGTTTGGAGATAAGGTAATAAATAACCTTACATTTCCGTTCAATATAAGAAACATAGTGCCTGATAAGAAGCTTATTTCAAAATATCTGGAAATGTTCAATTTAGATGAAGAAATTTTAAATAAGGAAAATAAAAATTTATCAGGAGGGGAAAAGCAGAGAATATCACTGATAAGGACATTGCTGTGCAAACCCGAAATATTGCTCCTAGATGAAGTTACATCTGCATTGGATGCTGAAAATACACAAATAGTAGAAGAAGTAGTTAAAAAATTAAATAAGGATGGTATTACTATTTTATGGGTAACACATAACTTGGAGCAAAGTAAAAAAAATGCAAATAAGCTTCTTACCATAGAAGCTGGAGAAATAAAATCTTTGGAGGTGATAGATAATGGCTAATACGGCAAATATAAGTGTATTGTCCCTTTTAATTGCATCTTCACTGGTTGCAGTTTCTCTGATATTTTCATATTCACAAAAGCTTAAACTTGAAAAAGAAATTGTAATTGGAGTAATTAGAGCAATTATCCAATTAGTTATATTGGGTTATGTATTAGACTTTATATTTGGACTTAAAAACCCATTATTTACAACATTTTTACTTTTATTTATGACCATTAATGCTGCATACAATGCTGCAAAAAGAGGAAAGGGCATAGAAAAAGGATTTTTAATATCCTTTATCTCAATTACAGTAGGAACTATTATAACATTAGGAGTATTAATATCTGCAGGTGCCGTTAAATATGTTCCAAACCAGGTTATACCAATATCAGGTATGATAATTAGTAATGCCATGGTAGCACTGGGACTATGCTATAGGCAGATGATATCACTGTTTAAAAACAAAAGAGAAGAAGTTGAAACAAAGCTGGCACTTGGTGCAGATATTATGGTTTCATCTAAAGAGATAATAAAGGATTCAATAAAAACAGGAATGCTTCCAACCATAGATTCTACCAAAACACTGGGCATAGTTGCTATTCCTGGAATGATGTCAGGTCTTATTATAGCAGGCACACCCCCTCTGCAGGCAATTAGATTTCAAATAATGGTAACATTTATGATGCTTTCCACTACATCTATAGCATCATTTTTAGCCTGCTATTTATCCTATAGCAGATTTTTTAATGACAGAAAGCAGCTAAAATAAAAATATTTTATAATTACTATTGATAAATCATAATAAGTGTTATATAATAATAATTGTTGATAAACTTATTAATTAGGAGGAATTAAAAATGAAAAAATTTGTATGTTCAGTATGTGGTTATGTTTATGAAGGAGAGAAAGCACCAGAGAAGTGCCCTGTGTGCGGAGCTCCAAGTGATAAATTTGTAGAAAAGAAAGATGATGAAATGACCTTTGCAGATGAGCACAAAGTAGGAGTTGCAAAAGGTGTTGACAAAGAAGTTTTAGAAGGATTGAGATCAAACTTCACTGGCGAATGCTCAGAGGTGGGAATGTATTTAGCAATGAGCAGACAGGCAGACAGGGAAGGATATCCAGAAGTGGCAGAAGCTTATAAGAGAATAGCCTTTGAAGAAGCAGAGCATGCATCAAAATTTGCAGAAATGCTTGGAGAAGTATTAACAGACAGCACAAAGAAGAACCTTGAAATGAGAGTAAATGCTGAGCATGGTGCATGTCAGGGTAAGAAGGATTTAGCAACATTAGCTAAGAAATTAAATTACGATGCAATTCATGATACAGTTCATGAAATGTGCAAAGATGAAGCTAGACACGGAAGAGCATTTAAGGGTTTATTAAATAGATATTTCAAATAACTTTCAACTATATAGAAAGTTGCTTTCTATAAATAATGGTATATAAGGGTATGCTGCCAGATGAATTATTCTGACAGCATTTTTTTATACGCAATTTTATACTCTGGCTGAAGAATATATTATCCTATGAATATATTAGGAAATGGACAGGTCCTATATAAATCCCTATAATAGGAACTTTTATTTAAATAGCTTATATCATTATTGATTTTGTATAAATCATTACATATCACACTAAGGTCTAAATAATATTTATTGTCTAATAAATAGGTTTTACACCTGCTAAGATAATCAAAAGCACAATTAAAATCCTTCTCCAAAAATTTCATATGTCCTACCACAAGGTAATAGTCCATTTTACTTTTCTTTCTAAGCTTGGTAAACCTTATTTCCTGTAAGGTTCTAGATAAATCAATGTAGTCTTCCATATTAAAAAAAACAATCATTTGCTGGATCAGAAAAAGATTAATAAGAGATTTATCACAGTAATATTTGGCTTTTAGATTAGAAATTAGATATAAAGCTTCTTCAAATTTTGAGGATAGTCTTAAGCAGTTAATATAATTTAGATAACATTCACCTGCATCGAAATGTTCTCCACTATAATCAAAAAAAGTAATAGCTAATTTAATGTGATGAATAGCTTTTTCAAAGTTATTTGTTTTGTAATATGCAATATTTAAGGATAAATGAATGGTTGCTAATATTGATATATATGCTAAATCATCTATATCGTTAATGAACTTTTCCAGAATGTCAATTGCTTTTTTATACTCTTTCATTAAGCAATAGGTGACCCCTATGTTGTTTACGATAATATAATATATTCTACTATGTATCAATTTATTTTCTATTATAACCTGCTGTGCACGGTATAAATAACTAAGAGCTTTATTATAATTGGAATTTTTCATCATAATGTAAAACAGTGAATTGAAAGCAAAGGTACAATTTTCAGCATAATTATGCTTTTCTGTATGAGAAAACTTGGCATATGCCTTTATATATTCTTTTAAATTTTTTACTGAGTCATTATATAATTGCATATTGAAATAGGACATTCCAATATAAAAGTTTTTATTAATATCGGAATTGTTACTTGAATCTGCAATTTTTATTATTTCAATGTACTTTTTTTCCTTATATAAAGTTTCTAATGTGGAAGGATTAATTATGCTTGAGTTTGAATAAGTAAGATATCCTTTTTCTACGGAATCTTGAAAAAAGTACACAATAGATACATTTAAAACATTAGAAATATGTTCAAGTTGTATAATTGATGGTAACATTTTACCATTTTCTATTTTACTTAAAATAGTTCTGCTTAAAATACTGCAGCATAAATCTTCTTGACATATCTTTTTCTCTTTACGTAACTCCTTAATTTTATATCCTATAGAGTTAACCAAGTTAGTATCCTCCTTGCAAAAATGTAATTTAAAATAACATTTCTAATTTTTATATAAAACCATGGTTAAAACATAAGCATGTTTGTCCTAAATGGTTTTAATTCTAATGCAAATTAAATATTACACTTCAATGTAAATTATAGATGTTTTACTATCATATGTAAATATTGTAGAATAATGATATTAAATATACAGAAGAGAGGAGGGTGATATATGAAGCGTAAATTCATTGTTTTTTCTATTGTTACAATAGCAATTTTTAGCTTGTTACTTGGCTCAATGGCTAAAAATAATAATCAAATAATAAAAAAATATTGTATTGAAGATAAGGAGCCTATAGCTGTTATAAGTGGCATTAAAATTTATCGGAATCGTTTTTAATTTAAAAGAAAAGCTAGATTAATATTACTAAAAAATTAGGAACATCAGTTTAATATTAATCACATCCATAGTTATTGGTTTTACTATCTTAGGTATTTTGATTTTGATACATGAATTAAACGTGGAAAATACTATTTTCATCAAGTTTAACAAATTCACTATTAGATGAAATTTTTGATGAACGAGAACATAAATTAATAACAGGTTTGATTCCATAATGCGAAACCTGAGTAAGCATACATGTACCATCACAAGCTATGTCCAGTTTTGAAAGGGGGGCGAGGAAGATGGGCAATATACTTACCATGGAGTAGAAACGTGGTAAAGCCAAGTTACAAAAATAAATATAGGGGGATTAGAATAATGAAAAAAGTTAGAAATTTGGTAAGCTCAATATTAATAGCTAGTATTTTTTTAGCAACACCATTTAGTACATCAATAGTTAAAGCAGAAGATAACATTAAAAATATTAAAACATTTGAAACTAAAGAACAATATATACAGTTTTTTGATCAGAATAATGTCCCAAAAGAAAAACAAAAAGTACTATTAGATAAATTGGACAAGAATATTTTATGGGATGCGTATAATCCAGATAAAGTAAAGGAAATACCTGCAAGCTTTAATACCTTTGATATAGATGACCCATTGGATAATATTAGATATTACAGGTTTGAAGATGGATCATTTATAAAGATAGAGACTAAAGCTTCAGAAAAAACTAAAGAATTGCGAAAAAATCAAGAAAACCAAAAGCAGAAATATTCCTTCTCAGGAGAAATAAGACCTTTATCTGTTATATCTGATTCGTTTGGAGCTCAGTATACAGATCATATGGTTACTAAAACAATAGGCACCAATATAGTTGCTGGTTTTAGATCAACTTTTTATATATCTAGGTACGATACAAGTAGATTTAATGGTGGTCCTAGCTGGGATCAATTTGCTAGTGGATTAGGTTGTAATGGAGCACCATCAATTCAAAATATTAGGGATGTAGAAGAAATTGCAGCTCCTTATAATAGAGCCGCCATGAGAAAGATTTATTGGCAAGCTAATGCAAATTTGAACGTTGCATGGCCAACTAAAGGAATAACTTTAGGAGCAACTATTCCAGTCGGAACAACGATGTCGCTCTATTTGGCATTAGTTAATCATAGCTATTATGTTGATAGTGTATTACCATCAAATATATATAACTAAATTAAATAAAAACGAATAGGGGACAAGCCTTATGAAAAGAAAAGTTATTTTAATTGTATTAGTTGTTATATTGATATTTTCAAATATACTTTGGGGGTATTTACTCTTTAAAGAGCGGTCAATCACCATATACAAAACAGATATTTTAACTGATGATATAGATATAGATAATTTCTCTTTAGTAAGTATAGGAACTAAGTTATACGTTCAAGATGGATATATATTTAAGTTAAAAAAGCAAGCTAAAGTAGATTCAATAAATTTTAATGTATATATAGATGGAACAAAAATTGCTGACTTTGCTGGTGGTAAGAACTTTGAGAAGTCAAATGAGCGTATTGTAGATAATTTTAATGTAATTCCTAATATTAAAATATCTAAAGATTCTAAAATGAAAGTTAGCATTAAGTATACTATTAATGGAGATGGTAGAGAATTTTATGATACAATTTTGCTAAATTCAATTATCAAATATAAAGATAATGAATATAAAGGTAAATAACTTTTTGTTCATTAGTATATGAAGTAAAATTTGATTGAATGATTTATGCATAAAAGAAAAGGAGAGTGTACTGGGCACTCTCTTTTCTAGAATAATGATATTAAATATACTGCGGGGGATGATGGTATATGAAACGTAAATATATGGCTTTAGCCATGACCTTAATAATTACAACCCAATTATTAAGTGGATGTGCATCTGTAAATAATGCTAAATCAAAAGAAAATGTGAATAATTTTGATTCATTTATGGACAACTTATCTAAAGATAAAGCGTCACAGAATTTTATAAAAAGTAATCAGGAACCAATATATACAAACAACCTTGATGCTCCTAAGTTAGAATTTTTAAATAAATACTTAGACAATTATGAAGTCTTTTTAACTGGAGAGGAACATGGATATACTGTTGATATGCCTTTAGAAGTAAAGTTTTTAAAATATTTTGTACAAAATGCAGGAATAAAGTATTTCATACCTGAGATAACCCATAGTGAAGGATGGCTGTATAACAAGTATTTGACCACTGGTGATGATAGTTTGCTAAGGCAATTAGCTGACGGATGGGATAATAACAGTTTAAAGTATACAAAATATGATGCTGCATGGAAGGAAATAAGGAATTTTTATTTAAGCCTCGATAAAGATAAGCGTTTCAAAGTTATAGGTTTAGATGTTGAAACTATACCTCCATCTGCCGTAAAGTGTATGAATATTATGATGACAGATAAGTCCATACCTGCCACACTGCCCTTATTGAAGGAACTTAGGGAAAATGTAAATAATAACAAATTTAATAGTTTCGATACTAATAAGGATAATCCTATTTATCAATTCAGCATAGAATTAAAGACAGATATGGAGAAAAATGAAAAGGACTATAGAGAATTTTTAGGTGAAGACTTTTCAGACTTTAAAATGATATGTGATGGACTGGTTGTTGGGTTCAATGCTTACATTGAGTCAGGTCAAAATTCAAAAGATATAAAATTTTACGAAGTACGGGAAAAGCAGATAATTAAAAATTTCATGTATATAAATAGCATTGTCCCTAAGGGGAAATATTATGGACAGTGGGGTTCTGCACATGTGTGCACAAATAAATTAATTTTTGATAATTTTGCCACTGCTATAAATAATTCAAATACATATTTAAAGAATAAGGTATATCCTATTAAGTATGTATTTAAGGGGGATATAGATTTAAGTAACATGTATTTTCTTATGGATAAATATTCTCAGAGTAAAGAAGCAGTAGTGTTTTTTAATTTTAGCGGTAATGATTCTCCTATAAACAAGTTAACGGCAAAAAATGCACTTGAACAATCTGCAAAGGTCCCTGATAAAATGAAAATTTGTGATTATTATAAAGGATGGGTAATGATAAAAGATACCAATGTAATAAGGAAAGATCAATAATCAATAATTGAAGATTTTTTTATAAATTATAAAAAAGGTATTGATATTTAATAATTATTATTATATAATAAGAATTGTAAAGAAAATAGTTTTTAGGAGGAATTAAAAATGAAAAAATTTGTATGTTCAGTATGTGGTTATGTTTATGAAGGAGAGAAAGCACCAGAGAAATGCCCTGTATGCGGAGCTCCAAGTGATAAATTTGTTGAGAAAAAAGATGATGAAATGACCTTTGCAGATGAGCACAAAGTAGGAGTTGCAAAAGGTGTTGACAAAGAAGTTTTAGAAGGATTAAGAGCAAACTTCACAGGTGAATGTTCAGAGGTTGGAATGTATTTAGCTATGAGTAGACAGGCAGACAGAGAAGGATATCCAGAAGTAGCAGAAGCTTATAAGAGAATAGCTTTTGAAGAAGCAGAGCATGCATCAAAATTTGCAGAAATGCTTGGAGAAGTAGTAACAGACAGCACAAAGAAGAATCTTGAAATGAGAGTTAATGCTGAGCATGGAGCATGCCAGGGCAAGAAAGACTTAGCAACATTAGCTAAGAAATTAAATTACGATGCAATTCACGATACAGTTCATGAAATGTGCAAAGATGAAGCTAGACACGGAAGAGCATTTAAAGGTCTGCTGGAAAGATACTTTGGTTAATATTTAAATCTGATATGAAAAATTTAATAGTTGGTTAATAACTATTGTTATTAATATAAAATTGCTGACGGAAAATAACTGTCGGCAATTTTATTTTCTCACATTATTAAATAATGATCAGTTATTACAATGTTGTAAAGATGTTCCATCTTAGATCCACAGGCATAAATGATATAATATATGTACTATATACGGAGGATAACAAATAATTATATGTTTAATACTAAAAAATATTTAGAAGAATTTATAAACACAGGAGTAATTAATAAAAATGTTAGAAAAAGCATTGCAGATTCATGGATAAGATGCAAAAAATACAATGTTGATTACAATGGGGGAATAGGAAGAAAAGTACCACCTGATGTATTATCTAAAAAAACTGTACAAAATCAGCAGCTGTTGTTGGTAGCTAAACCCATAATGGAGGAAATGTATAAAACTGTAGCTGGCTCTGGATTTTCTATAATATTAACTGATAATACGGGATGCCTTCTTGAAGTATTAGGTGATGAAAATGTTATGGAAATGGCAAATGAATTAAATTTTATAAAAGGTGCTCTTTGGACGGAAAGGGAAGTTGGAACAAATGCTATAGGTACTGCATTGTATATGGATGAGCCAATTCAGACTATTGCAGCAGAGCACTATTGTAAGAAACACCATAAATGGTCATGCTCCGCTGCCACAATACACGATGAAAACAGAAATATTATTGGATGCTTAGATATGTCTGGTAATTACAATGGCGCACACAGCCATACATTGGGTATGGTACTTACAGGTGCATTTTCAATTGAAAAACAATTAGCATTTTCTGTATCAAATAATTTATTAAATGCTACTTTTCAATCAATATCAGATGGAATGTTAATATTGGATCATGAACTAAAAATAATAAAGGTCAATGAAAATGCCTGCAGTATTTTAGAATATACAAGAGATGAAATAATAGATATTAATATAAATCAGGTAATAAAAGATGTAGATTTTATAAATAGTTTAGAGCATGGAGAAAAACCATATTATAATATGTACTGTGATTTTTATAAAAAAAAGAATAAAAGAATAAAATGTAGTATGAATGCTGTACCAATAGTAAATAATAATATAAATATCGGTACAGTGATAACATTTAAAACTATAAAAAATATTAATAAATTCGTAAATAAAGTAGTAGGTTTTAATGCAGCTTACAGCTTCAGTGACATAATTACCAAAGATAAAGAAATGATAAAAATTATTGATTATTCTAAAAAGGCAGCTTTAAGTAATTGTAATGTTATTATTGAGGGAAACAGCGGCACAGGAAAGGAATTATTTGCTCAGGCCATCCATAATTATAGTAATAAAGATGGCCCATTTGTTGCAGTAAACTGTGCTTCCATACCAAAGGAATTAATGGAAAGTGAACTGTACGGATATGAAAAGGGTGCTTTTACCGGTGCAGCCAGTGAAGGCCATGCAGGTAAATTTGAATTAGCAGATGAAGGCACAATTTTTCTTGATGAAATAGGTGAACTGCCTTTAGATATGCAGTCAAAATTATTAAGAGTTCTGGATAATAAAACTGTAATAAGGGTAGGGGGAAACTATGAAAGGAAACTTAATATTAGAATTATAGCTGCCACAAACAGAAATTTAAAAAAGGAAGTTATTAATAAAAATTTCAGAGAGGACCTGTTTTATAGAATTAATGTGATGAATATTAAAATTATTCCCCTCAATGAAAGAAAAGGGGATATAGAATTGCTTTCACAGTATTTTATTAACAGATTAAATATTCATAATGGTAAAAACAAGGTTATTGACTCAAAGTTTATGAAAACTTTAACAGAATATAATTGGCCTGGCAATGTGCGTGAACTTGAAAATATAGTAGAAAGATCATATTACTTAAGCGAAGGAAATGTTATTACAGCACAGGAATTAATTGATAATGGCATATTAAATCAGAATAAATACCAGCCTGATGATAATTTTATTAATATGAATACTATTGAAAGAGAAAATATAAAAACAGCTCTTAATAAAACTAATTATAATATTGCAAATGCAGCAAAGCTTCTTGGAATAAGCCGGGCTACAATATATAGAAAAATAAAAAAATATAATCTGTTATAGTAATTCACCATATATACAAAATAAATCAATTCTCATAAATGATACAAATATATTCTCATTCATGAGAATTGATAGTTAAAAAACAAACAAACATCCAGCATTTGAGCTGGCATGAAAATTGCTTTTATATTTTGCATCACTAATAGTATAAGGAGGATTTTTTTATGAAAGCAGCATTATGGTATGATAAAAAAGATGTAAGGGTTGAGGAAATTGATGAGCCAAAAGTAACTTCTGGTTCAGTAAAAATTAAAGTTAAATGGTGTGGGATATGTGGTTCAGATTTACATGAATATTTAGGAGGACCTATCTTTATTCCAGTAGGGCAGCCACATCCATTAAGCGGAACCACAGCTCCTGTTGTTTTAGGACATGAATTTTCAGGGGAAGTTGTTGAAGTAGGAGAAGGAGTTAAAAATATAAAGGCTGGAGACAGAGTAGTTGTAGAACCTATTGTGGCTTGCGGAGAATGTCCAGCTTGCAGAGAAGGTAAATATAATTTATGCTCGTCATTGGGATTCCATGGCTTATGCGGAAGCGGCGGTGGACTTGCAGAATATACTGTATTCCCATCAGAATTCGTGCATAAAATTCCAGATAATATGTCTTATGAACAGGCTGCTCTAATTGAGCCTATTGCTGTTGCACTGCATTCAGTAAGGGTTGGAAAGTTTAGGGCTGGTGACACTGCATTAGTTCTTGGAGCAGGACCAATAGGACTTGCAACCATAGAATGCTTAAAAGCAGCAGGTGCAAGATTAATTGTAGTTTTACAGAGAAAATCCATAAGACAGGAATATGCAAAAAGATCAGGAGCAGATGTGGTTTTAGATCCAAATGAAGTAAATATTCCTGAAGAGGTTAAAAAACTAACATCAGGAGTTGGAGTTGACGTATGCTTTGAAACCACAGGTTCACAGATAGGTCTGGATGTTGGACTTGAAAGCATAAAATTTGAAGGCACCATGGTAGTAACCAGCATTTGGGAAGGCCCTGTAAAAATTAATCCAAATGTATTAGTTTTTCAGGAGAAGAAAATCGTGGGCACATTAGCATATAGACACGAGTTTCCATCAACTATAGCATTAATGGCAGATAAAAGAATAAAAGCAGAAGGGTATATTACTAAGAGAATAGCTTTGGATGATATTGTTGAGCAGGGCTTTGGAACTTTAACAGGTCCAGAGAAGAAAAAGCAGGTTAAAATTATTGTAACACCTGATAAATCATTACTATAAAATTTTTATAACCTCAAAATAGAAAATCATTTCTGTTTTGAGGTTATTTTTTTTGTAAATTGTTATGGTTTTCATGGAAAAAACACATTAGGGTGTATAAATATACATTATGCAATTTATAAATCCTATAATGAGAAATTAATTAAATATGCTAAAAAGCTACAAGTCCTATTAAAAATGAAGATAACCACATTATATTACATTATTCTAAGTTATAGTAATATATTACCAACAAAAAATATAAAATAAGTATTGCATAAATATGAATGATAATGTATAGTTATACATAGTTAATAAATGAGGAGTGAATAAATATGAATAAAAAATTTGTTGGGAAAATATTAGCAGCAGTAGTTTCATTATCTATGGTGATTTCCATAACTGGATGTGGAAAGAGCAAATCAACAGTTAATGCAGCACAGACTACAAAGGACACAAAGTTAGATCAGATAAAGAAAAGCGGAAAACTGGTAGTTGGGACAAGCGCTGATTACCCTCCATATGAATTCCATAAATCAGTAAATGGAAATGATAAAATAATAGGATTTGATATTACCATAGCAAATGAAATTGCAAAGAACTTAGGTGTTAAGCTGGAAATTAAAGATATGAGTTTTGACGGACTTTTACCTGCCTTGCAGACAGGCAATGTGGACTTGGTAGTTGCTGGTATGAGCCCAACAGATGAGAGAAAAAAGAGTATTGATTTCTCAAATGTATATTATAAATCTATTAATAGTGTAATGGTAAGAACAGAAGACAAAGACAAAATAAAAACAATTGCTGATTTAAAGGGTAAAAAGGTTGGTGTTCAAAAGGGAACTACACAGGAACAGATTGCTAAAGATAAAATGCCAGGTTCTGAAGCTAAGTCTTTAAGTAAAGTTACAGACTTGGTATTGCAGTTACAAAATAAGAAGGTTGATGCCATTATTGTTGAAGCACCAGTAGCAGCTTCATATGCAAATAAGAACAGTAATATATCTGTTTCAGGCGTAAAAGTTGAAAATGAGGAACAAGGATCAGCTATAGCATTCAAAAAGGGAAATGATGACTTTGTTAAAGCAGTAAATAGTACACTGGACAGACTAACTAAATCAAACAGTATTAATAAATTCATTATAGATGCAAATAACCAGGTAGAATAAATCTTATATATAAAAGGTAATGAATTTTCATTATCTTTTATGACTTTTTTAGAACTATTTAATAATGGAGGTATAGCATTGGATTTTTCATTTTTAGGTAAATATTCATCTTTTTTTATAAATGGAGCAAAATACACACTTTTGTTGGCATTTTTTACAGTGCTGGCAGGTGCAATATTAGGATTGCTGTTATCTTTAATGAAATTATCAAAGAATAAAATATTGAAGTATATTGCAGTGTCCTATATAGAATTTATAAGAGGTACACCGGTTTTGGTGCAATTATATATAATTTATTATGGATTACCATCCTTAGGTGTTACTTTTCCTTCTGTTCCGGCCCTGGGGAATGACTTTCCTGATTTAGTTGCAGGTATTTTAGCACTTTCAATTAACAGCTCTGCATATGTGGCAGAAATTATAAGAGCAGGTATCCAGGCTGTAGATAAAGGGCAGATGGAAGCAGCCAGAAGTTTGGGAATGACTGAGGGACAGGCTATGAAAAAAATTATTATACCTCAGGCATTTAAAAATATACTTCCTGCTTTAGGAAATGAATTTATCACTGTTATTAAGGAGTCTTCAATTGTATCTGTTATTGGAATACATGAATTGATGTATAATGCAGATACTGTCAGAGGTAATATTTTTAAGCCATTTGAGCCTCTTTTGGTAGCAGCATTTATATATTTTATTATGACATTTTCATTATCAAAACTACTTGGTACAGTTGAAAGGGGAATGAGAGCAAGTGATAGAAGTTAGTAATTTGAATAAAAGCTTTGGTAAAAATCACATATTAAAAGGAATTGATATGGAAATACAAAAGGGACAGGTTATTGTTATTATAGGTCCAAGCGGATCTGGAAAAAGTACCTTTTTAAGATGCTTAAATTTACTTGAAACTCCTGACAGCGGGTCAGTAACCTTTGAAGGTACAAAAATTACAGATAAGAAAAATGACATAAACAAGCTTAGAGAAAAGATGGGCATGGTATTTCAGCAGTTTAATCTTTTCCCTCACAAAACTGTATTAGAGAATATAACCATTGCTCCTATAAATGTAAAAAAAATGTCCTCTGATGAGGCGAAATCAATTGCATTTAAATTATTAAAAAAAATAGGCCTTGAAGAAAAGGCTGATTCTTTTCCAGCTCAGTTATCCGGCGGACAAAAACAGAGAATTGCAATAGCAAGAGCACTGGCTATGGAACCGGATGTGATGCTGTTTGATGAGCCAACCTCAGCTTTGGATCCTGAAATGGTTGGAGAGGTTCTGAATGTAATGAAGGAATTGGCATCAGAAGGAATGACAATGGTTGTTGTAACCCATGAGATGGGTTTTGCAAAAGAAGTTGGGGACAGAGTTCTTTTTATGGATGATGGAAAAATAATAGAGGAAGGCACTCCCGAGGAGTTATTTAATAATCCTAAAAATTCAAGAACCAGGGACTTTCTGAGCAAAATACTTTAATTTATATAATTAACAGGTTATCACAAGATTGCATTTTGTGATAACCTGTTTTTATGTTTAAATCTGTACGAAATAATTACAATTTGGTGTAAAAGGTTGATTTAATAATTATTTACAGTAAAATGGAATTATGTGTAAGAATAACTAGGGGAGGTAAAAGATATGGATGTGCTTAAGGTTGAAAATGTATATAAGCGGTTAGGAAAAAGAGATATTATAAAGGGAATCAGTTTTTCTGTAAAAGAAGGAGAGATTTTTGGATTTCTTGGACCAAACGGAGCAGGGAAAACTACAACTATTAGAATGCTTGTTGGGCTTATAGCCCCAAATAAAGGAACAATATCAATTATGGGAAAAGAAATATCAAAGGAAAGAGAAGCAGCACTTAATGAAGTAGGAGCAGTGGTAGAAAATCCTGAATTATATTCATATTTATCAGGAAGAGAAAATCTCAATCAAATTGCTGCAATAAGAAAAGTACCTAAAAATGAAATAAATGAAATTATAAAACTTGTTGGACTGGAAGACAGGATAGATGATAAGTTAAAAAAATACTCTCTTGGAATGAAACAGAGGCTTGGGCTGGGAGCAGCTTTAATATCAAATCCAAAGCTTTTGATATTAGATGAACCCACTAATGGTCTGGATCCTTCTGGTATTATGGATTTTAGACAAATAATCAGAAATGCTGCATCTAAGAGAAAAACCTCTATATTTATATCTTCTCATATGTTAAGTGAAGTTCAGCAGTTATGTGATACAGTAGCATTTATTGATAATGGTGTTATAAAATCCATTGAGAGCATTTCAGGAGACAATGATACACACAAAAAGGATATATTGGTTTTAAAACTTAATGAAATAAAAGATTCTATAGAATTATTAAAATCCCTGGATATAGTATATAATGTAGAAAATCAAAATGGGGATATTGTAATTAATATAAAAAAAGACTCCTCACCAAATATTATAACAAGTCTTGTAAAACATGATATTGAAATTAAAGAAGCCTATATTAAGCATGAAAAGTTGGAAGACAGATATATGGAATTGGTAGAAGGAGGTAAGAGACAATGATGATTCTTATTAAAAATGAAATGATAAAACTGTTTAGAAGGAAGAAAACTTATATAGTTCTTATAGCATTTATACTTTTAACAGCTGCAATATGTTATGGCTCTTTTAAAATGGATGAAAATAGAAAAAAGTATAATAACCCTGAATTTAAAATAAAAAATCTTCAGGAATCTTTGAATTATATGAAAAGGGATAAGGAAAATGTGCCTCAGTCCATAAAAGATGATGCTAATGCACTGGAACAATATAATAAAAATATTGATGCAAACATTGAAAGAACAGAAAATGAAATAAATGCTTTAAAGGATGCCATAGCTTCCGGAAGCAAGGAAATAGACTGGAGAACCCAATTAAAAAATGAAATTTCTGCAGGTGAGGAGCAATTAAAAAACAGCAATATACCCGATAGATATAAAGCTCAGCAAAAGCTTGAACTAAGCAAGAAGAATTATTTATTAAATAATGATATAAAGCCTGCTGATGAAGAATTTAACGGCTTTAATTTTGTAATAACTTTAATCAGACAGTTAGGATCAATTTTTTTAGCAGTTGGAGTAATTGTATTTTCAACTGATATCGTCAGCGGAGAATGCACTCCCCCTACACTCAAATTTTTGTTGATTCAGCCGGTTTCCAGAACCAAAGTACTTCTTTCGAAGTTTATATCAGTAGTAATATCTGCAATAGTATTAATTATATCAGTAGAATTATTATTTATGGTAATTGTGGGGCTTTGGAAAGGGTTTGGCAATGCAAATTATCCCATGTTCGTGGATACTTTGTATCAATTTGATTTAAGCAAGGTAGAAGGCAGCGGTGTGCACCCATTAATTCAAGTTGCAGGCAGCACACATATTATCACTATTTCACAATACTTAATAAGAATGTTTTTATTACAGATTTTATATATTATTGCATGTACATCATTTGCTTTTCTCATATCATCTTTATTTAAAAGTTCCATGGTTTCAATGGGACTTAGCATTGTAGCAGTAATAGCTTTAACTGTATTGGTACAGGGGATTCCAGGACTATTAAAAGTTGCTCCATTTATGTTTACAAGCTATGGTGAGATAACCCCATTAATAGACGGAACTGCAGCGGGGGCCTTTCAAAACCCATCTATAACCTATACATTTGGTATTACTGTATTAATAATATGGTCAGTGGCATGCTATTTAATTTCTCATTTTGTATTCAATAAAAAGGACATACTGATTTAAAGATTAAAGATTAAAGAACAAAGAACAAATAATGTAGATTTTCTGCTTTGGCAGAAAATCTTTAAATCCAATTGATTGAGTGAATCATACATTTTAAGAACCAAGGATGGCTCTAATTACGGTTTAACTAATAGAGTTAAAAAAGGATTTGAAAAATCCAAAGCCGGTAGGCTGCCCTTTAAAAACAAAGATTAAAGATCAAAGATTAAAGAATAAGGATTTTCTGCCTTGGCAGAAAATCCTTAATTTAAGTTTTGCCTGGAGACAAAACAACAATATTTGTTATTTGTTCTTTAATCTTTCCTGCTTTAGGTATATGGCTCTTTTATTTAATAGTGTTGATAAAGTAACAAATTCCCGTTAGGGACAAGTCAATTAAAACTGATTTCAGCATTTCTCATATTTATATATGTATTTTCCATATTAATTTTACTTATTTCTTCTATAAATATATTTATCGCAGATAAAATATTATTAAAATTAACGTTCTTTAAGAATTTGAATAAGCTCAAATAATTATTTAAATACTTTGTTGCTACTCCTCTAAAACGGTACATCCATTCCATGCAGTCACATCTTTTAGTTATTAAAACCTATGATTCACTTAATCAATTGAGTTTTTGGTTTTTCTGCAAAGAAAAACTACCTTATTTAATCTTTGTTCTTTAATCTTTGTTATTTTGAAGAAGGCTGCCCTATTTTCCCCATTACTGCATATAAGATAAGTAAGAGGTAAGAACTAAGAACTAAGAGGTAATAAGTAAGAAGTAAGAAGTAAGAGGTAAGAAGTAACAACTTTTAACTCTGAACTTTTAACTCATAACTGGAGAAGCTTTGAACTTTTAACTTTTAACTTTCAACTGAATTTGGGGGTGTGTATAAAATGACCAATTTTACAATGATTCCAAATGAAATTATATCTAATGAAAATCTCAGCCATGGGGCATTTAAATTGTATTGTATTTTAAACAGCTATTGTTATGGAAATAAGGATACCTGCTTTCCATCTCAGAAAACCTTAGCTGATCAAATGAAAAAGTGCATAAGAACTATTCAAAGGTATATAAAAGAGTTAACAGGAAATGGAATAATTATAATAAAGAGAAGAGGTTCCGTAAGCAACTTATATCAGATTTTAACAAAGACAGCAGAAAAAGCAAAACAAAATGCTGCTTCTCTATTTGGAAAGTCTCCAAATAAAAATACAAAATCAAAAAATAAAACAGCACCTGCCTATTTCGAAATAGAAGAAGATGATGATGATGAATTTAAAGACTGCTTCTACAGCGAAGAGGAAAAGGAATATTTCAGGAAGGCAAGAAGGAAATAATAATCATATCTAAAATTCTATAAATTTTCAGCACTTCACAGAAGTGCTTTTTGTGCTTACATAAAAAGCATTATTCCATTGAAAATTTTTGCAGCAGGCAAAAATTCACCTTATTTAATCTTTGTTCTTTAATATTTAATCTTTGCTGATATAAAAATGTCGCATCAAAAGCGACATTTTTATATCAGCCTAGCGACATGGGTTAGCCGCGAATAAATACAAAAAAATAATATTTTATTTAAAAAAAAAAGCAAACCACTGCTCCCAGTTTTAACCAAGTAACAGATACCTAATTGCTTAAAAATTAAGTTTAAGGTAAAATAGTATTTGCAAAACTTTGTATAAAATCGAGGAGAATGAAATGGAAGATATTATATATATGGATTATGCTGCTACTACCTATTTAAAAAAAGAGGTTTTAGATGAGATGTATCCATACCTGACAAAGTACTTTGGAAATCCATCCTCAATATACTCTATATCAAGAAAAACCAAGAGGGCAATTGATATTTCCAGAGAGAGAATAGCAAATGCAATTAACTGCAGAATGGATGAAGTGTTTTTTACAGCAGGAGGCTCTGAAAGCGACAACTGGGCAATTAAGGGAGCAGCTTTAGCAAATAAGGAAAAAGGCAATCATATTATTACCTCAGCTATTGAACATCATGCAGTTATAAATACATGTAAATACTTAGAGAAAAACGGCTTTCAGGTTGACTATGTGCCAGTTGGCAGGGATGGTAAAATAGATGTTGATCTTTTAAAAAGTAAAATTAAAAAAAACACCATTATGGTTTCAGTAATGACTGCCAATAATGAAATTGGAACCATAGAGCCTATAAAGGAAATTGGAGATATATGCAAAGATAAAGGTATAATATTTCACACAGATGCAGTGCAGGCTATTGGTGCATTGCCAATTGATGTTAATGCAATGAATGTAGATATGTTATCCATGTCCGCACATAAATTTTACGGGCCAAAGGGTGTTGGAGCTCTTTACATTAGAAAAGGTACTAAAATCCACAATTTAATACATGGGGGAGCTCAGGAAAGAGGAAAAAGATCAGGAACTGAAAATATTTCGGGCATAGTCGGCATGGGAAAAGCAATTGAAATGGCAGTAAACAATATGAATATGGAAACAGAAAGATTAAAAAAGCTGCGAGATAAGCTTATTAAGGGATTATTAGAAATTGATGATACAATACTTAATGGAACTGCGGGAAACTCAAGACTTCCCGGAAATGTTAATGTTTGTTTTAAAAATGTGGAAGGCCAGCTTCTGCTTATGATGCTGGATAGGGATGGAATATGTGCATCCAGCGGCAGTGCATGCTCTGCAGGGTCTTTAGAGCCATCACATGTTCTTAAGGCAATTGGTGTGCCTTTGGAATATTTAAAGGGATCTGTAAGATTTACATTAGGTGCAGGCAGTAATGAAAAAGAAGTGGAATACGTTATAGAGCATGTTAAAAATATTGTAAACAGGCTGCGTAACCATAATAATTAATAAAAAGGATATGGTGATAAATTTATGAAGAAGAAAGTTGTAGTAGGTATGAGCGGAGGCGTTGATAGTTCTGTTGCTGCCTATCTTTTAAAAGAACAGGGATATGACGTTATAGGGGTAACCATGCAGGTTTGGCCTGAAGATGAGGAGTATGAGGAAAGAGAGGGAGGATGCTGCTCCTTAAGCTCAGTTGAAGATGCCAGAAGGGTGGCAGATAAACTTAATATTCCATTTTATGTTATGAATTTTAAAGACGTTTTTAAAACAAATGTTATTGATTATTTTATAGATGAATATGTTCAGGGAAGAACTCCAAATCCATGTATTGCATGTAATAAATATATTAAATTTGATGAGTTCTTAAAAAAAGCTTCTGCAATGGGGGCTGATTACATTGCCACAGGACATTATGCAACCATAGAACATATTGATAACAGATATATAATAAGGAAATCGGAAGATGATAAAAAAGATCAGACATATGTATTATATAACTTTACTCAATATCAATTAGCTCATACTTTAATGCCCTGCGGTGAATACAAAAAGGACAGGATAAGAGAAATTGCAAAGGAACTTGGCTTAAGAGTTTACAATAAAAAAGATAGCGAGGAAATATGCTTCATTCCTGATAATGATCATGGAGCCTATATTAAGAAGCAGGTACCTGACAAAATAAGAGAAGGAAATTTTGTTGATAAAAAAGGTAATGTACTGGGCAGACACAAAGGAATTGTATATTATACTATCGGGCAGAGAAAGGGACTTGGAATAGCTTTAGGTACACCAATGTTCGTAACTGATATTAATCCACTTAGAAATGAGGTTGTGCTTGGCAGCGAAGAGGATATTTTTAAAACTAGTTTAGTTGCTAAGGATATGAATTTCATTCCATTTGATACACTAAAAGAACCTATGCAGGTAGAAGCAAAAATAAGATATTCAGTAAAGCCATCAAAGGCAGTGATTTATCCAAATGGCGATGGCAGGGTGAAAGTGGAATTTAAAGATAAGCAAAGGGCTATAACAAAGGGTCAGTCTGTTGTATTCTATGACGGTGACATGCTGCTTGGCGGAGGCTTAATAGAAACAGTTTTATAAACATATTAAATATAAGCAGTAAAATAGGGATAATGCACATTGTTTGCATTATCCCTAATAACTTACAGTTTTATAACGTCTTCCATTGAATAAAATCCCGGTTTCATGCCGCACATAAACTGGCAGGCCTTTAATGCACCTACAGCAAAAACCTCCCTGGATATTGCAGTGTGCTTTATTTCTATGGTTTCTCCCTGACCTGCAAAGATTACTTCATGTTCACCTACAATGGAGCCGCCTCTTATGGCATGGATTCCAATTTCATTATGCTTTCTTTTGGAAATTCCATCTCTTCCATGAACATAGGTAGTTTCCTCATCTATGGCATGTCTTATTGTGTTACCAAGCATTAAGGCAGTTCCGCTGGGAGCATCAACCTTTTGATTGTGATGTTTTTCTATTATTTCAATATCAAAATCTTTATATAACTTTGCACTTATATTTTTCAAAATATTATTTATTACATTAATTCCAATAGACATGTTTGCTGACCTGAAAAGTGGAATTTTATCTGAAGCTGCTTTAATTATTGAAAGCTGCTCATCTGTATAGCCAGTAGTACATAAAATAAGAGGAATCTTTTTAGATTCAGCATATGCAATTAAGCCATTTAGTGCATCAGGCCTTGAAAAGTCAAGGATTACATCTGCTTCTATATTGCATTTACTGATGTTATCAAATACAGGGAAAGAAGTATTATTTGTATCCCTGTCAACTCCAGCGGCAATGGTAACATTGTCATAATTATGAGTGAGACCTGTAACAACCTTTCCCATTTTTCCATTGCAGCCATTTAAAATTATCCTTACCATAACAACCTCCTATATAAGTTTATAATTCTTAAGCTCTGTTTTCAAAACTGTAAGTCCTTTTTCTGTCATTTCACATAGAGGCAGTCTTAAATTCCCAACTTCCATGCCCATTAGATTCATTGCTGTTTTAACAGGAATAGGATTTGTTTCAATAAATAATGCATTTGTCAAGGCTAAAGTGTCCAGCTGAATCTGCAGAGCTTCTTTTGTGTGACCCTTTAAATACAAATCACAAATATTATGGACCTGAGATGGAATTATATTTGCCAGAACAGAAATTACACCAATACCTCCAAGAGCTAAAATAGGTATTATCTGGTCATCATTACCAGAATAAATATCCAGTTTATCTCCGCATAAAGCTTTAATTTGTGCAATCTGGCTTATATTTCCGCTGGCTTCCTTTACAGCTGCAATATTTTTGCAGGTATTAACAAGCTTTAAAAGTGTTTCAGGCAGTATATTAAGTCCAGTTCTGGATGGTACATTGTATATTATAATGGGAAGTGATATACTGTCAGCTACTGCTTTAAAGTGCTGAACAAGTCCCTTCTGTGTGGTTTTATTATAATATGGAGTAATAACTAAAACAGCATCTGCTCCTGCACTTTCTGCCCATTTGCTGAAGCTCACAGCTGCAGCTGTACTATTGCTTCCAGTACCGGCAATTACGGGAATTCTCTTATTTACAGTATCAATTGTAAATTTTATTGTATCTTTTCTCTCCTGCTCTGTCATGGTAGAAGCTTCTCCAGTTGTACCGCAGATAATTACTGCATCTGTACCATTTTTAATCTGGAATTCAATTAGCTCCTTTAGTTTATCGAAATTTACTCCATTTTCATTAAAGGGAGTTACTATGGCAACTCCGCTTCCTTTAAAAATGCTCACAAAATCACCTCTTAAATAATAATTAAATATACAGAAAAATTTTAAAAGTTAGAATATAAACTTTTATTTATCATTTATTATATATTCTGCAATCTGAATTGCATTTGTTGCTGCTCCCTTTCTTATATTGTCAGCAACAACCCAGAGATTCAAGCCATTATCCACACTAAAATCTCTTCTTATTCTTCCCACATATACTTCATCTGTACCTGCAGCATCAATAGGCATAGGGTAAACAAGATTTTTAACATCATCTTTAAGTATTACTCCTGGTGCATTTTTCATTAAATTAAAAACATCTTCAATTTCAAATGAACTGTTAAGTTCTGCATTTATGCTTTCACTGTGTCCATAAAGAACTGGTACTCTTGCAGTAGTAGCTGTAATTCTCAAATTATCATTGTGGAATATTTTTCTTGTTTCATTTATCATTTTAATTTCTTCTTTTGTATAGCCGCCTTCTGTAAATACATCAATGTGGGGCAGAATATTGCCTGCAATAGCATATGGAAACTTCTTTGGAGGAACTCCTTTATTCCCTTCCACAAGATCTGTATATCCTCCCATGCCGGCTCCCGAAACAGCCTGATAGGTAGAGTATACAATTCTCTTTATTCCATATTTATCATATAAAGGCTTAAGAGCTACAACAGCTTGTATAGTAGAACAGTTTGGGTTAGCTATTATGCCCTTATTCCATTTTATATCCTCTGGATTTACTTCAGGTACTACCAAAGGTACTTCTGGGTTCATTCTCCATGCACTGCTGTTATCTATAACTGTGGCACCATAGTGGACAAATATCTTTGCAAATGCTTTACTAATATCTCCACCGGCAGAAAATAATGCAAAATCAATTTTCTTACCTTTAATATTATCCTCTTTTAATTCTTCAACAGTTACATCTTTATTTTTAAATTTAATTGTACTGCCAGCTGATCTGGAAGAGGCAAAAAGGTAAAGATTATTAACCGGAAAATCATGCTGCTGTAATACTTCTGTAAATTTTCTGCCAACCATTCCAGTAGCACCAACTATTGCTACATTGTATGACACGTGTATCCCTCCTAAAATTTCTTTACTATATTATATAACCAAGAGGTTTAAAAATACATATGTTTTAAAAATATAATATGAATCTAAAATATATTGTGATACATAATAAAGCAATATTGTAAATTATAGAATACAATAATTCAATAAACTGAATATTTGTGATTAAAAAAATGTAAAAACCATGTAAAATATTACAATTATACTAATTGACTTTGAAAATAATCTATGCTAATATAGTATAAAATTGGATGTGCAGCAATACATGTAGTAATAAGATAAATAATTTTTTCAGTATAATATGCCAATAAATTATAAAGCTTACATAAATAACTAGCAGTTACTAATAGCAATATTAGCATTCATAATATGCAACTTTTCATAAACTAATAATTTTTATTTAGAATAGTTAGAAAAGTACTAAATATTCAAATTATTTATACAACTTAGCAGGATTTTTTTATTTTTAGTTGAATATATTTGTATAAGTTAATAATATATTTAGAGAATAATACAAAGAGAATACTGCAAATAGTAATTTTTATTTATTATTTTTAATATTAATTAAGTAGGTAATAACGAGTAGAAATACTTGTTATAACATATAATATTTCATTTAAAAGGGGGAATTTTAGTGAAAAGTAAAAAATTAGTTGCTGTAGTACTAACACTTGCTATGACTGCAACGACTGCGTTAGTTGGCTGCGGTGGAACTAAATCAGAAACTGGTCAAACGAGTGCTCAGCCTGATAAGGATCAATATTTAAATCTGGTTCTGGCTCAGGAACCAAAGACATTAGATCCATCAAAGTCAACAGATCTTTATTCATCTCAGGTACTGAGTGAGACACAGGAAGCTTTGACAAGAATAGAGCAGGATGCCAATGGGAAAGACGTTATTAAACCTGCTGGGGCAGAAAAGTGGGATGTTTCTCCAGATGGTTTAACCTGGACTTTCCATTTAAGAGACTTTAAATGGTCAGATGGACAAAAAGTTAAAGCATCAGAGTATGAATATGCTATTAAGAGGACATTAGATCCAAAAACAGCATCACAATATTCATTCCTTTTAATGCCTATAAAGGGTGCTGCTGAATACAATGATCCTAAGAAAAATGCTTCTCCTGATGTAGTAGGAGTAAAAGCACTTGATGACAAGACTCTTGAAATTAAACTTGAAGGACCATGTGCATATTTCTTAAATATAACATACTTTAAAGTTATGATGCCTCAAAGAAAAGATAAGGTTGATGCAGCTGCCGGAAAATTTGGTACAGAAGCTAATACCATGGTATTCTCAGGTCCATTTACAATTACAAACTGGGTACATGGAAACAAAGTGGAACTTGCTAAAAACAAAGAATACTGGGATGCAAAATCAGTTAAATTAGACAAAGTTACCATGAATATAGTAAAAGAAGAGCAGACAAGAATGACTGAGCTTCTAAATGGTTCCTTAGATTCACTTGCAGTAAGTAAACCAGAATGGACTCAGAAGTTTGACCAGACTGGTAAATTTAATGTAATTAAGGGCTATGACCCATCAACAAGTTATATCTTTACTAATGAAAAAGTTAAGTTATTCAGCAATGTAAAAGTTAGAAAAGCAATATCACTGGCTACAGACAGAGAAGGTATTGTTAAGACATTATATAATGGCTTAGCATATCCAGCATATGGATGGTGTCCTCCATCATTACAAATAGGTGGAAAAGACTTCAGAAAGACAGTTAACTATGAACCTATAAAGACATTAGCTGAAGAAAATAAAGATGCAAAAGCTTTATTTATTGAAGGCTTAAAGGAATTAGGAATGGATCCTGATCCATCAAAGATTACCTTTAATATGTTAGAAGCTGGTACAGATCAGACTTCAAAACAGTTTGCTGAATTCCAGCAGCAGATGTTCCAAAAAGCTTTAGGAGTTACTGTTAAAGTTGAATATGTTGAATGGCCAGTATTCCAGAAGAGAACTGATGATATGCAGTATGAGATGGCTTCAATGGCATGGAGCGGAGACTACAACGACCCAATGACAGAGTTTGACATGTGGGAATCAAATGCTGGAATAGTCCCAACAGGATGGAGCAATCCAAAATATGATGAATTAGTTAAAAAGGCTGGTTCATTAGGCGCTGATAAGAACGATGAAAGAGCTGACTTATTCAAACAGGCAGAAAAAATATTATTATATGATGACGCTGTAATATCACCAACAGTTTATAGAATGAGAAACACATACAGAGCTAAATATGTTAAAAACTTAATGAGCCCATTATTTGGTTCAGGTTCAGAATTTAAATATGCTTATACACAAGGAAGACCAGCAGGAACAAAATAATTAGAAGAGATAATATAAATTCATTGTGTATAGTTTAAATCAGATGCAGCAGAGTTATCAACTCTGCTGTATCAGGTTTATATATATTTATGTATATATGGAGGGATGACAATGATCAAGTTTATATTAAAAAGACTTGGGTATATGCTTGTAACATTATGGATTGTTGCTACAATAACATTTATGTTAATACATACTATCCCAGGTGATCCACTGGCAAGTGCTGCTAGAAAACTACCTGAACAAGTAAGAATCAACTTTTATGCTAAGTATGGATTAGACAAACCCGTATCTACTCAATATGTTAACTTTCTAGACAGGGCTGTGCTTCATGGTGATTTAGGTGAATCACTGAACTTCCCTGGAAGACAAGTATCAGACATAATTAAGCTTGGCCTGCCAAAATCAGCAAGAATTGGTGTGCAAGCTATAGCTGTAGGATTTATCCTAGGAGTTGTTTTAGGAATAATCGCTGCATTTAACAGAAACAAATGGCCGGATTATGTGGTTATGTTCATTGCACTGGTAGGTGTATCAATACCCAGCTTTGTTTTTGCATCGCTGCTGCAGTGGCTGTTCACATATAAGTACCCAATATTCCCAACATCAGGCTGGGGGACTACGGCACATACAATACTGCCTACCTTTGCCTTAAGTTTAAGCCCAGTTGCTGTATATGCAAGATATATGAGGAATAACTGTTTGGATGTAATTGGACAAGATTATATTTTAACTGCAAAGGCAAAAGGCGTTTCTAAATTATCATTGATTTGGAAACATATAATAAGAAATGCTATTCTCCCTGCTATAACAATTTTAGGACCACAAATAGCTGGAATATTGACAGGTTCCTTTGTTATAGAGAGTATATTTGCAATTCCTGGACTTGGAGATTCCTTTGTATCATCTGTCAGCAATAGAGATTATACATTGATAATGGGATTAACAATATTCATGGCATTTTTGTATATTGTTTCATTAGTTATCGTTGATATTCTCTACAGCGTAATAGATCCAAGAATCAGAGTAACAGGCGAAAAGAGATAGGGGGGAAATCAATGGCGGACTTAAATAAAGATAAGTTTAAGATAATTGGTTGTGAAAATGCCAATGCTGACGAAATATTAAGACCTAATATAACATACTTCCAGGATGCATGGCGTAGACTAAAGCAGAATAAAGTGGCAATTGCTTCATTAATTATTTTAATTATAATAATATTTATGACCATTTTTGGACCATATATGGTTCCTTTTAAGCAGGAGTCTATAGACCAGGCAGCAATTAATGTGAAACCAAATGCAACTCATCTTTTTGGAACAGATCAGCTTGGCAGGGATTTATTTGCAAGATCCTGGTATGGCGGCAGAGTTTCAATTATAATTGGTATTGTGGGAACCCTCATTGAAGTTATAATTGGTGTTATATATGGAGGTATTTCAGGATATTTCGGCGGCTTTGTTGATGATATAATGATGAGAATTGTTGAAATATTAATAAGTGTTCCATATTTAATTATTGTTATACTTATTTCACTTATAATGGGAACTGGCGGAGTATTTTCCATAATTATTGCCATGACCATTACAGGGTGGTGTGGTATGGCAAGATTAATAAGAGGACAGGTATTACAGATCAGAGAACAGGAATATGTGCTGGCTGCGCAGGCTTTAGGAGCAGATACTTCAAGAATTATTGCAAAGCATTTAATTCCAAATACAATGGGTGTTATGATTGTTGCAATAACATTGGATGTACCGTCATTTATATTTGGTGAAGCCTTCTTAAGTTTCATTGGACTAGGAGTACAATCTCCAAATACAAGCTGGGGCGCATTGGCTTCAGGAGCTCAGCAGAATTTAATGTTTTACCCATACCAGTTATTCGTCCCGTCACTACTTATTAGCTTGACCATGTTATCTTTTAACCTTCTTGGTGATGGTTTAAGAGATGCATTGGATCCAAGACTACGTCAGTAAGGGGAGGGAAAGAATATGGATAGAATACTAGATGTAAAAAATTTAAGGGTTTCATATCATACCTATGCAGGTGAAGTACAGTCTGTAAGAGGCGTTGACTTCCACCTTGATAAAGGTGAAACTCTGGCTATAGTTGGTGAGTCAGGCTGCGGTAAAACTGTTACAGCCAAGTCACTGATGAGATTAATTCAAACTCCTCCGGGAGAAATTAAAAAAGGCTCTGTTATTACCTTTGACGGTAAAGATGTTCTTACAATGAAGGAAAATGAGTTAAGACAGCTGAGAGGATCAGATATAAGCATGATATTCCAGGATCCAATGACATCACTAAATCCTACTATGAAGGTAGGCAAACAAATTGCAGAAAGCCTTATTATCCATAGGGGAATGAGTAAGAAGGAAGCATTTGATGAAGCTGTAAAAATGCTTAACCTGGTTAATATCCCTAATGCAGAAAAGAGAGCAAACCAGTACCCGCATGAATTTTCCGGTGGTATGAGACAAAGAGCTATGATTGCCATTGCTATTGCATGCAATCCTAAGGTTCTTATTGCAGATGAGCCTACAACTGCACTGGATGTTACAATTCAGGCTCAGATAATTGATTTAATAAAGGATCTTCAGAATAAGCTTGGAACAGCAGTAATTATGATAACTCATGATCTTGGAGTAGTGGCAGATATTGCCCATAGAATTCAGGTAATGTATGCAGGTAAAATTATAGAAAGAGGCACCACTGATGAAATATTCTATAATGCTCAGCATCCATATACATGGGCACTATTAAAATCAGTACCAAGACTGGATACAAAACAAAAGAATTCGCTGTATTCCATACATGGAACACCTCCGGATCTGTTAAAGCCTCCAGTAGGATGCCCATTTGCTTCAAGATGTATTTACTGCATGCCTATATGTAAGGAAGCAATGCCTGAGGTTACAAAGCTAAGTGAAACTCATCAGGTAAGCTGCTGGCTGAAGCATCCATTGGCTCCGGCAGTTAACAGAGAGGAAACTGAAGGAGGTGAGCTATAGTGGCAAATGATGTTTTAGTGCAGGTAAAAAACCTGAAAAAATACTTTAAAGTTGGTAAAAATGCCACATTGAAAGCTGTAGATAATGTAAGCTTTGATATAAAAAAAGGCGAGACATTTGGACTCGTTGGTGAATCAGGATGTGGTAAGACTACCTGTGGAAGAACTGTTTTAGGACTATATTCAGCTACAGGCGGAGAAGTACTTTACGATGGAGTTGATATTCATAAATTTGATAATAAAGAAAAGAAGGAATTTACTAAAAAAGCTCAGATAATATTCCAGGATCCATATGCATCATTAAATCCAAGAATGACCGTTGGAGATATTATTGGCGAGGGAATTGATATTCATAATATTTATTCAGGACAGGAAAGGACTAATAAAATCTATGAACTGTTAAGTCTTGTAGGACTGAATAAGGAGCATGCTTCCAGGTTTCCTCATGAGTTTTCAGGCGGACAGAGACAAAGAATTGGTATTGCAAGAGCACTTGCAATAGAACCTGAATTTATTGTGTGCGATGAACCTATATCAGCACTTGATGTATCAATTCAGGCCCAGATAGTAAATTTACTTATAAAACTTCAAAGGGAATTAGGATTAACCTATTTATTTATAGCACATGACCTTTCAATGGTTAAACATATATCAGACAGAGTTGGAGTTATGTATTTAGGTACTATGGTGGAGCTGGCCAGCAGTCATGATTTATATGAAAAACCGCTGCACCCGTATACGCAGGCGCTTCTTTCTGCTATACCTATACCAGATCCTGAGATAGAAAGAAAAAGAAAGAGGATTATGCTGGAGGGCGAAGTACCAAGCCCAATCAATCCTAAACCTGGATGCAGATTTGCAGCCAGATGCAGATATGCAAAACCAATTTGTCTGGAAAAGGATCCTGAATTTAAAGAAATAGAAAAGGATCATTTTGTAGCTTGTCATCTCTTCTAAATATTGGCGGGGAATATTCCCTGCCTTTTTATTTTGCACTATTTTAGTATAAAAGCCAGTATAACTGCTAATACTAAAATGTAAACAAATTAGGAGGGTTATCATGGGGAATACACCTTTAAAAAAAGTCATTAAAGCCAAAATTAAATCTCATAGACAGCTCACCAGTGCTGAAAAGCTTCGTGAAGAAATGAAATATGAAATCGCAGAGGAATTGGGCTTAAAGGAAAAGGTTGATGCTCTTGGCTGGAGCGGCCTCACTGCAGAAGAGACAGGAAGAATAGGCGGTATTATGACCAAGAGAAAGAAGGATAAGAACCTCCCTAAAAATAGAGATATAATCAAATATAATTATTGACTATAATTAATTTTATATATAATATTTAACATAAAGTAAATAATAACAAATAACACAGTTTTGCCATGGTGGCAAAACTTAAATTAAAGATTTTCAGCTTCAGCTGAAAATCCACAATCTTTAATCTTTAATCTTTAATCTTTGTTATTTGTTTTAATGGGGTGGTTTAATGGAGTGCTATGAAAAATTTGCTCATATATATGATGAGTTAATAAACTGTGATATAGACTATTCATGCTGGGCTCATAAGATTATACAGCTTTGCAGCGAAGAAAACATAAATAAAGATGCTTACCTTGATTTAGCCTGTGGTACCGGCAATATAACCAAGTACATAGGGAAGAGTTTCAGGCAGGTATGGGGAGTGGATTTATCTTCTGAAATGTTAAGTGAAGCTGAAAACAAACTTAAGAATACAGGTATCAGAGCAAAACTTATTCAGCAGGATATATGCAGCTTAAATTTAAATAAAAAATTTGATTTAATAACATGCTGCCTGGATTCAACAAACTATATTACAGATGAAAATAATCTTGAAGAGTATTTTAAGGGAGTATATAATCATTTAAATTGCAATGGAATATTTGTTTTTGATATTAATTCATATTATAAAATATCGGAGATATTAGGAAATAATATATATCATTTTGATAACGATGATGTTGTATATATATGGGATAATGAATTTAACAAGGAAATTGTGGACATGTTCATAACTTTTTTCATAAAAAGTGGAGAACTTTATGAAAGATTTGATGAACAGCATAGAGAAAGAGCATATAAGGATGACCAGATTGAGGCCATTTTAGACAAAACAGGATTTACTATAATCAAAAAGCTGGATAACTATACACATAATAAAATTACTGATACCACAGAAAGAATTGCATATTTTTTAAAGAAGGAACAATGATTGTCACAATTTAATGTTTTGAAAGAGAGGAATATTAATGGCAGATAAATTAATTCATGCTACAGCTAAGGATGATAAGGTAAGAATAATAGCAGCAATAACTACAGAACTTGTAAATAAGGGAACAAAAATTCACAGCTGTGCAGCAACAGCTTCTGCAGCTTTAGGAAGAATGCTTACTGCAGGTGCTTTAATGGGGGCAATGCTGAAAAATGAAGAAGATAAATTAACATTGAAAATAAATGGCGGAGGACAAGCGGGGAATATTGTAGTTATTGCCTATGCAGATACTCACGTAAAAGGTTATATTTCCAATCCATCCATAGATCTTCCTTTAAACAGTAAAGGCAAGCTGGATGTGGGAGGTGCAATAGGAAAGCAGGGCAATCTTTTAGTAATTAAAGATATGGGACTTAAAGAACCATATGTTGGACAGGTACCCATTGTTTCCGGAGAAATAGGCGATGATCTTGCTTATTATTTTACTGCATCAGAGCAGACACCATCAGCTGTAGGAGTAGGAGTGCTTGTGGATACCGATCTTTCCATTAAAGCAGCAGGAGGCTTTATAATTCAATTAATGCCTGACTGCGAAGATTTAGCAGCAGATTTAATAACATACAGATTACAGGAAATACCTCCTATTACTACATTAATAAGCAGCGGAAAAACTGTGGAGGAAATTGCAGAATATATATTTGAAGGAATGGATTTAAAAATTCTGGATAGTGTGAAACCCGTATATAGCTGTGACTGCTCTAGAGAAAGAGTGGAAAGGGCTTTAATAAGCATAGGAGAGAAGGACTTAAAGAGCATATATGATGAAGGAAAGACAGAAGAGCTGAAATGTCATTTCTGTAATAAATCATATTTATTCACTCATGAACAAATTGGTGAACTGCTGAATAGAAAGTAAATAAACATTAAAGTTACTGTTTGTCCCTTTTATTCAGGTACTTTTGCTGATTCTCTGCATATTATATATAAGAAATATAATATGCAGGGGAGGGGAATTCAGTGCTGAACTTTATATATTTCTTGATTTTTCTTGTACCAGGATTATTTGCAGTATTATTACAAAATCTTCTGTGCCGCAGTAGAATGGAATGCTGGAAGGCAGCTGGTTCAGCTTTAATGTATGACTTATTAATTTTGGCCATTAATTTAGCAGGACTCAGTTATTTTAAGGGAATCTGCACATTTTGTGAGTTTCAAGGCTATCTTCAATGCCTGAGATTTACTTCAAAATATATATTTTTAAGTATTATTGTAGGTATTGTACTTGCTATTTCAGCATGGTTATTATCCAAGCTGTTTGTATGCTGTAAGAAGCATTTCCACTGCCGTAAAAGTTGTAATGAAATCAGAAAATCTTAAAATATTAATTTTCTGGGGCTGTCGCATTAGCAGTTAAAACTGTTGATGCAAGGCTCCTTTTAAAACCAAAGATTAAAGATTAAAGATTAAAGAACAAATAATGTAGATTTTCTGCTCTTGCAGAAAATCTGAAATTTAAGTTTTGCTGTAAGCAAAACAACAATCTTTGCTCTCTGTTGTTTAATCTTTGTTATTTAGGTATATGGCTCTTTTATTCAATAGTGTTGATAAAGTAACAGATTCCCGTTAGGGACAAGTCAATTAAAACTGACTTCAGCATTTCTCATATTTATATATGTATTTTGGATATTAATTTTACTTATTTCTTTTATAAATTTATTTACCGCAGATAAAATATTATTAAAATTAACGTTCTTTAAAAATTTGAATAAGCTTAAATAATTATTTAAATACTTCGTTGCTACTCCTCTAAAACGGTACATCCATTCCATGCAGTCACGTCTATATTTTACTGCTTTAGAGCTATTATCAAGATATTTATTGATCTCTCTTATTTTCTTTCTCTTAAAGAACATGGCAAAAAAGCTTTTTGGTCTTGAGACTGCCTGCTTATTTTTATTTAATATTTTTCCAATATAATTTTCCATATCCATTGCATTCATACGTCCTGTGCCCACTGCCATGGAATAAATATTTTTATGTGAATCCAGTGCTGTAATAACGCAAACTTTATTATTGCCGATATTAATGTAACTTACGCTTTGATCATGAACTCTCTTTTCATCATGTTCAATGCTTTTCTGTCCCTTCCGGGAAAATTTTAAGAAGAAATTTTCAAGTTCAAACTTTCCCTGCATTTTATTTTGTTTAACCATTTTTAGTGCAGAGAGCAGCTTGTGCCTCCAGTAAAATAGTGTTACATAAGAAACGCCAATTTCCATGGCTGCCGCCTTAAGGGATAAGCCCTCAATGGTACACCTAATGAATGATTCCCATTTTTCAGGGAAGTGAGTCCTAGCAATTGGCGTGTTTGTAAAGTCATTAAATGTTCTTCTACAGCTTTTGCATATATATCTTTGTTTATCATTGTATTTTCCGTATAGCACAGTGTGGGTGCAGCCACAGTATGGGCATTTTCTTTCAGAATCATGTCTTAATGAAGCAAAATAAGATAATATATTTATATCAGTACATTTTTTATTCTCCATAGTAATCCAATCCCTTCAGTAATATGTAGGTATCTTAATTATTACCATTAGAGGATTGTCCTATTCACATCAACATTATTATTTAAAAGAGCCATAAGTGTCTGTTAGAAAATAAATATCTAATCACCGTAGCAGTCCCAAAAATCTTTGAGGATTGGATATTTTATGAAAGCCCCATTTTTTTCTATTTTTTCTTGATAAAATGTTTACAAATTTAATATTGACAAATTTAAGATTAGACTATATAATTATTATTGTCTTATGACATATGTGGGCGCATAGCTCAGCTGGGAGAGCATCTGCCTTACAAGCAGAGGGTCACAGGTTCGAGCCCTGTTGTGCCCACCACATTTTGGCCTAGTGGCTCAGTTGGTTAGAGTGTCGGCCTGTCACGCCGAAGGTCGAGGGTTCGAGTCCCTTCTAGGTCGCCATTAATGGCCAGATAGCTCAGTCGGTAGAGCAGAGGACTGAAAATCCTCGTGTCCCTGGTTCGATTCCTGGTCTGGCCACCAATTTTCAGTTAAGAGTTATGAGTTAAGAGTGAAGAGTTAATGTAATTTCTGCAAAGCGGAAATTTATTATTTAAGTTTTGCCTTAAGGCAAAACATCATTAACAGTTAACCACAAACAGTTAACTTTGAACTTATAACTGTATTAGACTGTATTAGACTTATAACTGTTAACTTTAAACTGTTAACTGAATTAGCGGGAGTGGCTCAGTGGTAGAGCGTCACCTTGCCAAGGTGAACGTCGCGGGTTCGAATCCCGTCTTCCGCTCCATATGGCGCTATAGCCAAGCGGTAAGGCAGAGGCCTGCAAAGCCTTTATCCCCAGTTCAAATCTGGGTGGCGCCTCCAAAAAAGGACTATGATTTATCATAGCCCTTTTTTAGTGGGCTAGGGGAAATTTAGCGATAAAAATATTTAAAAAAGTTTTGATAATATTAGCAAATACAATTATAATAATGGTAATCACCATAAAGAAAGAGGGTGTTAAGTTGAAGTTTAGTCTTTATGGTATAAGTGAAGAATTACTTGATAAATTAAGTTTTGAAAGCAAGCTTGGCAAAAGTTTAAAGAATACCCTAAGAAAATTTGAAAAAAATAATTTATTTAATGAAATAATTGATTTAAAAGAATTTTATGAAAGCACTGATTTATTAAAAGGTGTGAATTTTGCTTATAGGGTAAAATCCATACAATCATGTTTGTTAAAATATGATAAATATTATCCCCATGTAGAGGCTAATAAATGCTTTAATGATATACTTGGGATTAGAGTTATAATAAACAATTATAATGAAGTTTTAGAGCAGAATTTAAGTATTTTTAAGGTAGCCAATATGATAAATGGAAAAGCTAATGATGATGGATATAGAGGGCTTCATTTATATTACCAGAAAACGAATAAACATTATCCTATAGAGATACAAATAAATACTAAGCGTGATAGAATTATGAACGATTGGCTTCATGTACATTTGTATAAGTATGAAAAGAACAATGCTATAGGTGAAGCATTAAGGAAAAAATATGACAGCGGAGAAATTAAAAGTGAATCTGATTTTAAGGAGATGTTAAAAAGTGTGTTATCTAGTAGCAAAGAAATTTGATAAAGAGGGTAGTTTGGTATTGGAATTAGAACGAGGACAGAGACTGGCATCATTATCGAAATACTTAACATTAACAACCCTTGGAAAAGGTGTGCAGATAGTAACACTTAATGATTTGGAAAGTTTTAAAGAATATTCCCCATATACAGTTATTGATGATGAAAGTGAATATATTTCAAAAGTGATAAAAATGCAGTCCGTAAAGTAACTGTGACCTGGGGATAAAAGGAAGCTAAATAAATGACAATAAAAAAAGACTGTTATTTAACAGCCTTTAATTTTGCAATATCATTCCAATTACTACTTGTGATTATTTCCACATTATTCAAATCTTTTCTAATTTCTTCTGTAGTGCTTTTTACATGGGTAATATCACCTTGTAAATGTGCTATATCATTTTGTATATTGTCTTGTTCTGCCTTGTGTACTTCTGAACTATGAACTAAGAACTAAGGCTTTTATTAGTCCTGTGTTTTCCTGTACTTGACTTTGTAAAGATTTTATGTCCTGTTTCATGCCTACTATGTCCTGCTTCATGTCATTTATATTCTGTTTCATGTCATTTATATCGTCTTTAATAGGCTTTAGTTCATCTTTTAACATATCTCTAAATAGCTGCACTAACTTGTTTTCTTCCATGGTATCACCTCGTAAATATTATACCATTATTTCTAATTAATATGCCAGCAATAAATGGGCACTTGATCTTTAATCTTTATTACTTGTCAACTGTAAACAGGCTCCCCCTGTCAATGAGCTTTCCTGATCTTAAAAATATAGGTTCAACTCCGTGAAGTCTTAAAAAGTTTTCCACCTTTTGTCCATAAGCATAGAAATTCAGATCGCCAAAGAAGGCTAATTTATTTTTAGTTATAAGGCCGCAGGTGCCGCCTATAAAACCATAATCAAGTCCTGGAAGCAGGATATCTCCTGGAGGCAGCAGCAAAACATCTATTCCTATTTTACCAAGCTCATCAGCAATACCTTTGTCGCTGGTGATTACAGCATTATCAGCAACTAAAGCAGTGGAGCATTTTGAGTATCCCTGGTTTATATTTAATTTTTTCTTGTTTTTTACCAAATTTAATAAGGCTGTATCAGTGTATTTAAGGGAATGCATAAAAAACTGTTCAGTATTAACTGCATTTAGGATAACATCTCCGGGATAGGATGAACTCAGTGAGTTTTCAGATAATATTACTTCAAATCCAGCACCTTTTAATAAATTTATAAAATCGTACGGCATGTCCCTATGTACAACTATAGTGTTACTATCAATGATGGTAATAAGAATATCAGGATGGCCGCAAACTGCATCATACAGCAGATCAGAAGGAGGTACCTTAATAGGCTTAATGCCCACATTTTCAAGGTTTGCAAGTTCTTCCTGAGAAATTCTGCTGTCTACAAAAGAATATTTCATACATATCACCCCGCTTGGGAATATTATAGCACAAAAAGTTTTGCTTAAATATTATTGTCGATAATTGGCATAAGTATTTTGAATATACATTGCCATTAAACATATACTATTTTCATAAAGAGGTGATAAGAATAATGCTATTATTGACAGTTGCATATGAAGAAGAAAAAGAACAACTTATTTACAAGCTGGATATGATGATTAAACACTTTAAATGCTTAGGCATGAGCATAGGCATTTCAGAAAGCATTGAAGACAAAATGCATTTCATTAAAATTATCTGCGATGACAATAGCTACAGCTCCAAATTTAAAGATAAGTTTAATCTTTATATATCAAACATATTATATGATATTGTTGTAGATGAATTCGGGAAAAAGGATATTCTTAATTTCTTATCTGACACATATTTCTTTTTAAAATCAGATGAAATAAGTAAATTAAGGCAGCTCAGCATAGAGGCCTTAAGGGGCAGTTCCAGAATTATTGACGAAGACAGCATATACTGCTTAAATAAGAAAAATACAATTATAGACAAAATATGTAATTGTATTGAAGAAAATAAAATGATAAATATAAATGGCTTTATAACTTTCAGAATGAAGGAATTCAAAGAGGATTTGGAATGTATAATAGATAAAGTAGTAGAGAAATACATGGTGGAAAGGGAGTACGATGAATTTGTAAAGCTTTTAAAATATTTTGTGGAAATACAGGATAGTAAAATTGAGGAAGTAAACATTATTATTAAGAAAAATGGAGAATATGAAGTCAGGGATAAACAGGGGAATGATATTTTTAAGGATTTTATAAGCGATCTTCAGGATGTAGATAATATTGGGACATCAAATATTGAAGATGTTATTATAAGCGGCCTTATTACTAATGCACCTGGTAAGATAATAATACACTGCATTGAAAACTCAATTAATAAGGAATTAATTGAAACAATAAGAAATGTTTTTACCACCAGAGTAGAAATATGCAGTAAATGTGAAATGTGTAAAAAGGAAAAAATTAAGGAAAAAACCAATAAAAGCAGAGCTTAGCTATTGACATTGCTTTTCAGGAATAATATAATTAACTCAAATCAAATAAAGATAATGACTATGATGAGGAAAAGTAAAAGAATTACTATTCTAAGAGAGGGAAATTCAGCGGCTGAAAGATTTCCTGGATAAGCTTCTTTAAAAACCACCTCTGAGTTGTATACAAAAGGCTTTGACCTATTAAGTATTATCGTATGCCAGCGTTACATGGCACTAAAGTAAAAGTGATTCACATTGCTTTTAATTTGGGTGGAACCACGATTAATACTCGTCCCATAATCGGGAGGAGTTTTTTTATTTTTTGTTTAAAAAGCTATTATGGTAATTGTAAGGAGGTTATTATGATAAAAGTTACTCTTAAAGATGGAAAGATAATGGAGTTTGAAAGTGGAGTAAAGGTTGCTGAAGTAGCAGCCAGCATTAGCCCTGCATTAGCTAAAAAAGCACTTGGTGCAGTAGTTGATGGAAAAAAGGCTGAGCTTATGACTGTATTAGATAAGGACTGTTCTCTTGAAATTGTTACATTTGATGATGATCAGGGGAAATGGATTTTAAGACATACAGCTTCACATATATTAGCTCAGGCAATGAAAAGATTATACCCAAATGTTAAATTAGCAATTGGACCAGCTATTGATACTGGATTCTACTATGATTTTGATGCAGATTTTGCATTTACTCCTGAAATGCTTGATAAAGTTGAAAAGGAAATGAACAAAATAATAAAAGAAAACCTGAAATTAGAAAGATTTGAGCTGCCAAGAAAAGAAGCCATAGCATTTATGGAGGAAAAGGGAGAAAACTATAAGGTTGAACTTATAAAAGACTTACCTGAGGATGAAATAATTTCTTTCTATAAGCAGGGAGATTTCACAGATTTATGTGCAGGACCTCATGTACCATCAACTGGAAAAGTTAAGGCTGTTAAGCTTTTGTCCATAGCTGGTGCATACTGGAGAGGCAATGAAAAGAATAAAATGCTTCAAAGAATATATGGAACAGCATTTGTTAAAAAGAGCGATCTGGATGATTACTTAAAAATGCTTGAAGAAGCAAAAAAGAGAGATCACAGAAAGATAGGCAAAGAATTAGACCTATTCAGCATACATGAAGAAGGACCAGGATTCCCATTCTTCCATCCAAAGGGAATGATTATAAGGAATCTACTGGAGAATTACTGGAGAGAGGTTCACACAAAGGCTGGATATGATGAAATAAAAACTCCAATAATATTAAATGAGGAACTTTGGCATCAGTCAGGTCACTGGGATCATTACAAGGAAAACATGTATTTCACAAAAATTGATGATAATGATTATGCTATAAAGCCTATGAACTGCCCTGGCGCAATTTTAGTTTACAAGAATACAAAGCATTCCTATAGGGAACTGCCAATAAGACTTGCTGAATTAGGATTAGTTCACAGACATGAAAAATCCGGTGCACTTCATGGATTAATGAGGGTAAGATGCTTTACTCAGGATGATGCTCATATATTTATGACAAAGGATCAGATTACAGGTGAAATACTAAATGTAATAAAATTAATTGATTCCTTCTACAAGGTATTTGGATTTGAATATTATGTTGAATTATCAACAAGACCAGAAAATTCCATGGGAAGCGATGAAGACTGGGAAGCAGCAACAAATGGATTAAGAGAAGCCTTAAAAGAAGCTGGACTTAAATACAAGGTAAATGAAGGAGATGGAGCATTCTATGGCCCAAAGATAGACTTCCATCTTAAAGACTGCATAGGAAGAACATGGCAGTGCGGAACAATACAGCTGGATTTCCAGATGCCTGAAAGATTTGACTTAAGCTATATTGGTGCTGATGGAGAAAAGCACAGACCAGTTATGGTTCACAGAGTTGTATTTGGAAGTATTGAAAGATTTATTGGTATCCTTATTGAACAATATGCAGGTGCATTTCCTGTATGGCTTGCTCCTGTTCAGGCAAAGATTATGAATATCACAGGAAATCAAAGTGAATATGTGGAATCTGTAGCTAATAAATTAAAGGACGCAGGCATTAGAGTTGAAACAGACTTAAGAAATGAAAAAATAGGATATAAGATAAGAGAAGCACAGCTTCAGAAGATACCTTACATGATAGTACTTGGAGACAAGGAAATGAGCGAAGGAAACATTGCTATAAGAAGCAGAAAAGGCGGGGATCTTGGAGCAATGGCCATTGATGACTTCATAGTAAAAATAAAAGCAGAGGTAGATAATAAAATCAATGGATTAGAATAAAAATTTGTTGACAATAATAATATAAGATAGTATAATTTTATTTGTTAAGCAGAAACGAGCCGTTTCTCACCTTATGGCACTGCTAATAAGGTAAGTGAATTAATCCTTTGTGTTGTATTGTAATTTAGGACGGCTTGTACCGTCCTTTTTTTAATGTAAAAATATACCCGGAGGTGAAAATTATTAATAAAGATTACTTAATGAACGAACAGATTAGGGAAAAGGAAGTTAGATTAATTGATGCAGATGGTGCTCAATTGGGAATCGTAGCTTCAAGGGATGCACTTAAAATTGCTGAGGACAAGGAATTAGATTTGGTAATGATTTCGCCAAATGCGAAACCACCAGTATGCAAAATAATGGACTTTGGTAAATTTATTTATGAACAATCTAAAAAAGATAAAGATGCCAGGAAAAAGCAGAAGGTTGTCAGCTTAAAGGAAATCAGACTAAGTCCAAAGATAGAAGAACATGACATTGAAATCAAGGCTGCAAATGCTAAGAAATTCTTATTAGCTGAAGATAAAGTAAAAGTTACAGTAAGGTTCAGAGGCAGAGAGGCAGATTATTCATTTATAGGACATAAGATCCTTGAAAACTTTGTTTCTATAATTGAAGATGTATGTGTGGTTGAAAAACCAGCAAAGCTTGAGGGAAAAAATATGATAATGATTTTAGCTCCCAAAAGAGCATAAACATTGAGAGGAGGAACTTATCATGCCAAAAATGAAAACAAGTAGAGGTGCCGCTAAGAGATTCAAGCTTACAGGTACAGGTAAATTAAAAAGAGCTAAGGCTTTTAAAAGTCATATATTAACAAAGAAATCAACAAAAACTAAGAGAAATCTTAGAAAAACTGCTTATGTTTCAAGCACACAGGAAAAAACAATGAAGAAGATACTACCATACCTATAATCGTGGATTTATAAAAGGAGGGTCTCATAATGGCAAGAGTAAAAAGAGCTATGAATGCTCGTAAATATCATAAAAAAGTATTAAAGCTTGCAAAAGGATACTACGGAGCAAAGAGCAAGCTGTTTAAAACAGCAAATGAATCAGTTATAAGAGCATTAAGAAATGCTTATGTTGGAAGAAGATTAAAGAAAAGAGATTTCAGAAAGCTATGGATAGCCAGAATTAATGCTGCTACAAGAATGAATGGAATGTCATATTCCAGATTCATGAATGGCATTAAGCTTTCAGGAATAGATATAAACAGAAAAATGCTTTCAGAGATAGCTATAAATGATCCAAAAGCATTTACTGAGCTGGTAGAAATTGCAAAGAAGCAATTAACTGCATAACATTTATTTGTACATAAGTGCGGCATATTAAGTGCTGCACTTTTTATTTTTGAATAAATTGACAAAACCAATGCCCATGCTATAATAATATATATGTTTATGTTGGAGTTGGCATAAAAATAGAGGGGGAATCTTTGTGGTGGTAAATATTAAAGTGACTGATAAAATAAAGCTCCAGCCTGTTCAAATACTGGCAATAGGGTTTGCTTTGGTTATACTAACAGGTGCCATATTGTTAAACCTGCCTATAGCATCCCAAAGCGGAAAAAGTGTACCCTTTATAGATTGTTTATTTGTATCTACATCTGCTACTTGTGTAACTGGTTTGATAACTGTAGATACTGGAACAACCTGGACATACTTTGGAAAGACAGTTATTATGTGCTTAATACAAATAGGCGGCCTTGGATTTATGTCTTTTGCCACATTATTTGCTTTACTTATAGGAAAAAGGATAACACTTAGAGAAAGACTTGTAATGCAGGAATCATTAAATTCTTTTACACTTCAGGGCTTAGTAAAAATGGCTAAATATGTTCTTATTTTTACATTTTCAGTAGAAGGTGCAGGAGCATTACTTTTATCAACGCAGTTTATACCTGAATTTGGCATTTTAAAAGGCATTTATTACAGCATATTTCATGCTATATCAGCATTTTGTAATGCTGGTTTTGATCTAATGGGTAATTTTAAAAGTTTAACATCATACTATGACAATGGTGTAATTATCCTTACCATAGGTGGATTAATAGCCTGCGGCGGATTAGGATTTTTCGTATGGCAGGAAATATATAATTATAAAGGTCTTAAGAAATTATCGCTTCATTCAAAACTTGCTATAACTACAACATTAATATTGATCTTTGGAGGAGCAATATTGATGTTTTTATTTGAATATAATAATCCTGGAACTATGAAGGATATGTCATTAAAAGGAAAGTTATTGTCCTCATTATTTGCATCAATTACACCAAGAACAGCAGGCTTTAACTCTATTTCAACTGCAGATATGAGCCCTGCAGGAAGATTTTTAACTATGATTTTAATGTTCATAGGCGGATCACCAGGATCTACAGCAGGAGGTATAAAAACAACCACTGCAGCACTTCTTGTTATGACAGTGATATCAAGCATTAAGGGCAAGGATGATACCGAAGTATTTAGAAAAAGAGTATCTAAAGAAGTAGTATACAGGGCACTTGTTGTATCAGTAGTAGGCTTGCTTCTGGTAATTACTGTAACTATGATTTTATCTGTTACTGAAAAGGGATTTTCATTTGAATATTTATTATATGAAACTACTTCAGCTTTCGGCACTGTTGGACTTACTTTGGGACTGACTCCAAAGCTGACTTCTATAGGAAAGATTCTTTTAGCATTTACAATGTATGCAGGAAGAGTAGGACCGCTTACATTATTGTTAGCTATAGCTAATAGAAGAGGAAAAGATATGATTAAATATCCTGAAGAAAAAATTTTAGTTGGATAGGGGTGTATAAAATGAGCAAGAAACAATTTGTGGTTATTGGAATAGGAAGATTTGGGAGTTCTTTGGCAAAGACCTTATATGCACTAGGAAATGATGTATTGGCAGTTGATATAGATGAAGAAACAGTTCAGAATATATCTGAAAGCGTAACACATGCTGTACAGATTGATGCCACTGATGAAAATAGCTTAAGAGCACTTGGAATAAGCAATTTTGATGTAGCTGTAATTACCATAGGAGAGGATATCCAGGCCAGCATAATGACAACACTGCTTATAAAGGAAATTGGAGTAAAATACATTATTGCAAAGGCTAATAATGAGCTCCAGGCTAAGGTGCTTTATAAAATAGGTGCTGACAGGGTAGTACTTCCAGAAAGAGACATGGGTGTGAGAGTTGCACATAATCTTGTATCATCAAGTATACTTGATTATATAGAGCTTTCTCCTGATTACAGCATTGCAGAAGTAGTGGCTCCTAAGGACTGGCATAACAGATCCTTAAAAGAGCTGAGCATGAGGTCAAACTATGGTGTCAACGTGGTGGCAATAAAACATGATGGCGATATTAATGCTTCACCTAACGCTGAGGATGTAGTAGAGCCGGGGGATATAATAGTTGCCATAGGCGGTACAGAGGAATTAAGCAAAATTGAAGATATGTTCACAAAATAACAGGTATTAAATATATGGATATAATAAGAAGCAAAGAAAATAAACTGATAAAAAATGCAAAGAAGCTTTTGGAAAAAAGATACAGAAAACTCAGCAGGAAATTCATAGTTGAAGGCTTTAGATTCACAGAAGAAGCTCTAAAATCCAGCTTTAATGTGGAAACTATATTTGTTTCAGAAGCTTCCAGAGATAAATGGAACAGTTACGGTTTTGAAGCTAAAGTTAAAAAAGGCACCAATGTATATTGGACATCAGATCATGTTATAAAGTATTTAAGTGACACTGAAACACCTCAGGGAGTGCTGGCAGTGGTTGCCATGAAGGAAAACAATATTTCCTTTGAAGAAGGCTTTTATGTGCTGGCAGATAAGGTTCAGGATCCCGGAAATCTTGGAACCATTATAAGAACAGCACATGCTTCTGGTGCCTTAGGAGTTATATTAACAAAGGGCACAGTGGATGTCTATAATAATAAGACATTAAGATCCACTATGGGTTCCATTTTCAATGTGCCTGTTATAGAGGATGAAAACTTAGAGCTGCTTAACAGTTTAAGAGAAAAAGGCTTTAAATTAATAGTAAGTACACTAGATGCAGATATGAACTTCTATGATATTGATTTAAAAGGAAGATATATCATTGCTGTGGGAAATGAAGGCAGTGGTATCAGCAGTGAGATTATGAACATTGGGGATATTAAGGCCAAACTTCCCATGCCTGGAAATGCAGAGTCTCTAAATGCAGCTGTGGCTGTTTCTGTTATGATGTATGAAGCAGTAAGACAAAAGCTGAATAAAATTTGACATTATGATAATTAATATGTAAAATATAAAAAAGATAAACATATATGTACACATTTTGATGGAGAGAGTAGATATCATAAAATTTTCAGGGATGAAAAGCCTTAGACTGAGAGCTTTTTTAAATGTAATGATATTGAAGTTCACTCCGGAGTTCTAACTGTAAATTTAGCTGGATTTTTTCTGACTATTAGTAGCAGCTGGCGGCTTTTACCGTTATAAAATAAAGTGAGCATTTATGCTAACTTGGGTGGTACCGCGGATATAATTCGTCCCTTTTTAGGGGCGTTTTTTTTATTGTAAATTTCAAAAGTAAGGAAAGGAGAAATAAAATGAAGGAAAAACTAAAAAGCATAAAAGACAGTGCCTTAAAGGAATTAAAGGAAGCTGCAAATGTAAGCGAAATTGAAAATATCAGAGTTAAATATCTTGGCAAAAAGGGTGAATTAACACAAATACTTAGAGGTATGGGATCACTTACCAAGGATGAAAGACCAGTTGTAGGCAAAATAGCAAATGAGGTAAGAGAAAACATAGAAGACTTTATAGCAAAGGCCTCAGATGAAATAAAAGAAATTGAAAAGAAGAATAGGCTTGAAAATGAAGTCATAGATATTTCCATGCCTGGTAAAAAGCAGATTATAGGTAAAAGACATCCTCTTGACATAACCCTTGAGGCCATGAAGGAGATATTTATATCCATGGGATTCACCATTGAAGAAGGACCTGAGGTGGAGCTTGATTATTATAACTTTGAAGCATTGAATATACCTAAGAACCACCCTGCACGTGGAGAACAGGATACATTTTATATCAATGACAATATAGTTTTAAGAACCCAGACATCTCCAATTCAGATAAGAACTATGGAAAATAATAAACCGCCTATAAAGATGATAGCTCCAGGAAAGGTTTATCGTTCAGATGCAGTAGATGCAACTCATTCTCCTATTTTTTATCAAATGGAAGGATTGGTAGTTGATAAGGGCATAACCTTTGCTGACTTAAAGGGAACACTTGAGATGTTTGCAAAGAAAATGTTCGGTGAAAAGGTAAACACAAAGTTCAGGCCTCACCACTTCCCATTCACAGAACCATCTGCAGAAATGGATGCCACATGCTTTGTATGTGAAGGAAAAGGCTGCAGAGTTTGCAAAGGCAGCGGCTGGATAGAGCTTCTTGGCTGCGGAATGGTACATCCACAGGTACTTAGAAACTGCGGCATTGACCCTGAAGTATACAGTGGATTTGCATTTGGATTTGGAGTAGACAGAATGGTTATGCTTAAATACGGCATTGATGATATAAGACAGCTTTATGAAAGTGATATGAGATTCTTAAATCAATTTTAGAGGAGGTAAAAAAATGAAGGTTCCAGTTAAATGGTTACAAGATTATGTTAATATAGATATTTCAGCAAAGGAATTAGGAGACAGATTAACACTATCCGGCTCACAGGTGGAGGAGGTTATAACTACAGGAGAAGAAATTCAAAATGTAGTTACAGGAAAAATATTAAAAATAGAAAAGCATCCTGATGCAGATAAATTAGTTGTATGCCAGGTGGATATTGGAAAAGATGAAAATATTCAAATAGTTACAGCTGCTACAAATATGAAGGAAAATGATATAGTTCCAGTGGCTCTTCACGGTTCAACCCTTCATGGAGGACTTAAAATCAAGAAAGGCAAGCTTAGAGGAATAGTTTCCAATGGAATGTTCTGTTCTGAGGAAGAGCTTGGAATAGCTGGAGACAAACCAGTTCACGGACTTATGATACTTCCACAGGATACAGTAATTGGAGAGGACATTAAGAAGGTGCTTGGCCTTGACAATGCCATTATTGATTTTGAAATTACATCCAACAGACCAGACTGCTTAAGTATTGTTGGTATGGCAAGGGAAACAGCTGCTACATTAAATACAAAATATAATATGCCTGCACTTGATTATAAATGCACTTCAAAGGAAAGTATAAATTCCAATATAAAGGTTGAAGTCAATGATAAATTATGCAAAAGATATATGAGCAGAATGATTAAAAATGTAAAAATCCAGCCTTCACCAGGATGGATGCAGGACAGACTTTTAGAGGCAGGAGTAAGACCAATAAACAATATAGTAGATATCACTAACTTTGTTATGATAGAGCTTGGACAGCCGCTTCATGCCTATGATTTAAGAGAGATAAAATCAGGAAAAATAGTTGTAAAAAGAGCTGAGCCTGGAGAAAAGTTTACCACTTTAGATGGAGTAGAGAGAGATTTATCACATGATATGCTTACTATTAGAGATAATGAAACAGCCATTGGTATTGCAGGAATAATGGGAGGACTTGATTCAGAAATCAAGGATGATACCACAGCTGTAGTTTTTGAAAGTGCTGATTTTGATGGAACAAATATAAGAGTTTCATCTAAAAAATTAGGAATAAGAACTGAAGCCTCCGGAAGATTCGAGAAGGATCTGGATCCTAATATGTGCGAAACTGCATTAGACAGGGTATGCAGTCTGATAAATCAGCTTCAGTGCGGCGATATATTAGAGGATACTATAGATATTTACAATGAAAAAACAGAAAAACATACAGTTGAAGTCAGCAGCAAATGGGTAAATGAATTCCTTGGAACAGATATTGCACCATTTGAAATGAAGGAATATCTGGACAGATTAGAGTTAAATACTAAGGCTAATGGTGATACACTGATAACTGTTGTGCCAACTTTCAGAGGAGATATAAATATAAGAGAAGATGTGGCAGAGGAAATTGCAAGAATGTATGGTTATAATAATATTCCTACAACTATGATAAGATCTGTATCTGTACGTGGAGGAAAAAATGAAAAGCAGCATTTGGATGACAAGGTGTTAAATGCACTTATAAACAGCGGATTAAATCAGTCCATAAGCTATTCATTTGTAAGTCCTAAGGTTTTTGATAAGATTTTAATTCCTAAGGACAGCCCTCTTAGAAAAGTGGTAACCATTAGAAATCCCCTTGGTGAGGACTTCAGCATAATGAGGACCACTACTATACCATCAATGCTGGAATCTCTTTCAAGAAATTATTCAAGAAGCAATGAAACTGCAGCACTGTTTGAAATAGGAAAAACTTATGCTGCCAATGAAGATGCTGAAAAGCTTCCTTATGAAACAAATGTTTTGTCCATAGGAATGTATGGTAATGTGGATTATCTTAATTTAAAGGGTGTAGTTGAAAATGTATTGGAAGCCTTAAATATAAGCAATGTATCCTTTAAGAGAGAATCAGAAAATCCAACTTTCCATCCTGGGAAAACAGCTTCACTTTATATTAAAAAGGATTATGCAGGGGTGCTTGGAGAAATCCATCCAGATGTTACAGCTAACTATGGAATTGACACAAGATGCTACGTGGCTGAGATAAATTTAGATACATTATTTAAGCACTCAAACCCTGAAAAGAAGTATAAGCCTCTTCCTAAGTTCCCTGCTGTTACAAGAGATATGGCACTTTTGGTGGATGAATCAACTCTTGTTTCAGATATAGAACAAATAATGCATAAACAGGGCGGAAATATGGTTGAGAGCATAAAGCTCTTTGATGTTTACAAAGGAAAGCAGATTCCTCAGGGTAAAAAAAGCATTGCTTATTCTATAACATACAGAATGGAAAATAAAACATTAACAGATGCGGAAGTAAATAAGGTACATGACAAGATCCTTAGAACACTGGAAATGAAATTAGGGGCACAACTTAGATAAAGTATGGCAATTCATGTTTTACATAAAGTAAATTTGTGCTAAAATAGAAATAAGAACTTTTCAAGAGGGTGTTTGGATGAATGTGGTAACAGTGAAAATAAATGGCGTTGAATATAATTTAAAGGGCGAAGAAAAAGAGGAATATTTACATAAGGTAGCCAGTTATGTAGATAAGAAAGTAAAGAATATTATTGAAGGCAATAATAAATTAAGTACTGCTTCTGCTGCTGTACTTTCTGCCATTAATGTGGTGGATGATATGTTCAAGGTTCAGGATAAATATGATAAAGCCATTAAGGAATGTAATAAGGCTGAAAATAATGATGCTGCCCTGAAAGAGCAGATAGAATCCTTTAAGAAGCAGATGAAACATCTTGAGGAATACAATGCTGAGCTTCAGGAAAAAGTAAAAGACAGCGAAAATTCTGAGCTTATAAAAGAAAAGGATCTTGAACTGGAGAAAGCTAAAAAAGAACTGGAAATTATGCAGCAGACAACCCAAAAATATATGGAACAGTACAATTTATTAAAGACAGAAAATAAGGAATTAAACTTTCGCCTGCAGTCATCAAAATACAAACTTATAGATTTAGAAAGAAAATTAGTTGATAATCAGATAAGTCTGGTTAAAGAAAAAAAGCAGAATCATCCTCTTCTTAAAGATGAAAATATAAAGTAAAGTTAAAGGCAGAATGTAACATATTTTAATAATGTTATGTTCTGCCTTTAAAAAAGCCGAATAAACCGCTGCCTGGTTTTTTTTCTTCCTTTAATTCATTGATAATTATATTTAATCTGTTTATTTCAGTGCTAAGCTGCTGCAGTTTACTGTTTAACAGTGTTATTTCAGCATCTTTTTTCTTTATTATCTGCTGAAGATTATATATTTCCGATGATTTAAGGGTGATTTCACTTTCAGCCTTTATAAGTTTATATTTCTTCTGCTGAAACTTTTTAAGCAGTATAGTATATTTATCATCTGAAGCCCCACCCATATATATGTACAAATCAGCAAAGAGTACAATGGGTATATAATTTTTTACATATATATAAATTGAGTTAATTTCCGTATTATTTTTATCCTCTGAATAATTAGATATAAAACCGGCTTTTATAATTTCACCAGGACTTATTACAGTTTTAATTACTGAGCCTTCTGAGGAATTAATGTAATTAAGCTTTTTACCCTGATTCCAGCATAAATATATTTCATTGTCCAGGTACATAACTGCACAGGAATTAATATAAAGCTGCCTGGAGATTTCAGTATTGCTGCCATTAGTGTATATTAATGAAGAAAAGCTGCCCTGACTTTTAATATAAAGTCCATGAATTGAATTATTAATTAAAAGCATTTCATAATCTAAAAATGTGAAATCACTATAATCCATAATGGTGCGTTCACTGCATCTTTTGTCCAAAGTGTTTAAAATCCTATAAACTAAAGTAAATCTGCTGTCATGTTTTACATAAAATATAAATATATATTCACCTTGTTTTAGTACACTAAAGCTTTTATTTTTTTCAATATATATGGTGTCAATAAAGTTAGGCCTGCTCCATCCTAAGCTTTCACTAAATGTCTGGTACACAAGTATTCCATCTTTTTCATATTCATTGGAAATGGAGTAAAATAAATAAATATTATTTCTTACCATTGCAACTTGAAACTGCACTTTTTCATGGTTTTCTGATTTTCTTTTGAACAAAGTATAATTTTTAAAGGTATTATTTTCAGGTACTGCTACAGAAATGCTGCCATTTATATCTTCATAGAAAATGTTTATTTCATCCTTGCTATTAATATACACAGTAAAATTATCAATGGCGCTTTCTGCTGCAATTAAATTATTTTTTATTTTATTATTACAAAAATTTATGCCAACAATGCCTTTGGATTTTTCATAAAAGAAATACCAAAGCTCTCCGCTGCTTTTTTTAACAATAAAAGCACTGCAGTATTCCATATTAAGAACTCCTTATATAATTCCATTTATATAAATTATGCTTATTAAAATAAAATAATTCTTTTAATATATGTAACATATGGAAAAGCAGCTCATATTATAATATTAAAGACTTATCATGCAAATTTGCATGTATTTTTAAATTGAGAATGATATTTAAACACATGTTATTTAATTTAGTAGGAGGCCGTAAATGGAAAGTATGGATATCAGTAGCCTTGATAAAACATGCAATAAGGAAGAATGCATTTTTGCCTATAAAATATATGACAGCTGCAGGCAGCAGGACTGCTTAATATTACCTGTTTTAAATTTAAATGGTACGCCATATTGTGATCATGTACCAATTACCTTTAATAATTCACTAACAGTTACCCCTGAAATAAAAGATGTAAGGCCTAATAACATCAAAAGGGGATATTTCGACATAGATATAGAATATACATTTAACTATAATGTAAAAGGCAATTCTGCAGCTGCAGGCCCTAAGAAAAGTATTTTTCCTAAAACTGTTACATTATTTGGATCAAAGTCATCAGATGTTGCTATTGTAACTAATCTTCCTGATTTTAAAAATGGATCAGCATTTGAACCCCTGTCACAAAGTCTGCCATATGTTATTGTAGAAGCCAGCGTAAACTTTTTGAAATTTGAATCAGTACCTATAGCAGGATCTGTTGATAAAAACTTTTTAGTAACACTGGGATTGTTTACACTTATAAAATCAGTAAGACCAGTTAACCTTATAGTAAAATCTTCAGGATTCTGCAAACCAGAAAAATGCGTCGACCCATCAGATGATGTATGTGACTTCTTTGAAAATGATGTGAAATTCCCATTTGACATATTCAATCCGCCGCAAAAATAATACTATTTTAACTAAGAACTAAGAAGTAAACGTAAGAACTTTTTTGGGGCTGTCGCATTAGCAGTTAAAACTGCTGATGCAAGGCCCTTTCTAAAGATTAAAGATTAAAGAACAAAGATTAAATAATTGAGATTTTCTGCCTCGGCAGAAAATTTTTAATTTAAGTTTTACTGTAAGCAAAATAACAATCTTTGTTCCCTGTTCTTTAATCTTTCCTGCTTTAGTATAAGTATATGGCTCTGTTAGCGAATAATGTGGATGTTTTAACATGGAGGGAATAGCTTGTCCGTTTGTATAAAATTTGCTGTAAACATTTGCATAACCATTTATAGTATCATCCACATTATAATATAACAGAGCCATATGGAGTGCACATCATACTATATATTAAAGACAGCTAAAAGGCAAAAGTAAATCAGAAGGTCATAAAATTCATTGAATCAGCATCAATATATTTTTCAGCGCTCCAGTTTTCAAATGGCAGATTAAGGTTCTTACACCTAATTATGTTACTTGAGTTGTTTTTAAAATAATTTATAAAGCCTGTACCCGATGGGGTTATGAAAAGGTTTGCATTTTCAGCACATTGTACATAAATATTTGAATCTATTGTAGTCCATTTATCAGTATTGCTATTAAAATACTGTATTTTAAAATAGCAATCACTATTTGAGGAATAGAATATATAAAGGTTTTCTTTAAAAATATCCACTATATATGAAAATAATCTGTATGTAACATTTATTTCTGAAATAATAATACTGCTAGAGAGGCAGTTTTTAAAATAAATATGATTTAAACTCCATGTATGCACATTTTTTGCACTGCAGGTCATATAAAATATATTAATCTTGTCTAGTATAATTTTTAATTTAATATATCTGACAAAATGAGTATTAATATCAATCTTTGTGATAATTTCATCAATTGAGGCTGAGGAGAAAATGCTGTGCATTAGTATACCGCTGTTAGTTAAATAAATAATGTGGATGTGATTATGTATATCTATATCAACAGAAAAATCTATAACATTTTTTCTGTATGAAAGCTTATTATTAAATGATTCGGTGATATTTTGAACAATTAAAGTATTTGATTCAATATAAAACTTATGAAAGTTGTTATTTAAATCACCTGCAATGCAGGTACTGCCATATTTAAAAACCATATCAGCCTCCACAGCTATTTTGCTTATATAAATATATGTAAAACTAATACTTAATATTCTGTGATATTGCACATAAGTGCTGCATAGATTTATTTTAAGATATCAAATCTATAATAGGGGGGATTCCTTTAATGAAAGTTCTGCTGTGCATCAGGAATGACTACTCGAGAAACTTTGGAGGGGATTGCACTCAGCTTTTGATGACTGCAAAGTATTTAAGAAAAAAGGGTAATGAAGTTGATATAAATGGTGGGAATATTACTGATTATTCAAAGTATGATATTATTCACCTGTTTAACTTAACAACCATTTGGGATACTTATAAGTATTTTAAAATAGCTCATTCATATAAAAAAACCATTGTGCTGACTCCTCTTTACTGGAACTTGAAACAATATTATAACTTTATAAATGATACTGAAGGGGCCAGGCTGTGGGATAAGTGCAGGGCTTACACAAAGAAAATACTGGCAGGCTGTAAAATGCTATATCCAAACAGCTATATGGAAAAGGATCAGATTACAAATGATTTTGGAAATTCAATACCCTGTAAGGTAATTTATAATGGAGTGGATATTTTAAATGATGAAACACCTTTGTATAATTTTAAGGACAGATATAATTTAGACGATTATATTTTGTGCGTAGGCAGAATAATGCCTCTTAAAAATCAGCTCACCTTAGCCAGAGTGTGCAGGGATTTAAAGCATAAGCTTATTCTAATTGGAAATGTAAGCAACAAAATGTACTTTCACAAATGCCTTGAATACCATAATGTTATGTATTTAGGATTTCTGGACAGTTATAATATATATAATGCCTATAGATTTGCCAGAGTACATGTGATGCCAAGTTATGTTGAAATCAGCGGTATTTCCTCACTGGAGGCGGCTGCTACAGGGTGCAACATAGTTACAACAGACAATGGAAGTGCCCGGGAATATTTTAATGATCTTGCATATTACTTTAATCCATTCGAAGAAAATTCACTGTATAGTGTAATTGAAAGTGCTTATAAAAAACCAAAGGATAATAATCTTAAAGATTATATTATAAACAAGTACAGCTGGAAGAAGTATGCAGATGAATTAAACGACAGCTATATGGAATTAATGAAAAGCAAATAGTCCTTCATCTTGTGATGAAGGATTTTTAAATGTATAATTAACCTTAGGAAAATTAGTGGGAGAGATGAAAATGAACAAAATAGAATTACTGGCTCCAGCAGGAAGTCTGGAAAGCTTATATGCCGCAGTACAGGCAGGAGCAGATGCAGTTTACATAGGAGGAAGTAAATTTTCCGCAAGGGCATATGCCTCTAACTTTGATGATGAAAATATGATACGTGCAATAGACTACTGCCATTTATATAATGTAAGGATATTTGTAACCATAAATACATTAATGAAGGAAAACGAAATAGATGAAGCCATAGAATATGCCAGGTTTCTCTATGAACAAGGGGTAGATGCTTTGATAATTCAGGATTTGGGTTTTGCAGCAAAGCTTAAAGGCGAAATTCCTGATTATGAAATACATGCTTCCACCCAGATCACCGTTCATAATGGTGAAGGGGCAAAGCTTATGGTACAAAGCGGCTTCAAAAGAATAGTATTATCAAGAGAGCTGTCCCTTAATGAAATAAAGTACATATCCAAGGAACTTAACATTGAAACGGAAATATTCATACATGGTGCACTTTGTATATGCTATTCAGGACAGTGCTTAATGAGCAGTTTAATTGGAGGAAGAAGCGGAAACAGAGGAAGATGTGCACAGCCCTGCAGACTTCCATATACACTATTAAACAAAAGTGGAGATACAAAAGCCAAGGGATATTTACTGAGCCCAAAGGATATATGCACTATTGAGGATATTGAAAAAATCATATTAAGCGGTACCAAATCACTAAAAATTGAAGGAAGAATGAAAAGGCCGGAATATGTGGCAGGTGTGGTAAGTGCATACAGAAAGACCATAGACAGCGTTTATTCCAAAATAAATAATAATTTCAATATAAATAGGGAAAAAGAAAAATTAGCACAGCTGTTTAACAGACAGGGATTTTCAAAGGCATATTTATATGGAAATACGTCAAAAGACATGATGGCAATGAATTTCCCTAAGAACACTGGAGTTAAGCTTGGAACCGTTTCAAAAGGCTTAACGGTGCTTTTAGATAATTCCTTAAGCATTAAAGATGGAGTAAGGGTTTCAGAAAATGGATTTATAGTATCTAAGATATTTAAGAATGGGAAACAGGTCACTGAGGCAAATAAGGGAGACAGAGTTGAAATAAAGCCCTGTGAATTCAAGTCAGGGGATGTATTGTATAAGACCTCTGACACCAGACTTTTTGAGGAATTAAAGGAAATATACAAGGATGTATACGGCAAAAAAATACAGCTTGATTTAAAGATTAATTTTAAAATATCAGAACCTTTAAGCATTTCTACAGAATACAAAAATAAACTTTTTACATCTCAGGGGCATATTGTAGAAAAGGCTGAAAAAAGCCCTATTACTAAAGATAAGATATTAAATCAGCTGAAAAAAAGCGGAGGTACACCCTTTGAATTTTTAAATGTTTCTTTAGAAAATTATGAGCCAGGATTTACTGCTGTTTCATCACTTAATGAAGTTAGAAGAAATCTAATAAGTGATATTGAAAATTATATTATAAGTTCATATAAAAGAAAAATTGTAAACAGGAATGTTTCAGAAAAGCATAATACAATAAAAAATAATGAAATGCCTGAGTTTATTATAACAGTAAACACCAGTGAGCAGTTTAAAGCTGCAGTGGATACAGGATTTCACCACATTGCTGTGAATATATTTAATAAGAAGGATAATATAAACCTTGAAGATATACTTAATGAAAGCAATAAAATATATTTAGTAATTCCTAATATAATAAAAGAAGAATTCAGCTCAATATGCAGCGTAATTAAAAAGTACTCTGATAAAATTCAGGGCATTATAACTTCAAACTTAGGTATTATTAATGTATTTAAAGGAAAATTAAACATAATTGGAGATTATAAATTAAATATTTTTAATTCATATTCTGCTGAGTATTTTGAAAAAATCATAAATGGATACTGCATAAGTGTGGAGCTTAACAGATCAGAAATAATCCGTATAGACCCAGGAAAGTTTAATGCACAGATGCTTATTTACGGCAGAATTGAAAACATGGTAAGTGAATACTGTGCCATAGGGGGAACAGTAGGAGAGAAATCTCAGACGCAAAGCTGCAAAGCCCCATGCACAAGGGACAGCTTTGTTCTGCAGGACAGAATGCTTCAGGATTTCCCTATAATTACTGATAAATACTGCAGAATGCATATTTACAATTCAGCACCATTAAATTTACTTGGAAATTTAAATGATATAAAAAAGCTTAATTTTAAATCCTATAGACTTGATTTTACAGATGAAGATTACAATAAAACAACAGAAGTATTACATCAACTAAAAAAAGGAACCTGGAGCTATGACTTTCAGGGTTATACCAGGGGACATTATAAAAGAGGAGTAGAGTAGCAAATGAACGATAAAGCCTTAAGAGTTTTGGAATTTGATAAAATAAAAAATATCATAAAACAATATACAAATACACAGGCTGCAAAGGATATAATAGATGATTTAAAGCCCTATGATAATGTTTATGAGGTAAGGGAGCATCTTGAAGAAACAAAAGAAGCCTTTCAGCTTTTAACTAAAAAGGGATCTGCACCTTTTGAAGGTGTTTATGATGTAAGGGATGGAATAAGCAGAGCTGAAAAGGGATCTTCATTAATGCCTTCACAGCTTTTAAAAATAGCAGCACTACTTAGAAGTGCAAGAAGATTTAAGGAATATGTATCACACAGAGAGGAAGAAGAAAGCTTCAGAGTAATTGAGGATATCTGCGCGGGCCTGGTTCCTCTTAAGAAAATTGAAGATGACATATTTAATGCTATTGTAAGCGAAGAGGAAATATCAGATAAAGCCAGCACAACTCTTTACAATGTAAGGCGTGCCTTAAAGGACAAAAATGCCTCAGTAAGAGATAAGGTAAACTCTTTAATAAGAAGCAACTCTCAATTTCTGCAGGATAACCTGTATACCATGAGAGGAGAAAGATATGTTCTCCCTGTAAAGGCAGAGTGCAAAGGGGCTGTTCCCGGCTTGGTTCATGACCAGAGCTCCAGCGGGGCAACCTTATATATTGAGCCTATGGGCCTTGTTAACTTAAATAATGAAATTAAGGAATTAATGCTAAAAGAAAAAGCTGAGATTGAAAGAATTTTAAGTGAACTTTCAGGAAAAATATATGACAATATTATTGCTGTAAGAAATGATTCTAATATAATCTGGGAGCTGGATTTTATTTTTGCAAAGGCTAAATATGCCAGCGAATTAAACTGCAGCTGCCCAATAGTAAGCGAAAATGGAGTAATAGATATAATTGAAGGAAAACATCCTTTAATAGACAGGAAAAAGGTAGTGCCAAGCAGTGTATATATGGGAAGGGAATTTACTTCATTGATAATTACAGGACCAAACACAGGAGGCAAAACTGTAACTTTAAAAACCGTGGGACTTCTTCATTTAATGGCATTAAGCGGAATACTTATTCCAGTAAGAGAAAATTCAACCATAAGCTTTTTTAAAGAAATATATGCAGACATTGGTGATGAGCAGAGCATTGAGCAAAGCTTATCCACATTTTCTTCTCATATGACTAATATAGTTAATATTATTGATTGTGCAGACAAGGATTCACTGGTTTTATTTGATGAACTTGGTGCAGGCACAGACCCCACAGAAGGAGCTGCACTGGCTGTATCTATTTTGGAGAATTTAAGGAAAAGACATGTTGAAGTAATTGCAACCACGCACTATAGCGAGCTGAAGGGATATGCATTAAAGACCCAGTCCGTAGAAAACGCTTCTGTGGAATTTGATGTGGAAACATTGAGACCAACATATAAACTGCTCATAGGTATACCTGGTAAGTCTAATGCCTTTGAAATATCCAAAAGACTTGGACTTCCTGATTACATTATTGATGATGCCAGAGACAGTATAGCCAATGAGACTCTTCAATTTGAAGACTTAATTCAAAGCCTTCAGGAAAAGAGCATAAAGGCTGAAAGCGATGCAAGACAGGCGGCTGTATTAAAATCCGAAGCCGAAAATATAAAGAAAAAATATGAAGAAAAGCTTAATACACTTCAGAATGCAAGAGAAAAAGCATTAATTGATGCTCAGAGAGAAGCAAAAAGAGTTATAAAGGAAGCAAAAGAGGATGCAGACAGCATATTGAAAAATATGAGAGAGCTTGAGAGAATGGGATATTCCTCAGAAGCAAGGCAGGCTTTAGAGGAGCAGAGAAAGAAGATCAAGACAAGGCTTGAAAAAGCAGATAAAGCTGAGGTTACCATTGAAAGAAGCAAAGGTGAATCTCTTAAAACTGTAAAAGAAGGAGAAGAAGTACTGCTGTCATCTTTAAATCAAAAAGTTGTAGTTCTTTCCAAACCTGATAGTAAGGGAGAGGTTCTGGTTCAGGCAGGTATAATGAAAATATCTGCAAATATAAAGGATCTCAGAACTTTAAATGGTTCAGCTGGAACAGAAAAAAGAAAACCAAGCAAAAAAATGAATTTAAATCTTAAATCAGTTTCTTCATCAATAGATTTAAGAGGAATGGATTCAGAGGAAGCCATTTATGATGTGGATAAATATCTGGATGAAGCATATTTAGCTGGATTAAATGAAGTTACCATAATTCACGGTAAAGGTACTGGTGTTTTGAGAAAAGCCATTACTGATATGCTGAAGCACAACAGCCATGTTAAAAACTATAGATTGGGAGAGTATGGAGAAGGAGGCAGCGGCGTAACCATAGCTGAACTGAAATAAATAGTTTCAGAAGGAGGTAACATAAATGATTATAGTAAGTGCATGCTTATGCGGTATCAACTGTAAATACAACGGCGGCAATAATTTAAATAAGGATGTTTTAGAGTTACTAAAAAGCGGGAAGGCCATTCCTGTATGCCCTGAACAGCTAGGGGGTCAGAGCACACCAAGAGGTGCTCATGAAATAATAAATGGCACAGGCTTTCATGTGCTTAATGGAAAGGCAGAAGTAATGGGCCCTGAAGGTGACCATGTTACTTCTGAATTCATAAGGGGAGCAGAAGAAACATTAAGAATTGCAAAAAACTGCGGAGCCACAGAAGCCATTTTAAAGGCAAGAAGTCCTTCCTGCGGCCTTTCTGTAATATATGACGGTACTTTCACTGGAAATAAAAGAGAAGGAAACGGGGTAACAGCTGAACTTCTGCTGGAAAATGGCATTAAGATTTATACTGAAGAAAACATTCCTGAAAAATACAAATAATAAAGCAAATATAGGGAGGTTAAAAATGAATTACAAAGATGTTTTAAAAAATGCAAGGGAAAATTTAAATGGAAGCTGCAGAGTATGCCCTGTATGCAATGGAAAAGCATGTGCTGGTGAAGTACCAGGTATGGGGGGAAAAGGAACTGGCCAGGCTTTTACTATAAATATTGAAGCATTGGAAGCATATAAATTAAATATGAGAGTTATCCACAATGCAAAGAATCCAGATACTTCAACTGAGCTGTTTGGCAAAAAGCTTGAAATACCAGTATTTGCAGCGCCGGTATCAGGCACTACGCTAAATATGGGAGGAAAGTTCACAGAAGAAGAATATATTTCCTGGGTAATAGGAGGATGTGTTGATGCAGGTATTTATCCTATGGTAGGCGACACAGCAGTTGATTCATTTCTTATTACAAATCTTCAGCAGCTTAAGAAGTTTAATGGAGAAGGCATTGCTATTATTAAACCTTGGGAAAACAGCAATGTAATTAAAAAGATAAAGCTTGCTGAAGAGGCAGGTGCTTTTGCTGTAGGAATGGACATAGATGCAGCAGGACTTATAACATTGGCTCTTCATGGAAAACCTGTAGGACCAAAAACTGTAGATGAAATTAAAGAAATTGTTAATAGCACAAAGCTGCCATTTATATTAAAGGGAATCATGACTGCAGACGAAGCTGAATTAGCAGTTGAAGCAGGAGTTAATGCAATTGTAGTATCAAATCACGGAGGCAGAGTGCTTGACCAGACTCCAGGAGTTGCAGATGTCCTTCCTGAAATAGCTGAGGCTGTTAAGGGAAAAGTTACAATACTTGCAGATGGCGGAGTTAGAAATGGTGTGGATGTTCTTAAGATGATAGCATTGGGAGCAGATGCAGTTTTAATTGGAAGACCTTTTGTAACAGCATCCTTTGGAGGACAAAGGGAAGGTGTAAAAACATATATAGAAAACATTAAAGGAGAACTAAAGTCTGCCATGGTATTAACAGGATGTAATTCAATTAAGGATGTAACCAGCAGGATATTATATTAATCTTTCATTTTTAATTATTAATGAATTTAATATTGCAAAACCCTCACATATTGTTGACAAAAATAATTCATGTATTATACTAAAATTATAGAAAATATATAATATTTACAAACTAGTTATACGTGGGGGTTAATAATATGTTTAAAAATTACCAAGAGTTAAAAACGTTTACAGAAAAAAATAATATTAAAATTATCGATTTTAAAATTATCACCCTTCGAGGAAGATGGAATCATCTTGCCATTCCTGTGGAAAGACTTAGTGAAAAGCTTTTCCAGGAGGGGATTGGATTTGATGGTTCAAGTTATGGATATTCATCCATAGAGAATTCAGATATGTGCTTTATCCCTGATATATCAACAGCATTTGTTGATCCATACTGCAAAGTTCCAACTTTAAGCATCATTGCAAACATTTACACAATAGGAAATAATGAAGGGAGATTCAGTGGAGACCCCAGATATATCTCAGAAAAGGCAGAAAAATTCATGAGATCATCTAAAATTGCTGACGAATTTTTAATAGCGCCAGAATTTGAATTTTATATTTTTGACCACATAAGCTTTGAAATAAAACATGAGCATCAGGAAGTAACTATAAGATCAAAGCAGGCACCCTGGAGTACCAATGATAAAGAAGAAAACTTCGGATACAAGGTACCCTTCCAGGATGGATATCACATGGGATTACCATATGATTTGAATAATGATCTCAGATCTGAAATGACATTAAAGCTTCAGGAAATGGGAGTAGATGTAAAATATCATCATCATGAGGTTGGAGCAGCAGGCCAGCTGGAGCTGGAGGTAGAATTAGATAATATGAAGAAAATGGCCGATGAAACAATGATGGCAAAGTATGTAATTAAAAATGAAGCAGTTACTCATGGAAAGACGGCCACATTTATGCCAAAGCCACTTTATGGTGAGGCAGGCAGCGGTATGCATGTGCATATGCTTTTAAGAAAAGATAATAAAAATTTATTTTATGATGAAAAAGGCTATTCCAAACTAAGTAAAGAAGCACATTATTTTATCGGGGGTATTTTAAAACATTCAAGATCATTACTTGCATTTACAAATCCATCCACTAATTCATATAAAAGGCTTGTACCAGGTTTTGAAGCTCCTGTGTCAATATGCTTTGCTACAGGTAACAGAAGTTCTGTAATAAGAATACCTGGATATGTAAAGGATCCCGCAAAGAGAAGGTTCGAATTCAGGCCTTCAGATGCAACATGTAATCCTTATATAGCATATTCAGCACTGTTGATGGCAGGCTTAGATGGAATAATAAATAAAATAGATCCTACAAAGGAAGGTTTTGGACCATATGATGTAAATGTTTTCGACCTTCCAGATGAGGAAAGAAATAAAATAGGATCTCTTCCAAAGTCTTTAACAGAGGCTCTTGAGGAACTGAAAAAGGATCATGACTTTTTATTAAGAGATGGTGTTTTCGATGAACACTTTATTAATAACTGGATCAAATATAAATATGAAAGTGAGATAGTTAAGGTGCTGCCGGTACCAGCGCCAATTGAGTATCAATTATATTATGATATTTAAAAAATCGAGGAGATGGGTGTATGGTTACAAATTTAGATGAGCTTTTGGAACTTGCTAAAAAGAAAAGAAAAAAGACCATGTCTGTTGCTGTGGCACAGGATGATCAGGTATTAAAGGCCGTGGCTTCAGCTGTAGATATGGGATTAATTGATGCAATATTAGTTGGCGATTCTAAAGAGATAAATTCCATAGCCGGCAATGATCACATTAATATATCCAATATGAAGATCATTGATGAAAAGGACAAAATAAAAGCTGCTGCCAGGGCTGTGGAAATTGTATCACAGGGACAGGCAGATTATATTATGAAGGGAATGCTTGGAACAGCAGCTTTACTTAAGGCTGTTTTAAATAAGGAAGCAGGACTTAAGGGAGGCGGGCTTCTTTCCCATGTCATGATATATGATGTATCCACTTATCATAAATTAATTTTTTTAACAGATGGAGGCATGGTTACATACCCAACTCTTGAAGATAAAATAGGCATAATTAATAATGCTGTAACCGTATGCAACAGCCTTGAAATCCACAATCCTAAGGTGGCTCCAATATGTGCAGTAGAGGTTGTAAATCCAGCCATGCAGGCCACTGTAGATGCTGCTGCATTATCAGAAATGAACAAAAGAGGACAGATTAAAGACTGCATTATCGATGGGCCGTTGGCATTGGACAATGCTGTTTCTAAAGAAGCAGCAAAGCATAAGGGCATTGTAAGTGAAGTTGCCGGAGATGCTGATGTTTTACTTGTGCCTAATATAGAATCCGGGAATTTTCTTGGTAAGTCATTGACTTATTTTGCAAAGGCTGAAAGTGCAGGTGTTATTGTTGGTGCCAAATGTCCTGTGGTTTTGGTTTCAAGAGCAGATAGTGCAAAGTCAAAATTATATTCTATAGCTTTAGGTTCTGTAATGTGTGATTAAATTTTAAAGAAGGCGGGGGTTGTTTATGAAAGTCATTATGTCAGGTAACGAAGCTATTGCCAGAGGTGCCTATGAGGCTGGATGTAAGGTTGCATCAGCTTATCCAGGCACTCCAAGTACAGAAATACTTGAGAATCTGGCTGTATATGATGGGGTTTATGCAGAATGGGCCCCAAATGAGAAGGTAGCCTTTGAGGTAGCATCAGGGGCATCTATTGGAGGAGCACGAAGCTTAACCACTATGAAGCACGTTGGGCTTAATGTAGCTGCTGATCCAATGTTTACCATGGGATATGAGGGAGTTAACGGAGGATTTGTTGTAGTAACTGCAGATGATCCAGGAATGCATTCATCACAAAATGAGCAGGATAACAGATTATATGCGCCTCATGCTAAAATTGCCATGGTGGAACCCTCAGATTCACAGGAATGTAAGGATTTCATAAAAGAAGCATATAAAATAAGCGAAATGTTTGATACAGTTGTACTTTTCAGGAGCAGCACAAGAATATCTCATTCAAAAAGCATAGTTGAACTTGGAGAAAAGCAGGATGTTGGAATTAAGGATTATGAGAAGAACATTAAGAAATATATAATGATACCAGCTCATTCAAAACAGAAGCATTATGAAGTAGAGGAAAGACTTAAAAAGCTTCAGGATTATTCAAACAGCAGTGATCTTAACAGAATTGAAATGGGTGACACCAAAATAGGCATTGTTACAAGCGGGATAAGCTATCAGTACGCTAAAGAAGTATTTGGTGATACTGCATCATATTTGAAAATAGGAATGTCTTATCCATTGCCGGATAAAATGATTAGGGAATTTTCCAAGAAAGTAGAAAAATTATATGTTATAGAGGAAAATGAGCCATATTTAGAAAATGCAATTAAGATTATGGGGATTTCATGTATAGGAAAGGATATAATTCCAATTTGTGATGAACTCAGTCCTGAAGTTATAAGAAAAGCTGTTTTTGGAAAACAGGCTGAAGCAAATTATAGTACGGATATTAAAGCACCATCAAGACCTCCCGTTTTATGCCCCGGCTGTCCTCATAGAGGAATTTTTTATGCTGTTTCAAAATATAAGGACATTATTGCCACAGGTGATATAGGGTGCTATACACTTGGAATGGTGGCTCCATTAAACGTTACAGATACAGTTATATGTATGGGAGCTTCAATAACCGCAGGCCTTGGCATAGAAAAAGCAAATTCACTTGCTGGAAGAAAAAAGAAGGTATTTTCCTTTATTGGTGACTCCACATTCTTCCACTCAGGAATAACAGGGTTAATGGATTCAATTTATAATAATATTCCAATAGTAACCTGCATACTGGATAACAGAATAACAGCAATGACAGGACATCAGGAAAACCCAGGAACAGGCAGAACACTGCAGGGAAAACCTACTGTAATTATAGATATAGAAAAGGTTGTCCTGGCACTTGGAATTAAAGAAGAAAATATTAGAGTTGTAGATCCATACAATCTATCTGAAACTGAGGAGGCTGTTAAAGAGGCCTATGAAAGTACTGATCCTTTTGTATTAATAGTAAAGAGGGCCTGTGCTCTTAAAAAGGACGTATTAAAGCAAAGGGCAGGCCTAAAGTGTAAGATAGATCCTGAGCTTTGTAAAAAGTGTAAGGCATGCCTGAAAACAGGATGCCCGGCATTACAATATAAAAACGGCATTGTAAGTATAGATGAAAACATGTGCAATGGATGCGAATTATGTAAGCAGGTCTGCAGATTCAATGCTATAGAGAAGGTGGGTGAATAATATGGATAAGGTTAAAAGTGTACTTTTTGTAGGCGTTGGAGGACAGGGGACCATATTAGCATCAAAGATACTTACACTGGGATTATTAAATAACGGCTATGATGTTAAAATGTCAGAAATTCATGGAATGGCTCAAAGGGGAGGCAGCGTATCAACACAGGTTCGATTTGGACAGAAGGTATATTCACCTCTCATAGAAAAGGGAACAGCAGATGTAATTGTGGCTTTTGAAAAAAGTGAAGCTGCCAGATGGCTTCCATATTTAAAAAAGGATGGTTATTTAGTAATAAATGATTATGAAATATATCCTGTTCCAGTTCTAATAGGAGCAGAAAAGTATCCAGAAGATGTAAATGCAAAACTTAAAGCTACTGTAAGCAATACTGTAATAATAGATGCAGCTGAAGAGGCAAAAAAGCTTGGTAATATTAAAGCACAAAATGTTGTACTCTTAGGTGCTCTCATAAAAGTTCTTGGGCTTAGCAGTATAAACTGGAATAAAATAATAGAGCAGACAGTACCTGCAAAGGCTATTGAATTAAACAAAAAGGCATTAGTAAAAGGCATGGAAGCATAAATCTATATAAATGTGCAAAATAATTAAAATTCTAGTATAATAATATTATTGTACTAGAATTTTAATTTATTTATAATCGAGGTGTTATGCATTGTTTGATTATACTTTAGCATCTAATGAAATTATGGGAAAGCTGGCTCCATATATAAAAAAAGGGGAAGTTCCTCTGGTATCTGAGGCAATTAAGATAAAAGGAAAAAGATACAGAGAAGTAATGATAAATAAAAAAACAATTGGCGGTGTAAAAAAACAAGCCCAGGCATTACTATACATCACAGATGAGGGAGGAGTAGTTACAGATAAAAGTATTCAAAAAGACATAGGGCAGCTTGCTTATTACTTTAATATTTTTTTCCCAGTGGATAAGAAACAGAGCATATTCAGGGCTATAAGAGATAATGGCATAATTGAAAGAGAAAAAAGGGATTTTAACATAGCTGACAAAGGTCTGAATAGTTTAGTAAAGGACAAAGTACAGTATGTTGAAAATGTAAGATTAATAATGAAGAATATACCTGAACTAAGAGAAAGAAATAATAATAAGCTCATCAGCTTAAAAAACAAGGTTGATGATTTTGAAAAACAGCACGGAGAATTCAGCGATGATTTATTTAAAGAATTATATCCAATTTACATGGAAGTGCTTGACACCAATTTTCAAAATGTAAAAGCAATCAGCACAGGTGAGAATTACTATGGCGAATTAAAAAAACACCTTAACAAAAAGAAGAAGAGCCTTTCAGTGCTTTTAAATAAAAATATTTCAGAACCATTATATAAACTTGATTATATAATAGGCTATTTTAACAAGCTTATGAATACATACAGACCCATACTAAATATGAGCACCTCTGAATATAAAAAGTTTATAGAAAACAGTGAAAAAAATAAAATAGAAAAAAATTTAAATCTCATAAGAAACCCATAAAACTAAAGATTAAAGAACAAAGATTAAATAATTTGTTATCTGCTCTTTAATCTTTGTTATTTGTATTATATCCTGCCCCTATGGCTCTGTTATCCAATAATGTTGATAATTTATCAAGTTGAAATTTTGCACTTAAGTCAAAAATAGGTTTGTTATTCAATAATGTTGATAATTTACCAGGCATTTCAGCAAATCAGGGACTTTATAAAAATAACTTCATTTAAAATTGATTCTTGAAATTAAAAAAGAGCTGAAAGCTCTTAAAACCGGTAGGTTGTCCAACATCATTATAAAAACAATTCCCGACAGGGACATACCAAATAGATGTAAAGTAAATCATCTATGCAGCTTCCCCAAAAACTGTAAAAGCGTCAGTATTTTTGCTCACTTAAATGGTGATTTACTAAATACATTATATAGTTTATATATTGTTTATCTTTAGTCAAAACAATTATCACTGACTCTTATAGACAAATTTGTCTGCTTAATATTAACATATAGTATAGAGGCATAAAGTTTTTTTATATACCATGCCATTCTGCTGAAGTTTACTGATTTGATAAATTTAAATAAACTTAAATAATTATTTAGATATTTTGTTGCGACTCCCCTAAATTGACTTAGCCAGTCCAGGCATTCAGTCCTATATTTTATGATTTTAGAATTTCCATCCAATAATCTTTTAGCTTCAATAATATTTGCTCTTTTGAAAAACAATGCGAAAAAGGATTTTGGTTTTGAACATGCAAATCTATTTCCATTAAGAAGTTTACTGAATAAATCATTGATATCCATGGGATTCATGCGTCCTGTACCAATTGCCATAGAATAAATATTTTTATGATAATCCATAACATTTACTACACAAACACTATCTTTATCAAGCTGAAAAGACTTTAAACTTCTTCCATGGACCCTTTCTTTATTATCTTCAATGTTCTTTTTACCCTTGTTTGAGAATTTTAAAAAGAAGTTCTCCACCTCAAAGTAACCTTTCATTCTGTTTTGTTCAATTTTTTTTGTTGCTGAAAGAAGTTTATGCCTCCAATAAAAAAGCGTTACATAGGAAACCTTAATTTCCCTGGCTGCAGCTCTAAGAGATAAACCATTAATTGTACACTTGATAAAGGCATCCCATTTTTCAGGGTGGTGAGTTCTATAAATAGGCGTATTGGTTAAATCACTAAAGGTTCTTTTGCAGTCATGGCATTTATATCTCTGCTTTCCGTTGTTTAGTCCATATTTAACAGTATGGCTGCAGCCGCAGTAAGGGCATGATCTGCCTTTATGAAATCTTTTAGATTGAAAATATGAAATTATACTGATATTACAACATTTATATTTAAGCATAATATTTGTATCCTTTATATTCAAATAATATTTATATCCATATTGTTTCCAACATGTTTCCATATTATTCATATAAAGTTGTATTTTTTTATTAAATATTCGAAACTCCATCAACAATATACGCTAACATTGTAAAGTACTTAGTTAATGCAAATCATCCACATTATTGTTTAACACAGCCTAAAGCACAATGCTTGTACATTTTCCTTACTCATATACGTAAAAACATCCACATTATTATTTAACAGAGCCATAGGGGTCAGTATAGATGCGTATTAAACAGCATCCATATCAAACAAAAAAATATATAGGAGTATGATAAACTGCTTATTACTCAGCATATTTACCATACTCCATTCATTGATGTTAATAATTAATTTTATATATTTCCTTTATTTTTGCTGTAGCAGAAATTACATGGTTCTCCATCGCAGTTTAATACTACATCATCTTCATTTGTTGCAAATATCTCCTGTTTATTAATTACATCTTCATAAATTCTTTCTCCTAATTTCAATTCTTTTTCGCTTTTCATAAATAATCCCTCCAATATTAAAATAAAAATCAATATGTATAAGATTTATAATCATTTAATAATTGTTATTCATTAATTATTATTATAGCATACATTTATTATTTTTCAATACTTTTTAGAATTTTAGTCAAAAAAACCAGCAAAATCTTTGCTGGTTTTATTATTATTCTACATTTATATAAACTGCATCTTCTTCTTTTACAACTTTTATATATTCAACTTCAGGATCTTCTGTACCCTGAACATATAAACCTGTATCTTTCAGCTTTTGTATATAATCTATGATTTCCTGTGTAATCTTCTCACCAGGGCATAAAATTGGAATTCCAGGCGGGTATGCCATTAAAAATTCCCCGCTTATGGCTCCAACGCTGTTTTTAAGTAATACAGGTGTTTTAGCGCTGTTAAATGCTTCCCTTGGTATCTGAACCTGTTCTGGAATAGCAGGGATATCAATAAAGTCAGCCTTTTTGTTGCCTTTTCCATAGTATTCACTGCTTATTTCCTTTAATGCATTAATTAAAGCATCAATGCTTTCCTTTGTGTCTCCAAATGAGCCCACGGCTAATACGTTATATAAATCTGACAGTTCCATTTGAATATGATATCTGTTTGAAAGAATCATATCAAGGTCATATCCTGTTATTCCCAATTCTCTGCATGTAATTGTCATTTTAGTTGGATCCAGAGCATAAACCCCAGGCTGACCGAGTATTTCTTCACCAAAGCAGTAAAATCCGGGTATTTTATTTATTTCTTCCCTGGCATGGTTTGCAAGTGCAATGGCTTTATCAAGAAGTTCTTCTCCATGAATAGCAATCTGCCTTCTTGCACAATCCAGTGAAGCCATGAGTATATACGATGGTGATGTAGTCTGAAGAATATTTAAAATCTGCTGAACTCTAGGTATATCTATACGTTCTGACCGAACTTGTAAAAGGGAACTTTGTGTTAAGGCACCAATTATCTTATGGGTGCTTTGTGCACACATATCAGCGCCTGCTTCCATTGCAGATACAGGCAGCTTACTATTAAATCCTAAATGAGGACCATGAGCTTCATCCACAATAAGTGGTAAATTGTACTCATGGACAATGTCTGCTATTTTTCTTATATCAGTTGCTACCCCATAATAAGTAGGATTTATTATAAGAACTGCTTTAGCATCTGGATTTGCCTCTAAAGTTGCTCTTACTGTTTCCGGAGTTACACCATGAGCAATGCCAACCTTTTTATCCAGCTCAGGCTGCATATATACTGGTATGGCGCCGCTTAATATAATTCCAGCAGTAATTGATTTATGCACGTTTCTAGGGATTATTATTTTCTCACCAGAGTTAACTACAGTCATAACCATAGCCTGAATGGCACCTGATGTTCCATGAATGGAAAAAAATGCGGCATCAGAACCATAAGCATCTGCAGCAAGCTCTTGGGCCTTTTTAATGGGTCCTGTTGGATGATGAAGGCTGTCTACCAGTTTAAAAACTGTTACATCAATTTTAAAGGGATTTTCGCCCATAAACTTTTTAAATTCTTCGTCTGCTCCTACGCCTTTTTTATGACCAGGAACATGAAATGGTATGGTTCCCCTATTTACATATTCCATTAAAGCATCAAATAGTGGTGTTTCATTTTGATCTAATTTATACACCTTGATATAGCACCTTCTTTCATATAATATTCCCGTGAAACTGTGATAGTACAAAGGTTCCCGTGGATTTCTTTTCAAAACAATATTATTATAAGTTATATGTTTATTAAATGCAATGTTATTTTATCCATTTGTGAAAATTACTATGAATATTTTTTCCCGCCTAGGTCAATAATAAAATTGTAGGAGGGATAAAAATGGAATTTTTAAAATGTGATGTAAGAGAAAAAAACTGCAGGCACTCTGCCAATAAGGAAAGAAGAGAAGGCAAAGTACCTGGTATATTGTATGGAAAGAATATTAAAAATGTACTATTTGAATTGGCATACATGGATTTAAACAGTGCAATAAACAGAAATGGTGAGCATGGTGAACTGGACATTAATATAAATGGAAGCAATCATAAAACATTAATAAAAGAACTGCAAAGAGATCCTGTAAGCCACAATATAATACATATAGACCTTGAGGAACTTACTGGTGATAAATATTTTACTACTGATATTCCTGTAATGCTAATGGGGGAAGGAATTATAAAAAGCAAAGGCGGAATTATTCAAAGGGAAAAAAACAGTGTTAAAGTACAGTGCAGAGGAGAAGATATTCCAAAAACAGTTAATGTGGATTTGTCAAATCTCAATGCTGGGGATACCTTTAGGATTTCAGATATTGAAATGTCAAAGGAAATTAGTATTGTAGATGACATAAATACTGTTTTAGTTTCCATATTAAAAGATAATATAACAGAAACTTCTGAAAACGTTAATGTAGAACAAAAATAATGTTTATGTTTTTTTAATGCTCCCATGTTAATATATTAATAAATTTATAGTATAATATTATTGTTATAATTTTGTAAATAGGGAGGATTACAACAGTGATATATAGAGATAAGTACCAATATTGGTTGAACTGTAAATTTATTGATGAAGATACTAAAAGGGAATTAAGAAACATTACAAATGAAAAAGAAATAGAAGACAGATTTTATAAAGATCTTGAATTTGGAACCGGCGGACTCAGGGGGATTATAGGCGCAGGAAGCAACAGAATGAACATATATACTGTAGGAAAGGCAACACAGGGATTAGCAATGTATCTTGTAAACCACTACAATGATGAAAAATCCGTTAGTATAGCATACGATTCCAGAATAATGTCAAAGGAATTTGCTGAATACTCAGCATCTGTATTATGCGGGAATGGCATAAAGGTAAATTTATTTGAAAGTTTAAGGCCTACTCCAATGCTTTCATTTACTGTACGATATTTAAAAAGCAAGGCTGGAATAGTAATAACAGCTTCTCATAATCCAAAGCAGTATAATGGTTATAAGGTTTATGGAGAGGACGGCGGTCAGGTAACAGATGAGGCAGCAAAGGAAATTCTTTCATATATAGAAGCTATTGAAGATTTTTCAACAATTAAAACTATGGCGTTAAATCAGGCTAAAGAATCAGGTTTGTTAAAAATAATAGGTGAAGATGTAGACAAAGTCTATATGGACAAGGTAAAATCTCTCACCATAAGAAAAGACTTAGTAAAAAATCATGCAGAAAGCTTAAAAATTATTTATACACCAATACATGGATCTGGAAATATTCCTGTAAGGAGAGTTTTAGGCGAGCTTGGGTATAAAAATCTTCATGTGGTAAAGGAACAGGAACTGCCTGACGGAACTTTTAAAACTGCACCATATCCTAATCCTGAAAATCCAAATGTATTCAGTATAGCCTTGGAAATGGCAAAGGAATTAAAGCCTGATATAATTTTTGGTACGGATCCGGACTGTGACAGATTAGGTGTGGTAGTTAAGGACAACACTGGAAAGTACCAGGTACTTACCGGAAACCAGATGGGTGTAATTCTTACACATTACATTGTTTCATCAAAGAAGGAATTAAATGAACTGCCTTCAGATGGAAAGGTGATTAAGACCATAGTTACTACTGAAATGGTAAGAAAAATAGCAGAGCAGTATAATGTGGAATTAATTGATGTACTCACAGGCTTCAAATATATTGGAGAAAAAATAAAGGGCTTTGAAGAAAATAAAAATGGAACATTCTTATTTGGATTCGAGGAAAGCTATGGATATCTGGCAGGAGACTTTGTACGGGATAAGGATGCAATTATTGCCTCCATGCTGGTATGTGAAGCAGCATTGTACTATAAGCAGAAGGGCATGACATTATATGATGCACTTATAAAATTATATGAACAATATGGATATTTCAAAGAAGGGTTAGTATCCATTGAACTTAAGGGAAAAGAAGGACAGATAAAAATTGAGAATGCCCTTCAGTATTTAAGGCATTCCATGAATAATGTTTTAGACAATGTGAGAATTGTTAAAAAAATGGATTATAAATCAAGTATTGAAAAGGATTTAGACAAAATAGATGAAACTATTATTGATCTTCCTAAGTCAAATGTATTAAAGTTTGTACTTGAGGATGGTTCATGGTTTGTTGTAAGACCTTCGGGAACTGAGCCTAAAATAAAAATATATATTTCTGTAATAGGCAGCAGTATTAAAGACTCAGAAGTGAAACTTCAAAGCTTTAAAGAAAAAGTAATGAAGATTATTAATGAAGCTTTGGAAATTTAAATAACTTATCAAAAAGAGTGGGATTTTATTTCACTCTTTTATATTTTATTGCAAATGCAATGTTGAATTTAATTAAAGTATAAATTATAATAATATATAAGTATTTAGTTAAGGGGAGAATTTATGGATATTAAATCACAATTTTCATCAAAGTTATCTAGTCTGCTATTTTTGGAAATAGATAAAAGTAAGATACAGCAATTATTTAATATTAAGGTGGAAGAAAATGTATCTTTACCAATAAAGTCAAGTGTTTTAGTTGAAAAAATAAAATCAGGGGAAAATCTTGATGCAATTCCACTATCGTATTTTTTTGAAGGCATTTTTTTTGTCCTTGGATTAGATGAAAAGTTTAAGTTCAATAAAATTTATGTGAAAATGATTGACCATATTTCTGAAAGCAAGACCTTTATAAAAGGAGTTATTGCAAAGGAAGTTAATAAAAAAAATTATGAAGATGCATATATACTTCTTAAAGGGTTATGTGCCGTTGAAGAAAACAAGGGGAATTACGATAAATTACTATTACTTGCAGAACATTTAAGAGGAATTGAAAGTTCTTTTGCAGATGAGGAATTAGAAGAAATAGACAAGTCAAAAAAAATAAATGGATGTACTCTTCCATATCTTTATGAAGCTGTTATTTATAATGAAAAGAGAGATTTAACCAAGGCATTTATAAGTATAAATGAATATATTTCCAAAGGCGGCAAAGAAACTGCCGAGGTTTCAGAATTAAAGCATTCTATTAAAGATGCTCTTGATTTTAAAAATGGCAGTGAAAGTGTAGATGAAAATCCTACAGAAGCCTTGAAGCTGCTTCTGCCTTTAATTGATAACTACGGAAATAATGCAAATTTATATTATTATATTGCAGTTGCCTACAGAAATCTGGAAAACTATGAAAAGGCTATTTATTATTTGAATGAATCTGTTGCCATTGACAATAACATTGTTGAAGTAATAAATGAGCTGGGGGTTAATTTTGCCTCTTTAGGCGATTTCCCTAAGGCAATAGCATATTTCAGAAAGGCTTTTGAAGCTACCAGATCAGTTGAAATTTGTACAAATCTTGTTATGTGCTATTTGAACTCAGGAGATTTAAAACAGGCTAAGGCACATCTTGATATAGCAGAAAAATTAGATCCGGAAGATGAGGTGGTTAAAGAATTAAAAAAAGTTTTAAATGAGTAAGGAAGAGAGGTGGAGTAATGAAATTTTTTTACAAATTACTTTTGGTAGTAGCTTCCTTTATCGGTATTTTAATGTTTTCCACCCCCAAGTGCATGGCTGCAGGATTATCTATAAATTCCGTGCCAGACAAAACTAATGTGGAAACTACAAAAGTATGGACAATAAAATTTAATCAGGCTGTAGACAAAAATACTATAAATAGAAGCAATATATACATAAAAGACAGCTATGGAAACATATTTAATGATTTTAATGTTCAGCTGCAGCAGGACAATAAAAGTGTTACAGTTTCACCACTTAGACCTTATGCTGCAGGACAGACATATTCTCTTGAAATAAATAATAATGTAAAAGCACAAAATGGTGGAGCTATCATAAGTCCTGTAACTATGAAATTTACTACTGCATCTAATTCATCTGCTTCAGCTGACTGCACCATAGTTATTGATGCTGGCAATGGAGGCAGTGATTTTGGGGTAGTATCCCCAGAGGGAACCAAGGAAAAGGACATTAATTTATCAGTGGCTAAAAAGGTGGGGAATTATCTTACAGGTAAAGGAATAAAGGTTATTTATACAAGAAGTGATGACAGCTATGTGGACTTAAATACAAGAAGAAATATAGCAAATAGTTCTAATGCCAATGCTTATATAAGCATACAGTGTAATACTGCAGGATATACTTCTACAGGAGTTGAAACATATTATCTAAATGGCAACAGCAGTGATGTTAATTTAGCCAATAATGTTCAAAATGCTGTGGCAAGTGCAACAGGACTGATTAACAGAGGAGTAAAACCTTCAGATAGTGTTAATGAACTCAATGGTATTAATATTCCATGTATTAAAATTCCAATGGCGTTTTTAAGCAATCCAAGTGATGAAAGTTATCTTTTAAATAATCAGGATGCCATTGCTTTAGGTATTTCAAATGGAGTTTTAAATGCGTTAAAATCAAAAAAATCCGGACATACCATTGCAATTGATGCAGGTCATGGAGGTCCTGATCCTGGAGCAATAGGAGTCACTGGAGTTAATGAGAAGGATGTAAATTTATCAATTGCTTTAAAGGTTGGTGAGCTGCTTTCACAAAATAATATCAATGTTGTTTATACAAGGACAGATGATAATGTGCCATGGTCCAATGGAACTTCATCGGATTTGAAACACAGGAGCGATATAGCTAATAATGCCAAGGCTGATTATTTTGTGTGCATTCACAATAATTCATTCACCAGCCCAAATGCATATGGTACTGAGACACTATATCAAACTTCAAGCTCTGCCAGCAAAAAACTTGCTCAGGCAATACAGGATGCTTTAGTTGGCGAACTTAGTTCTAGCGATAGGGGAATTAAGGATGGAGATTGGCTTTACATATCGCATCATAACAATATGCCTACAGTATTAACAGAGGTGGGATTCTTAACCAATCCTACGGAAGAAAGCAATTTAAATAATTCATCTTATCAGGCAAGAGCAGCTGATGCAATTGCCAAAGGAATTTTATCATTTTTGAAATCACTTTAAATAAAGGAACTGTCTAGATTTAGGCAGTTCCTTTATTTATTATGTATTGAAGCCATATGGCTCTGTTATATTATAATGTGGATTAAATTGCAGCCTCCGGCTTGAAAAGCTTTACAGCTATCTTATTTGGGACAAGCCATCTCTTTATATAAACATCCACATTATTTGCTAACAGAGCCATAAGGGTTAGGAAGTTGATTAAAGAAATAGACGCTCCTTGATATTGAATCACTATTCAGAGAGCTTAGCTTAATACTTAGGATAAAGGTCAAAGGGTTTTGTAATTAAATTGTAAAGTAATTGTAATATACTTTGTCCTAACAACACCACATAGTTTATTGACTAAAGGTCAGTATTATTATAAAATGAACTAGATGTTTAATTTTAATATTGGCATCTACTACAAAGGAGGGTTAAATAATGAAAGGTATTATTTTAGCTGGGGGTTCTGGAACAAGATTATATCCAATAACAAAAGCGGTATCTAAACAAATATTACCAATTTATGATAAACCCATGATTTACTATCCGCTTTCCGTTTTAATGTTAGCTGAAATCAGAGATATATTAATAATTTCCACACCAAGAGATATAAGCACATTTGAAGAGCTGCTTGGAGATGGAAGTCAATTAGGATTAAATATAAAGTATGCAGTTCAGGATCAGCCAAGAGGACTTGCAGATGCATTTATAGTAGGTGAAAAGTTCATAGGCAATGATAAGGTAGCCCTGGTTTTAGGGGATAATATATTTTATGGCTATGGATTCACTGAAAGATTAAAAAGAGCTGCAAACAGAAAAACAGGTGCTACAATTTTTGGTTATCATGTTAGCAATCCAAGGGATTTTGGTGTTGTTGAGTTTGATGAAAACGACAACGTAGTATCCATAGAGGAGAAACCTGTAAAACCAAAGTCAAATTACGCAGTACCAGGCTTGTATTTCTATGATAATGAGGTTGTTGAGATTGCCAAGAATGTAAAGCCTTCTGCAAGAGGAGAAATTGAAATTACTGCAGTCAATAATGAATATTTAAGAAATAAGAAGCTTAAGGTTGAGCTGTTTGGCCGTGGTATGGCATGGCTTGATACAGGAACTCACAGAGGACTTTTGGATGCTGCAAACTTTGTTGAGGCAATTCAGACAAGACAGGGATTGTATGTGGCATGTATAGAAGAAATCGCATATAGGAATGGATACATAAATGCAGACCAGCTAAGAAATTTAGCAGAGACATTAAATAAAACTGACTATGGAAAGTATCTGCTGAGTTTATTAGAATAATATAATTATTTTAAAGGAGAAAAACTATGAAAACTTATTTGGTTACTGGTGGAGCAGGGTTTATAGGTTCAAACTTTATACATTACATGTTGAACAAATATAATGATATTAAAATTATCAATGTAGACAAATTAACTTATGCAGGAAACTTGGAAAATCTAAAATCAGTTGAAAAAAATCCAAATTATAAGTTCATACAGGCTGATATCTGCGATAAAGAATTTATGGAAAAGATATTTAACCAAAACAGCATTGATTATGTGGTTAACTTTGCTGCAGAATCACATGTTGACAGAAGCATAAAGGAACCAGAGATATTTGTTAAGACAAATGTACTGGGTACTGTAACTTTATTAAATGCTGCAAAGAATGCATGGGAAACAGAGGATGGATTTAAAGAAGGAGTAAAATATCTTCAGGTATCAACAGATGAAGTTTATGGCTCCTTAGGAAAAACGGGATACTTTATGGAATCTACGCCATTAGATCCTCACAGCCCTTATTCTTCAAGCAAGACTGGTGCAGATTTAATGGTAAAGGCATATTTTGATACATACAAAATGCCTGTTAATATAACAAGATGTTCAAATAACTATGGCCCATATCAGTTTCCTGAAAAGCTGATACCATTAATAATAAATAACTGCCTTAATAAGAGAAGCCTTCCTGTTTATGGAGACGGAATGAACATAAGGGACTGGCTTTATGTGGAAGATCACTGCAAAGCTATTGATATGGTTGTTAATAATGGAAGACTTGGAGAGGTGTACAACATTGGCGGTCATAATGAAAGAACAAATATCCATATAGTTAAAACTATAATTGATTACATAGGCAGCAATGTGGACAATACAGTTACTGAAAATCTTATAAAGTATGTTGAGGACAGAAAAGGCCATGACAGAAGATATGGAATAGATCCTGCTAAAATAAAGAAGGAACTGGGATGGGAGCCCGAAACTGCTTTTGAAAATGGAATAAAGAAGACAATAAAGTGGTATCTGGACAATGAGGACTGGATGAAGAATGTTACTTCAGGACAATACCAGAGTTATTACAAAAAAATGTATGAATAATGTAAACACAGCCCGTAAAAGGCTGTGTTATTATTAAATAATGGAGATGAATTTAAATGGGAAAATTTATTTTTTCAAATACTGAAATACAAGGTGTATACATAATTGAAACAGGAATATTCGGAGATAACAGGGGATATTTCATGGAAACATATAATCAGAAAGAATTCAAAGCAGCTGGACTTGGAATGAATTTTGTGCAGGATAACCAGTCAAAGTCAAAAAAAGGAGTACTCAGAGGACTTCATTTTCAGAAAAACCATCCTCAGGGCAAATTAGTTAGAGTTGTACGTGGAGAAGTTTTTGATGTGGCTGTAGACCTTAGAAAGAATTCAAGCACCTATGGAAAATGGGTAGGGGTAGCACTAACAGAGGAAAATAAAAAACAGTTTTATATTCCTGAAGGATTTGCACATGGGTTCCTTGTTTTGTCAGATGAAGCAGAATTTTGTTACAAATGCACTGATTTCTATCATCCGGAAGATGAAGGAGGAATTATGTGGAATGACCCTGAAGTTGGAATAAAGTGGCCTCTTGAGGGTATAGACAATATTCTGCTGTCTGAAAAGGATAAGGCTCATAAAAGCTTAAAAGAAACAGCAATAAGCTTTTAGGCGAAATAAGACCATTTTTTGAATGTGGTTGTCAATATTGCAAATTATTATTTGATAATTTATAATAAGACATGAACTTTGCAAAAAATGAAATTTCATTAATTAATGAAATTTCATTTTAATTTAAGTTGCAATAACAAAGTTGAGGTACTATGCTTAAGGAATTTGAATCAAACATTAAATTTGTAATGAAAAATGTATCTGCAGTTTTTATTCTGAAGATAATAGGAACAGGTCTGTTATTTATATTTCAGGTTATTTTAGGTAATAGACTGGGAGCTAATTATTATGGACAGTTTACTATATATACCACCTTACTGAACATTTTTCTGTTAGTTACGGTATTTGGAATAGACAGTACGCTTATAAGATATATACCAAGGATAAAACAGGATGACAGGCTCAGAGTGACACTGCTTAAAAAATCTCTCTTCAAAGTACTTACTGTGACTATCATTGTAGTTTTATTTATGTATATATTCAGATGGCCCATTATGGCATTTTTCAACATAAAAAGCGAAAAAATATATTTAGTGCTGCCAGCAATACTATTGATAATGTCCATATCAAAAGTTCTTGATGGATTTTTACAGGGAGAAAAGAAGACATCTCTCACCACATTCTTTAATCCACTGCTTCTTACAGTGATAAAGTTAACTGTGTTTTTTATTGCAGCATTTTTGATAAATAGAAATTTAGAAGCAGCAGTCATTTCTGTTATAGTAAGTGAAGGAATACTGCTGATTATAAGAATATTTTATGTTAAGAATGAACAAGGTAATATTGTAAAAACCTGTGAAAGCACGTTTACAAAAAAAGAAAATACAAAATTTATGAAATACTCTCTTTCACTATTTGCTATTTTAAGTCTTGGAACAATGGTCAGCAGTGTTGATAAAATCATAATAAATGCTTATATGGGCTCAACTGAGGTTGGAGTTTACAAAGTAGCAGAAAATTATATGGCTTTAGTTGGAATTTTTGCAAGTCCATTTGTTGTATTTTGGCCGGTAATGTCTGAACTTTACAAGAAAAAACAGATGGATGTGCTGGATAAGATATTTAATTATGCTGTGAAACTGATTTCACTGCTTGCAGTACCTGTAATGGTATTTATAATTATTTTCTCAAATGATCTGTTAAGGCTCTTTGGAAAGGACTTTGCCCAGGGAACTTTTATATTGTGTATACTGCTGATAGGTTATGGCTGCGACTCACTTACGGGACCGGTGGGGGCACTGCTTAACATGACAGATTATGCTAAATATAATTTAATGGATACAATTATACTGGCTGTTGTTGATATTTCTCTTAATCTAGTACTTGTTCCAAGAATGGGAGCAATTGGGGCTGCTATTGCAACTGCTGTTTCGCTGGTAAGCATTAACATTATTAATATAATACAAAATAGAATTTTACTAAAGGTGTTTCCATACGACAAAAATAATTTATTAATAATTTTTATGGGAGCAATAGCTTACCTGGTGGATAAACTACTTTATCCAATGATAAACATTAATATTTTAGTTAAAATGATAGTGTTTGTACTAATAAATTATGTTATAGTAATGGGAGCATATTTACTTATTGCTAAGCCTGATTTTAAAGGCTTTATGAAAAGTATTAAATCAAACTAACAATTTGAGGAGTTGGGTGGTTCAATGGAACAACAGAATAAGAAAAATAAAGTTACACTAGTTGAATTTCTGGAAATGATAAAAACTGATGAATATGAAAATGACTGGTACTCAAGGATAATGACCAAATTAGCGGTATATTGTACATATGTGCTTGCAAAGACAAATCTAAGTGCAAATATGGCTACATTTATAATGCTTCTTATAGGTCTTGCATCTGGTGTGGCATTTTACTTTGATAAAATGCTGCTTGGAGTAATATTAATGCAGCTATGGTACCTTTTTGACTGGATAGATGGAGCCATAGCCAGATTAAAAAATCAATGCAGCAAAACAGGCTGGTATTATGATCATATAATACATTTAATAAATCATCCCATATTTTTTGTATCAATTGCAGCAGGGCTGTATAGGCAGACACATTTAACATATATACTAATATTTGGACTAACAGCAGCCTATGCACATATTGTGGATGTATCAGCATCAGATACTTATATGATGGTTTTATTTAAAAATTTACTTGATAATAAAATACCTTTTGTTAAAAAACCTCATAAAAATGCAAAGAACTTTATAGCCTTGAAACTTCACTTCCCAGGCATAATGAATGTATTCACATTGTCTGTGGTTTTAGATTATATTGGGAGAGCAGCAGGCTTTCAAAGCAATTGTAACATAACAAAATATGTAATAATTGCATATGGTATCTTACTGCCCATATATGTAATCCTAAGACTAACAAAGCATATAACACAAGGTGCCATAGACAGGGAATATGACAGCTTAAGCAAGTAGAAATTGAATATAGAAATAAAAAATGATAAAATAGACAAGATGTTTTATGAAAGGACAAATAATTATGCAAAATAGTGATGAAGTCAATCCTATAAAGCTTTCTATAATAATTGTAAATTATAATGCTGAAAAGCTGCTGCTGGATTGTGTGAAATCTATATATAATAGTAATAACAGCACTGCCCTTGAAGTAATTATTGTGGACAATGACTCAAAGGATAACAGCAGAAATTTAATCACCAGTGAATATCCGCAGGTTCAATGGGTTCAAAATAAAGATAATGTTGGATTTGCAAAGGCTAATAATCAGGCCATGAACATTGCTAAAGGTGAATACATAATGCTTTTAAATAACGATACTGTGGTACTTGATAAAGCATTAGATAAACTTGTACAATTTTTAGATAAAAACCCAGAAGCAGCAGCAGTGGGACCTAGAATATTAAATAAGGATAAAACGCTGCAGTTATCATGCAGGAGAGGGCTTCCTAATGCAGTTAATTCCTTTGGATATTTTTCGAAATTATACAAGGTATTCCCCAATAATAAAGCTCTTGGCGGTTATGCAATGACTTATATTTCAGATAAGATATCCCATGAGGTTCAATGCTTATCCGGAGCAGCCATGGTTGTGAGGAAGAGCGTTGCTGAAAAAATAGGAGGCCTTGATGAAAACTTCTTTATGCATTTTGAAGATGTGGATTTTTGTTTAAGAATTGGTAAGCTTGGATATAAATTATTTTATGTACATGATTCTGAAATAATACATCTAAAAGGCCAGAGCAGTAAACTTAGAAGTAAAAAAGTAATTGAGGATTTCAATGATTCCTTAAAGTATTATTATAAGAAGAATTATTCAAAGGAAAAATTTTTCTTAACAAATTGGCTGGTTTATCTGGCAATATGGGCAAGGAAGATATTGTGCCTTGCTGTTTATAATATGAAAAATACATCAAAGTAATTTTAACGGGGAGTGAACCTAATGGTAGTCAATCTAAAGAAAATTTTAAGATATTTAATTTATTTTATTATTGTAGAAGCAATTTTAGGCGGGGCAGGAAGAATAATTGCAGTTAAATCATTAAGCTTCAGAATGATTTTATATATAGCTGCATTTGCAGTTTTTGGTTTAATATTAATAATGGATAGAAGAGATGTATTTTCCAGGCTGAAAAAGCCTGATATTAATTCCATACTAATAATCATGTTTGGTTTGTGGATTATTTTAACAGCAGCTCATGGTTACTTTATAACTAAAAACAGCTTGTCTCAGGTTGTGGGAGATGTAACAGGCTATGTAAGTCTGGCTCTTCTCATACTTTTCAGCTATACCTTTGACCATAAATTTCAGATTGATTTCATTATGAAATTAACTGCTGTTTCCGTTGTAATACAGGCAATAGTCATTCTGACTATTCATTACTTGTTAGGCTTTGGTGTACTTTACTTTGATACAATGAACAGCATTCTCCAGGAACTTTATATAGGTCATCTGGCATATGTTTATCCCGGAGCAATAAGAATATTTTTCAAGAGTTCAGTTTATTTACAGATAGGTTTTGTTTTCCTTGCAGCAATGCTTTCACATGAACGTGACAAAAAAAAGAGAACACTTTTATACATAGGGCTCATACTGGTGAGCTATGCCATAATAATATCCTTCACAAGAGGATTCTGGCTTGGTGCTGCTGTAGCTGCAGTGATGTATCTAATGTGCAGACATGTTAAGCATGTTTTAAAAACCATAGCTGTTTTACTCTGTGGAATAGTTGTAATGATGGGATTAAGCGCAGCAGTTTATGGCAACTTCGATGTGGCATACTGCTTAGCTTCAAGAGTTGGCATTAATGTAAAAGTACCATCAGCTGTTCAGGAAAAGAAGGTATCAGCTCCTGGAGCTGATACTGAGGGTGAGGACTTGTCCGCAGATTACAGACAGAAGCTGTCTTCAACCATGATGAAAGAAATTGAGGATGATCCAGTTACTGGAAATGGATTTGGGGTTGTCCTAAGGCAAATTGGACAAGAACAGTCAAGAAGTGAATACATGTATCTGGATATATTAATGGAACAGGGAGTTATAGGATTAGCTCTTTATATGGGCTTATTCATTGTGATGCTAAAGCAGTGGCTGGACATAAGAAAGCACTGCTATGACAAGAGTAATCTTTACATTATTGATGCATTTATGGTATCTCTTGTAGGACTAATAATAACAAGTGGTATAAATCCATTTTTAAATAACCCAATTGGAATAACCTATTTAATTATGTGCGTTTCTGCAATTAAAGTTTATAGAGAGGAAAATCTGTAATGTGTGATTTATCCATAATAATAGTAAGCTGGAATACTAAGGACCTGGTAAGAGATTGTTTAAACAGTATAAAAAAATGCACCCATAGCATATCCTATAAGGTTTTCCTGGTGGATAACAATTCATCAGATGGCACAGTTCAAATGGTTAAGCATGAATTCAAGGATGTGACACTTATTGCCAATAAAACAAATAATGGTTTTGCAAAGGCTAATAATCAGGCAATTAAAATTTCAGACAGCAGATATATAATTCTTTTGAACCCTGACACCATAGTTCACGAAAATGCACTGGATAACATGGTGCACTATTTACAGCAGCATGAGGATGTGGGAATAGTAGGCTGTAAGCTTTTAAATCCTGACGGTTCGCTGCAGGAATCATGCAGAAGATTTCCTGATTTAAGCACATACAGCACCATACTTTTAAAGCTGCACACAGTGTTTCCTAATAAGAGGTGCTTAAGAAGGTATTTTATGAAGGAAATGAACTATAATACTATTAATGAAGTGGATCAGGTTATGGGGGCAGCTTTAATGTACAGAACCAATGTACTTGGAGAAAAAAGCTATCTGGATGAAGATTACTGGATATGGTTTGAAGAGGTGGACTTCTGTTACAATGTTAAAAAGAAGGGATATAAAGTTGTTTATATACCTGATGCTGAAATTATACATTATAAGGCTCAAAGCTTTAATCAGCTGCTTAAGGTGCAGCAGCAGAAGGTATTTAATAAAAGCCTGCTGAGGTATTTTCAAAAGAATGGAAAAAAATCTGATACTATTATACTAAAATTATTATTCCCTGTTTCTATACTTCTAAGCTATGTAATACAGCTTGGAAAAGCCATTAAGAAGAGAGGGTAACTATGGACGTTTCAATTATAATAGTAAATTACAATACAAAGGATTTACTGAGGGACTGCATTAAGTCAATTAAGGAAACCACAAAGGATCTGGAATATGAAATCATTGTTTCAGATAATAAATCCTCGGATGGATCTTCTGAAATGCTTAAGGAAGAATTTAAAGATGTTATCCTTTTGGAAAATGAGAGAAATGGCGGATTTGCATATGCAAATAATAAGGGAATAAAAATTGCAAAGGGAAAGTATATTTTTTTGCTTAATAGTGATACTATTGTACTGGAAAATTCCATACTTAACATGTATAATTACATGGAAGAAAACACTTACATAGGCATACTAGGACCTAAGCTTTTAAATGCTGATTTAAGTGAGCAGACATCTGTGTTTGCATATCCCACTGTGTTTAAGGAATTTGCATCTATATTTGAAATGAAAAAGCTTTTAAAGAATAAATACATAAGAAAAGTTTTATTAAAATTCTCAGATAAGGCACTGCCAAACGATGTTAATCAGTATATGAAGAATTTTAAGGAAAGCAAAAGTATTGAGCAGGTGGAGGTTCTTGTGGGAGCAGCCATGTTCATAAGACGTGACGTTATAAATGCCATAGGAGGGCTGGATGAGTCATACTTCATGTATTATGAGGAAATAGACTACTGCCTGAATTCAGCAAAGCATGGATGGCCCTGCGTATTTTATCCTTATTCTGAGATAATACACTTAATTGGACAGTCAAGCAAAAAGGTAAGTTTAATAACATTTATGGCAAGATATGAAAGCATGCTGCACTATTTTGAAAAAAATCACGGAAAAGGCCAGAAATTAGCAGTTAAATTTATTTTGATAATAGGATTAACATACAGACTCATAAGAGACTTTTTTAAATATAAAATAACCAGAAATGAAATCTGTCACAGCAATTTAAAGGCATATAAAAACACCATTAAAATGGCATTTGGAAAGTGATATTAATAAATACTAAGGTTTAGGAGGTAACAACAACGTGCATAAGATGGTAAGGAATACTAAGCTTGTTATTCTGGACATGATAATAATAAATTTTACTACTTTATTTGCATTATATTTAAGGTTCGACTGGAACATACCACAGATACAAATGGAATTCTATTACAGCATGATCATACCTATGTGTATCCTTATATATATTAATAACAGGACTTTTGACCTGTACACAATATTGTGGAAATACGCCAGCATAGATGAACTCTTTGCAACTTTAAAATCCGTTACTCTGTTTACTATAGAATATTCCATAGTAGGCTATTTCCTTTTACATAAATTATTTGGATATGCGTTATACAGATTTCCATATTCCATAATAATAATTTCATGGATGCTTAATGTAGTTATGATTGGAGGCTCCAGATTCTTCTTAAGAATGGTGGACAATAACGGCAAGTACGAAAAATGCAATCCCAAAAGCAGCAAGAACACCCTTATTATAGGTGCAGGGGATGCAGGCAGCCTTCTTATTAAGGAATTAAAGAAACATAAGGAAGTAGAGGAATACCCTGTTGCAGTTATAGATGATGACTTGTCTAAGGCAGGGAAAAAAATTAACGGTGTGCCTATAGTAGGAGACAGGACAAAGATAAAAGAAGCCATTGAAAACTTTGATATTGAAGAAGTTATAATGGCAATACCAACTATAGATACAGACAATAAAAAGCAGATATTTGATATATGCAAGGAATTTAATGTAAAGCTTAAAACAATACCAGGCATTTACGAAATAGTTGAAGGAACTGTTAATATAAGCAAAATAAGGAATGTAAACATTGAGGACTTACTTGGAAGGGAATCTGTAAAGCTTGATACAGCAGGTATTGATGAATTCATAAAGGGCAAAGTTGTACTTGTTACAGGCGGCGGAGGCTCCATAGGATCAGAGATCTGCAGACAGGTAGCTAAATTTTCTCCAAAGAAGCTTATAATTTTAGATATTTATGAAAACAATGCCTATGATCTTCAGATGGAGTTAAATTACACCCACCCAGAGCTGGATAAGTTTGTAGCCATTGCATCAGTAAGAGACAGAAATAAAATTGAAGCTGTTTTTAATAAATTTAAACCTGATGTGGTTTTCCATGCTGCAGCACATAAACATGTGCCTCTCATGGAGGATAACCCTTCAGAAGTAATTAAGAATAATATTGTAGGTACACTTAATGTGGCTGAATGTGCCAGTGAAACAGGAGTTAAGAAGTTTGTAATAATTTCCACAGACAAAGCTGTAAACCCTACAAGTATAATGGGTGCCAGCAAACGTGTATGTGAAATGATAATACAGTCTATTAATAACGTGAGCAAAACTGAGTTTGTAGCAGTTAGATTTGGAAATGTTCTTGGAAGCAGCGGTTCAGTTATACCTTTATTTAAAAAGCAGATTGAAAATGGAGGCCCTGTAACTGTTACTCATCCTGATATAAACAGATTCTTTATGACCATTCCTGAAGCTTCTCAGCTGGTTATCCAGGCAGGAGCTATGGCAAAGGGCGGAGAGATATTTGTGCTGGATATGGGTAAGCCTGTAAAAATTGTGGATCTTGCAAGGGATTTAATTAAACTTTCAGGACTTGAACCAGACAAGGATATTAAAATTAAATTTACAGGACTTAGACCTGGAGAAAAATTATATGAAGAAATTCTTATAAATAAGGATACTCTCACCAAAACTGCACACAATAAGATATTTGTTGAAAACCCACAGTATTTTGATTTCCGTGAGCTGAAGGATGAAATTAAAAAGCTTGAAGATGTGAGCAGAGATACTAATGATGATCATATATTTGCTGCAATGGAAGATCTGGTGCCCACATACAAAAGGAAGAAGAACTAACGGAGGGCTGTTATGAAAAGAATATTAGATTTGCTTTTTTCTCTTTTGTTTTTAATAATATTCAGTCCTATTTTAATAATAATAAGTATAATAATTAAAATGGATTCAAAGGGCCCTGTTTTTTTTAGGCAGAGAAGAATTGGAAAAGACAAAGAGGAGTTTCTTATATATAAGTTCAGGACCATGTATGTTAATACACCTAATCTGGCAACAGATAAGTTTACCAATGCAGCAAGCTACATAACAAAGATAGGTTCATTTTTAAGAAAAACCAGCTTGGATGAGCTGCCTCAGATATTAAATATAATTAAGGGTGAAATGAGCTTTGTAGGTCCAAGGCCCGCACTGTACAACCAATATGAACTTATAGAAATGAGAGACAAAAAAGGTGTAAACAAATGTGTGCCAGGGTTAACAGGATATGCACAGGTAAACGGAAGAGATAATGTAACAGATGAAGAAAAGACTGCACTGGATGAATACTATGTGCGGAATAAAAGTTTAGCACTGGATTTTAAAATTATAATAAATACATTTGTCAATGTGTTACTTAAGAAGGATATAACAAATTAAAACACATTTAAAGGGGTAATTCCATATGATATTAGTTACAGGAGCTACATCACAGCTTGGAGAGGTAATAGTTAAAAAGCTTGTAAAAAGAAATGAAAATGTAAGATGCTTTGTTAGAAAAAGCAGTAAAATTGACATACTTAAAGATACAGGAGTGGAGTTTGCTTTTGGAGATTTCACTGATGAAGACTCTATATACAATGCAGTTGAAGGGGTTGACTATATAATACATATAGGAGGCATCTGGCATGCAAAGTATTTTCTCAATGCTCTTGACAGTCAAAACAGGTTAATTAAGAAAGCTGTATTTGTAGGCTCTACCAGCAGATTTCAAAAGATAAACAGCAAGGATCCAAAGGAAATTAACCTGGTTGAAAGAATGAAAAGTGCTGAGGCCATTATTAACAGCAGCAGACAGAACACAGTAATTATAAGACCTACCATGTTGTACGGCATTGATAAGGACAAAAATATTTTAACTCTCATAAACTTTATGAATAAGTATAAATTCTTTCCTATAATAGGAAAGGGTAATGGCTTAAAGCAGCCTGTTCATGTTTATGATGTGGCAGATGCAGTAATTACTTCTATGTTTAATGAAAAGCTGAATAAAAATGAATACAATATTCCTGGAGCAGATCCTATAGAATACAGCAAAATGATATATGAAATAAAGAAAAATTTAAATAGACCCATACTTATAATGCATATACCTGTAGCCATGGCAAGATTGGGCTTCCTTGGGTATAAACTTATAAAACCTAAAACAATTATTAATATGTCCATGATTAACAGAGTAAATAAGAGTTTTACCTTTGACTATGAAACTGCTAAAAGGGACTTTGGATATTCACCAATGACATTTGAGCAGGGAGTGAAGATACAGATAGATTACTTGAGGGAAAAGGGAAAGATTTAACTAAGAGGTAAGAGGTAAGAGGTTTTTTAAGTAAGAAGTAAGAAGTAAGAGTCGCGTAAATTAGATATGATTAATTAAAATTGGAAATTACTATGGGAGGCAAACTCCTGTAGTAATTTTTATTTTTTTGCTATTACTAAATATGGAATATTTGCTTCTGGAAAGGCAGTTTTCAATGTCTTCAGTCCATCCATCTATGCAATTATAATTGATATTAATTATAGAAAAAATGTCAAAAAAAATAATAGCCCCAGCCACAATTGGATAGCTACTATTTTTTAGTTAAATACTAAATAGTGATACCAGTTGCCTAAGCAACTAGTATTGTATACTATAGGGTGTTGAAGCACCCTATTTTTATTTCTATATGTTTACTTATATTATATCAAAATTTATATAATATATAAATTAGTATTAATTGAAAGTCACAGTAAAAATTTATATGGCGCAGCCATTGGTTATTTAGTAATATTATACCTTTCTTGTTTTGGGTAAACTTGCCCGTTACTTTTTGGATTCATTTTCCATAATTACATAACTACAGTATTTCGGCAAAAAAATCAAAGGTCGATAGACCATTTAATATATAACTTGTTCTAGTCTTTTTCCCTTGTCCATATATTATACTGCTTTGCATACTTTCATTATACTTTCTAGCTTTTTTCTGTTCTTTTAGAAGAGCTTTAACCTCATTATTTATAGTTATTTTTGACTCGTTTAACTGCTCTTTGATAACTTTATTTATATTTATGAAGTCTACGACTTTGCTATTTCTCAATATATCTTTAAGTTTTGCTCTTAAATCGCCAGAATGCTTTAGACAAAGTATCTTACTCATATTATTAGCTCCTTGTATAGACCATGCTGTTCCATTATCTTTCATCCTTGAAGCTATAACATTTCTTATGCTGCTTTCCATGGTGCCTAATCCTTTATATTCGACTCCGTCAGGGGGCGCTGGCAAAACAATTTCTTTTCTATCCTCATATCTTGTGAGTGCATCAAAATTATTATTGTAGTAACTATATACTTCTTCTAATTCTTTTTTCCTCTTTTCATCCTCTTCTGAAGCTATAAATTCTTTAAGTTTTTCTAAAACTTTATCATATCTTTTTTTCCTTAGAAGCTTTTTTATTATTTTTCTAGATTCATCACTTTTTATCTTGCGACTTGCCTTCTGAAATATATGAAATAAATCTAGCTGATATATCTTTTGTATATTATTTTCCGTTTCTGCACTAATCCAAGAGGCTCCGTCACCGTTAAGAATAGTGTATTGAATTTTATCTTCGTTATAGATTTCAGCGATACCGCTATTAACTATGTTATCGAAGATCTCTCCTTCTTCATATCCTGAAAAGTATATAGTTCCTGTTGTTCGATAGCTACCGCTATCTTTAACCCAACCTTCATAAACCTTAGCTACTTTAATCTCCTGTTTGTGCTTCTTTCCCTGTATTCTCAAGTAGGCTCCGTCTTTTTCTTCAAAGAGTATATCTACTTCTTTTTTACCTTTAAGTTTTCCTTTTATATACTTTGCAACTCTTTCATTCTCAATCTTACGTATTAAATCACCTAAATAATCCACTTTATTCTTAATAGTTTGATGGCTTATTTTACTTAAAGTTGATTTCTCAATCTTAGCTGCACTTTTTCTATAAGAACTATCAACTGCACTATCAATCATTCTTTCAATAAGATTTTCACTAGTCCTTCCTACTAAATTTAAATCTAAGACTTTGTCCAAAAGAAAAACTCCCTTTTGAGCATACCTATCAATATAATATCTTCTACTAAAAGTTAAATCTCCCATTGTTGTTTGAATTGTTTTTTCTGTTTTAAATTTATACCTATATCTTTTCTTATCTCTACTTTCAGATAACACTTCGTCTAATTTTTCCAACATACTTTTAATAGCTGCTAAACCTGCTTCGCAGACTATCCCAAAAATTTCTTTCTCTATATCATTGAAATTCAACTTCAATTCGTCTAAAATTATATCATTCATATTAAAACTCCCTTCTATATTTGTTGTGGTAAATAAATTATATAAGGTCTTTAATATGAATAAAAGGCCTACCGGCATGGTATTTGCTGGTGGCCTTTCCTTATTTTTTGCCCAAAAATATTTTACTTACTCTAATTGAAAAATAATAGCAAAACAGATGTTATTACTATTAAAAATATGTTATACTAAAAAAGCAAAATATTTTTACATGATTTATGTGGGCAAAAGTATTTGTGTTGACACCTTCTTTCCAAGTACCACAACAACATGGGTGGGTTACGGAGCTAGTAAAAAGCAGGAAAGGAGGTGGTAGAAATGAATAACTCCTTTTTTGCTCTAATTGCTTTATGTGTAACCGCTCTGGCTCTTGTGGCTATGGTGCTTGGATTTTGCTATAAACAGGATAAGGGCGTTTCACTTAAAGGTAAAGCAAAGGCTAATAAGAAAGGTGTTTCATCTGAATTAGCCTTAGATATAGATAACAAAAATAAGAAAGACAAAAAAGAAACTAACCAGTAGCTTTGCGAGAGCAACTGGTTATAAGAAAATTTCCTAAACACATATACAATTAAGCTGATTACAAAATTCGTAACTCACTCTTTACCTTATTCTATCACATTTATTAAAAAAAATACATATCAAAAGTTATAATTTATTTAATATATAAAAAACTCTTACCTCTTAGCTAAAAAAGTTCTTACTTCTTAGTTCTTAGCTTTATCGAGCGTGTAGTAAATCGTATTTGATTTTTGTTGTGGAAATTCCTTTGGTTCTTGGTAAATAAACCACTTGGCAGTATTCTTTAAGGAAGTCGAACTTTCCTCTCCAGTCATCACCCATGACAAATACGTCTACATCATATTTTTTTATGTCTGATATCTTCTGTTCCCAGTTTTCTTCAGGTATTACCTGATCTACATATTTTATAGCTTCTAATATTTCTTTCCTCTCCTCATAGGGGAAATGAGCAGTTTTGTTCTTAATCTGATTAAACCCATCCGTTGACAGTCCTACAATTAAATAATCACCTAAAGCTTTTGCACGCTTGAGTAAATTTACATGGCCATAGTGGAATAAATCAAATGTGCCATAGGTTATTACCTTTTTCAAATTAAAACCTCCCCAAAATGTATTTTATTATTTTATCTGAACTGTTGCCATCATCATAGGTAACAAATTGCCGCCTGACCTTACTCCTCTGGTCTGAATCCAGAGAAGGATCTTTTAAATATGCTTCCATGCTTTTAAGAAGAGAACCAAAGTCAAAGCATATTTTTCCTCCGCATACATCCTTGATGTCATAGTATACTCCTCTGTCTTTTTCACTGTAGTATTTATAATCATATACAAAGTGTATAATTGGTCTGTCTAGTAATAAAAAATCAAAATAGCAGCTTGAATAGTCCGTAATCAGTATATCTGATGAATGGAGAAGTTCCTGTGTATCCACCTTATTTAAATTTATAACATTCTCCTCAGTGGAATTTTTGAATTTGCTATAGCTGGCATTTACAAAGTGCTTCTTTTGTATGATAACTGCATTATATTTATTTAAAAGGGAATTTAGTGCTTCCTCCTGAGAATCATTTAACTTACTAAAATCAAAGGAAAAATCCTTGTTGTCCCTGAAGGTTGGCATATATGTAATTATTTTTTTATCAGGGAATTTATGCCTTGCTGTGTTTTCATTAAAAAAAATATCATTTCTGGGTTGTCCAACTTTTAATATTTTGTCATCTGTTGTATTGAAAGCACTCTTTACCTTATTGCTATATTCATCAGAGGGGGCAATGTAAAGGTCGCAGTCCTCCCATACATTTATTATTTTGCTTTTTAAGCTTTGGAATATATTTTGGTCATTATTTTTAATGGCATCTCTGCCTATTTTTTTAAAGGCAACTCCATGCCAAAGCTGAACCTTGTATGCCTTCTTTATTAAATACATGGGGGATAAATCCACATAGTTATGGGTCATGAAAACCACATCAGCAGTGGCAGCATAATAATCGGCAGTAAATGAACCATATAAAAGAGCTTTGCCTCCATGGCTGTTTATGTATTTAATTTCATCCTTATCTTTTGTTATCCACACAGCTTCAATATCTTTGTAATCCTTTATGACTTTTAAATAAAGATATTTGCTGTTGTCAGAAAAGGAGGTGCCAAACCAGGCTCCAAATACCCACCTGTTTCTTTTTTTAGGAAATAAACGTAAAAATAGAGCAATTATTAGATAACCTGACTGCTTAAGTATTTTAATAGTTTTATTCATCCCTGCCATCCTCGCATTTAGTATTCATATTAATAATACATTTATACAATGACATTATTATGGCAAAGTTGTGAACAAAGTATTAATTTATACTTTATGTAGTATGTGATATAATAAGGATTATTCCTACTTAATTTATTAAGGAGATGTAAATGAAATGAAAATACTTATAACAGGATCAAATGGACAATTGGGAAGAGAATTAACAAGGCAATACAGCAGTGATAAATCTGTAGAACTTATACTGACAGATGTAAATAATCTGGATATTACGGACTATGACAGTGTGCAGAAAATGGTATCAGAAAAAAGACCGGATATTATAATTAACTGTGCAGCTCATACTGCAGTGGACAAGTGCGAGACAGATGTACATAATGCATATAGAATTAATACCATAGGACCAAAGAATCTGGCTGAAGCAGCTTACTCCATTGGGGCTGAAATTGTTCAGATTTCCACAGATTATGTTTTTGATGGACAGGTTAATAAGCCATTAACAGAGTTTGATACACCAAATCCTCAGACAGTTTACGGAGCATCAAAGCTTCAGGGGGAAGAGCTGGTTAAAACTCTTAATCCAAAGCATTATATAGTAAGAACAGCATGGCTGTACGGCGATGGAAATAATTTTGTTAAAACCATGATAAATTTAAGCAAGACACATGACACCATAAAGGTGGTAAATGATCAGTTTGGTACACCTACCAGCACAGTGGATCTTGCAGCAGTAATTATAAAGCTTGTTCGGGAAAAAAATTACGGATTATTCCACTGCACTTGCAAGGGAAAATGCTCATGGTATGATTTTGCAAAGAAAATATTCGAACTGAAGAATATAGATATTAATGTAGTACCATGTACCACAGATGAATTCCCAAGACCTGCAAAAAGGCCGAAATATTCTGTACTTGAAAATTATATGCTGGAGCTTACTACAGGGGACATAACAAGACCTTGGGAAGAAGCAGTAGAGGAATATTTAAAAAACATGTAAAGATATTGTAAAAAGCAGTATGCAGCCTAAAGGCTATTAATACTGCTTTTTATTTTGATTTGGCAGCAATTGCTAAAATATAATTGAATTAAATATCCCATTAAAAACGTATATATGTTAGAATAGTATTATTAACATTAAGAGGAGAGATATAATAGTTTATAAGTTTATATGCAAATATATTCAGACATGATATAACATAACCACCAAAAATGGAGTGATTATATTTGAGTAAGAACTATAAGCCTAAAGAATTTGCTGTATCAGTTTTAACACTATAATGATGGGATAACGCAGGAAAATTAAAAGCATTCGGAACACCAACAAATAGGCGGTTTTATACTTATGAACAGTATAAAGAGTTTATGGGTATAACATCTTCTGGGAAAAAAGTAGTTATATATACAAGAGTTTCAACTTCTAATCAAAAAGATGATTTAAAAAATCAAGTTATATTTCTTAAACAATATGCTAATGTAAAAGGAATTATTGTAGATGAAGTGATTGAAGATTATGGGAGTGGATTGAATTATAATCGCAAAAATGGGATAAACTTATTGATGAGTGAATGACATCTGTAATCTCAATGCTTCATGTTTTTAGCTGCAGAATTTATAGTTTAAGAAAGTATAAAAAAAGATAAAGGAAGATAAAGAAGTTGAAAAAAGCATACAAAACAGAGATTAAACCAACAGAAGAACAGATAATAAAAATTCATCGAACAATTGGTGTAAGCAGGTTCATATATAACTTTTATGTTTCACATAATAAGGAAGTTTATGAAAAAGAAAAAAGATTTGTTAGCGGCATGGATTTTTCTAAATGGCTTAACAATGAGTATATTCCTAACAATGTAGATAAACTTTGGATAAAAGAAGTATCTTCCAAAGCTACTAAACAAGCTATTATGAATGGGGAAAAAGCTTTTAAGAAGTTCTTCAAAGGTGAAACTGGTTTCCCAAAATTCAAGAAAAAGAAAAATCAAGACGTTAAAGCCTACTTTCCCAAAAACAATGAAACTGATTGGACTATTGAAAGACATAGAATTAAGATACCAACTTTAGGCTGGGTTAGACTCAAGGAATATGGTTATATACCAGCTAATGGCATAATAATAAGTGGAACAGTAAGTCAGAAAGCTGACAGATATTATGTTTCTGTATTAGTTGAAGAAGATATTCAAGTAAACAGTAAACGTTGTTCTGAAGGAATAGGGGTGGATTTGGGACTCAAAGATTTTGCAATTTGCAGTAATGGAATAATTAAAAAAAATATAAACAAAACTTCAAGAGTTAAAAAATTGGAAAAGAAACTAAAACGTGAGCAAAGAAAGCTTTCAAGGAAATATGAAAGTTTAAAATTAAGAAATAAAAAAGAGAAAGGGGAAGCTGCTCGTCAAAATATCCAAAAACAAATAATCAAGGTACAAAAACTTCATCAAAAACTTACAAATATTAGAACTGATTATATTAATAAAACAGTAAGTGAGTTAATAAAGCAAAAACCAAGCTTTATAACAATAGAAGATTTAAATATAAAAGGAATGATGAAGAACCGTCATTTAGCAAAGGCAGTTGCACAACAAAAGTTTTATGAATTTAGAATTAAACTTATTTCAAAAGCAAAACAAAATAATATAGAAATAAGAGTAGTTGATAGATTTTATCCAAGTAGTAAAACTTGCAGTTGTTGCGGAAATATTAAAAAGGATTTAAAACTATCAGATAGGGTGTATAAATGTGATAATTGCAATACTTCTATTGATAGAGATTTAAATGCTTCAATCAATTTAGCTAATGCTAAAGAATATAAGATAGCTTAATTAAACAAGCACTTATATGTGTACCGAAGGCTATTTCGGGAATTTACGCCTGTGGAGTGCTATACAAACTGTAGTAGCTTAGGCAAGGCAGGGTACAATGAAACAGGAATTATCTCAGTATGGATACATTTGACCATATTTTGAGTAGCAGGAAGGACCAGTGCAGACTAAAGAAAAAATACCAATAAAGTATATTATGAGTTTTATATTTCTCATAATGTTAATTTTAGGCGGGACCAGGGTTTCTGCCTACAGCAGTCCACTTATGTGTATAGATGAACCAGCTTATGGACAACCTATTACATCAAGTACAACGGTAAGGGGATGGGCACTTAACCCATCAGGAGTAAAAGAAGTAGACATATTAGTAGATGGACAGAATATGGGAACAGCATCCATTGGACTATCAAGACCGGATGTAGCAATAGCTTATCCAGGATATACCAATGGAAGCCAAAGCGGATATACCTATACACTGAGCACAGCCAATTTACAGGCTGGCAGCCATTCACTGGTAGTTAAGGCAGTTGGCAATGATGATACATTTACCAGCAGAAGTATGTCTATAACAGTTCAAAAGCCTGTACCACTGATGAGCATAGACGAGCCAGCTTATGGACAATCTATTACATCAAGTGCAACAGTAAGAGGATGGGCACTGAACCCATCAGGAGTAAAAGAAGTAGACATATTAGTAGATGGAAAGAATATGGGAACAGCAGCTATTGGACTATCAAGACCAGATGTGGCAGCAGCTTATCCCGGATATACTAATGGAAGTCAAAGCGGATATACCTACACTTTAAGTACAAGCGGTATCCTTGGAGGAACTCATAAAGTTACGGTGAAAGCTATGGGCAATGATGGCTCTTTTATCAGCAAAGATATGTCCATATCAGTTCAAAAGCCTGTGCCGCTTATGAGCATGGATGAACCAGCTTATGGACAATCTATTACATCAAGTGCAACAGTAAGAGGATGGGCACTGAACCCATCAGGAGTAAAAAAAGTAGACATATTAGTAGATGGACAGAATATGGGAACAGCAGCTATTGGGCTGTCAAGGCCTGATGTAGCAGCAGCTTACCCAGGGTATACAAATGGAAGCCAAAGCGGATATATCTATACACTGAGCACAGCTAATTTACAGGCTGGAAGCCACTCACTGGTAGTTAAGGCATTTGGCAATGATGGCACATTTACCAGCAGAGATATGTCTATATCAGTTCAAAAGCCTGTACCACTGATGAGCATAGACGAGCCAGCTTATGGACAATCTATTACATCAAGTGCAACAGTAAGAGGATGGGCACTGAACCCATCAGGAGTAAAAGAAGTAGACATATTAGTAGATGGAAAGAATATGGGAACAGCAGCTATTGGACTATCAAGACCTGATGTAGCAGCAGCCTATCCCGAATATTTTAATGGAAGCCAAAGCGGATATACCTACACTTTAAGTACAAGCGGTATCCTTGGAGGAACTCATAAAGTTACGGTGAAAGCCATAGGCAGTGATGACTCTTTTACCACAGGAGATGTATCTATAACAGTTCAAAAACCAAAAGCATATATATATGTAGACAATTTAGGAAATGGACAAGTGCTTAAAGATGACATAAACGTTGTTGGCTGGGTATTGAACCCATCAGGAGTTAAAAAAATAGATATGCTGGTGGATGGACAGTACTCAGGCAGTTCAGTAACAGGACTATCCAGACCTGATGTAGATAGGGCACATCCAGGCTATCCAGGAGGAGCTGAGAGCGGATTTTCCTATATTTTAAGCATGGCTAATATCCAGAATGGAAGACACAGCCTTGCAATAAGGGTACAGGGAAATGACGATTCAGTTCAAGAGCAGCCACTTTATTTCTACAAGGGAATAGGACAGACTATCGTAATAGATCCAGGCCATAATTTTGGCGGAGATGATGGCGCATATAGTACAATTAATGGAGTTACATATGTGGAAAGAGATTTGAATATGCAGCTGGCAGATAAATTAAAAACCAAGCTTCTGAACTTAGGCTATAATGTAATCATGACCAGAGAATCATCAGACAGACCAACAGTTGATTTGAACACCAGCCTTCAAAACAGGGTGAATGTTGCAAATAACTCAGATGCAGTACTGTTTATAAGCATACATCATGATGTTGCAGGCAGTGCAGCTCCAAATGGCATAAGTGCACATTACAGCACCTATAGGCCAAATATAGATCCAAATGGAGTATATTATAGTGATGGTGTTTATTATGATGCTACTCCTTCTAAGGCTGCCATTGACAGTGCAAATTTAGCACAGCAGCTTCTGGATTCACTAGCCACATTAGGCTATGTAAACAGAGGAGCACTTGATCACAATTTATTTGTAACAAAAAATACAAATATGACTTCACTTCTTTTGGAATGCGGATTTATAACCAATCCAACAGAAGCAGCAAGAAATGCCGATGCTTATGAGCAGGATAGATTTGCAGCAAAGATGGCAGAGGTAATAAACAATTTTCTTAATTAAAACAAAGAACAGCTTTGGAAAAACCCAAAGCTGTTCTTTATTTAGTCTTTGACAAAAGTCGGGTGCTGCCTGGTTACATTCGACGAAAACCGGGTGCTACCTGGTAGCATTCGACAAACAATCCTAAAAAATCGCTATAAAGGAAACTCCCGTAATGATGCAGCACAATCCCATTATCTTTTTATTGGTTATTTTTTCATGAAATACATAATAAGAAAAAATCATTGTCCAAATGTATGTTATAGAAGTTAATGGCAATACAATTGAATAATCCAGATAATGAAGAACAAATATATTAAGCAGGGCTGATAAAAGGTACAATCCCCCGCCTATATATAGATTTTTGTTGAAAATAAGCTGTTTTAAGTTCTTGAATGCTGATGCCTTTTTTAAAAAGATAGCAGCAACAGCTCCAATAAAAGTCATAGTGATTAATATTAAATAACATAATATTTTAATCGTCGCCGCCTCCAATCAAAACTACACCAAGTATAATTATTAAAACTCCAATAACCTTCATTAACGTTATATTTTCGTTTAATATGGTTTTTGCAAGAATAATGCTTAAAATATAATTTAAGCTTAACATTGGCTGCAGAACTGACAGGCTGCCGAATTTATATGCCACCAGCATTATTACAGCACCAATGCCATAAAAACCGAAGCCAAGCAGCAAAAATAAGATTCCCTTATCCGTAGACAACTTCCAGAACATTTGTCCTACACATACACATATGGAGGATATACACATTAAAAGAATTCCATATTTGTTTTTTCTAAATGATTCTAACATAATTAACCTCTGTTATTAATTTATTATTTGACCAAATCAAGAGTTATTGTATTATCGCTTTTCTTAACAATTTTATATAATTGCTTATTTTCTATTTTGGCTTGTGGTTTAAAAGCAGCTGAATATTTAGATATAAACTGTTCATCCACATTTTGTAAATATAAGTAATCCCAATTAGCAAGTTCAGTCTGCAACTGCTGTGGAGTTATATTTTTGGTGAATACATCATTTTTATCATATGGTTCACCAAGACTATAGTAAAATCTATTGCAATATCTTGGCAGAGTTAAATAAGAAATTATAAAGTTTTTGTAGCAATTATCATGTTGAGCAATAATGAATATCTCATCACTATCCTTAGTTCTGCTATTTATAATATTAGCATCCCCACTGCAGATACTTGTAGCAGATTTATAATGAATTGCGGGAATAAAGTTTTTAATAGTACTGGAATTAAACAATATTATCCACATAAATAAAATAACTGCTCCTACTTTAGTGAATGAAGTTTCATGTTTTTCAGATTCTTTTTTTCCTTCAATAAATAAAAACAACATCATTGCCAGGTCAAAAACAGCAAACCAGTAAGTATTAAGATATCTGTAAACAGAAGCTAATTTTGGCCCTTCATATGGTCCAAAGTTAAATACATACAATAGGAGCATGGCAAAAGCATAGCCAATAGCACCTAAAAACAACATTATGTTTAATGCTGTTATCTGTTTCTCCGCAAAATACTTTTTACCATATTTCTGAATAATCCAAAATACTGCCACTGCTAAAAGCATAAGCTGCCAATATGATAAAGAAACAGGTCTGTCAAACAGCGGACTGTTTCCAACATACCTTACAAAATTCACTAAAGCCTGATGCTGCCAGGCTTCCCCGCTTGTTCCCTTTGCTATACCTATTAAACTGGAAGCTTTTATACTGGATATACTAAACTGCCTTGGTATACCATTGGATATTACATATTTATCCCATGAAAATGTGAACATGTATGGGATAATGGCAATAATAAAGAATATAAGTAAAACTGAAATCAATGTTTTCTTAAGATTTTTTTCTTTAAATTCACCAGTTTTTTCGGTTTTATTCAAAATAATATAATTCACTGCATATATACCAAGCACTAATAAAAAAAATGGAAGTCCCATTTGTTTTATTAAAAGAAGAAAGGACAATGCAACAGATATCCTAAACAAATTAAATTTTGTTGTTTTTTTCTCACAAATCACAATAAATATACTATAAGCTAAGGTTAAACCAAGTATGCAGTCAGTATCAATTGTCTGATAAAAGCTTGCTTCTCCTACTCTGATTACAACATTAACAGAAAGAATTGCAAATGTAATTAATATTAATTTAATAAGGAAGTTAAAACCTTTCTTCCAATTAATCTTAGAAAGAGCAGGTAAAAATAATGATAATGATAATGTCTGCAGACTTCTGTATAAATAGGCTTCTTTATAACCTCCACATAATTTGCACCATATAGTTTCAAAAATAGTAATTATAGGAGGATAATCTTTATGAACTGTAAGCATAGATTCACGTACACTGTACAATTTGTCTAAACGAAAGGTTTCCTTCACCATAGGTCCCCAGTGTGATATTTCGTCCCATTCCATAAATCCCCTGTTAAAATTTAAAATGAAAATAAAAACGTAAATAATTATGAAAATAAAAAAAGACGGAGTAAATAAATTATTATATAAATCATCACTGCCTTTATGCCTCATTGTCAGAACAGCTGCTATTATAGGAAAGATAACTGCAATTAAATATATAATATAATATCCAATTCTCATATGCCCCATAAATGCAAAAATAAATACTATGAGAGCGCTAAGCATTAACGAAACAGGCAGCACTTCTTCAAAGCGTCGTTTAGTTACAAATATCATTGTGCCGGAACTACAGACTATAAATAATAAAGGTAAAATAAAACTCATTAAGTATCACTCTCTTCAACTTTTATTTAATCGTTTTATACAGAAGATTGTTCATTAGCAATTCATATAGCTGTTTACTTTTCTTTACTTCAACATTCAGGATTACACCTACTAAAAATGTTAATAATGAACTTACACCAAAAACTCCGCATACTATTAATGTAGGAAATTTCATTACTAATCCCGTTTGCATATAACCTGATAATACAGGTATAAAGAGACAAATAGCTATAATTAAAAATATCAGCGAGATAGTTCCAAAAAAAGCAAAAGGTTTATAATCCTCAAATAATCTGAAAATAGTTCTAAGTACCTTAAAACCGTCGGAATAAGTGTTTAGTTTTGACTCAGATCCTTGTGGCCTGTCTCTGTAAGTAACAGGTATTTCTTTTAATAAAAAGTTTTTATCAACTGCATGTATAGTCATTTCCGTTTCGATTTCAAACCCCTTTGACAATACAGGGAACCCCTTTACAAATGGTTTACTGAAAGCCCTGTACCCCGTCATAATATCATTTATATTTGAACCAAATAAAAGGTTTATGAGTTTCCTTACAAGTACATTTCCAAAGTTGTGAAATCTGCGTTTATTTTCAGTAAAGTAAGTTGATGACAGTCTGTCTCCGATAACCATATCAGCCTGCCCTTTTAAAACATATTCAACCATTTCAGGTGCAAATTCTGCAGGGTATGTATCATCACCATCAATCATTAAGTAGCAGTCAGCATCGATATCCCTGAACATGCTTCTTATTACATTTCCTTTGCCTTGCCTGTATTCATTTTTAAGAAATATCTTTTTGTCGCTCTTTGCCATGTTTTCCACTATTTCAGCAGTTTTATCTTTTGAATTGTTATTGTAAACGTAAATATCTGACTCAGGAATAAATTTTCTATAGTCCTCTATAACCTTTTTAACTGTTTTTTCCTCATTATAGCATGGAATGAGTACCGCGATCTTTGACATAAGCATACCTTCCTTATCATAAATTTGAATTTTAAGTGTAATTATATTTTTTATTGTCATTAAAATACAAACATATTATAGTATATCATAACAAAGAGTATTTCAAAAGATTGAAGATTTAATCTTTAGTTTATAAAGTATTTATTGTATAATTAAATCTAACGGCTATTTTACAATACATATTTTGGAGGGATTTAATTGAACATTTCTAATATACTTGGCAGTTACAGTAAAAGAGAAGTAAAAAGAATTTTACCTATGGTAAATAAGATAATGGATTTAGATGATGAAATCACAAAGCTTTCAGATGAACAGCTTAAAAATAAAACATATGAATTTAAGGAAAGACTTGCAAAGGGAGAAACACTGGATGATATTTTAGTGGAGGCCTTTGCAGTGGTGAGAGAGGCTTCATGGAGGGTGCTTAAAATGAAACCCTTTAAGGTACAGCTAATTGGCGGTGTTGTGCTGCACCAGGGAAGAGTGGCAGAGATGAAGACAGGTGAAGGTAAGACGCTTGTGGCCACATGCCCTGCGTATTTAAATGCCCTTGCAGGAAAAGGAGTACATATAATAACAGTTAATGATTATCTGGCTGAAAGAGATAAAACTGAAATGGGAAAGGTATATGACTTTCTGGGACTTACCACAGGGGTTATATTAAATAGCATGGATCCTAATGAAAGGAGAAAAGCCTATAACTGTGATATAACATATGGGACAAACAGTGAGTACGGCTTTGATTACCTTCGTGACAATATGGTTATAACTCCTGCAGAAAGAGTGCAGAGAGGACTTAATTTTGCCATTGTAGATGAGGTGGATTCCATATTTATAGATGAAGCAAGGACACCTCTTATAATTGCACAGCAGGGAGGAAAATCTACAGAAATCTACAGAATTGCAGACAGGCTGGCAAAGTCCATGAAAGAGGAAGTGGACTTTAATATAGATGAAAAGACAAAGGCAATAATGATTACTGATGAGGGTATGGACAAGGCAGAAAAATGCTTTGGAATGAAGAACTTTGCAGATGCCTCCAACATGGAGCTGCAGCATCACACCATAATTGCCCTTAGAGCAAATTATACCATGGACAATGGAGTGGATTACATTGTTCGTGATGGAGAGGTAATGATTGTAGATAAATTTACTGGAAGAGTCATGGATGGAAGAAGGTTCAATGAAGGACTTCACCAGGCACTAGAGGCAAAGGAAGGTGTAAAGGTACAGGAGGAAAATGATACTCTGGCTACTATTACATATCAGAACTTTTTCAGGCTTTATAATAAGGTTTCTGGTATGTCCGGTACTGCTGAAACAGAGGAAGAGGAATTCAGGGACATATATGACATGGACGTTGTGGTTATACCTACAAATAAACCTGTTATAAGAAATGACAGAGATGATGTGCTTTATAAAACTGAATATGATAAATTTAAAGCTGTAGTGGATGAAATAGAAAGCACTCATAAAAAGGGACAGCCTGTTCTGGCTGGAACAGCTTCAGTGGAAAAGTCGGAAATATTATCATTTATGCTAAAGAAAAAGGGAATACACCATCAGGTTTTAAATGCCAAGCAGCATGCAAAGGAAGCACAGATTGTGGCTAAGGCAGGACAAAAGGGTACAGTAACCATTGCCACCAATATGGCAGGAAGAGGTACTGATATAAAGCTTGGTGAAGGAGTTAAAGAGCTTGGAGGCCTAAAGATAATAGGCACAGAGAGACATGAGGCTAGAAGAATAGACAATCAGCTTAGAGGACGTTCAGGAAGACAGGGAGACCCTGGAGAATCAGTATTCTATGTATCTCTTGAGGATGACATTGTAAAAAGATTTGCAGAGGACAGGCTGGAAAACCTGGAGAAATCAGTTGAAATTAATGAAAAGGGTCCTATAGAAAATAAAAAATTAAGAGAAATTGTGGAGATTGCACAGCACAATGTGGAGTCCACAAATCTTGAAACAAGAAAAAATCTTGTTAAATATGACAAGGTATTAAGCATACAAAGAGAGCTTATATACAAGCAGAGAAATGAAGTAGTTGACAAAGAGGACATAAGTGATGTTATTGAAATCATGATTAAGGGTATATTGGATACAGAGGTGACTAAACATGTCACCAGCCAGGATGAAAAGTATCAGCAGGATGTGGCAGGGCTTTTGGTATATTTAAAGGATATATTTGGCCATGAAGAACCCTTTGACAAATATTCCTGTTTTGATTTAACTGAAATAAAAAACAGCTTATATGATGTTTATTTAAATATATATCACAATAAAAAAGCAGAACTTGGAGAAGAAATGAACATGGCGGAAAAAGCCATACTTTTAAGGTCAGTGGACAGAAAATGGGTAGAGCACATTGAAACCATGGATAACCTTAAAAAATATATAACATTCCAGTCTTACAGGCAGACAGATCCTGCTGTGGCCTATGGAATAGAGGGAAGTCAGGTTTTTGATGATATGGTTTATGATTTAAAAAAAGAAGTGGTTAAATATATATTCCATGTAAAAATAAACAATTAAATAATAATTTAGAAAGTATTCACTAAAAGTTTAACAAGAATTCAATATTTTTGTTAAATTTTTAGTGTTCTTTCATATTTATGAAGGAATATTGGAATTTATATAGAATATAAATAAAGATGGAAATGGTACACAAATTATCCATGTTAAAATTCTTAAGTTATAGGAAGGATTTACTAATGATGCATTGTAAAGATTTTCTTGATATAACTTACCAATAGGAGTATTATATTACTATATAGTAAACAGGCTACCAATGACGGAAAATGTTATTTTATTTTCAATAATTTATGGACAAGCCCAGTAAATTTATGTATAATGAAATTAATTTTAAAATTATTGATAATTTTATTCTAATTCACGTCATATACATCATATGTATTAAAGTAGTTATTTATTGTTGTATTACTTTGCAATATTTAAGATACAACATAATATAAAATAAACTATCACTAGGAGGGAATAAACTTGAATAATAAGTTAAAAAAAGGATTAACAACAACTATGGCTGCGGCTATGGGACTAGGTGTGGTTATTCCAGCCGTACCAGTTATAGCAGCACCAGCAACAAACAGCTGGGTTAATACATCAGCAGGATGGACATACTATCAAGCAGGAAAGAAAGTTTCAAATGGCTGGGTTAAAGACAATGGCACATGGTATTACATTGATGCTAATGGCATAATGGCAACTGGCTGGAGATCAGTTGGCGGAGTATGGTACTTCATGGATGATAATGGCGCAATGGCAACTGGCTGGAAATCAATTGGCGGAAAATGGTACTTCATGGCTTCAAATGGAGCAATGCAAAAAGGCTGGTACCAAGTTGGACCAGCTTGGTATTTTTCAAATCCAAATGGCGACATGGTTGCTAACCAATGGGTAGGAAATTACTACTTAGGAGCTAGCGGTGCAATGTTAGCTAATACATTAACACCTGACAATTATTTTGTAGATGCTAATGGAGCTTGGGATGGAAAAGCTAAATATGATTTAGCTGCTATAGAAACTGCAGTTGCTAAAGCAGAAGTAAGCAAATTACAGGCTGATGTTGATGCAGCAAAAGCTTTAGTTGATGCTCTTCCAGATGTTAAAGAGAAAGATGCTTTCACAAAGAGATTAAGTGCAATCAATGCTAACCTTCAAGTAAGTTCAGTAAATGCTATTAATGCTACTCAGTTACTAGTAACTTTTAACAAGGAAGTTGATAAAACAGATGCAGAAAACTCTGCCAACTACAAAATTGGAAGTTTAGCAGTAACTCCAGTATTACAAGCAGATAAGAAATCTGTTATACTTACAACTAATAGTAAAATAAGTGGAACAAATCTTTATATAGTTAACCCAATAAAATCTGCTACTGATGCAACAGTAAAAACTCCTATATTTACTTTTGTTGAAACTTACACAGATACTGTAGCACCTGTAGTATCAAATGTTACTTACCCAACTTATGATAAGGCAACTGTTAATTTCTCAGAGCCAATTAGTGCTCTTGGAAATGTAACAATTACTCAAGATGGTGCACCAATAGTAAGTGGCGTAACTAATGATTTTGTATCTGGCACTCCTGCTAAGGCTGTTACTTTTGATTTAACAAATGCAGCAGCAGATAAGCCAATTACAGTAGTTATTGTCGGAGCTAAAGATACAGGTGATAACTTAATTAACCCAAATCCAATATCTTTAACTTTTACAAAGAGCAAAACTGATACAGCAAAACCAACAGTTAGTGCTGTAAATGTTTTATCTGATACTAGAGTGTCAATTACATTTAGCGAAAAATTAAAAGCAGCGCCAACAGTTAAAGTAGGTACAGAGGCCGTTACATTTGCAGCAGATGCTACAACTGACAATATTACTTGGACAGGAACATTTGTTTCTATAAAAGATGTTCAACCAGTAGCTATATCAGCATTTACAGATATGAGTGCAAATGATGGTGATGCTATTACATTTGTTAAGCAGGTAACTGCTGATACAACTAAGCCTGTATTAAGCAGCTCAGAAGTAAAAGTATTTAACAATAAACCTTATTTAGTACTTCATTATTCAGAAGATGTTACTTCAGTAGGTGGTGTACTTACAGGAACAAGAGTAAAAGATTATGTAAGTAATTCATTTACTACAACTTCAGCTGTAACACCAGTAGCATATACCAAAGCTAATGGAGCAGATGCAGATGATACTAAATCAGTAATGTTAGATATATCAGATGATACAACATTCCCAGTTGGAACATACACAGTTTCAGTACCAGCAGGTTTTGTACAAGATAAAGCTTCAACTCTAAATAATAATGATGCAGCAACTATAAGATTTACAAAAGGTACTGTAACAGTTAATGATACAACAGCACCAACTGTAAATGCAAAACCAACTGTTTCTAAAGATAATAAAACTGTAACAGTAAAATTCTCTGAATCAATGGATTATGCAACAGCGTTAAATGTTGCTAACTATAAAGTGAGTGGTCAATCAATATTCACAAATGCAATATTTGACGGAAATGACAGCACAGTTACATTAACAGTATTACCAGGAACAATCACTTATTCAGGTGACAGATTAATTTCTGTAACAGGAGCAAAAGATAAAGCAGGAAATGTTAATACAGCATACAGCGATATTTTAAACTTTAATGAAAATGTAGCACCAACTGTTGCTTCAGCTAAATTAGTAGATGCTACACATATAGCAGTAACATTTAGTGAGAATGTAGCTGCTACTACTGCTGAAGATTTCGAAGTTTACATTGGAGGAGTTAAAGTAGATGCAGCTAAAGTTAGTACATCAGAATCAGCAATTCCAACTAATACAGCTACAATTACTTTGGAAGATCCAATAACAGATTTAAGCAAAGCTATACAAGTTAAACTTGTAAATGTTAAGACAGCAGATGTTAATGGAAATTTAGCTATAACTGGTCAATTTGTAACAGTTCAATAGCATGCTCACTTCCAAGGTCATTCGCAAGGACCCCCGGGGGTAAATAGAGAGAATCGTCAGAAATGGCGGTTCTTTTTGTGCGCCCAGCATGGGCGTTTACTTGTCAGTGAAAGTCTGATACGGGAGCTGATAGTGCTAACCGTTAGCCTAAGACAAGGGTGTCCACCGTGAGGTGGAATCTGAAAACAAGCTCGGTCATACTTCCCTCGCAAAGGGGTCAGACCCCTGGGAGGAAGTGGAAGTAAGATACAATAAAGAAATAAAGAGAATCGTCAGAAATGGCGGTTCTTTTTTTCGTTAAATTTGTATTTAATGAAGGTAACCAGGCAAGAATATATAGATAAAAAAATACTAATATGATAAACTTAAATAAAGTGAAAATTCAATTATATGGAAGAAATTAATTATAGGAGGGATATAATGCAAAGTCCAGATATAATTAAAGCTGAAGTATTGAAAGATTATAAATTAGCAAGCTCGGTCATACTTCCCTCGCAAAGGGGTCAGACCCCTGGGAGGAAGTGGAAGTAAGATACAATAAAGAAATAAAGAGAATCGTCAGAAATGGCGGTTCTTTTTTTATCAAAAATTATTGTCTAAAAACAAAATACATGTCAACACTTAAAATAGGTGATGACAAATGCCAAGAAAAAAACATGAATGGTATCCTGATGCAAAACTACATGTAATAGCCAGAGGAAATCACAGGAATGATATATTTAAAGATAATTCCGACTATGAGCTGTATTTAAGTTATTTACAAGAAGCGATAGAATATTATGATTAGCAAGCTCGGTCATACTTCCCTCGCAAAGGGGTCAGACCCCTGGGAGGAAATGTAAGTAAAAAGCAATAAAGAAATAAGGAAGAATCGTCAGAAATGGCGGTTCTTTTTTCATCAAAGTTTTTGTTTAAAAATAAAATATATGTCAACACTTAAAATAGGTGATGACAAATGCCAAGAAAAAAACATGAATGGTATCCCGGTGCAAAACTACATGTAATAGCCAGGGGAAATCACAGAAATGATATATTTAAAGATGAATCTGACTATGAGCTGTATTTAAACTATTTACAAGAGGCAATTAGCAAGCTCGGTCATACTTCCCTCGCAAAGGGGTCAGACCCCTGGGAGGAAGTGGAAGTAAGATACAATAAAGAAATAAAGAGAATCGTCAGAAATGGCGGTTCTTTTTTTATCAAAAATTATTGTCTAAAAACAAAATACATGTCAACACTTAAAATAGGTGATGACAAATGCCAAGAAAAAAACATGAATGGTATCCTGATGCAAAACTACATGTAATAGCCAGAGGAAATCACAGGAATGATATATTTAAAGATAATTCCGACTATGAGCTGTATTTAAGTTATTTACAAGAAGCGATAGAATATTATGATAATAAATATATAATAATTGCATATGTGCTTATGACTAACCATGTTCATATAGTAATTCAAACAAAAGACAGGGACATTTCTGATCTTTGCAAAGGGGTCAGACCCCTGGGAGTAAGTGGAAGTAAAAAGCAATAAAGAAATAAGAGAGAATCGTCAGAAATGGCGGTTCTTTTTTGTTTTAAGAAAACCCCACGTTAGACGTAGGGTTCGGTAAAGCTTAAGCGGTGGGGCATGACATAAAAACTCCTTTTGATGTAAAATAAACTTGCGGTCTGGCAACTGCAAGAAAACATCAAAAGGAGGTCGTTAAAAGTGAACGACATACACAGTTTATCACATACAAAATGGAATTGTAAGTATCATATAGTATTTGCACCAAAATACCGAAGGAAGGTATTTTATGGAGAGAAGAGATTGGAGATAGGGAATATATTAAGAGAGCTCTGTAAGTGGAAAGTAAGCGCTCTACGAAAGAGTGCCTTATCCAATTAGAACATCCATGAGATAATTACTATAGATATTGAGTTTAAAGTTTTTCAAGTTTTTCAACTTGGAAAACTTGAGTAAGGGGTTATCAAGTCATGGATAAAATTACTTATGTTAAAACAAAATTTCGCAGAGATCAATGGGAAAAACTAATTACTGACTACCAAAATAGTGGACTCAAGGTGGATAAATGGTGTGAACAAAACAATGTAAGCCGTCATGCTTATTATTACTGGTTGCGTAAGATACGAAAGCAAGCTTGTGAATCCATCCTTCCAGATTTGCCTAAAGAAGAAAAATCAGTTGCTTTTTAAGCTCGGTCATATTTCCCTCGCAAAGGGGTCAGACCCCTGGGAGGAAATGTAAGTAAAAAGCAATAAAGAAATAAGAAGGAATCGTCAGAAATGGCGGTTCTTTTGTTATTATGCTTTCTTACTAAGCACATAAACAAGCTCGATCATGCTTTCCTCGCAAAGGGTCAGACCCCTGGGAACAAAAATTCAGGATTCTGAAATAGCTCAGCTACTTATGGACATTATTGATAATGATCTTGTAGGTGTATTAAAAGAAACATATTTAGAGAAGAAATAGGCAGGAGACTGCCTTTTGTTTTTTTGAGGAAGGTAATTAAATGAATATTAATAAATTTATTCTTAATTAGACTTTATCCTATTTTGGTTAGACGCTAGAATATTCACAATATTTGTAGTATTATTAATTTATATAGTAGATTTATTACGAGCAAGAATATATATGGGTGGAGATGTTTAATAATGAGTATAGTTAAGTCGTTTTCTGTTGGTGACGGGGATATGTTTTATATAGACCATAATACAGATAACTTTACAGTTATTGATTGTTACTTATCAAGTCTTTCTGAAGAAGATAAGGAAAGTGTAATAAGTGAGATTTTAGGTAAGTCGAAAAATAAAGGGATTACAAGGTTTATATCAACTCACCCAGATGAAGATCATATAGGTGGTTTGAAATATTTTCAGGAGAAAATAGGAATTTATAATTTTTACTGCGTAGCAAATGAAGCAACTAAGAAAGATAAATCAGAGGATTTCGATAAATATTGTGAATTGAGGGATTCTGATAAGGCTTTTTATATATATCAAGGCTGTAGTAGAAAGTGGATGAATAGAAGTGATGAGGTAAGAGGATGTGCAGGTATTAATATTCAATGGCCGATTACTAATAATGAATATTTTAAAGAAGCAATAGAAAAAGCGAAAAATGGAGAAAGTCCAAATAACATCTCTCCAATAGTAACATATGGGATACAAGATGGCGCAACCTTTATGTGGATGGGAGACTTAGAAACAGATTTTATGGATAATGTTAAGGAGAGCTTAAAGGGCTTACCTAAAGCAGATATACTATTTGCACCTCATCATGGAAGAGATAGTGGCAAGATACCATTAGATATATTAAATATAATTGACCCCCAAATAATAGTTATAGGAGAGGCGCCGTCTAAAAATTTGAATTATTATAGTGGATATAATACAATTACTCAAAACTCTGCTGGTGCCATTACATTTGATTGCGTTGATAGCAAAGTACATATTTATGTTTCCAACGAAAATTATGAAGTGGATTATTTGGATGATGAAGGTATGAGCAGGTTTGAATATTATATTGGAACACTTAAATTGTAATATAAATGCAGTGCATTAATTAATAAAAGGAATCGGGGGGGATTTATTGGATTCTAATAAAAATTTTAATGAAAAGAAAAATATTAAGAATTATAATCAATACCTACGGATATTTTTTATTATTAACTTCAGTATATATATTTGCATCTTGGTGGGTAAGGCTGTAAGTATTGATAATATCAATATATTTTATAAAGGTTTGACACTAAAGGATGGAGTTGTTGTTGCTGCTTCAACCATTATTACTTTTGTTTTGAATGGAATCTTTCCATCGACTCTAAAGTATATATTAGTATTTTGGAGGCTAAAAAATCCATTGCCAAGCTACAGAGTTTTTTCGAAATTTATTGATAAAGATAACAGGATAGATAAATCTGTAATTATTAAAAGGTATGGAACTCTACCGACTGAGCCAAATGAGCAAAGCAAATTATGGTACAAGATTTATAAGCCTAATGAGTTTGATCCAATGATATTTGATTCACAACGTAATTTTCTTTTAGCTAGGGATTTAACAACAATTAGTTTCTTGATTCTAATAATTTTCCCAATTGGGTTAGTCGTTTCAGGAATTAAGGTTACCAGTGTTCTAATATATGCTATTGCTCTTATAGGGGAGTATATAATATTAGCAATAACTGCTCAAAACTATGGTAAGCGGTTTGCATGTAATGCTCTGGCAATTGGAAGTGTAAAAAACTAGTCTTTATTTTAGCGTATAATATTGTTATATATTTAGATTTCTCTTAAGCCCCTTAATTAGCAAACTCGGTCATACTTTCCTCGCAAAGGGGTCAGACCCATGTCCAACAGCAAGGGTCAGACCCTTGGGAGGAAATGTAAGAGAGAATCGTCAGAAATGGCGGTTCTTTTTTTATCAAAAATTATTGTTTAAAAACAAAATATATGTCAATACTCAAAATAGGTGATGACAAATGCCAAGAAAAAAACATGAATGGTATCCCGGTGCAAAACTACATGTAATAGCCAGAGGAAATCACAGGAATGATATATTTAAAGATAATTCCGACTATGAGCTGTATTTAAGTTATTTACAAGAAGCAATAGAATACTATGACAATAAATATATAATAATTGCATATGTGCTTATGACTAACCATGTTCATATAGTAATTCAAACAAAAGACAGGGACATTTCTGATCTTATAAAAAGGGTACACAGCAGGTATGCATGGAATTTCAATAAAAAATATAAATACATAGGACATTTATTTCAGGATAGATACAGGTCAGAATTAATTGAAAATGATAAATATCTGCTGGAGTCCAGCAGATATGTTCATCTAAATCCGATAAGGGCAAATATGGTTGAAATGCCTGAAGAATACTCATGGAGCAGCTACAGTATGATAATTGGAACTGTAAAAGAAAAACTAATAGATAGTAAAATAATTTTACGTTACTTCAAAAAAGATAATTCAAGAAATTTGTATAAACTATTTGTAGAAAGTGCAATAAAAAGGGAGTGTTAATGTGGCATCAGTAGTAAACAGTTTTTCACTAGCGGGTATAGATGCATACCAGGTTAAAATAGAAACGGATACCATATATGGTCAGCCAAGTATAAATATTGTAGGGCTTGGAGATACTGCGGTAAAGGAAGCAAAGGAAAGGCTGGAAGCTGCAATAAATAATGCAAAATATGATTTTCCAAAAATGAAGATAGTAATAAATTTGTCACCAAGTGATATGAAGAAAAGAGGATCTCATTTTGATCTGGGTATGGCAATAGGATTACTAATAAGATCTAATCAGATAACAGTAAATGATATTGAGAGCTTTGGATTTATTGGGGAACTTTCATTAAATGCAGATCTTAGGCCATGCAGCGGAATTTTACCTATGGTTGTTGCAGCAAAAAACAGTGGTATACATAATATAGTGCTGCCACTGCAGAATATTGAAGAAGCGTCACTTGTTAAAGATATTAATATATTTGGATTTGAAACATTAAAAGAAGTGATAAATTTTTTGGAAGATGTAGATCCGTATACAGCAAAATTAAGTAATAATGAAAATGAAAAAATAAGAAGAACAAATCTATTAGACTTTGAAGATGTTAAAGGACAAGATGGAATAATAGAATTTATACTTGTTGCTGCAGCAGGGGGGCATAATATGCTTATTTTATAGTACATTACCAAGTAGGTACAAACCAAGCAAAATCAAGGCTTTTAAATAATATAATAAAGCCAGTAACAACATATTTTATGACCGCCAGCTAAAAATGCAGCAGTTAGCTTTATTAGTATGTTTATACTTACATAACTTTTATTTTTTATAATTTTATAAATTACCTCATGTTTAAAATTATTGCCAAGTATAATCATTCTAAACATGATATAAATTAAGGAGGGTTAGTTATTGCAAACTAATCCTCCTTTTCACTTTCAATAAATTTTACATTTTTTAAGGCATATTTTAAAGCCATATTAATAAGTTCATTCCTTGAACGATTACTTTGTTTAGCCAGTTCATCAAATTTATCTTGAATAACTTTATCTATTCTTATTGATATTGTAACTGACTTATCTTCTTTAGGGGTAATTATAAAATCATTATCCATTGTGCTCACCTCATATATTAAGTATATGGTATGTAATAGTATAAAAAAAATATTGCAATTTGTAGTTAATATATATTACAATTTGTGTTATAATATATTGTAAAATTTTAGATTTGAGGTGGTAAAATGAAAAACAAAAAGAAAATCCTTCTATTATTAATCAGTTGTATTTTTATTATTACACTGGTTGGTTGTGGTGGTGGCAGTAAAGAAACCACAATTAATGATGATACTACAAAAGCATTTGATGAACTAATGACAAAGAACAGTAATTTATATGACTATGGTGAGTACAAGCTAATAACAAAGAGTAAGGAAACTACATTAGATGTATATTTGATGTTTAAGTCAAAAGATATCTATAGGGTTGGTACTGTAACAGCTATTAGGAATTTAGTAGTTGAGCATTTAAGCGGTAAATATAAAGAGAATACAATTCATTTACAAATTGGTGTAAGCAATGGCGGAGGTGTAGTAGATTATGTATATAAAAATGATTCATGGGATAAAGAAGTTGAATAATAATTATTATTTAGGTAATGGAGAAATATTATGGAGGAATTAAGAAAAATAATGTATAAATTAATTGAACAAAATGGAATATCATCAAGTAAAGTTTTAAATATAAGCATTGAACTGGACAAGCTGATAAATGATTATTACAAAAAATACTATCAATATAAACAAAATGGCATATTAAAAAATTGAGATTCATTTTACATAATATGGATTCTGTTATATAATTAAATCGTGGGGAAAACCCACATAATAAAGTTAGGGCTAAACTTAAAAACCCAAGAATTTTGTTGTGGTTCTTTAAATTCTACACTTCGCATATTGCCTTAACTTCTAACATCTAAAAAGTAGGGGTTTACTGTGGTTTATAAACCATATGTTAAGGGCGGGAGCAACCCTTATAAACTCTCACAACCGTTTTTCCGTTTCTTATAAAATACTCTAAAATATTATTTAGGGTGGCTTATAATATTGTTGTCAAGCCTTAATAATCCCCAGTAATGTATATTGCCATACATTGCTGGGGATTTTTTTCACCCATTTTTAGAGTTCCGAAATTGTTAAAGTAAATAATCTTCATTCTCCTTTATAATAAAAGTGTAAGTAAATGTAAATAAAGGAAGTGATTAAAAATGGCATTATCGCCCGAAGCTTTAGAAGTGAGAAGGAAATATATACGGGAGTATATGAGGGAATACCGTAAGAAGAATAAAACTAATGATAACTATTGGGAAAAGAAAGCTAAAGAAAAGGAACATAATTTAAGGTTGCAAGTACAAAGGCAATTAAAAGACGATATTTCAATGTTTGAGTTAGCTGGGTATTACTTCAGCTATGACAAATAAAAAAATTATTTTAGGAGGGATTTTAAATGTCAATTAATAGTGTAAACGGAATTTATTTTATTGATGGCTCATGTATTACAGACAATGAACTAATGAACAGGGTTAATGCAAAGATTACAGAACTTAAAGCACAAGGCAAGACAATAGTAAGTGTATCTATAGGCGGCACTGCCCCAGCAATAGGTGCATTTATAGTAATTGGAACAACTGTTTAATTAAAGGAGGGATAAAATATGTTACAAATTACAAGGGTTGAACCTATAAATAAAAAGTATGTAGACATGGAAAAACTTTATACTGAAATACAAGCCGATAAAGATAATTTTAGTTCTGAAGAATACGGAATATCTGGGGCTTTATATGGTAATGCACTTGATAAATTTAAAGGTGCTATAAATGCACAAATAAAAGACATTGAAGCAAATGGCGAGAATGTTATAGGTATAGGGGTTATAGGCAATGAAACTCCAGTGCTTTTTATAGGGGAGGATAAATAATATGAGTTATGAAAATATAAGTAGAATCGACCAATTTATTGACAGGGTTCAAGATATAGCAATAAAGAACCAAGAAGTTAGTGGCGAAATGCAAGAGGCATATAAGGAAGCGGCAATAAGGGCGGTATCACAAAGGTATTTAGCAATGTTTCAAACAGTAGTTGAAGATTTTAAAAGTGCTACTAATAAATTAAACCCAGCAGATAAAGATTATAAAAGAAAATTAGTAGAATTGAAGCGGAGTGCAACAAGTTCCGCTCAATTAATAGCCAGCAAACTTCCACAGACAGCCGATTTTGATATTTATATAAGTGCTGTAAATATTTTAGTAAGTGGTTTATTTGAGCAAGCAAAGGGGGCGACCGAATAATGGAAAATAAGCAACTACAAGAAATATCAGATAATAACCTAAAAATGAAGATTGCAAGGGATAAATATTTTAGTGCTAACAGAATTGATTATGAACCCGTTCAAGTAACCGAAGAAGATATTAAGAAATTTAATGAAGCAGGAAATAATATAGAATTACAGAGAGCACAATTTTTTAAATAGCTTGTACCTCAATTTATATAGGGCTGGGCGGAAAATAAATAAAAACCCCAGCCCATTTATATAAGAAAGTATTATAAAACTATACAGTAAATGTACTAATACAGGTATGTAATCATATAGAAAATGTTATTAAAATATCGTGATAAATCAAGTAATATCAATAAATCTAATACAGAGGGAGGGGGGCTGAATATGAGCAATATAGAGAATACAAGCAATGAACAAGTACCTAAAAAGATAAATACAGTTAGATTGAACACCGCAAGCAAAGTAACAAAGTTTATGGCAAATGTTATAAATCAATTAAATCAAGGGAAAATCGACCCCAACAAAGCAAGGGCACTGGGGTATCTATGTTCAGTACAGCTTCAAGGCATAGAAAAGGCTGAACTTGAAAAGAAAATTGAGGAATTAGAAACCAAGATTAAAGGGAGGTATTAATATATGTATAGTTTATTAAGGCGGGCAAATAGGTTAATTAATTTACTTGACCCAGTTGACGGTATATCAATAATAGTATTTGCTGTGACACAAGAGGACAAGCCAGTTGAGCAAGAGTTACCTAAAGAATGGGCTAATTTAGAATATGAGCCATTTATACCAGATGAACTTCCTAAAGAATTAAAAAATGCGGCAACACTGGGGGAACTTCAAAAGCTATGTAAAAAAGCAGGCTATGGGCTTGATATTCTACCAGTTAAATCGCTGGGTGATATATGGGAAGATGAAAATATTTAGTTTTTTACAATTTCATTACAGGCAATATTATAAAAAAACTGTAACTTGTAAATGACATTTATATCAAACTGTAAAAGATAAATAAAATTTACAAAACACCTATTAAGTATTATTTAGTTATCAATGAACCAGCTAATTTATAGCTGGCTCTTTTCAATTTGATAGAATTTTGTATCAATAAATCTTTAATTTAAAGCCCCTATTTTTATAAGAAGGTATAATTGCCCTACCCTATTAAAGAAAATGTAAACAGGGGCACGACAGCGGCGGACAATATGCAAATTATTAATTTTAAAAGGCGGTGCAAGCAATGCAAATTAAATTTAGGCTATTAAATCATTATGTATTCTTTATTATTAGAAAGTCAAACAGGAAAAAATCTTCGAAAGTCAAACAAGCAAGAAAGCCAGTTGTAAGATTGAGCAATTACCAAAAAGCACAGGCAAGAATTGCTGAAGTAAAACAGTTTATAAAAGATAATGAGCAAACCAGCAGGCGAAATCATGGTGTTTATTAGTTGAAAACTTTAATCACTGGCGGTTCTTACTATATATTTTATAGGCGGAGCAACAACCCGCAAATATAAAGGAGGTTCATTGAAATGAAAAATAAAGTAATAAAATTATCAAATGAATTGGCACTTCGTATTCCTCAATTAAGTACACAGGAAAGCCGATTATTGTATAAAATATTGTATAATTTAACTTATGAAATTAAATTAGGGGTTGACGGCTTTAAAAGTACAGGCAATTTAAACATGATATATAATCCTGAACAATCATATTTCCTCAATATGGAATTAAGAGTGTTTAAAGAATACTTCACCTCAAATGTAACTAAGAATCAAATAATTGACTATTTGCATAAATTACAATCAATAACCTTACAAGTAAATTATTTAGGTTTAGATGAAACTCAAGAGAACTTTAAAAATTATATTTATGTTGGCAACCTGTTTAATGGTATTTACTATTGTGAGGAAGATGATTTAGTTCAGATATGTATTAGTGAAGCAATATATCAAAATATTGGAAATGTTGAAATGTGCTTTACATTGCTTGAACTTGATGAAATAAATAAACTAAAAACGGGCATAGGACGAAAACTTTATACCCTTTTAAGAGTTCACGAAGGGCATAATTACAATGTACTAATGACAAAAAATGATTTCGATAAATACTTTGATTTTGTTAGTGTTGAAACAACAAACCAAAATAAACTAATACAAAGGGGCATTAATGATTTAGAAAAACAGCTCGGAGTTACTATAAAAATGACTAAAATAAAAAAGGGTAATAAAGTAACCCAAGTAAATATATTATGTAATGGACTAAAAAAGTTATATAATGCTGAACCTTTATTTAGTAGTAAAAGCTAAAATGAATTGATTTTAAAAGATATGGTCGGGTGTAAACCCGACTACTTTTATATATACTTTTATTAATACTTTTAATATACTCTTACAGGGCGGGAACACAAGTGACGTCAAGGCTTCAGCGGTTGCAAGCTGGTACAAATTTATGACCAAGCTGGTACAGATTTATGACTTAGCTGGTACAAATTTATGACCAAGCTGGTACAAATTTATGACCGTCCCTTTAAAAGTTAAAGTCTTGATTTTGTAGACGTAAAGAAATAGACTATAAAATATCGCTTAATCACTAACCCAAGTAAAGTAATAAAGTTTATACAGGAGTAAGCACTGGAGCATATATAGCATAAGAGAACAAAACCAGCGGCAACCAAGCCCAAAGATAATATTTAGAAGGTGTAATTATACTTTCCCCACAATTTAAAGGGCTTATAAACCAAAATAATTGATATAATATAAAAGCATTTAAAAAAGTTGCGGAAAACACTTTAATATCTGGCAAAAAGAAATATATATCTAATGTAGGTAAATAAACCCTATACAGCAACATTTTATTTCAATTTTTCGTTTCCTTTTTTTATACAGGTCAAAGAACCCCTTATATTAAAAAAGCCCCAGCAATGGGGCATATTTTTTATCTGATAAATTTATTATACATATGTGGTATTGTGTTAAATTAATAATGTATTTAAATTGAAGCATTGCAATATTATGTTATACCCCTTATAATAGTCCATTAGCAAGCACAATATATTTTATGTATAGCTGGCATTCATATGATTTATCTGATATTATATTAATTGTGCTTAAAAATGGAGGTGAATTGAAATTGTTACCAAAACATATTGAAAATGTTATAGTTCCACCAATTAAATGTCAAGGTATAAAAACAAAACTGGTTAATTTTATTGCAAATAATGTTGTATGGGATGGCGAGGGTCGTTGGATTGAACCATTTTTAGGCTCTGGAGTTGTGCTATTTAACATACAGCCAGAAAGGGCTCTTATTAGTGATAAGAACGAACACATAATTAATTTTTATAAAGGCATACAGTCTGGATACATAAATCCAATATCAGCCAGAGAATTTTTAGAATACCATGGCGAAAGGCTTAACAGTATTGGTGAGGATTATTATTATCAAATGCGAGATGAATTTAATGAAGCAAAAGATCCGTTACATTTTTTATTTCTAAGTCGAGCCTGTTTTAATGGTGTTATGAGGTTTAGTAAAAAGGGGAAATTTAATGTACCATTTTGCAAAAAACCTGATAGATTTAGACCAGCCTATGTTACAAAAATTGTTAATCAAATTGATAAAGTATCAAGAGCAATGTTAGGTCGGGACTGGGTATTTCAAGCCTGTGATTGGAGAGAAACAATACAGCAAGCGGCTGAAGGTGATTTTATCTATATAGACCCCCCATACATAGGGCGAAGTACTGGTTATATAGGTGACTGGGAACAGGACGAAGCGAATGAATTAGCACAATATGCAAGAACTTCCCCAGCAGGGTTCGCTCTTTCAATGTGGAAACAAAATAAATACAGGGTAAACACACATATTGAAGAAGCATGGGGCGGATTAGAAATGAGAGAATTTAATCATTTTTACCATGTAGGTTCAAGTGAAGATTTAAGAAATGCAATGATTGAGGCATTAATTATTAAAGATGGTTATTATACTGAACAGCCAGTGCAGGCAGAAGAAGTTTCAGTAGATGAAGATGACTAAGCAAAAGGGTTCTGATATTAAATCAGAGCCCTTTTTTTATCTATTTAACCATTGGTTATATAATGTTCTTGCTTGCTCGTTTTCCCTACCCTGTTCAGCCAACCAATTAAAGTATGTATTCAAACTATTATAAGAATTATTGTTCTCCCTATATTTAGGATAATTTCTCCAATAATCTTCATAAATATCATTACCAAGTACACTGAAAGGTCCATTTCCAAGCCTTAATTCATTTATATCAGTTGTACCAAAAGAGCCCATGTTTTCAGTATTGCCACTTCCAGGCTTGTCCCCAGCAATTTTATATTTTTCTTGAACAAAAAATTCCACATCACTATAAGGAGTCGGAATAGTATTAAGGGCGGCACTATTTACCATCTGTCCTTCAATAGCATAATCATTTCTGCTATATAAGAAACCTATTACATAATGTTTTGAATAAGTATCATAAGGGTACATTATATTTTTAGTATTATTCCTCATAAATGAAGCAAAGGAACCCAGTGTATAACCAAATTTTTTAAGTTCACCGTTTCTTTTAAATCTTCTATAGGTTGTTTTTATGTCAATAGCAATTTTATCTGTATCATTTTCATTTCTTAACATAGTAAAATCTGGGTAAACCGTTTGCTGGTCAGAAGCAACAAGGTTATATCCGTTATCAGCGGCAATTTCATTTAATACTGGGGTTACAATTAATTCAAATATTCTTCCAATTAATTTAGAATCACTCCCGAGTGTAAAAATATTGCCATTGGCAGAAACAAGCCCCTTCACCTCCCAGTTTATGTTCCTTTGAGAAATCTTTGTATTAAAATTATTAATTAAATCAATCGGCACATTATCCTCTCCTTCACTTTATCTGATACTATAAAAATATCAGGTAAAATGAACCATGTCAAGTTTTGCCATACAATTAATAAATTTAACACAAGCCCCATAGTGTTAAATTTAGCATTTTAGCGATAAACCAGTATGAAAGTGGCATGAGGGCATCTCTGCATTTTATAAGCCGACAATATATGACAAGAATATAGAAAAATTTAACATAATCACTTGCTCTGTAAACTTTATTATTATATAATATATCCATAAAATGGAATATATGTAATATCATGACGAAAGGCGGTGATGTATTGAATACAGTTCAACCAATAAGGGATAAAGCAAAAATACAACAGGTAAAAGACGAACTCTTAAAAACAGGGGTTAGAAATTACATGATGTTTGTTATAGGTATTAATACAGGCTTAAGGGTGAGCGACCTATTAAGGCTTAAGGTTTCAGATGTTAAGAACAAGCCCCATATATTAATAAGGGAAAAGAAAACAGGTAAGGCAAAGCGATTTTTAATTAATAGCAGTTTAAGAGTTGCAATTAATACTTATATTTCAGATATGGCATTAGCTGATGATGATTACTTATTCGCAAGTCAGAAAGGTATAAATAAACCATTAACAAGGGTGCAGGCTTATAACATACTGAACAATGTGGCTAAAAAATGCGGACTGCAAGAAATAGGAACTCACACAATGCGAAAGACCTTCGGATATTGGCATTACAAGCAATATAAAGATGTTGCAATATTGCAGGATATTTTTAACCACAGCTCCCCAAGTATTACCCTCCGTTATATAGGCATTACAGATGACATCAAAGACAAGACCATTGAAAACTTTTATTTATAAAACTTATAAAACTTTAAAGGAGTGATTTTTATTATGAGAAAAAAGAATAATAAGGCATTAACAGAGCAACAGGCACAGGAGCAAATATTAAACATTATAAACCAACAAACACAGGAGCAAACCCAAGAAACAACCCCAGCAATTATACAGACAACCCCACAGCAAACGGAAGATAATAAGAAGGTACAATTACAAGAGCAAGCTCCAGAAAATGCGGCAGGCGGCAAAATAGTTGAAACTAAAAAGCCAGAAACTAATAAGAAAAAGCAAATTGAACCATCTATACAAAAGATGTTTGATAAAATGATTGCTTACATGGTGGACAAGGGTTGTAGTACAAAAGAAACTCCAGCTTATACAGGGCTTAAGTGCGGCAGACATAATATCGCCGAAATATATTTACAGAAAAAAGGCATAAGGCTTCATGTAAACAGCCAAAGCCTATCCGCTGAAAATATAGATTTATGCAAGGTTGTACCCGATACTTATGGCTGGACACTTGATTGTATTTACAAAGTAACCGACCAGCAAACCTATGATAAAGCGATTGAAATATTAGAACAGGGATTTGTATTTAGAAATAAAGGAATTGATATAAATGGATAAAACTAAAAAAAGATTTATGCAAACAAAAGATGAAATAAAAATAACATTTGTTCCCCAGTGCACAAAGTGCAAATATAATATAAATTATAATTCATGCCACAGGTTTAAAGAAAAGCCGCTGGCATACATGAAAAATGAAAAAGAATGCCCTAAAAAGGAAGGTAGATAATGCCTTCCTCTTTACTTTATTTAGGATAAAAAGCTCAACTTTAATATTCAATAATTTTTACTATATATTAGGTAGGAAAATTTTAAAGGGGTGAAAAACTTATGACACTTATAAAAGTAGCTTGTTATTGTAGAGTTTCAACAGATAGCAAAGACCAAGCCAATTCATTCGAGAACCAGCAAACATATTTTCTAAATGTGCTGGAACATAGTAAAGATTGTAAACTAATTAATATATATGCTGACCAAGGATTAACAGGTACAAAGTTAAGCAATAGACCAGAATTTAATAAAATGCTCAAAGATGCTGGAATTGATATTATAGAACAATTTACAAGCAAAGACCGAAGACTTAAGAAAAAACACATACTTTATGAAATTACAGAGCGACCTCCCCTATTCACTGAAATATGGATTAAAAATACTTCGAGATTTGCAAGAAATACTTTATCCTTTGAAATTATCAACCTTTTAAGAAATAAGGGTGTGCATATTAAATTTATAGAGCAAAACATTAATACAAAGGATATATCAAGTGATTTTCTACTAAAATTATTTCAATTATTTGATGAACAAGAAAGCCGAGATAAGTCTTCAAAGGTAAGTTTCGGGATAAGGGAAGGAGCAAGGAAAGGAACAATAAATGCAAATAGCCGCCTATACGGTTATAACTATATACAGGCAGAAAACAGACTTGAAATAATACCCAGCGAAGCGTCTGTAATTAAAACCATATATAAACTATATAGCCAAGGACAAGGCATAAGGAGAATTATAAATTACCTAAATGACAATACTATTATGACACGAGAGAAGAAACCATTTTGTAAAAGCACTATAAAGCGAATTTTAACTAATGAAAAATATGCAGGTATTAATGCTCGACTAAAATATGATACTGGCAAGGTATTTAATAAATATAGTTACCCACAAGTTAAGCCAAAAGACCAATGGATAATTCAAGAGAGTGATAAAATACCTTCTATTATAAGTAAGGAATTATTTTATTCAGTTCAAACAATGTTACAAAGTAAAATCAATCATAGAAACCAAATTGGAATATATAAAGGGATTACCGATTATGCAGGAATTATACTATGTGGTAAGTGTGGAAACCCCTATATAAGCAATATCGACAGGGGAAGGCGATTCTATAATTGTAAGACTAAAAAGTTGAAAGGAACTGGGGCTTGTAATAATAAAAATATTAGTGAAAATAAATTAAATACCTATATAACCAGTGAAAATTATAGACGAGCACTTTATAAATATAAGGTAATGTATAAATCTGTATTAGAGGACATGGTGTTACAACTACAACAGAGGATAAATACCGATAGTAATTTACAGGCTCAACAGTTAGGGCAGGAATTAAACAAGTACAAGGCACAGCAAAGCAAACTTTTAAACAGTTATTTAGAAAGTATTATAGATGAAAGCATTTTTAAGCAAGCGGCGGCAGAGCTTAAGAACAAGATTACAGAAACTGAATATAAAATTAAGGAACTAACAAAGCCAAACAATGAAATAATGAACGATATTGCATATATACAAAATACTATTAATGATATTGATAGCCTTGAAATAAAAGAGCAATATACAAGAGATGAAATAATTGCAGGTATTGAAAAGATTATAATTAATGATGATAAAGTTAAAGTTTATTACAAGGTAGCGGCAAATATTAGGCAGTTAGTTAAAAAGCATGACCTTGAAAATTACTTTAATAAGTTATTAGGTGAATAAAATTAACCCCAGTGGACAATAATTCAGCTGGGGTTAAATAATACCTTGTTTATGTACTATAATACACTGATGACTGGTACACCAGGCTGCGGGAAATCAATGATTGCAAAGAGGATTCCAACTATACTTCCTAGTATGAGTGAAGAAGAGGCCCTGGAGGTAACAAAAATATATAGTGTTGCAGGTCTTTTAAAAGACAAAGGTGCATTGATAAAAGAAAGACCATTTAGAGCACCTCACCATAATGCATCCATGAACTCACTTATAGGCGGTGGTAATAATGCTTTGCCTGGTGAAATTTCCCTAGCACATAATGGAGTACTTTTTCTAGATGAAATAGCTGAATTTAACAAGAGAAACCTTGATTCCCTGAGACAGCCTTTGGAAGATGGAAAGGTAACAATCTCAAGGGTAAGATATACACATACATATCCATCTAATTTTATGCTCATATCTGCAATGAATTCGTGTCCATGCGGCTATAGGGGAACAAATAAATGCCGCTGTACTGATTATGAAGTGCTTAAATACAGAGAAAAGATTTCCGGCCCCATATTGGATAGAATAGATATTCAAAAATATATTCAGCCTGTGGATTTTATTGATATATCAAATAATTGTCATGGTGTTTCTTCAAAAGAATTGAAGGAAAAAGTAGAAAGCGCACGAAAAATCCAAAACCAAAGATTTCAAAATATTGATGGGATAAATTGCAATTCACAAATGACAACTTCTCATATTAAAGAATTCTGTGCACTTGATAATGAAGCCATTGCTCTTTTAAAAAAGGCATTTGACAGATTTAATTTCAGTGCAAGGAGTTATCATAAATTTTTAAAACTATCACGCACTTTCGCCGATATGGATAATTCAAAGGACATAAGAATACCCCATGTAGCAAAGGCTTTGATGTGCAGAGATTTAGACAAGGAGCACTCAAAGATGATTACCATAGGCTAATTTAATTATAAATGGAGGATTTATGGAAATATATTGGTTATGGCTCAGCCAAATAAACGGAATAGGGCCAGTTACATCAAAAAAACTATTGAAGCATTTTGAGAATCCTTACAATATTTACATGGCAAATAAAGATGACATTGAATCTGCTGCAATATTAAATAAGAAACAGCTTAATGAAATAACTACAGAGAAATCATTAAAAACTGCAGAAAAAATAATTGCCTATTTTAGAAGAAAAGATATAAAAATTATTAATTATAATGATGATTTATACAAAGAAAAGGCTAAAAAATGTACAAAAGCTCCAATTTTGCTTTTTTACAAAGGCACTATTTTACCTGAAAGTTTAAGCATTGGAATAGTGGGAGCAAGAAGATGTACTGATTATGGAAAGTCTGTTACTGTTGATACAGTAAATTATCTGACAGAAAATAATGTAACAATAGTGAGTGGTATGGCTAAAGGAATAGATGGTTATGCTCATACAGCCTGCCTAAAAAATAATGGATATACCATAGCGTTTCTTGGACATGGTGTAGACACATGCTATCCTCCAGAACATTCTAATTTAATGAATAAGATAATAGAAAATGGTGCAGTAATATCAGAATTTTTACCAGGCACAGGCATAGCAAAAAGCAATTTTGTGAAAAGAAACTACTTATTAAGCACCTGGTGTGATAAATTATTAGTTGTTGAAGCAGCTGAAAAAAGCGGAGCACTCACAACTGCCAGATTTGCCAATGAAAACGGCACTGAGGTATATGCAGCGCCTAATAATATTTATTCTAAAGAAAGTATAGGAACAAATAATTTAATTAAAAGTTATGCAAAAATATATTTGTGCCCTAGCCAGCTATTAGGGAAGGAAGAATCCCTGAAAAATAATAATAAAGATAATACTTATAATGATATAGATCACAGCAAAATGACACCATTACAGTATAAAATATTCACATTAATAAGAGAAAAAATAATGACTACTGAAGAAATTATATTTGCCATAAGAGAAGATAAAGGGTCCATTATAGAAGCAATCTCAATGATGGAAATTGAAGGGATCATTGAATACACCCATAGAGGGGTCAGACCCCTGGGAAAAATAGTTAGCGAAAAGGGTCAGACCCCTGGAGAAAAGTGTAGTATGCCAGATCCTCATATAGGGTTTTAATAAAGGAAAAACTCGGAATCAGCTATTCCGAGTTTACCTGCTCACTTATACAAATTTCATAAGCTTTCTTATTTTTTTAAGACCCATATTATATGGAGGATATTTTTGTTTAAGATCAAAATTCATTTGGTTTTTAAGCACACTTTTTTTGTGCGAAAATGTATCAAAGGAAGCTTTGCCATGATAATTTCCCATGCCGCTTTGTCCTACACCGCCAAAAGGCAGATAGGATGTAGTCATATGGCTTATGGTATCATTTATTGAAACTCCACCAGAAGAAGTTTCTGTAACAATCTTTTTAATGTTGTTTTTTGAATTTGAGAAGAAGTAAAGAGCAAGAGGTTTTTCTCTATGATTTACAAATTCTATTACCTCATCAATATTTTCAAATTCAATAACAGGAAATATTGGCCCAAATATCTCTTCAGTCATTATTTCATCTTCAAGGGATACATCTTCAATTATAGTAGGATCAATATATAAGCTGTCTGCATCAGTATTTCCGCCAGTTACAATTTTGCCCTGCTTTAGCAGGTTTTCAAGCCTGTCAAAGTGCTTTTTATTTATTATTCTTCCATAGCAGTTACTTTCTTTTGGATTGCTGCCGTAGAATTCTTTTATGGCTTCTTTCATTTTGCTTAACAGCTCTTTCTTAATATCCTTGTGAACCATAAGGTAGTCCGGAGCCACACAGGTCTGACCTGAATTTAAATATTTTCCCCATACAATTCTCTTTGCAGCATATTCAATTTTAGCATCCTTATCTACAATGCAGGGGCTTTTTCCCCCAAGCTCTAAAGCTACAGGAGTTAAAAATCTGCTGGCAGATTCCATTACAAGCTTTCCAACGGTTGAACCCCCTGTAAAGAAAATAAAATCATATCTATGCTTTAAAAGTTCTGATGATGCAATTGAACCACTTTTTACAACATAAATATAATTTTCATCGAAGGCATCACTTATGACCTTCTCAATAGCCTTATATGTTTCAGGAGCAAACCTTGAGGGCTTTAAAATAGAGCAGTTTCCACCAGCAATAGAGCCTGTAAGAGGGCCTATTATCAGCTGAAACGGATAGTTCCAAGGCCCAATAATCAATGCTTCCCCATAGGGTTCAGGTACAATAAAGCTTTTGCCTCCAAAATATGCAGAGGGGGTTTTAACCTTTAAAGGTTTTGCAAAGTTTTTCAAATTTTTTATCATGAAATCTATATCATTAAGTGCAAAACCAACTTCTGATGTATAAGCTTCAAAGGTTGATTTATTAAGATCTTTTTTTAATGCATCAAGCAGCAATGCTTCATTGCTGTTAATTGAATTTCTAAGCTTTTGAAGCTGCATTACCCTAAAGTCAGGATCTTTTGTTTTTCCCGTTTTAAAAAAATCGCGCTGCTTTTTTATTATATCTTCAATGTTAAAGTTTTTTTGCTTTTCATCCATATAACCACCACCCCTTTAATAGATTATAACTCAAATACCAAAAATATAAAGGGTAACTGTGACTTGGAGTAAGTTGGAAGCAAGCGACAAAGAAATAAGGGGGAATCGTCAGGAATGGCGGTTCTTTTTTGTACATCCAGCATGTTTGCTGAGCCGGTAGGCAGCCAATTAGCATAAAGAACGTAAATGGATTGCTCGGAACATTGAAGGTTTCTTTTCCAGAAGCAACTATTCAAAATCACATTGTACATCAAATTAGAAATTCTTTTTAGTATTACCCATAGCCATTATTTGTTATTTGTTCTTTATTCTTTAGTTTCAGCCTTCAATAAAAAGGTAGCTTTGCATCAGCAGTTTTAACTGTTAATGCGACAGCCCCTCTTAAACATTTGAACTCGACCTTGTTTTAGTTGCATATCGAGTAGCAACAAACATTTGAGATAGTTCTCTATCTGAGCTTAAAATATAACATTCAAATGTGGCCATGTCAACAGCTCGAGTTACAAGTGGGAAATATGCTTGTTAAAATCACTACATGCAATTTAACCAAGGTGACTAGGTAAGAATTTAGAGTTTCCCCAAGATTAGAAATAAATTCATAGTTTTTATAAACAGAGCTCTGTATAGTGAAGTTTATATTTAAATTGGATATAATATATATAGGATATAAATTATATAGAACAATGGGGAACAGGAATAAAAAGAATAATAAATGAATGTAAAAAGCAAGGTTTGAAAGAACCTCTTTTCGAAGAAACAGGTTTATTTTTCAAAGTAACAATCTTTAGTATAGAAGATACTAAAAATGTAAAAGTGCCGATAGACGCCGATGGAGTGACGATAGACGCCGATAGAGTGCCGATAGATGCTGATAGAACGCCGATAGATTATAACAATTTATCTGCTGATGAAATAAAAATTATAGAATATCTTAAATTAAATGAATTTATAACAAATTCTGTTGCAAGACAGTTACTAGATAAGAAAGATACAGCTGTAAAAAAATTATTTAAAAAATTAACAATATGATAAATTTAAATAAAGTGAAAACTTCAGTTAGATGGAATAATATATGAGAAAATTAATAAGATAGGAGGTATTTTACATGTTTAATCAAGTGATTCAAGTACTGCCAACAAAAGACTACAAGGTTTACGTGTATTTTGCTAATGGAAAAATCAAGTTATATGATGCTTCAAGTCTTGTCGAAAAAGGTGCATTTAGAAAATTAAAAGATATAGATATATTTACAGAATCCTGCACTGTTATAAATGGAACGTTAGGATGGGATATTAGTGGTAATCATGAAGTAAGCCAGTGCTTAGATTTAGACCCAGATAATCTTTATAATAATTGCATATGTGCTTATGACTAACAATGTCCATATAGAGTAATCCAAACAAAAGACAGGAACATTTCTGATCTTATAAAAAGGGCACACATCAGGTAAAAAAACTACATTTAATAATTACTTTAATGAAAAAAGTATACAATCCTTTAAAAATTGGATATAATATAATTAGAAAGGAGAGTAATTATAATGTTAACGAAAATAACAATTGAAAATTTCAAATCGTTTAAAGAGAGCACAACAATAGATTTTCATAGTACGAACTATAAGATATTACAAAAAACGAATGTTTATGATGATAGAATATTAAAAGGAGCCATTTTCGTTGGAGGCAATGCGGCTGGTAAGACTAATGTAATTTTAGCCATAAAGCTTTTGCTGGATTTATTATTTAAGGAGAAAACAATAAATATTGGTATATATAAGTGCTTATTTAGTGAAAATCCAGATATTAAGTTAAACTATGAATTTGATGTAGAAAGAACTACTATAAAATATGAAATTGAATTTAATGTACAAAAAAAAGTTTTAATGGAAAAATTGTTCATAGATGATGAAATTGTTATAGATAGGATTGGCCAAACTGGAAGATCAAAACTTACAGAAAATATGTTACATGAAAATTTAGATAGCCAAACATTATTGCTTAGAACAATTTATTTTAATACTAAGTTTAATAAATTTCTTTTATTAAGAAAGTGGTTTGATTACTTATCAAATTCATTCTTTCTCGATGCTTCTGTTAAGCATGGGGAAAACTATGGGAATAGTCATTTTTCATTAAAGGAATATTTAGATGATAAAGGAGTAAATGATATAAATAACTTTTTTAAGGAATATAATTTTGAACAATCAATTGAATATTCTAATGAAAGTAAGGGAAACTTATACACAATTGACACCACTGAGGAAAAAAGTGTATTTTTTAAAAGAAAGGGTATCGGGGAGCCCATACCATATTTTTGGGAGTCATTGGGTAATAGAAACCTTATAAATATGCTGCCAGCATTTTTTCAAGTTGTAGAAAATGGAGGAATGCTAATTATAGATGAATTTAGTAGTGCATTTCATAATGAACTTGAAGAATTGCTAATTAGATATTTTATGGAAAAGTCACATAAATCACAAATCTTTTTAGTTTCACATTCAACTAATTTACTTTCTAATACTATATTCAGGCCTGATCAGGAATTTTCTGTAGAATTTAAGAATTTTGATGGAAGTAAAGTTAACAGATTCTCCAATGATAAACCACGTGAGGCTCAGAATATAGAAAAGATGTATAACAGTGGTGTATTTGGGGGGAAGCCGGCATATAAACATGAATAAAATTATTTTTAATAAGAATATACGAATTGGTAAAGTCTTATTTGTTGTTGAAGGTACAAGAGATGAAATGTATATACTTCATAAAATATTTACTAAGGTATTTGATTATCAATATGAAACGAGAAATAGGCTAGATGAATATAGACCTTATAACAAAAAGGAGAATCCTTTATCGTCAATTTTTGTAATTAATACTAAGGAATCCAATATAAAAGATATAAAAGATGCTGATGGTTATTTAGATGATCTGTTTACAGTACTGATAAATGAATATGAATTTCCGGTTAATAAAGCTGCAATATTTTATATTTTTGATAGAGATAATAAATCAAATACAGATTCTAAAATTTTTAGGGAACTTATAAATAATCTTAAAAACTCTAGAGAACCTAATAATGTAACTTATACACAAGGACTATTATTACTGGGCTATCCATCTATAGAAAGCTTTACAGCGTCAAATTATATAGATGATACATTTAACATTAAGATGGATACTGGTAGAAATTTAAAATCATATTTGAACAGTATTTCTAATTGTACTAATCAAAGAATAAACAAAAGTACAATTGAAAAAGCTGTAAAAGAAATGCTTGAAGCTATTACAAACATAAGTACAGAGGATTATAATTTAGATGATTTCAGCCAAACTAATATGAAAATATATGAGTATCAGGAGGAACATTACTTAATAAATAAAAATTATAAACTATTAAGTTTGTTGTGTATTTCATTGATTGATTTAAGATTAATAGAAATAGAAGATGAAAACGAAGATTAATTAAAAATCAATAAATAAATAAATGAAGAATCGTCAGAAATGGCGGTTCTTTTTTGTACGCCCAGTATGATATTGTCCCCGGGAGTCATACTAACTTTTAGGTAACACATAAGTTCCCTAATTAAAGGAACTGTTTTGTTATTTTAGTAAATAAGATAACATGGTAATCTATAAATAAGCTAATACATAAAGAAAGGAGATAAAAATTGAGTAATCTAAATAATCGACAGATAGAATTTGTAAAATTATTGTTAGAAGAAAATGAGTATAGAACAATTAAATATTTTTCTACTTTTTTAAAAACTTCATGTAAAACATTACAAAAAGATCTTAGAGTAATAGAAAAGTATTTAAACAAATTCAACATTGTCCTTGCACGAAAGCGTGGAACAGGCATAAAGATTGTAAACGTTAAGGATGCCAAATGGCTTTTGTATAACAACATTAAGTGGCAGGAAAAAGAATGCAAAAAGGTTTCAGTTAATGAACGCAGAATTGAGATTGCCCGAAATATGCTTATTAATTCAGGCACTGCAACTTCAATACAAAAACTTTCTGATATGTATTATGTGAGCAAGACAAGTATATCTGTTGATTTAAGCTGTATTGAGAAATGGGCAGCAAATTTTAATTTAATAATGGAAAAAAGTGTAGAAGGAACTAGAATAAAAGGAAATGAAGTGGATATAAGAAAAGCCTTAGATTCTCTTATTGTTAAATATCATAAAAAAGACTATAAGAATGAAGGATTATATGATATAGCAGCCCGTATAGATGAAGATACATTAAATTCACTGTCTGAAACTTTTGATAAAGATAAGATTTCTTATATCAATCAATACCTTGTTGGATTAGAGAAAAAGTATAATTGCAGATTAAATGATACATATTATATTAACCTTCTGACTCATATTCTTATTTCATTGACCAGAGCATTAAGCGGAAAACAGATAAAAGAGAAAACCTTGGAAGAAAATCATAGTTATTTGAAATCCGAAAGAGCTTATGTAGAAGCTGTAAATATGGTTAATAAAATGAATGAAGATTTTAATATTAAATTAGGTGAATCCGAAGTTTATTATTTATATCAATATTTTGTTTCTTTTGGGCTGGTAAAAAATACAACCCCAAATGCCGATGAAGTATTAGATAAATTAAATTTTAAAGCAGAGATTTTTACTGAAAAAGTAACAAATTGTATTGAAAAAATTATGCATATAGATATTTCTAATGATGAAATAATTATGAAGAGTCTTTTATTGCATGTACGCCCTATGTTAAATCGTTTAAATTATGATATCAAAGGATATTTTACCACCAGTGTATGAATCAACTTATGTTACTGGAACGCTTAAACCTAATGTAGCTAAAGAAATTGGACTAAATATAGACACCAGTGTAGTTGGCGGCGCAGGTGATCAGGCTGCAGCAGCCATTGGAAATGGTATCTATAAAGAAGGCATGATTTCTACTAGTATTGGAACATCCGGAGTTGTTTTTGCTGCCACGGGCAAACCTGTTTTAGATAAATTAGGGCGTGTCCATACGTTATGCCATGCTGTTCCGGGAATGTGGAATGTTATGGGTGTTACTCAAAGTGCAGGATTATCGCTAAAGTGGTTTAAGGAAAACTTCTGCAGTGATGTGGCTTATAAGGCTGCTAAAACTAATATAAATGTATATGATTTATTATCAGATATGGCTTCTCATTCAAAACCAGGGTCAAATGATATCACATATCTGCCTTATCTTATGGGTGAAAGGTCACCTCATTTAAATCCAAAAGCTAAAGGCATGTTTTTTGGATTTACATATGCAAACACTAAAGATGATTTTATACGAAGTGTTTTAGAGGGAGTTTCTTTCAGCCTGAAAAATTGTTTGGATATTATGCTAAATATGAACATTAAGCTAGAGGAAATCCGTGTTTGCGGCGGCGGCGCTGAAAGTATAATTTGGAAGCAGATATTGTCTGATATTTTTGAGTATCCTTTATTTACTTTAAGGACAACAGAGGGCCCTGCACTTGGAGCTGCAATTTTAGCAAGCATTGGTGCTGGAATTTATAAATCAATTGAAGATGCATGTGATTTAATTCTTCACTGCCAAGACAAAATAACCCCCAATCCCTTAAATTACTCTGCTTATTCTAAAGCATATGATAAGTATAATCGTTTGTATCCTGCAGTTAAGGAGCTTTTTTAGCAAGGGTCAGACCCCTGGGAGGAAGTGGAAACGAAAAGCAATAAAGAAATAAGGGAGAATCGCTAAATTAACGATTCTCATTTTCCATCATTTCTCTAAGCTTCTTTAAAGCCTTTGCTTTTCTTCTTGTGCAGCATTCTATGGATATATTCTCCTTAATGGCATAATCCTTTAATTTGCCATTTTGAAAATAAATCCAGTACAAAACATCTCTGTACATTGGCTTCAGCAGATTAAGGCTGTCATAAAGAGCTGTATAATATTCATTTTTGCAGTAATCCTCTTCTATATTAAATTCATCCAGAAAGGTATCTTCAAGAGTCGTTTCCTCATTCACAGGAATATTTGAACTCATATCATAATTATGTTTACATTCGCTTCTTAAAACACACTTCAGGTTGTTAATTATGGCTGATGAAGCGTATGTCTTAAATCCTGCTTTTGAATTGAAATTGTATTTTTCCACAGCTTTCATTACTGACATTCTGCTTATCTGAATTAAATCATCTAATTCATAATTTTTAATATAATATCTGCAGCATATTTTATAAATAGCAGGGAAGAGTATTTCTATTATCTTATTTAAAGCTTGCTTGTCCCCATTTTTAGCTGATATTACTAATTGGTTTATATCCATGATACACCCCTTAAAAACTGGAATGTTCAATAAGTTTTCTTGCTTTATCTTTTAGAGCTTTTTTCCTCTGCCTAAGGCAGTCATAGGTAATGCCTAATTCCTCTGCCATTTCTTTATAGCTTAACTCTTCAGCACGCAAAAGAAGAAATAACTTTTTTTCATCTGTATTTAAGCTATCATATATATGACCAATCAGGATTTTAACAATGCAGTAAGCCTCATAGTTTAAATTGTCTAAAATGTTATTAAAGCAGTTATTGTATTCATCATTGTTATGAAACTCTACAAATTTATTTAGATGTTTTTCTTCAATTCTTTTATAATCTATTATTTCGCTTTTAATTCTTTTATTAACATAGTTAAAGTATAGCTTGGAGCTGTCCCCATGGAACTGGAGGGTGGCCTCATATACAGCCCAGTGTGCCACGGATTCCATATCTTCATTGTGATGTTTTCCCAGCAGTTTACTCCATAATTTAATGTATCTCTTAATTACACCATCAAAATATAAATTAAGATACGGCAATGCTGAAAGATCATTATTGTTAACCCTTTCTATAAGCTTTTTTATATGACTGAAGTCTCTGTTTAGCATAAATGTTTGATTTTCCTTAAAGTTCTCCATTTTTATCCCCCTTAATTATAATTTCTCCCACAATATATACATCCGTAAAAAATTAAGTTTTGTGAGGCAGTTATTTGAAAATGTTACCAATAAGTTACAACAAATGTCAACATTAAAAACCAAATGAAAGCTAAATACTACCCGAAAAAAGGCGAATGCTACCGAATGCTACCAGGCAGCACCCGAGATGTGTCGTATGCTACCAGGCAGCACCCGAAATATGTCTGCAATTTACCATGCCCTGTTTTTACTCCAATTGCATATATAATAAGTGAAGGGAGATGATATTATGGCAACAACAGCAGCAAAGCTGCAAAGCTCAATGACACTTAGGTATAAGGCTGGCACAGATGTGAAGGGAAAGGACATAATTAAAAAGCAGAGCTTCGCCAATGTAAAGGTGGACTCAGCTAATGACAATATATATGCAGTGGCCCAGTCTTTAGGAAAACTTTTACCTTATCCAGTTAATGAAATCCTAAGATCAGACGACAGCTCAATTGTCAGTGAATAGTAGACAAGCTATTCATAATTTAATATGAAAGGAGGTATTTTATATGTCTAAAACACTTGTTATGAATTTTCTCAATGAGCAGGGCAGAAAAACTGCTGTAAGGGTAAATAATGTAAAAGATTCATTAACAGATGCAGAGGTTATGGCTGCCATGGATGTGATAATTGCAAAAAACATATTTGAATCCACAGGCGGAGATTTAAAAATGAAGGACTCTGCTTCCGTAGTGGATAAAAACACCACTGAATTAACAGTAAAATAAAACTATTAAGTGAAAGCTTTAGCTTGATTATTCAGGCTAAGGCTTTTAATCCAGTTATAAGTTATAAGTTGAAAGTTAAAAGTTTCTACCTTAATTAACTTTCAACTCTTAACTCAAAACTTTTAACTGTAGAAATGGGGGAGTATTATGGATATAAATTTAGTTAATCTTATAGGAAATGTGGGATTTCCCATAGCCATATCAGTTTATCTGCTGGTAAGGATAGAAGGGAAGATGGACACTTTGGCTGTCAGCATTAACAATTTGTCCAATGTAATAACCAATATAAAGAAATAGAAAGCAATTTGGTAATATGTCAAGAACAAAATAAAAAGAAAATGAAATGATTCTTCAAAAAAAGGGTAACCCTAATAAACATACAGTCAAATCAGAATGTATGTTCGTGTGTCTTATATAATTAATCTACTCTATTTGAAGAGTAGAGTTGATTTTTAGCCAGCAATCCAAAAATCAAACGGATTAATTTACGAGAAGTTAGCGCGAGTGCTCGTTTATGCTGATGTGTAGTCACTTCAGCAAATTTCTTCTGGTAGAAAGCTTGATATTCAGGAACGTGTCTTATGACACTACCAGCGGCTTCTATCAGATAATAACGTAAATAACGGTTACCTGCTTTGTTCATTGGCGTATTTTCAGCCTTGAAATCACCAGATTGATTTTCTTTCCATACGATGCCAGCATATTTAGCAATAGCATCATTATTAGGGAATGCATGCACACTGCCTAATTCGGCAAGAATACCACTGGAATAAACAGGGCCAAAACCAGGGATTGACATGAGAATTTGATATTCCACAGGATTCATTCCCATAACCGCTTTCTCAATGGCTTTATTAATAGTACTCAGTTCTTTTTCAAAAGCCTGAATACAGTTAAAAGAGCATGCAATTGAAGTCGTTAATGGCTCATACAAACATTTATCAAGGCGATATGAATTACGAGCAGCTTGTTGAAGAATTTTAGCAGTCATCTGTGGATCAGAAATTCTCTTTCGACTCTTTGTATTGATGAATTCAACAAGTTCTTCTATGGAAGCATTTGCAATGTCTTCAGAAGATAAAAAATCCGTCAGGATAGAGGAAGCAGTGGCACCATATTTATTAGAAAAAGGATGTTCTTCACCATCTAACAAAGCAAATTCGCTAAACTTGAGAAATACATTTGATAGCATATATGTCTTCTCCCTGGTTAAGCATTCAACTATATGAAGCCTGTGTCTTGTAAGCCTTTGTAGGGCAAGGTATTGAGAACCACGCCAAGGCTCAGTATGAATCCTGCCGACTCTTGCAAAATCAGCAATAACAAAAGAGTCAATGCCATCATTTTTGTTAAGAGCATTAAAGGAATCTTTGTAGTTAGCAACTTCCTTAGGATTCAAACAGTAGACGTAGGGTTTATATGGCACAAGTTTTTCACTTGCAGATAAAAAATTAGCTATATGCACGCCATAAAATGAAGTAGACTCAAGACCAATAATAGTAACCTTAAATATATTATTTTCTAGTATCTTGACGAGCATGGATTCTAGTTGTTCTGCACCAGATTGTGTATTAGGAACAGGTTTCATTTTAATAAAAAATTCCTGTTCAAAGTTAATTGCAGAGACAACATTTTGTCTCGCACCAATATCGATACCAACAAATAGAGTTGATAAGTAATCTACTTTCTTCATGAAATCACCACCTTTCGAAAGTAATGAGGAAATTAGAAAAGGAATTATCCTAATCCAGAGTACTGACTGCAACCTCGCGTAATCAGCATTCAACCAAGCGAAATACCTTGCTGGTGGCTACGAATGGAGATGCAACATTTGTGTAAGCAGAATTTGATACTCTGGTCAGGCTGCAAGCTTTCTAGGCAATAACAATATGTTTTGCAGGAGAATACAGCAGTAACCTTCGCTAAAGTCCGTTAGGACTATTTTAGCATTAGGAAATTCCTTTATAAATAGTTAATGTAAGTTGTATAGATAGGAATGTAAAATAGATAGCAATAATGAATTGGGGGAATCCCCACAGAAAAACATAGATACTTTCTTATCTATACTAAAATATAAAAATAAATAAGTTTATAGCAGTCATTTAACTGACTATAAACTTATTATACGAGTGAGGATACAATATGAATAATGTATTTTATAACCTGGAGGCGGAAAGAAATATACTGGGACTTATACTACTTGACAACAATAATTATCTGGAGGTAGTAAATATACTTTCACCTGAGGATTTTTATTTTGACAAGCATAAGCTTATTTACAAATCCATGCAGCAGCTTTTTTCAAAAAGCAGTCCCATAGATTTAATAAATCTCAGTAATCACCTTGGAAATAATTTGCCTGAGGCGGGAGGATTAACATATATTTCAGTTTTAATTAACAGTGTTATAAATACTCATAATATTGTATCCTATGCTGACATAGTAAAGGAAAAATCCAGGTTAAGAATGCTGGATAAAATGCTTAAGGCAGTTCAGAATTACATGTATAAGGAAATTCCACATAGCATGGATATTATAAATAATATTCAAAGTGAAATTTCAGCCATTGAAAAGAAAAGCAGTGCTGAATCAGGTGAGATTAAATTAATCATGGAAGAATTCATAGATTTACTGGAATTAAGATGGAAAGATCAGGGCAGCCTGCAGGGAATAAGTACAGGCTATAAATTCCTGGATAATATGCTGGAAGGATTTCTAAAGCAGGATTTTATAATACTTGCAGCCAGGCCCTCCATGGGAAAAACCTCCATGGCTTTAAATCTGGCATTAAATGCAGCCCTAAATGGAAAGGCTTCAGTGGCATTTTTTAATCTGGAAATGGGAAAGATTCAGATTGTAGAAAGAGCTTTAAGCATATGCTCTAACATACCTGCTAAAGCTGTGAAAAAGGCACAGTTCGATGATAGGCAATGGGTGGAAGCTGTACAATTTTCCAGCACACTGGCAAATAGTGCATTGTTTCTTTATGATAAAATTTATACCCTTCAGGGAATTAGAGCTCAGTGTAAAAAATTAAAAATACAAAATAACCTGAGGGTGGTTTTTATTGATTATCTTCAACTTATCTTAAATACCACAAGAACAGAAAACAGGAATCAGGATATTTCAAAAATAAGCAGGGATCTAAAGCTTTTAGCCAAAGAGCTTGACATTACAATTATAGCTTTATCACAGCTCTCAAGAGCTCCAGAAGCAAGACTTAACCACAGACCTGTGTTATCTGATTTAAGGGATTCAGGCAGCATTGAGCAGGATGCAGATGCAGTTTTATTTTTGTATAGAGATGAATACTACAACAGGGACACAGATGATAAGGACATTATGGAATGCATTGTGAGCAAAAACAGAAATGGCAGTGTGGGAATCAAAAAGATGAAATGGCACAAGGCAACACAAAAAATATTTGAATAGAGGGGTATAAAAATGAACAATTTTACAATGATACCAAATGAAATTATGTCTAATAAAAACATCAGCCATGGGGCATTTAAATTGTACTGCATTTTAAACAGCTATTGCTATGGCAGCAAGGATACATGCTTTCCATCACAAAACACACTGGCACAGAGGATGAATAAGTGTATAAGAACAATTCAAAGGTATTTAAAGGAGCTTATAGAAAATGGAATAATTATAATAAAGAGAAGAGGTTCTGTAAGCAATTTATATCAGCTTTTAACAAAGGCAGCAAAAAAAGCAAAACAAACTGCTGCCTCTTTATTTGGAAAATCTCCAAATAAAAATCCAAAATCAAAAAATAAAGTAACACCTGATCCTATTGAAACTGAAGAAGAGGATGAATTTAAAGACTGCTTTTACTGTGAAGAGGAAAAGGAGTATTTCAGGAAAATAAAGAAACATAATTAATACTTTGGCCGAGTAAATGTGGAATCCGCAGTGGTTTTTGAGAAAGCAGAAGTAAAGCATCTAAAATCCTATAATTTTTCAGCACTTTCACGGAAGTGCTTTTTGTGCTTCCCTAAATTATTTGGTTTGATTATAAATTTTTGCTGCCAGCAAAAATTATCCTTATTTGATCTTTAATCTTTATTCTTTGTTGTTTGTTTTAATAAAAATGTCGCATCACATGCGGCATCTCAATTAAGGCATAGCGACATGGGCGAAACACAAATAAAAAAAGAAAATAATATTTATATATAATAAAAAGGAATTTAAAATCATTGGAAGAATATATAATTATATAACAATAATATAAAAATAGGTGAATATAATGATAAAATCTAAAAATTTGTTAAAGCCAAGTCTGCTGGTAATATTAGCAATAATTGCTTCAATATGCTTATATAATATTTTAAAATTAAATTCTAATAAAGCAGAATTGCCGTCTGCTAATCCATCATTTGGAACTTACCATGATATAAGTTCCCTTGTAAAAGCTAGTGATATTATTATAATTGGAAGTGTAGATAAAGTTTATGAGCCTATAAGGGTAAACAAAAAGAACTATATGAATGAAAATGCAAAAGCAAAACTTCCAGATGTATTCATAGTAAACACTGTTTCAGAAGTAAAAGTTCATAAGGCATTAAAAGGAGATTTAAAAGCTGGGGATACTATTGAAGTTATGCAGGAAAGCGGTTCAGGTAAAAATAATGAAGTGGATATTCCAGATGTTAAGATATATGCTGCAGGGGATAACTATATTTTTTTCCTGAGAGATTTTAAACCAAGTACAGCTCAAGAAATTAAAGATTATAAAACAGAAAAATTCCTGCCAATAAGCCCATATCAAGGTCAAATAAAAATTCAAAATGGCAAAGCTATTCTTGACAAAAATATAATACCTGAGTTCAAGAATGTTAATAGTGCTGAAAAAATTCAAAGTTTACTAATTGATCAAATAAATAATTAAAAGGGGCTGTTGCACTAAAATAATTGGTGCGGCAGCTTTTTTACATAAAAATAAATCTTCCACTCGAAAGAGTGAAAGATTTATAGTAAAATTAACATATGAGAAAATACATTAATTCACACAAAAATTATACTTTATATCGTGGAAATTATCAATTAAAACTTCCATTAAATATTGAGTACATGATTCCCAATAATGATTCAGTGCGTTTGCTAAGTCAATTTGTAGAGGAGATGGATTTAACAGATTTATATTCGACTTATTCCCGAATAAGGGAAAATCAGGCTACGCCACGTCAGATGCTGAAGATTGTACTTTACTCCTATATGAATCATAATTATTCATCAAGAGCAATGGAGCTATCCTGCAAAAGAGATGTAAATTTCATGTACCTTTTAGAAGGTTCACCAGCACCAGATCATTCTACTTTTGCAAGATTTCGTAGTATTCATTTTGCCCCGTGCTCAGAAACAATAATGGCTGAAATGTCAAATTTTCTTTATGAGATTGGAGAAATATCAGGAGATACTATATTTATTGATGGTACAAAGATAGAGGCATGTGCTAACAAGTATACTTTCGTCTGGAAAAAAGCAGTTTCAAAAAACCTGGAGAGATTACTTTCTAAATTAGCTGATTTTGTAGCCGAATGTGAGGAATTGTATGGAATAAAGCTTGTATACGAAAACAAAGTAAAAATGAAACATGTAAAAAAGCTACGCAAAAAGCTTTACGCCTTGAAAAAGGAAGAAAATATTGAATTTGTACATGGATGTGGTAAAAGGAAAACTCCTATTCAACGTTCTATTGAAAAACTTGAGGAATACCTTAGAAAGTTAAAAGAATATACACAGAAAATCCATACCTGCGGTAAACGTAATAGCTATTCCAAGACAGATAAAGATGCAACCTTTATGAGGATGAAAGAGGATGCTATGAAAAATGGTCAGTTAAAACCAGGTTACAATGTTCAGAATGGAGTAGATTCCCAATATATAGTATGGGTTACTGTTTGCGATAAGCCTGGGGACACAACAACATTGATTCCATTTATAAAAAGCATGGAGAATTCCTTGTACTTTAAGTATTTTAAAATTGATGCGGATTCAGGTTACGAGAGTGAAGAAAATTATCTTTATATCAAAGAAAATGGACAGCTATCATATATTAAACCAGCAAATTATGAAATATCAAAAACAAGAAAATATAAACATGATATAAGCAGAATAGAAAACATGGATTATACTGAATTGGGCGATTATTATACTTGCAAAAATAATAAGAAACTAACAGTAAATAAAATAGTAAAAAGGAAAAGTAAGACTGGCTATATAAGTGAAAAAACAATCTATACTTGTGAGGACTGCAGTAACTGTGTTTACAAGAGTAAATGCATAAGAGGACATAACTGTAAAACGCCATTAGAAGAAAGGGTTAAAAATCTTGAGACTTCAAAACTATTCAACATGCTTCGCAAAGAGGATCTTGAAAGAATTATAAGTGATGATGGTTGCGAGTTGAGAATGAATCGAAGTATTCAAGCCGAAGGCTCTTTTGGAGAGATAAAACAGGATATGGGATTTCGTAGATATCTATGCAAAGGTAAAAAGAATGTTTTGGCAGAAAGTATTTTGTTAGCAATGGCACATAATATAAATAAGCTACATAATAAAATTCAGTTAGATAGAACTGAAACGCATCTTTTTCCACTTAAAAAAGGTGCATAATTATCAAACTTTAAAATTTTAAAAACTCTGCAAATCAAAAAAAGCCTTAATATGAAAGGCTTATTAAAGTGCGTCTTTTTTTAATTATCAAGCTCATTGGGGACTAAAATATCATTAAATTTTCTATAAAACACAAAAAAAATGCTGCCGCGTTAGCATATTTTTTTATGCTAATGCGACAGCCCCTTTTTTATCAAAAAATAAAAAAAGCCCTTGTCCAGGAGGCTATTTCAATGATTTTTTTATTCTGCTGTTTGAAGAAACTTTTCTTCCTGTATACTTTGTGCTTTTTTCAGCAACATCCAAAGCTTCACTTAAGCATTCTTCTATAACATCAGGAGTAAATAATACTGAATCTTTTTTCAATTTATCACCTTCTTTCTTATAATATTAATATTATACACCTTTAATTTCAAAAAGTATATAAACTTTTAAAATTTAAATAAAAAATATATTGTTTATTTTTGGCTTATCATCTACAATTAATATTAATGCTTAGATTTCGGGGGGGTGAAAAGTTGAATTTTATAAAAAGAACTTTTAAAGGATTTAACATTTATTCAGGGCTGCCAAGATCTGTGTATGTGTTGGCTTCTGCCAGGGTAGTTAATGCCATGGGCAATTTTGTTTATCCTTTCTTAACACTTTTTTTAACTGAACATCTTGGATTCAGCACAGTAAGAGCTGGTACATATTTTTCTATAAGTGCGGTGGCTCAGGTTCTTGGATCAGTAGCAGGGGGGAAGCTTACTGATAAATTCGGACGTAAAAAACTTTATTTAACCTTTCAGGGGCTTACAGCTTTATGTTATCTGCCCTGTGCATTTTTGGGGGATTCCATAGTAATTGCATGGCTTTTAATAATTGCAGGGTTCCTTGGTAATGCTGCACAGCCTGCCAATTCAGCCATGGTGGCGGATTTAACCAATAAGGATAATAGAAAGCAGGCATACTCTCTTTTATATCTTGGAATAAATGTAGGGTTTTCCATTGGACCATTAATTGCAGCCTTTCTTTATAAAAATTATACCTGGCTTATTTTCCTTGGAAATTTCATAGCAATAACACTTACATTAATTCTTTTATACTTCGGCATTGAGGACACAACACCAAGCAGAGAGGAAATTCAAAGCAGCAAAGCAAGACATGACAATGAATCTGCAGAGGACGCCAATGTAATAAAGGCACTTTTAAAAAGGCCATATCTTTTGCTTTTCTTTGCAGGAGCCATGGTAAATTCCTTTATTTATTCAAGTATTAAATTTGTTCTGCCACTTCAGATGACAAAGGTGTTTGGATCAGATTTAGGTTCTAAATATTATGGATATATGATGTCCACCAATGGAATAGTAATCATTATTTTAACTACATTTATTATAAAACTTACAATTAAGATCAAACCTATTATGAATGTTTCCATGGCATCTTTGTTTTTTGCAGTGGGACTGGGGCTTCTTGGTTTTGTAAAAAGCTTTCCATTTTATATATTGGCAGCAGTTATATATACTCTGGGAGAAATATTGGAAGCCACAAACTCAGGGGTATACATTGCAAACCATTCTCCAATAAATCAAAGGGGAAGGTTTAATGCTGCATGGCCTCTTATTATGAGCATAGGCTCTGCCATTTCACCTACTGTATTTGGAATGCTTATGACAAAATACGGAAATACCACGCTTTGGGTCATATGCTTTATCCTTGGAATTTGTGCAAGCTTATTTTTAGCCTGGGTTGGAAGATTTGAAGAAAGATATACGAAAAAATTATGTAAAAATGTGTTATAATTTATAATAATTAATAATTTTTAGAAATAAGGTGTAGAAAAATGCTTGTTAACATAATTAAGTTAATAAAGAGTTTTTTATTTGCATCTGTGGAACAAAAGTACAGAAAAGAATTTACAGATGATATAAATGAATTGAATGTAACCAGAGGAAAATTTGCAGCAATAACACTAATTGTTCTGGAGGCTTTTCAGTTCATACTGTGGTTCATGATAAACAGGGTCATGCTCTTTGCTAAACCACAGATATATTATGGAGTTATGCATATAATTTTACTTACTGCCATGATCGTATATGCTGTTATGTTCTTCCATGCTGGTAATGATATATCAAAGTATGAGACAACCATTAACAGAACAGTCACATGCTTTATAATATCTATTTTATTATGGTGCGGGGGAATATCGCTACTGGACCAATTATCATCAGGGCAGATTACTGTGTACACTTTGGCAATAATAGCCATTGCAGTAACTCCATTTTATAAACCAATAAATTTATTAATTATATATTTAATTAACCATGTAATATTTATTATGCTTCTTCCACATTTTCAGAGATACTATGATATTCTTTTGGAGAATTATATGAACAGCACTATATTTTTATTAGTGGCCTGGGTCATAGCCTGTATGCATTATAAAAAGCAGGTGGATGTTTTTAACATAAGAAAACTGCTGCAGAAGAAAAATGCTGAGCTTAACAAGTTAAACAGGAAGCTTAACAGGGCAAACCAAATGCTGGAGAAGATTTCCTTAACGGACAGCCTGACACATATATCCAACCGTATGGCCTTTGACAAAGCCATAAAAACACAGTGGAACATCTGCAAGAGGCAGCACATACCTTTGTCATTAATTATGATAGATATTGATTTCTTTAAGGCATTTAATGATAACTATGGACATCAGCAGGGTGATGAGTGCCTGAGAAAGGTGGCTTCAGCGCTGTCTTCATGCTTAAGGCGCTCTTCGGACATGCTGGCCAGATATGGAGGAGAGGAATTTGCAGTTATAATTACTTATATGGAAAAGGAAAAGGTAGTGGAATATGCAGAGCAGCTTAGAAAAAAGGTGGAACAAATGGCCATAACGCATATGTATTCATCTGTTGCCAAGTGCATTACCATAAGTCTCGGTGTCCATACTGAGATTCCATCAGAAGACTCATCAATTCAAAAGTTTATAAAAGCTGCGGACAATGCTCTTTATGAAGCAAAAAAAAGCCGAAACAGCACTGCTGATGCGTAACTGTATAAATTAAAAGGAGAACTATAAATGAATAATAAAAGACTGCGGGCCAATTTTTTACTTCTGCTGACAGCTGCAATATGGGGCTTTGCCTTTACAGCCCAGAGAGTTGGCTCCCAATATGTAGGGGCATTTACCTTTAATGGAATAAGATTTGCCCTGGGAAGCATTTCTCTTATTCCTTTAATAATTTATTTTAATAAGAAAAATAAAAGCAATAATACAAAACAGTCTGCAAAGAATACCATACTGCCTGGAATACTGGTGGGGGCACTTCTTTTTTCAGGCTCCACACTTCAGCAGATAGGACTTATTTATACCACTGCAGGAAAGGCAAGCTTCCTTACAGGACTCTATATTGTGCTGGTGCCTGTTATAGGCATTTTCATGAAGCATAAAATTGGGAAAAGCGCCTGGGCAGGAGTTTTTCTGGCTGTTATAGGACTTTATTTACTTAGTATTAATGAAAATTTTACTATAGCCTTTGGGGACATGCTTCAGATTATAGGTGCTTTCTTTTGGGCCTTTCACATTTTAACCATAGATTATTTTACAAAAAAGGTGGATTCTCTTAAATTATCATTTGTTCAATTTGCTACCTGTTCAATATTAAGCCTTATATGCGCACTTATATTTGAAAAAATCACCATTAGCGGAATTGTCAGCGCTGGTATTCCAATACTTTACGGAGGCTTATTGTCCGTTGGAGTAGCTTATACCCTTCAGGTGGTTGCACAAAAGTATGCCAAGCCTTCCACAGCAGCTATTATATTAAGTATGGAATCGGTGTTTGGAGCTATCGGCGGAGCAGTTATACTTGGAGAAACCATGAACACCAGGGGATATATTGGCTGCATATTTATACTTGCAGGGATACTGGTGTCACAGATTACAGTTAAAAGTTAAGAGTTAAAAGTTAAGAGTTAGGAGATTTATATAATGATAACACTATGCGATGCAATAAATAAAACAAATAAATTCGATGAAAGTTTAACTAAACAAATAACAGAATTAGCTGCCATGTTCAATTGTGATATATGCAGGATATTTTTGTTTGATGATGATGAACAATTTGCAAAAGTAAAAAGTTCATATATAAAAAATAATGAATTAATGGACAACTTTAGGGATAGTGTTTACTTAAAAAATTCCACAGCAAATAATTTATTTCATTTACTTTTAAAGGAACACCAGATTATCATTTATAGCAAAGGAGAAAACTCCTATAATAATGAACGATACTATCCTTACATTGAAGATATTGAACAAGAAGTATACATACCTATTTTTTCTCAAACCATAATTCATGATGAAATAATTGGCTGTTTGTATTTGGGAATGTTTAATAATCAAATAGAAATTATTGAAAAGTTAAATCAATACGAAATAAGGGCTAAAATTAAGCGTATCCAATATAATTTTAATGCAATTTATGAGAAATACAGAGAAAGAACCACTATGTTAAATATTATACACATATTTTTTGTAATTATAAGAGATAGGGAGCCATTTATGGTTAATCATCCATACAATGTAGCATATTGGTGTGATTCTATTGCAAAGAAATTAGGATTAAATCTGGTAGAAAGGCATAATCTTTACATGGCTTCAGTGCTTCATGACGTTGGCAAAATATACATAAAACAATCCATTGTTAATAAAGAAGGAAGATTAACTGCTGAAGAGTACGAAATCATGAAAAATCATCCAACTTACAGTTACAATATTGTTAAAGAAATTATTAATGGAGTTGTTTATTTGAATAATGTGCCTGATATAGTGAAGCATCACCATGAGAGATATGATGGTACAGGCTATCCAGATGGACTAAAAGGTGAAGAAATACCTTTAATGAGCAGGATAATTGCAGTGGCAGATGCTGTTGATGCAATGCTGTCTGAAAGAAGTTATAAAAAAACAAGGCCAATTGATGAGGTAATAAATGAGCTGCTGGAGAACAAAGGGAAGCAGTTCGACCCTGAAATAGCTGATATAATGGCAGGTATTTTAAGAGGCAATTTAGTAACTGATAATAATAATATAATGGGACCTATTACATGGAGTACTTTATTATTCAGCACTAAATCAAAAGATTATGCTTTTCAAGGCAGTCTTATAAAAAGGGAATCAGGATATGAATTTCAATTTCGCAGGGATGAAAATAAATTAAGAAATTTTAACATAAATAAGATTGTTAGCTCAACCTTATATTTTGAAAGAGAAGGAAAGATATTTGAGTATATACCCAAATTACAAACTTTTAAAAGAAATCATATATTTATATCCAGTTTGACTCATAAACCTTTAAATAAATATTTCAGCCTATTGTGGAATATACCTGGAAAGATTGGTATTAATAGTTCTAATAATTATGATGTTGCTATAACTGAAATTGGAGGAGACTGCATTAAATTTAATATTGATAAGGAGAATTCTTCAAAATTAAATAAAAATGTGGTGTATTTCATAAAATTCAATTTTGAGGATGAAACTTCTATAGCAGCTTCAGGTAAAATAATAAAATCTTATGAAATTGGATGCAAAGTTTACCATGAATTTAAATTCATAAATATTAATGAGAGCTCAAGGGATAGTATATTCAAACATTTATTTGAAAGACAAACAAAATTAATGAGATAAATATGGAGTAATTATGTTATGGGTAATCAATTACTCAGGTAAGAACTAAGAGGTAAGAACTAAAAGTTAAGATGAAAAATTCACCACAGGGGTAAAAAACAGGTGGTTATATAAATGAAAGATAAAGAAAAAAACTTTTTAAAAAAATGGCGAAGTATTAGAGAAAAAGGACATCTTTATTATATGATAACAAGAATAATCATTGCTTTTTCAGTATTTATGATATCATTTTCTCTTACTAGTTTTTTTTTGGATGGAAACATTATTAATAATAGTGTTTCTACTTCTATTAAGCTCTCCATTCTATCATTTACACTTGCATTTCTTATATCAAGAGATTCATGGAAAAATAGTGAGGAAAAATATCATAAATTAATTGAAGATGAAAATTTTAAAGACCAATGAAATTTAATTTACCACAGAGGTAAAAAACAGGTAGTTGAAATTTATTTTCATAGGTGAATTGCAAAAAAATATGTTCATTTTTATAAAAAGTTTGATATAATATAAATAGAAATGCAGAAAATAAAAATAGGGTGCGCTAACATCCTATAGTATACAATTCTAGTTGCTTAGGCAACTGGTATCACTATTTAATGTTTAAATAAAAAATAGTAGCTATCCATTTGCGTACGGGGCTACTATTTTTCATTATCACTTTTTAAGAATATCTTTTTTCACTTTCCTGTAATTATCTGCTTCAGCTCTGAATATTTCTAATATAGGCTTTTACTTATTACCTAAAAAGTTCTTACCTCTTACGTTTAGTTCTTAGTTAAAAAAGTTCTTACTTATATAATTATGCTTTATTGTACCTGTAAATATGATATAATTTTTTTATTCCATATTGGTAATATATTACTTTTATAATATTAACCATAGAAAGGTTAGAAATCATATGAGCGGCGTTAAACTTGGAAAACGTATAATGATTATTGGACCATGTGAAACTAAATTATTATTATAAAATGGAGGTTTGTTTTGGATAAGTATAAAAAATTATCAATATTTTCTACTATACTAGCAGTTATAATGTCTGATCTAATGAGTGCGCATGTAGCTATTGTGTATTGTAATAATATAAAATATGAAAATTCCAGTGCTTCAGCAAGTGATGCATTTTTAGTTGCTATTCCATATATTTTAATGATTTTAGCTACTCTTGCAAACTCCTATATATTGTGGAATAAATCAGAAAAAAAATAAACAAAGTATATAGTGTAATTTGCTACCGAGGTAAATTAAGTAAGAGTGAATAGGCAATAAGTAAGAGGTAAAAGCTAAGAGGTAATGATAATGTCAATATTGATACCAAAACCTATGCATCTAACGTCAAGGCAGAAGTTTTACTTGTTACATCAGATGAGGATAAGACAATAAATAAGAAAATCCCTCAAGCACTTTCAAAATATTTTAAAAATAAAAAAAAACCATATAGGTTTATTTTTTATAAAAATTTGATATAATATAAATAAACAAGCTTAGTGCTAGTAACACTAAGCAATCCTCAGAACGTTTGTTTTGTTTTAGGGCTATTGGATGAATTAAATAAAGATTTAATTAAGAGTGAAGCACTATTCTTTTCGGGATGGGTGCTTTTTCTCGTTGCTATTAAGTTCTACGTGAATACCAAGAAATTTAATCTCGATAACTAACTTAGAAATAAAATATGTAAGACCTAATAACATCAAAAGAAGATGCTTCAACATAGATTATACGGATTTAGCTTAATAGGCAGCCCCGTTTGCATATATGGCTCTGTTAGCGAATAATGTGGATGTTTTAATATGAATGGGATAGCTTGTACACTTATATAAAAAATTTAAAATTAAAAGTGAGCCAGCATATATTTTACTGTAAACATTTGCATAACCATTTGCATAACCATTTATAGTATCAACCACATTATAATATAACAGAGCCATAAGTACATCACAGCATATATATTAAAAATAAATCAGGAGCTGGTACGTGAAGATTTAATTCAAATGAAGAAGTAATTTTAATGAATTTTAGAATTGTCAGGAAATTTGGTAATGGATTTTTCAGTGAATAATATGTAAAATATAATAAAAAAGGCGTGCAACCCGCCACAAATATTTTTAAGAAAGGGGAGAGAAACATGACAGCTCCTATTAAACCAAACATAACTCTTGATATTCTTGATAAAGTTGACATCAGGGTTGGAACCATAAAGGTTGTTGAAGACATAGAAAAATCCAATAAGTTAGTCAAACTTACAGTTGACTTTGGAGATTTCACACGAACAATATTAGTAGGTATGAAGGGGGAAAGGAAAAACCAAAAGGAAATTGAGGGACAGCAGGCATTGTTTGTGGTTAATTTAGCTCCAAAGAAAATGGCAGGTGAAGTTTCAGAAGGAATGCTTTTTGACATTGGATATGCCGATGGCATTATACCTGTTCTGGCTCAGCCTGAAAGACCTATTCCCAATGGTACAAGGGTTGGGTAGAAAGAAAATAAATTAAGTAAGAGTGAATAGGTAATAAGTAAGAGGTAAAAGCTAAGAGATAACATTTATAACAAAATAAAATTACATGAAAAAGCACTATTATTCTTGGTTAGATGGAGTGCTTTTTTCATTTGTTTTAAAGCTTAATTTAAAACAGGATATTTCAATATAGATTATACGGAGTTAGCTTAATAGGCAGCCTCGTTTGCATATATGGCCCTGTTAGCGAATAATGTGGATGTTTTAACATGAATGAAATAGCTTGTACACTTGTATAAAAAATTTAAAAATAAAAGTGAATTAGCATATATTCTGTTGTAAACATTTACACCACCATTTATAGTATCATCCACATTATAATATAACAGAGCCATAAGTGTATCACACTATATATTAAGGATAAATCTAATATTGACAAACACAGTATCTTGCATTACAATATATGCTATATTGTATTACAAGATACAGAAGAAGGTGATTGAATGATTCCATCACAAATGCTTAAAGGTATGCTGGAAGGTTGTATTTTGGAGATTATCAGTAGACAGGAAACCTATGCATATGAGATATCGGAGAAACTTAGTAAGTATGGATTTGGTGAAATATCAGAAGGTACAATATATCCTATAATATTGAGATTACAAAAAAATGAAATGATAAGTGCTACTTTAAAAGATTCTAATAGTGGTCCAAAAAGAAAATATTATAAGCTTACTTCAGGTGGTATAGAATCATTAATACAATTCAAAAGCAATTGGATAGCATTGGATGATGCAGTAAATAAATTATTGAAGGGGGATAATGATAATGAAAAAATATTGTAAGGAATTGCTTAAAAGTAACAATAAGAGGGAAAAAGAAATTTACAAGAATAATGAAAAAATACTCACAGATATGACATTATAGCAGGAAATGGAAGCCAGGGCTTTATTCTATCGGTAGGCGATATCATTAATATGTTAATGATAATTCTTGCAGCTAATATAGTTGTTAACTATATTTGTAAAACAGCTTTTAAAAATAAAGTATTTTCTTTTATAAAAACATGGATTGTATGCATTTTACTTTTTGGAATAATGCTTATATGTTCGCATTATTTGGATTATACTGTAGTAAATATTCCCCTAATATTAGCTGCCGTTATTGTAGGAGCAGTATTTATTTTGGATAGAATATTATCTGGATATAGTGAATAGGTAATAACTAACAGTTAAAAGTTAAGAGGTAATAGTTATAAGTAAGAGGTAAGAGTTAAGGGTTAATAGTTAATAGTTAAAAAAAGTTCTTACCTCTTACGTTTAGTTATTAATTAATAGAAAGACGAGGAAATTGAAATCATGGATAAAAAGGATAAGGAAATTAAAAATACAGAGATTGATGATGTAAACAATGAAAGTCCTGAAGAGAACGAAGAAGATAATTATATGGCAATAGGAATGTGTTATGGGCTGGGTATTGGAATGGTTGTAGGTCAGCTGCTTTTTAAAAATATTGGTCTTGGTATGAGTATTGGAATGTGTTTGGGATTGGCAATTGGTTCAAGAGTAAAAAAGGAAAAATAAACGTTGAATTTTCTGATGCATATTTAAGGGGTGGGACAATGCAAAACAGAATACACTTTGAAAAATTTCTTTCTGAAGATGACTTTCAATATTATTTAGATCTAGTTTCAAATGAAGAAGTAATGTTAATGAATTATGGAAGAGTATTTACATTGGAAGAATCAAAACTAACTTATAAAGGTATGCTGAAAAATAATAAGAATTATGAAGCCTTTGGGTACTTTAAGGTTTTCGAAAAGGATACAAATGTTTTCATAGGATTAGGCGCAATAACATTAAACAATGATTCTGCTGAGGCAGAAATTGAATATATGCTGATGCCTGACTATTGGAGAAAAGGATATGGGAGCGAAATTGTAAGAAATTTGCTAAAAAAGGCAGAAGAAACAAATAGCATACATAAAGTTATAGCAATAACAGACCCTAATAATTTGATATCAAAGAAAATACTTCATAATAATGGATTCGTATCAAGCAAAATATTTAAGATTGATGATGGTTCACTTGCTGAAATGCATATTAAAGTAAAAAGTAATAAGTAAGAACTAAGAGGTAATAGTTACGAAAAAGTTCTTACCTCTTACTTCTTAGTTCTTAGTTAAAAAAGTTCTTTGGAATATTTCCACTGATAAGGGAAACTATATATTATATGAGGAGGGGATAAATGTGAGCAAATACCGGATTGGCCCCTTTATTTTGGACAAAATCTTACCAAAGCTACGAATATCTTAATATTTTAAAATTATTTATCAAAACTCCCATCCAACTATAAATGAATTGCCATACTTTCAATTTCTTTCCCCATATTCTGTATATAAAACTCATTTGGAGTTTTGTATTTAAGGCTTGAGTGAAGCCTCCTAGTGTTGTATCTTTTCATAAACCTTGCTACTTCTGCATATGCATCCTTGTAACTATCAAATTCATATATACCTATGCATTCATCTTCAAAGATCCTGTGGAAAGACTCAATATGAGCATTTTTATTGGGAGTTCTGCTTGGAATCCTTTCATGATAAATGTTTATATCTTTACAGCTTCCTTCAAATATATTACTGATAAACTGTGGGCCATTATCAGTCCTAATGACTGGCTTGCCTTCACTGTCAAGCAGATCTCTCCTAATCAGGCAGCGTCTTATTAAGCTTGCTGCATCTGAGCCTGTACATCTATAGCCCATGTAATAATCGATTATGGATCTATCAAAAACATCTATTACTGACAATACAAAGAAAAACTTATCTTCACCAATAATATAACCATATTTGATGTCTGCCTCCCAGAGTTCGTTTGACTTTTTAACTATCCTATTGACTGATATTGAGCTTTTAACATGAGGCTTGATAACTCTTTGTTTCTTGAGTATATTGAGTTCTTTACACAGCCTGTACACCTTCTTATGATTAATAATCAGGTTGTATTCTTTCATCAAATCGTGGGTAATTTTATGATAGCCATAGAAGAAAGCATCACCCTGGATTAGCTCCATAATGTTGTCTTTAATCTCTTCATCACATATCTTTTTACCACTTGTTGTAATAGAATATCCTACAATAGGTCTTCCAACATTCTCTGGCTTCACCTTAACTTTATTTTCACTTGAGACATGATAGTAATATGTAGATCGGCTTAAACCAGCGTATTTCAGCACTAACGTTATTTTATAACCTTGCCTTATATAATGCCTGGCTACCTGAAATCTATCATCTATAGAAAGCTCTTTTTTTTTAATAAGTCCTTTAAAATTGCTATTTCAAGGTCTTTTTCACCAAGCGTTTTTTTCAATAAATCATTTTCTTTTTCTATTTCTTTATTAGAATTAATTGAATTAAAGTTACTTGATTTTGGGCCCCTGGCAAAGCCAGCTTTAGCAGCATCCTTTTTCTTTTTTACCCATGTATTAATGGTTGTAGATGGTATATTATGATTTCTTGCAACCAACGTCATGTTACCCGTTTCGCCTACTTCTTTTAACACCTGCTCCTTAATCTCTTTTGAATAACAGCTACCTTTCATTAATTCTTCCTCCTTAAGCTTCTAATATTATTTTAGCTAAAGGTTCGTAGATTGTCCAAATCAATTAAGGGGCTTAAGAGAATGTGAGCAAATACCTTACTTCGGATTTTACAGGTGGACCATTTGTATTATTTTCATTTCCTCATATTATTGTGCTGGCTATAATTTTATTGATTATAGTGCTTACATATAAATTCAGGCGCAGGCTTTTGTCAATAAAAAAGTCTACTCGTATTTATATTGCAGTTTTTCTTATAGTTCAGCAGTTTTCCTTAATCCTATGGTACATTACATATGGAGGACTTCCATTAAAGGAATCCCTTCCTCTGGAACTATGCGATATATCTTTGATAATGTGCGCCGTAATGTTCGCAGCTAAGAGCTACCCCCTGTATGAAATAGTATATTTTTGGGGCATGGCAGGTTCAATAGAAGCTCTCGTAACTCCTGATATAGGTGTATATACTTTTCCTCATTTTATATTTTTTCAGTTTTTTCTGTCCCATGGCAGCATAATTATTCTATGCCTTTTTATGACATTTGTTTATGGCTACAGGCCAAGCTTTAAATCATTGATAAAAAGTGTTGTAGCTCTTAACATTTACGCAGGTTTCATAGGAATATATGACAAGCTTACTGGGACCAATTTCATGTACCTTTGCGAGAAAACTAAGAATACTTCCATTATGAGTTATCTTGGACCATGGCCATGGTATCTGATTTCTCTCGAACTTGTTGCTATTGTGTCCTGTGCTTTGTGTCTTTTACCCTTTGTCATAAAGATCAAGCCTAAAAAAGATATAGATATTCCTCAACAGAAATTTTGAATTTAGGGGGATAGAATACCCTGTTACCATTGGCACCAGGGCATTATTAATTGAGACTTAATTAAGTTATCTTAGCTTTACCTTTGCACTTCCATTAACAAATACTGTTTTGTTATATCCATCAATTATCATTCTAATAAACTTTTCATGCTTTATATCCAATCCATCTGATGGGTGAAGCTTATAGCTGGTATTAGCTATATATAGTACAGGATTTTTCGTTCTTATTTTATCCCATATAAGCAATGCATCATAATATCCATATTTATTATTATCCTTATCTATATAATAAGCTTCATTATAGTTTCCTGCTCCAGTGAAGTGCTTTTCCTGACTATGCCCATTGAAAGGCCAAAATACAATATTAAGGGTTTCAAATTTACTACTATTAATAGGCTGTTTTAGATTAAAGGTAATATTGTCCGAAACCTTTAAATCATTTATAACTAACTTTGTGCCAAGATATTCAAATTCCTGTGGGCTGGTTTCATCCAGCTTAACCATAAATTCCTTTGGCTTATCTTCAGTAATCTGTGTGCTTATCCTGTTAACCTTTATTTCTACATTCTTGGGATTGTCAAAGTACATGGAGTCAAAGGTCATTTCTTTATCCCCATAACCCACAGTTGAATATGGGATCCAGCTTTCATGTCCAAAGTTGTAGGGCTTATATTCTTTACCATCAGCAACTATTCTTATATCTTCCAAATCATTTATTCTTTCATTTTTCTTGCCTCCATTACTGCAGTTAAAGTTAATTTTAGTAAGAGTAGGAGATATAGTTATCTTAGTGAAATTAATTACATAGTCATCAGCTTTTATGGTCGCATTAATATTGTAGCTTTTGCCTTGATACTTTTTAATGGGAATCTGAAAATTCCAGTTTCCATCTATTATTTCCGTAGTGTCACCTGTTTTGGCTTCAAGCTTGGTAAAAGAAAGGTTTATGGTTTTATTATCAGTATCAATAGGAAATAAGGTGAGAATACCTTTACCTTCATTGTTGAATAAGGAGGTATACATTTCTATATTGGTATCCTTAATTTGATTTCCCCATCTTTCCTTAATTATTATTCCGTCGTCAAACCTTATGTTGTATTCTTTCCCATTATTTAAATCCTCTATCTTATAAGATATCAGGGTTTGAATATCATCTGCCACCACATCAGTTATGGTAATTTTAATATTCTTATCAGTTTTTGATATATTAAGTCTTTTGCCTACTCCATTATTAACTGTATTAGTGATTCGTGGTTCAGGATTCATGAGCTTTATAAGTTCAGCCATTGGATTTTTAGTTGCAAATACAGTAGCCATAGACATAATTAAAATAGCTGCAGCAATAAGAAGTATTTTAAAAGGTGCTTTTTTCTTCTTTATAACTGGAGGACCTATTTTTAAAGCCCTTTGCCCGATATTATCCATAAAATCTTCAGGTACACTTATATTTTCTGCATTTTCATTAATCTCATTTACTAATTTTTTAAGGCTTTCTAATTCTTTTCTGCATTCCTCACAGCCTTCAATATGATCAACAAGCTTTTTTTCATCTTCAGCAGTCAAATTGTTGTCCAAATAATCTATAAATTTTAGTCTAATGTCATCACACTCCATGACTAATCCTCCCTTCCCAATATATCTCTAAGCATCTTTAATCCTCTATATATCTTTGTCTTAACAGTTCCGAGAGGCATGTTTAAAATTTCTGCAATCTCCTTTTGTGAATACCCGCTGTAATACTTTAGAATTATAAGTTCTCTATATTCCTCATGAATGTTATTAAGTCCATCCATAAGATCCAGACTTTCAGCGGAATCTTCTAAGCCGCAAACTGTATTGCCAAACTCAATATACTGTGATGGCTGAACCCTCCGTTTATCTCTCAATATTTTCCTACACTCGTTTAACAGTATTGAAATAAACCATCCTTCAAAGGCTTGCTCATTTTTAAGTTTGTTAATATTTTCAAACACCTTAATTATGGTATTATGAAATGCATCTTCAACATCTGTATTATTCTTGAGATATGCCCAGCTCATTCTATAGAACTTTTGTTTATTTATATCTATCCATACTAAAAGAACCTGAATGTTTCCTTCCTTGATACTCTTAGGTATCATAAAGGCATCCATCTTGTCTTCCATCTCCACACTTCCTTTCAACAACAATAAGATTCAAAACCTGCATAGAAAGTTTCAATAAATTAATGAATATATTACTATTATATTATATAATAGTAAATATGTAAGGATGTGTAATTAATAACTAATAACTAAGAGGTAAGAGGTAATAGTTACGGTAAAAATTCAGCTTTGCTGAATTTTGTATAAACTCTTACTTCTTAGTTCTTACTTAAAAAAATAGATTTATGAAATGACGATGTGTATCTCCTTTAAATTACTGTATCGCAGTGGCAATCAATGGTGATACAATTTTACAGTTAAAAGTTAAAGGTTAAGAGTTAAGAGTGAAGGTGAGTTTTCCTCCTTACGTCACAAAACTAATTCATTTTTTAGGCTTGTTTTGCTAACTTGTATAAATTAAAGATTTTACGTAGTGTAACGGAGGAAAATCATCAATAACTATAAACTTCCCACTTATAACTTTTAACTGTAAGAGTTTTGTATCGCAAAATTTATCTTATGTGCCACAGCGGTAAATTAGTACGAATCATAGAAGAGGTGGGAAAGATATGATAAAGTATGTATTTTGGATATTTAAAATTCTGTGGACTTGCTTATCATTTTTCATTGCTAACTACGTTAGAATTAGATATGATATTGGTTTAGCAATGTTTTTAGTTATAGTTGCACCATTACTACTTATTGGAGATTTTTTAGCAGATAAATATATAAAAGCAAAGGAATAATTTATTTCATAATCTTCATGTTATCTGTCACAGCGGTAAGGTATGACGAAACATTTACTACTTTTAGAAAGGAAAGTATTATGTTTGATTTTGATATAAATTATCCTTCACCAAATTATAAAGCTTATATTGAATGTATCTATGAATTTTGTAAAGATAATGGATTTTCAATGATTTTGAAAGGTTCCTTAGCGAAAGGTACAGCAACAAGATTCTCAGATATTGATTTAATAATTTTAGGTGATTTAGATTGCACTAAAGTTGATGAAATAATTGCACTTTATGGTACTCCAGTAATGACGAACTTTACTGAAAATCCCAAAGGTATTATAATCTTGGTTTATCAAGATACCACTGCTGTAGATTTAGATATAAGAGAAACGATTTCACAAGAAGATTTGATAAACAGTACAGTTCTTTTGAAATATGATGCAAACTTTATCATTGATAATAAAGAAATTATAAGAAACCAAGTAGAATCTAATTACATACCTAATAGACCAGAATGGTATAAGGTATTAAGGTTACTGCATAGAGGAACTATAAAGTATCTATCTAATAAAACTGACAGTGCATATGATTTGTTAGAAGAAATTAAAGAGAATCTTATTTCATTGAATATTACTGATTTAAGTTTTAATAATAACTTTGAAGATGATATTAAGAGTATTTTTAATAAATTTTGCAAAGAATTTAAAGTCGATTCGCAAATAGAAGTTCTCTTTAACAATCTTTTCAAAGAATTTTAAGACTGAGTATTCTTACTATTGTGCCGCAGCAGCAAAGGAGTGAGAAGTAAGTATTGCTTCTTATTTGGAGGTAAAAATGATATATATAAAAGATGATAAAATTAGTTTAGTAAGGTATAGACATGAAGATGATAAGGATATGTATGACTGCTGGAATGACATAGAAACCCAAAAAGGCTTTAATAGTATTTTTGATAAAAATTTTGAGGAATTCTGCAATTTTAATATTGATAAATACCGTTTTTGGGCAAGCATTATTTCAAAAGAAAAAAGATGCTCTGTAGGTACTGTCCGCTTATGTTCTGATGTGGCAAATCCAGACTTGGCCATATGGATATATAAGCCATATAGATGTAAAGGCTATGGTACTAAAGCATTTAGCTTGGCCATGGAATTTTGCTTTACAAATTATCATCTAAATGAAATAGCAGCAGGATGCTATGAAGATAATATAAAATCTTTTAAAATGTTAAATAAATTATGTTTTATTAGAAATGAAAAGGATGATTCTTTGGAAAAAAACATTTTTACTGGTGAAAGAACTACACAATTAGCATTTAGGATTACTTATGATGATTACATCAGGAGAAGGAAATAGGGGGGGGTTACAATTTTTGCTTCTACATTTTCAAGTATGGCAAATGGGTTGAAGTGTACAAAAAATAGAGGTGAAGAAATGAAAAATATAAAATGTATATTCTTCGATATTGGATATACATTGATAAATGAGGATGATGTATGGAAACAAAGATGTATGGAGCAGGCAGAAATTGAGGAAGCTAAAATGCTTGGACTTTCTCCAGAGCAAATATATGAGGAAATTATTCAAGCATAAACTTGGCATCATTGCCAATCAAACGGATGGGCTTACGACCAGATTAAGCTCATGGGGAATTTTAAAGTATTTTTCATTTATAATTTCATCATGGGATTATCAAATTATGAAACCCGATACCAAACTCTTTCAAATAGCTGTTAAGCAATCAGGATATAATGCTTCTGAAACAATAATGGTTGGGGATCGTTTAGACAATGATATATTCCCAGCAAAAACCATTGGAATGAAAACAATATGGATTAAGCAAGGTTTTGGTGCAATGCAGAAACCCAAGACAATTGAATACATTCCTGATAAAGAAATTGCAAACTTAAGTGAGTTGTTATACATATTATGAGTATGACATTTGATGTTAAATAAATTATGTTTTATATGAATAGTTACTAACTTTAAGCTAAATAGGAATTTAAAATATTAATGATAAGTGGGGTATAAACAATGATAAAAACAATTTATAGATTAGAGGAAGTAATTGATTTTGTATGGAAATTAAGTCAGAATAATTTGCATGCTAGTTATCCAAGAAAAAAATCAATGAAAGAGATCAAAGAAGAAATTGAAAAAGCTATCAGTTTAGATAATAAAAATATAATAGCTTGCTATCGGCAGAATATATTATGTGGAGTTTGTGTTTATCAGTGGGATTGTGATGAAAAATATGCACAAACAACAGAATTTTTAATAGAAGGAGATTATAATCAAATTGCAGAGGAATTGATTGGCTATATAAGTAAGAAATTAGCTGGATATGAACTACTTATAGGCGTTCCTATTACTAATAAAAATGCAAATCAATATTTTAAGAAAAAAAATTTTAAATGTATCGAATCTAGTATTGATACCAGATTATATAATTTAGAATCGAATATAAATCAAAAACATGATTTGGTAGAAAAGGTTAATAGAAGTTCTTTTGAAGAATATGCTACGTTTCATGACAAATATGCTATTCCCTTAGAAATGTATTATAATAGCAAAAACTTGCAAAAGGATATAGAACATTTTCGAATATTTGTTTTTAGACAAGATGAAGCGATTCATGCAAGCATTTTTGCTAAGGCATACAAAGACATATCAGAGGTTTTTGGCTTATTTGTTGATGAAGAATATAAAAATAAGGGTATTGAAAGTATTTTAATTAATGAATTATTGATGCAATTATATAATGAATTTGGTGCAATAGAGGAAATTGTATATTTTATTGAGGAAAATTGTACTGGTGAATTAAATTCTGCTTTGAATGCAGGCTTTGAGATTAAAGATAAATATAAATGTTATAAATGTATACTTTAGTTCATTAAATTTTTATAAAGCGTTGCATCAGTTAGAAAAAGCGAATTATAGGTTATATAAATGTTCTATCTTAACGTAAAGGTGTAGGTTCATTTTATTTGTAATATATAACCTCACTTTCCAGTGATTTTAGTAAACAATGAAGTTGACAGTTTAAACATATATATTTAAACTTTGAATTAGTTGGTGATGACATTGAGAATTGATGACCAAATCAAAATTCTATGCATCAAATCTGGAATCTAAGGTACCTGTTACCTGGAATTCACAACTAGTTTTATTATGATGCGCATTGACATTGAGCAATAATCAACAATGTGGGGAACGGTATTATATTATGGCTTTAATAGGAGATGAAGAAAATGAATGAGAAAATAATACTTTCATGGAGTGGTGGTAAGGATAGCGCTTTGGCACTTTATGAATTAATGAGGCAGGGCTATACAGATATCACTCTATTAACAACCATTACAGATAAATATGAGAGGATAAGCATGCATGGAGTCAGGAAAGCTTTACTTGAAAAGCAGGCTAAATCTATAGGATGTTATCTTGAAAAGGTGTACATAACTCCCGAAAGCACAAATGAAGAATATGAAAAAAAGATGGAAGAGACTATGAACAGATATAAGAAGCTTGGAGCTGCAAAGGTGGCATTTGGGGACATATTTCTGGAGGATATAAGGAAATATCGGGAGGAAAATTTAAGGAGGGCTGGAATGGAAGCAATTTTCCCATTATGGGGAAGGGATACTAAAGAAATTGCCGATACATTCATAAACCTAGGTTTTAAATCAATTATTACTTGTGTAGATACAAAAGTACTGAATGGAGATTTTTCAGGCAGGCTATATGATAAGAATTTCTTAGCTAATCTTCCTGAAAATATTAATTCCTGTGGGGAAAATGGTGAGTTCCATTCCTTTGCATTCGATGGGCCTATTTTTAAAGAGAGAATTAATTTTTCCGTTGGCAAAAGGGTTCTGAGGGATGAGAGGTTTAACTTCTGTGATTTAATATAAGGTACCTGTATTGACAAAAACTTACTCTGGATATAATGTAATGTATAGAAAGTAAATATCTAATCACCGCAGCAGCCCCATAAATCCTTAAGGATTGGATATTTTGTGACAGCTCCGATGAAGATATTTATTACTTTCTATATAAACAAAGGTTATATTTTAAAAAATGGCAGAGTAGATAATTGTGGGTTATGTGTCCGAAAAACGGGGAGTTGATTTCGGAACGGGAACTTTTAATACTGTGTAAGGCTATATTAAGTTGCCATACAATTATCGCATCCCGCTGCTGCATACTGGAGCTGTTCTTCCTCTATGTGGCATTGAATTTTGCCATATTAAAGGAGGTTTTTTTATGACTAAAAACAGCATCTCTCCAATTTTTACATCCCAATATTGGATTACAGCTTCTTCAGAATTTCACAATTTGAAATCACTTATTTTTGCCGGTCTCACCATTGCGCTTAGTGCCGTTTTAAGTTCGATTTACATTCCTGTGGGGTTAAACCTTCGAATCTCATTCTCTTTTTTAGTGATAGCTTTTGGTTCCATGGTTTTTGGCCCAGTTGTTGGTCTATCTGCTGGATTCGCATATGATCTGATTGGTTACTTAATGGTTCCATCTACTGTCTTTTTCCCAGGGTATACGTTATCATCCATGCTTGAATTCTTTATTTATGGAATATTCCTTTACAAGTGTCAAGTATCCGTTTTACGCATTTTTCTTTCAAAATTTATAATCAATTTTGGCATTCATGTTGGACTTGGAGCACTTTGGAGTAAAATTTTATTCAATAAGGGGTATTATTATTTTTTCATAAAAAGTCTGGTAAAAAACGCAATTATGCTGCCCATAGAAGTCTTCATGCTTGTCACACTGCTGCAGATATTTCTTCCCATTCTTGCGTATAAAGGTATTGTACCAAAGCAAAAAAACAAGTACATACCGCTTATTTAAGGTACCTGTTACCTGGAAGGGGTTATGTAACAGAGAAAAATTATCCATAATATAGGCTGTGGGTGTATAATGAAAAGATAGTATAAGAATAAAAAAATGCAGAAGGAGGATGTATTATGATTGAATACAAATTTGATACCCAATTATTAATAGAAGGACATAATCTTTCAGAGGATGCAATTAACGAATATTTTAAAAACAACTTTAAAGGTGACTGCCTGCTTGCTGTTGGTGATGATGAGCTGATTAAAATCCATTTTCATACCAACACACCATGGGAGGTATTGGAATATTGTGCTTCTTTGGGAGAAATTTATGATGTGGTTATAGAAAACATGGAACGCCAAGCAAATGGACTTCAAGGATAAGGTACCTGTTACCTGGTGAGAACTGGAATCAGAGTTGACATTTTTGATTCTCATTCCTTCACCAAGACAAGTCTGACTAGGCTCAGGAATGCCTTAGGAATGAAACGTGTTAAGAAAAAGCTCTTACTTTTTACCTTGTATAATGTAGTCCCATCTCTATCAGTCCTATGGCTCTGTTAAACAATAATGTGGATGAAGTACCATGGTTAATAGGACAGGCTTGCCCCTGCATATAATTACATTTCCATATAAATAAGTGGAATATATGGTATAATGTAGTATAAGCTATTGCACATTTGCAGTTATAGTGAACTATATAATTTCATTTAGTAAATCGCTATTTAAGCGAGCAAAAATACTGATGCTTCTACAGTTTTTTGAGAAGCTTAAATAGATGATTTACTTTGAAATCTATTTAAAGAATTTTTATATTTGTGAGGTAGGAAAATGAAAGTGGATGAGAATAAAATATTTCAATCATTTGAATTCTGGTGTAAAAAATTGCGAGTATATCCATATTGGGATGCTAGGCTTGAGTTTGTTGATGATATTAATTGGAGGAAAACGGGAGATTTAAAAATTGACTGTGACGACAGGAAGGCAGTTATTCTTATCAATAGGGTTAATCCAAAACAAGAAAACCTTGAAGAAGTTATTGTTCATGAGTTATTCCACCTGAAAATGTACCCTTTGGACCAGGTTACTGAGTCTCTAATTACCGCAAATTTTGAAGAAGGAACTACTGCCTATGATTTTGCATATAATCAGTTTTTTATTTCCTTGGAACAAACTGTAGAAGAATTAGCAAAATGTTTTCTTCTTGAATTTGGTGATAATAAAGAGCTTTCATATGGCAGGTGTAAAAAGCAGAAATCATACAATGAGCTTTTTCAAGGATTAAAAAACCTTTAATAGCTTTTATATAAATTAATTGAAGAATAAAGTTATAGATAAGGAGATATTCAATGAAAGGTATATATACGAAAAATATAAATGATTCTGATGAAATAAATAAGTTAAGATCTGTCCTGGAAGTAATGAAACCGGATTTAGCAGGACAAATATATTTTAAACGTTTTCATGATAATGGCGAAGGCGTGGACAGGGCTTATAATGTTTATAAGGTAATATCTGATAAGAAGACATACATACTGAAAAAGTCAGATGATTATGAGATAGAGGTTTATGAAAAATTTCTTACAGACAAAAACCTGCCTGTGCCAAAGCTGGAAGGCTGGACTTCCTTTGATAAAGCAAAATGGATATTAATTGAATATATTTCTGGAGAGGATTTACGAATATTTGATAAACACATGGCTTATGGATGTGCTGAAAGCCTTTCCAGGATTTTTAACATGTACTGGCAGGAAGATCATTTCGAGGAAAATAAGCTGGATAACCGTTTTGAAAGATATTGGAAAAGAATAAATAAAAGGGCTGAATGCCTTAAAAATGAATCAAAGCTGGCTTCAGCTTATGGTATTTTTATGGACAGACAGTTAGTTTGACCAAGAACTTTATGTAATGGAGATTTTCTTCAGTGTAATGCAATAAAAAGCAACCATAGCATTGTTTTAATAGACTGGGCTTTTGCAGGCATTATGCCATACTCACTGGATGCAGCGCGATTAATAGCCCATGGTTCGGAAAAGTTTTTCCCATTTCCATTTTATATGACTGATGAATACAGAAAGATTTTTGTTAAAACACTGTATGATAAATTGCAGCATAAACCTGATTATAAACAATTTATATGGGATATAATACTTTCATGCCTAAATGAATGCATTGAATTTATAGAGCGGGAATTAAATGATGAATCCATTGAGAGAGATGAAGGTTTTAATTATTATTATAAAAATGCAAATACTTTGGCAGACATTATATTAAAAGGCAAAAAGCAGCTAAAAATTTCATAATAATAAAAATTTCAATTAGGTTTCTGCACAGAACAACTATGATAATGAAATATATATTTTATAGGAGTGATGGGAATGAAAAGAATTATAGTTATGCTTTCACTTTTGGCTGTGCTAATTACAATGTCTGCATGTTCCTCAAAAACATCTTATAAAACAGAAGAAAAAACAGTGACTCCAACTCTAAATACTGAAAAATCTGTAACAAATTCATATGAAGCGTTGGATAAATTACCGCAGAAATACAGCCATGAACTAGCTGAAAAAAATGGTGATGTTGTAAACATAAAGGGAAGAAGTTCCAATATAGAAAAACTTGATAAGTTTATTGAAGATTATGAAAACAAAAAAGCAAGTTCAGGAAATATGGTAAGAATAACAAAGTATACTAACGAGGGCGATGCTATTATATGTGACTTAATTATCGATGGTGAAGGCATTAAACTTATAGAAGATACCACAAGAGATAAATTTAGCAGTAAAGAGGATAGGAAGAAAACAGAATACAAAATATCGGACATATCAAAAACAAAGAAAGAAGAAGGTATATCTTATATAGCTAAAACTGATAAAGGTGAAGAAAAATTTTTATTTTTTACAAACAATAACTAAGGTACCTGTTACCTTGAAAAAATTGGAAACAGAATTGCTCTATCGCTTGCTACAAAAGGAACGTAAATAATTTGACTTTAAACAAATCTATTTACGTCCCCCAAAAAACCTCTTACTTCTTAGTTCTTACTTAATACCTTGCCCCAGGGGTCTGCGGCACTAATTATTTTGGTGCCGCAGACCTTTTTTACTCTTAATTGCATGTATCATTATTTGTGTATCAAATAATAATGCATGATACACAAAGTCCGAAAACGTTTGTAAACTCTACATTTTATAATTTTGGCACGCAACTTGCTTATAATATATTTGTGTAAGATATAAAAATAGGAGGTAATAATAATGAAGGTTTTAATGGTATGTTCAGGAGGAATGTCAAGTACTATTGTAGTTAAGGCAATAAGGGTTGAGGCTGAGAAACAAGGATTTCCTATAGATATTAAAGCAGTAGGAACATCTGAATTTGAAGATGAAGTTAAATTAGGCTATGATTTAGTACTTGTAGCACCACAGATAAGACATAGACTAAATGTATTTAAAAAACAAGCGGAAGGTTTAAATGTACCAATTGAAGTAATAATCCCTATGGGTTATACACCAGTAGGTGCACCAAAAGCGCTTGAACAAATTAAAAAATATCAAAAGTAGTAAATAGGGGGGATAAACAAATGAATTCATTCTTCGAGTGGTTAGAGAAGTATCTTTTACCACCAATGACTAAATTATCAGAACAAAGACATTTAAGGGCTATTCGTGACGGTATTATTTCTACTATTCCTATGATTATTGTAGGTAGTTTCTTTATGATTATTGCTTTTCCACCAGTACCTTCCTGGGCAGCGGCAATGAAGCCTTACGTAGGTAAGATATTATTGCCATATAGACTTACAATGGGAATTATGGCATTGTATGCTGCCTTTGGAATAGGATATAGTTTGGCGAAATCCTATAAGCTCAATGAGTTATCTGGAGGAAGCTTGGCAGTAGTAGCATTTCTTTTAACCAACCTACCAGTAGCAGTAAGTAAACCGGATTTGGGATATGTTTTACCACTTGCTAATCTGGGTGGATCTGGTATGTTTGTTGCAATTATAATGTCAATATTTGCCGTAGAGGTTTTAAGATTTGCCAAAGAAAAAAATCTTACGATAAAAATGCCGGAAGGAGTACCTGAATGCGTTTCCAGCTCCTTTGCAGCACTAATACCTGCAGCAATTATTATAACCACTGTGTTTTTAGTAAGAGTCGTTGCTAATTTTGATATACAGCAGTTTATAATGAATTTATTTAAACCACTTGTTTATGCTGGAAATACTTTAGGTGGAGTTTTAGTACCTACAATACTTATAACATTGTTGTGGTCTTGTGGTATTCATGGAGATTCTATTGTAGGAACAGTTGCAAGACCAATATGGCTTACACTGCTGGATGCTAATACAAAAGCTTATGCATCAGGTGCAGCAGTTCTTCCTAATATAGCTCCAGAACCATTTTTCCAATGGTTTATATGGATAGGAGGATCAGGGGCAACTGTAGGACTTGTTATACTTATGGTATTTTCAAAATCAAAATATCTTAAAGATATAGGAAGAGCATCTTTACTTCCAGGTATATGTAATATTAATGAGCCAGTTATATTCGGTGCGCCAATTATGCTGAATCCATTATTTATGATACCGTTTATATTGGGGCCAGTTGTTGAATGCCTGATAGCTTACGGTGCAATGTATTTTAATATTGTAGCAAGACCATGTATATTGGCACCATGGACACTTCCAGCACCAATAGGCGCATATATTGCAACTGGTGGAGACTGGAAAGCAATAGTACTTGTTTGTATAAATTTTGCTATTGCCACAATAATATATTATCCGTTCTTTAAAGCATATGAAAAGAATCTGCTTAAAGACGAAGAAAAAAATATGCAGGCAGAAGCAGTTAGTGTTTCAAAATAGCTAATAGCTTAATTGGGGATTATTTAATAAAAGATAATCTCCAATTAGTCTAAATATAATTTATAATGGAGGGATTTATTGAAATGAAAGGATTAAAAATTGCAATTATTGGCGGAGGAAGTAGTTACTCTCCAGAGATAATAGACGGTTTCCTTAAAAGAAAAGAAGAATTACCTGTAAGTGAAATATATATGGTAGACATTAAGGAAGGCCAGAAAAAATTAGATATAATAGGCAGTCTTGCAAAAAGAATGATTGAAAGAGCAGGACTCAATATCAAATTAGTTCTAACACTTGATAGAAGAGAAGCTTTAAAGAATGCAGATTTTGTAGTTACACAGTTTAGAGTAGGAGGACTTAATGCCAGGGCAAGAGATGAAAGATTTCCATTAAAGTATGGTGTATTAGGACAAGAAACTACAGGCCCAGGTGGATTTACTAAAGCTATGAGGACAATACCTGTAATTCTTGATATATGTAAGGATATAAAGGAATTATGTCCAGATGCATGGCTTATTAATTTCACAAATCCATCAGGATTAGTAACAGAAGCTGTATTAAAGTACACTGATGTAAAATGTATAGGACTTTGTAATGTACCTATTCATATGCAGATGGATGTTGCAAGTATGATGGATGTTCCATTTAAAGATGTATTTATAGAATTTGCAGGTTTGAATCATCTTGTATGGGGCAAAAAAGTATGGGTTAAGAACAAAGATGTAACTAAAGAAGTACTTGAAAAGCTTCTTGATGGCAATGTTTTAAATATGAAAAATATTTATGATCTGAAATGGGATCCAGATTTTATAAGAGCATTAGGAATGCTTCCATGTCCATATCATAAATATTATTATATGACAGACAGGATGCTTCAGGAAGAACAGGAAAGTGCAGCTGATCCTAAAAAAGGAACAAGAGCTGAACAGGTTCAGGCTATAGAAAAAAGTTTATTTGAATTATATAAATCTCCAGAACTTAACACTAAACCTAAGGAACTTGAAAAAAGAGGAGGAGCATATTACTCTGATGCAGCAGTATCATTAATAAGTGCAATATATAATGATAAAAATGATATTCATACTGTAAATACATTAAATAATGGAATTATAAAAGGCATTCCAGATAATTCAGTTATAGAAACAAATTGCCTTGTTGGAAGCAGAGGAGCAACACCATTGAGTCTTAATGGGGACCTGCCTATTGAGATTTTAGGACTTATACAGGCAGTTAAGAGTTATGAAGTATTAGCTGTAGAGGCTGGAGTTACAGGAGATAAAAACAAAGCACTTTTAGCACTTGTAAATCATCCTCTTATTCCATCAGTAGATGTTGCAAAACACTTACTTCACGATTTACTGGAATTAAACAAAGACTACTTACCACAATTTAAAGACAAATAGGGGTGAGCTTAAATGCTTGAAGAAGAAATATTTAAAATGATATCTCATGGAGGAGATGCCAGAGCATATGCTTATGAGGCATTAGAGGCAGCACGAACTGGAGATATGGTAAAGGCAGAAGAAAAGTTAAAAACATCTCAAGATGAGTTAGATTTAGCTCACAATACACAAACAAAACTTATACAGCAGGAAGTAAATGGAGAGCCTTTAAAGATGTCCCTGTTAATGGTACATGCTCAAGATCAACTTATGACTGCTATATCTGAAAAGTGTTTAATTGAACAAATGATTAAAATGTATCAGGATTTTAAAAAATAGTTGTTTAGGGTGAGGTTATGAAAATTATGGTGGGAATGTTTAATGTTATTTCACTTGTGGCACTTCTGCTTGTAGGAATTAAAATCTCTAATCTGGTGCTGCAGAAATTTAAAGTAAATAGATGGATATTAGCATTTACTGCACCCATGGTTATACTTATACCAACTATATTATTCAAGAATATAAGTCCATGGGTTATGAACATATTAATTGTAATATTCTCCATTGAGAGTATAATGTTTTTTGAAATAACAAGGAAAGTAATGAATGAAAAAGAGAAAAAATTCAGTAAGCTTAAAAAAAGATACTAATATAGGGAAATTGCATAATTTACAAAACCTAATTAAAGTATTTAATCACAATAATGAGGTGGAATAAAAATATGAACAATGAAACTGCAGTTTATGAATCTTTAAAAAGAATATGCATTCAGCAATTTAAAGATAATGGAAAAGTAAATGGAGTAACTACTGAGGACCTTTGCAGAGGTTTGAATATGCAGAGAACAAATGTGGCTAGAGAACTCAGCAAATTGGTTCGAGCTGGCAAGGTTAGCAAGAATGCAGTGCGGCCTGTGCTTTACTTTATTAATAAAGACCATGTGGAATTTAGTAAAGAAGCTGAGGAAAAATTATCTGCTTTTGATGTCTGCATAGGTAAAGATGGAAGTTTAAAGAATCAGATAGCTCTGGCAAAAGCTGCAGTTGTTTACCCTCCTCATGGATTGCATACCCTTATACTAGGTGAAACTGGTGTAGGAAAATCATATTTTGCAAAGTGTATATTTAATTATGCTTTACAAGTTGGAAAAATAAGAGACAAAGGGAAATTTGCAGTATTTAATTGTGCTGACTATGCAAACAATCCTCAGCTTCTTATTTCTCATTTATTTGGTGTAAAAAAAGGAACTTATACAGGAGCAACAGAGGATAGAGAAGGAATTATCGAAAAAAGCAGGAATGGGATACTTTTCTTAGATGAAGTTCACAGGCTTCCTCCTGAGGGTCAGGAAATGTTATTTACTCTTATAGATGAAGGTAAATATGTACCATTTGGAGGAACAAAAGAAATAAACATAGATGTAATGATAATAAGTGCTACAACTGAAAATATTAATTCAGTGCTTCTGAAAACATTTACCAGAAGAATTCCTGTGACAATATCACTGCCGCCTCTTAGAGAATGGTCTGTAAATGAAAGAATAGAACTTATTGAAAGTTTCTTGAATGCAGAATCAAAACGAGTATCTAAAGAAATAAAAATGGATGAGGATGCTATAACAGCAATTGTAAATTACAGGTGCCCCAATAACATTGGACAACTTAAAAGTGATATACAAATAGCCTCAGCTAAAGCATTTTTAAGAAGTATGTTCGATAACAAAGATATTAAAATCAAACTTGAAGATTTTTCAAGTGAGGTAAGGAATGGACTTCTTATTTCCAAGAAAATAGATCCTGCAGAATTAAGATTAAACATTCATGAACAGAGTTCAAATGATAATGAGGATTTAGAAGACAAGTATAGTATATCCCGGAATATATATGAATTTATAGAAAAAAGAAATGAACATCTTAAAAGGAAGGGTATAGATCAGGAAGAAATAAAAAATAGATTAATAAATGATGTGGAAAAATTTATAAATGATTATATTCATAATATACATGAAGATGATACTGAAGATATAAAAGTAATAGTAGATGATGAATTATATAATTTACTTAAAAGTTTTATGAAATTAGCAGAACATAAGTTGAATAGAAGTATACCTAAAAATATTTTTATTGGATTACTTATGCATATAGATGCTTTTTTAGCTCGAATTAAAGAAAACAGGGTAATTGAGAATCCTAAAACAGATGAAATAAAGAAAAAATACCCTGAAGAATTTAAGATTGCATTATTATTGGCATATAAATTGGAAGAGAAATACAACATAACTGTACCAATAGGGGAAATAGGTTTTATAACTATGTTTTTTGCTGTAGACGGAAAAAAGGTTAACAGTAAAGTTGCAGTAATAGTAGCTATGCATGGAAATTCCACAGCAACCTCTATGGCTGAAGTATCTAATAGTCTTCTAAACACAAATCATGTAGCTGCATTTGATATGCCTCTTCATATGAAACCAGAAGAAGCTCTTTCAAGCATAGAGGAACTTGTAAAAGAAAGAGATGAAGGAAAAGGCACATTAATACTTACAGATATGGGGTCTTTAAAGTATTTTGGCAAAATAATAAAAGAAAATACCGGTATAGAAGTTCAAACTATTGATATGGTAAGTACTGCTGTAGTAATTGAAGCAGCAAGAAAAGCCATGTTAAATGATAGTTTGGATGAAATATTAAAGTCTGTAGTTAAAGAAAGCAGATATGTAGGAAATTCATTAGAGAAAAGTATTAACAAAAGCAGAAAAGTTATAATTACAGCATGTTTTACTGGTGAAGGCACAGCACTAAAGCTTAAACAGCTTATATACAGCAAGTTTAATAAGAATGAGTATGAAGTATTTAATTTAAGTATGAAGGACAAAGATGAGTTTAAAAATACTGTTTTAAAAATGAAAAATGAATATGATGTTGAGTATATAATAAGTGCATTTGATCCACATGTTGATGGCATAAAGTATATACCAATGGATGTATTTTTCAAGGAGTTTAGTGAAGAAGATATAAAAGACAGCACAAGTGACGAACAAATGATAAATGATATGAAAGATGTTTATAGGGATTGGTTAAATTTAAATGACTATGATTTTATTGTAGACAAATTTGTGGATATTATTAATAAGATGAAAGATTCCTATGGATTATATTTGGATAGAGAAAAATTAAATGGATTACTTATGCATTTTGGGTGTCTTTTAGAGAAATTAAAGGATAAAGAAGATATATGCAAGTGTAAGAACATGGAGATAATTTTATCCAGATATAGCGACTTATTTAATATGCTAAAGGAAGGGGTATCAGATATAGAAAAATCATTAGGTATTATTATACCAGATGATGGTCTTGGAAGTATTATAGAAATATTGGTTAATATTTAAATGTAAAATTGAGGTGAATACTGTGGAGTATATAATATGTGTTGATGGCGGCGGAACTAAGACTGAATCGGCAGCATATGATCATGATGGAAAAGAATTAAGCAGGGCATACACTGGCTATGGAAATATGACTTTAAATAAGGAAATAGCTGTTTCTAATATTTTAGATTCCATAGAAAAATGCAAACTAGTAAAAAATAATGAAAAACTTACTAAGATTTATCTTGGAATTGCAGGTATAGAAGCAGGTGAAAATAGAAAAATTCTCAAAGAAGCAGTAGAAAAGAAATTTAAAATAACTCCTTATATTTACAATGATGCTGAAATAGCTATGTATGCACTACTTAAAGGAAATGATGGAATTCTTACCATAGCAGGGACAGGTTCTATAAGTTTCGGAATAAGTAATGGTATAAAGAAAAGATCAGGTGGATGGGGACATATTTTAGGTGATGAAGGCAGCGGCTATTACATAGCATTAAGAGCATTTAAGAACATGGTTTATGAGGAAGAAGAAGGTTTAGAAAATAGTGTACTCACAAATGAGATATTGAAGAAATTGAAACTGAAAGATATAGAAAGTATAAAAGGTTTCATTTATTCTTCAACCAAGGATGAAATTGCTTCTATTGCTAAAGTAGTTGCAAAGGCAGCAGAACATGGAGAAGAAAATGCTATAGAGATACTTAAAGATGCAGGTACAGAAATAGGAAAAATAACTGAAAGGGTATGGAAAAAGCTAGGTAAACCTAAAAAAGTAAATATAGCTTTAAAAGGAAGTGTAATTACAAAAATACCATGTATAAGAAAGTCCTTTGATTTCTATATTGCAAATGCAATTAGTGATGCTGAAATTATAGATGATGATATTTCTTCAACAAAAGGGGGATATTATATAGCGCTTAAAAACTGGTGAAAAAGGAAAGGTTATACGTAAAACATTACAACGGTAGAAGGAGAAAGTTAAAATGAGAAATTTAGGGATTTCAGTTTATCCGGGACATGCTTCTTTAGATGAAAATTTAAGATATATTGAACTTGCAGGTAAGTATGGATTTACCAGGATATTTACCTGCCTTTTGTCTGTAAAGGGGGATAAAGAAAAGATTGTAAGTGATTTTAAGAATACAATTAAATTTGCAGATAGCAAGGGCATGAAGGTTATAGCTGATGTAAATCCAGGAGTTTTTAAGGAGCTAGGCATTAGTTATAATGATCTTTCTTTTTTCAAAGATTTAGGTTCAGCTGGAATAAGGCTGGATATAGGCTTTACAGGCAATGAAGAAGCTATGATGACATATAATCCACAAGGATTATTTATAGAACTTAACATGAGCAGTGGTACAAAATATATAGATAACATAATGAGTTATAAACCCAACCTAAATAAGCTTATAGGATGCCATAACTTTTATCCGCACAGATATACTGGATTAAAATATGATCATTTTATAAAATGCACTAAACAGTTTAAAGATTTAGGTATAAGAACTGCAGCCTTTGTATCTTCAAAAGATGCCACTTTTGGACCTTGGGCAGTAAGTGAAGGATTATGCACACTGGAAATGCATAGAGATATGAATATAGTTCTGCAGGTAAAGCATATGTTTGCTACAGGTCTTATAGATGATGTTATTATAGCCAATGCCTTTGCTTCAGATAAAGAGCTTAAGGCAGTTAGTGAAATTAACAGAGATAAAATTGCTTTGAATGTTGAACTTGCAGATTCCATTCCTGATACAGAAAGAAAAATTGTATTGGAGGAGATGCATTTCAACAGAGGTGATGTTTCTGAATATATGATAAGATCTACTCAAAGCAGGGTAAAGTATAAAGGACATAAATTTTTACCATTTAATACTCAACCCATAAAAAGGGGAGATATACTTATGGATAATTCATTATATGAACACTATGCAGGAGAATTACAAATAGCTCTAAAGGATATGGAGAATTCAGGAAGAACAAATGTTATAGGTAATGTTATTCCAGAGGAACAATTTTTATTAGACTATATAGAACCCTGGCAAAAGTTTGAATTCACATTGGCAAACATTTGTTAGGTACCTGTTACCTTGAGGAAATTGAAAACAAAGTTGACTTTAAGCAATGAAATTATATAATAAGCATAAGTATTATAATATCTTGCAAAGGAAGTAAAAATCATGGAACAATGTGAAATTGTATATGAAGCTTTGAAAAAAATGGGTATTACTTATGACCTTGTTGAACACCCGCCAGCATTAACAACAGAAGAAGCAGACAGTTATATTGCAGGTAAAGAGGGTGTCCGTACAAAGACTCTTTTTTTATGCAATAGAAAAAAGACTGCATATTATTTAGTCATCATGGATGATAAAAAGCGATTGGATATGAAAAAACTTGGCGAAATTATCAATGAAAAGAGTATGAGCCTTGCCTCACCTGAAAAGTTAATGGAAAAAATGTCATTGGCTCCTGGTGTTGTATCATTATTTGGATTGCTTAATAACACAGAACATGACATAAAGGTATGTCTTGATAAAGAAATGCTTTTAGAAAAATATATGAGTTTTCATGCTAATGACAACACTAAAACTATTTTTATTTCTACAGAGGATATGTACAAATTTATAACAACATTAGGTTATGAATATTCTATTATTGACCTGTAGGATATCTACTACATTATAGGTAAGAGGTAAGAGGTAAGAACTAAGAGGTAAGAACTAAGAGGTAAGAAAAAATTCAGCTTTGCTGAAATTTTTCTTAGGCTCCCAGCTCTGCCCCAGCTCTTTGGGAAAAAGTTATTAGTTAAATATGTTTTCTAATCATCGTTCATGTGGCTTTTCTTTAATTCCATTATAACAAAATCATAAACTCCACCGTTCGTATTAACTTTTATCTTTTTTACTGCTGCAAATCCTGCGCGTTCATACACAATAATTGCACGTTTGTTAAAATCCGCAACATCTAAAATAACAGATTCAAATTCATAATTACGGGATACGAACTCAAGTATAGTTTTTACGAATTCAAGCCCACTTCCTTTATTAGTAAGTTCTGGTTTTAGCCCCAATCCGATTTCTATGTCATTGTTATCTTGTTCTACACAAAAGAAACCAATTAAATTTTCGTCTTCAATAACTGAAAAATATATATCACCTCTAAGTGCAGGCGATATTATTTCTTCATAATCTTCCACATCCTCTGTCATGTCGTAAAATGAATATTCACCTTCATATTTCCAATTATTAGCTATATCCTCGGCTTCTGCCTGGTTCATTTTTCTAATTATCATCACGTTTTTCCTCCTTTAAGGTACCTGTTACCCTGAAAAAGTTGGAAACGGAGTTAACAATTTTTGTTTCATTACCATTTCCAATATATACCCCTATATATATCTTCATAATTATGGTACAATATCCAAGTATAATTGTTATCCGTAGTGTGGATGGCTGCGGAGGTTTTGAACATTTTATCCTCCTTGGACTATTGGTGATTTATATCATCATAGCTAAGGGGGTGGTATTGGATATGTTTGATACTTTTATAAAGTGTATATCAATTGTTTATGTAATTAATTTAGTTTTAAAACATAATCTTTTCATAAATCACTTGAAAATTAAGATTAAGTTCCTTGGTCTTGATATAGAAGTTAGAAGCAAAGAAAAAAGTGCTCCATCCATGAAAGATTAGCACTTTTTCTTACTAGTATATTTAGTTAAAATCCAATAGCCCTAAAACAAAATAAATGTTCTAAGGATGCTTAGTGATATCAACACTAAGCATTTCTTATTTATATTATATCAAAATTTTTATAAAAATAAACATTTATTTTTATAATTTATTTAATATATGATAAAACAATAAGAATTTTGCCATGCAAAACTCTTACAGTTGAGAGTTATAAGTGGAAAGTTCACAGTTATGGATGATTTTTCTCCGTTACACTACGTAAAATCTTTAATTTATACATATTAGCAATGTTTTGCTTCAGCAAAACGAGCCTAAATAATAAATTAGTTTTATGACGCAAGGAAGAAAACTCACCTTAACTATTCACTCTAAACTCTTAACTGCTAAATTCTACCTCTTACTTCTTACTTCTTAGTTCTTAGTTAACATTTATTTCCTCAGTCAACCTAACAATTTCATCAATTATTCCGCCAATATAATCTATGGTGTCAAGCAGCGGTTTTTCTGTAGTGATGTCTACACCAGCCATTTTGGCAAGCTCTACTGGGGTTTTGGTTGAACCTGCTTTAAGTACAGCTCTCCAGTCATCTACAGCTGGCTGTCCTTCTTTTAAGATTCTTTTGCTTACTTCTGTGCCTATGGTAAGTCCTGCACTGTAAGTATAGGAGTAAAGTCCCATGTAATAATGAGGCTGCCTCATCCAGGTAAGCTCTGCTCCATCAATTATCTTTACATCATCTCCCCAGAACTTTGTAAGTACGTCTTTCTTTATTTTATTAAGAGTCGAAGCCTGCACACTTCCACCCTGGTCAATTATTTTATATACTTCTCTTTGATAAGCTGCCTCTAAAAGGTGAGTTACAAAATTATGATAATAAGTATGGCTTATCATTGAAGATAAAACCCATCTTCTGAATCTTTTATCCTTATTAGTCTTTAAAAGATAATTAGCCATGAGAAGCTCATTCATTGTAGATGGTGCTTCTACAAAATATGTAGAGACATCTACATCAAATACATTTTGACTTTCATTACATAATCTAAAGTGTCCTGCATGTCCAAGTTCATGGGCTAATGTAAACACTTCTGCCATTTTTTCGCTCCATGACAATAAAATGAAGGAATGACTTCCATAAGGGCTTGAGCAGAAGCCTCCTGTGCATTTTCCTTTATTTTGTGCAAAGTCAATCCATCTGTTATTGTAAGCTTCTTTAACCATGCTCAGGTAATCATCACCTAAAACAGATAATGCACCTTCAATGTATTTTTTAGAATCCTCTATAGTTACGTTAGGATCATAATCAGGGTCAACTGCTATTTTTAAATCTGCAAAAGTCATTTCATCTAACTTATGTATTTTCTTAAGCAGTCTTGCGTATTTTCTCATGTGTGGAGCCAATTTTTCAGTAATTAAATCTATCTGTCTGTTATATAAATCTCTATCTACCTTTTGAGGAAATAACAAATAATCAGTAACGGAATCAAATCCTCTAAGCGTTGCCATTGCCTTTTCTGTCTTCACCTGAGTCTGATAAGCTGCAGCTGTAGTGTACTGATACTGCCTTAATTTATCAGAGAATGCTTTAAATGCAGCTCTGCGGACCTTTGTATTATTTTCATATTCATATTCATTTTCAAAAAGTGCATAACCAAGAGGATATTCTACTCCATCTACTGTAAAATTCTCGAAATTCATATCAGCAAGCTTAGCCTGGTTATAAATATTGTAAGGTGCATCAAAAACTCCTGATAAAGCAGCAAGTGATTTCTCTACTTTAGGATGAAGTGCATGTACCTTATCTCTTTTTATATCCTTTAAATAATTGCTGTTTTCCTTTGATTCACTTATTGCAGTGTCAACTGCTTTTTCATCTGCCTGCATAATTTCGCTTTTTACAAAGCTTAGTCTGCTTTCAATATCAGATGATATATTCTCGTATCTGGAAGCTCTGTCCTGATTTTCATCATTGGTATAATCCACTTCAACTGAAAGACCTGCATAAGACTCTGTAAGGTTCATTAATTCATATACTTTTCTCATTTTATCAAGGCATGCATTAATATTACCTGATGTGACAAGCTTACCTTTATAATCTCTTTCTATGTCCAATGAAAGCTGCTGAAGCTCCTTTACAGCTGAATTATACTGCTGTTCATCAGCATAAATAGCAGATAAGTCCCAGGTAAGTGATTGATCCACATCTTTTCTTTCTTTTAAAACCTTTCCCATGATAAAACCCCCCTTTATATTAAGACTTGGTATTATTTACATTTTATACTTTACTTTTGATTAAGTCTATATTTTCAGCCATGAATTTCTAATAATAGTCATCCAATCTACATATTCCAGCTGATCGTTAATAATATCATTATACTTTTTATGTAGTATGCCTTTTTAAAAGTATATAGCTAATTTTTGATTAATGAAGGTGTAAAAAAATGTTTTTTATAGGGAATTATATATGCACGAATTACAAAGGAAACTTCGCAAAAGAAAGCTTTAGAAAAGATATTATGTAATTAAAATAAAAAAACGCATTAACAATTGGAAATTTATTAGATATGTCTGTTAACCTTGGTGCAGATTGTGCACTTGGCTTTTTAACTGAAATTTATTTAACTGATGCCTTCACAAGGGAATCTAAATTCTCCTTTAATCCTACGCCCGTATAAAAGTTATCTTTGGCTTTAATGAATGCTGTGTTTTGCCACTTTTCACTTAATGGGAAAACCACTTCTGTAAATTGAACTTTCTTATTATCAATAACAACTGTTTGCACATTTTTATAAACAAATTCAACTGCATATCCTTTAAATTCTTTAATATCGTTGTCTGATATTTCTCCTTTCATTGCAGAAAGTTCTTCTGGAATTCTGATATTAACTAAGACATTTATTCTGTCAAAAATGGCTTTATCATGATCACTACCATTCCTTGTTAGTTGTTTTTGTTTACCACTTACATACATATTAATTTTATCTGGTTGATTTAAATTAATACTTGATATATTTTTGTTTTTGCAGCCTGAAAAGGCAAGTGTACCGACAAATAGAATTATTACTAAAACTAAGCTCTTTATTTTCATAAATAACTATCTCCTAATATTATTTTGTTATATATTTAAAACTTTCAATTTTAAGTATATAAATAATTGTAATTAGTTTATAATATCTTTATTATATATGTTATATCTTTGAATATTATACCACTAAGTTGAATAATTGTATATTAGTTGAAGCTAAAAGCTTAATTTATCACCCAGGGTAAATTACAGAGTACAATGAAAATGCACTTGTTCAATATGAAAAGTGCGATTATAATGAAATTGAGCGATGAAATGCTATGTACATAAAATAGAAGGATGATAATTATGATATCTAACGAAATGGAGGCACTTATACAGCAGCGTCAGCAAAAAGATGAGAAGAAAAAAAGGAGCCAGATACCTTATGCAGCTGCGGCACTTATAGCTGCTGCAATACTATGTTTATTTCTTTGGAAAAGTAATCATATTTATGCGGTATATTGGGTTATAGGTATTGCAATTGGAATTGCTTTAAGATATTCCAGATTTTGTTTTGCAGGAGCTTTTAGAGATCCTTTTCTTTTAGGAAATACCAGGTTATTAAGGGGATTATTGATTGCTTTGATGATAAGCACTGTTGGATTTGCTGTAATCCAGCATGGATATCTTAAGAATAATACTATAGATTATACCCGTATTCCAGGGTGTGTAACTTCAGTGGGCATTCATACAATGATTGGAGCTTTTATATTTGGAGTTGGTATGACTATTGCAGGAGGATGCGCATCAGGAGTGTTAATGAGAATGGGAGAGGGACATGCCTTGCCATTGTTTGCCCTTTTAGGTTTTTTAATTGGAACTACACTTGGCGCTAAAAATTACCCATTCTGGTATGACAAAATCATTAAAAAAGCAAGCACAATTTATTTTCCAGAGTATCTGGATTTAAAAGTTGTGGTTATAATACAGCTGATTATATTGATGTGTTTATATAAACTGGCAGTTTGGTATGAAGAAAAACGTTAAAACAAAATATGGAGGAATTTTTATGGAAGTGAGAGATCTTGATTGTTTATATGAAGCTTGTCCTATTCCTATGATTAAAGCTATTAAGGAATTAAGAACAATGAATTCAGAAGATATTTTGGTTTTACATTCAGATCAAAGTTGTGTGGGAGTTATTGTTAAAGAATGGGGCGAGGAAAACGATTATGAAGTAAAAGTAACTGAAATGGAAAATGGGGAATGGCAGATTTTTATTCAAAAGCCATAATAAATAGGGGGTGGATGTATGAAGTCTATAACTGAATATTTAAGAAAGCCTTGGCCTTACTGGGTTGGAGGAGTACTGCTTGGAATACTTAATGTAATACTCCTGGCTGTAACAGGCACAGCATGGCAGATAACCAGCAGTTTTTTATTATGGGCAGGGGGAATCCTGGAGAAGTTTGGCTTACAGCCATTTAAATGGGATTATTTTAATTACATTATGCCTGAGTATAAAAGCATAATTGCAAATCATAATGTATTTATTAATCAATTCAGCATTTTAAATATAGGTGTCATTGTAGGGGCTTTAATAGCAACACTACTGGCATCAGAATTTAAATTTAAAAAAATAAAGGGTACAAAACATGCTGTGTTTGCACTTATAGGCGGAATCATGATGGGGTATGGATCAAGACTTACCAATGGCTGTACTGTCGGAAGTTTTTTTGATGGGATTCCATCCTTCTCACTGCATGCATGGGTTTTCTGGATTTTTGTTGTTTTAGGGGCCATGGCAGGAACTAAGATTTTAATGAAATTTTTGCTGTAGGAGGAGCGTGTCCTCCACATTTTTAGCAAAACCCTCTTTTACTGGAAATGATAAAGTCTACAAATTTCTGTTCATAATTAGTAAACTTATAGTTTTTTCTATAGGCAATATAATAATTAAATCTGACTTTAAAATCATTTACCTGAAGTTTTTGAAGAGTACCTTCTTTTAGTTCTTTTCTAACAATTAGTCTGGGTAAAAATGAAAATCCTTTGCCGGCAGAAATAGAAGATTTAATTGCTTCCGGTGAATTTAAATCATATATAATATTTAAATTTTGTGAATTAAGTCCTTTTTTTTCTAAAGCTTTTTTAAGAAGTGATCTTGTACTGGAACCTTTTTCACGTAAGATTAAAGGAAGTTTCCTTAGTTCATCTAAAGAAATTACTTTTTTATTACTAGAAGTATTTCCAACTAAAATCAGTTCATCTGAAATTATTTTCAAGGTAGATATATCATTATCTTCCGGGGCACCTTGAATAATTCCAATATTAATACTATGATCACGTAATTTTTCAATGACATCAGAAGAAGTTGTAACCTGCATATTAATGGCTACTTCGCTGTAAAGCTTTTTGTAATTATAAATACTGCAAGGAAGTGCATATTCTCCTACACTTTTGCAGGACCCGATAATTAATTTTGGGTTGTCCTGTTGTAGGCTTTTGAGATCTCTTTTTATATTTTGTTTAATTGACAAAATAGTATCTGCGTAGTTAAATACAACTTTACCTTCTTCTGTTAGCTCAACACCCTTATTGCTTCGTATTAAAAGGCTGGCTCCAAATTCCTGCTCAAGATTTTTAAGCTGCATACTAAGCCCTGGCTGGGTAAGATGAAGAGTGGCTGCTGCTTTTGATATACTATTGCAGTTTACTGTTACATAAAATGATTGGAGATATTCAAAATTCACATTTTCACATCCTTTCAGTAAAAGAATATTTAATTTTATTGTATCACTACAGAGGGTAAAAGTGAATATAAACGGCGTTTTCAGTATTTATATAAAATCTGAAGTACCCATAGATATAAGAATTTTTTATAGTGCATAATATTTACTTATTGTGAAAACCCCTGACATTGTACTATAATTAACATAAAATTTATTAAGGAAGAATGGCTATGATAAAGAAAAAAACCACATGTGAAAAAATGTTAACAATTGGAACAATACTTATTATTTTAGTATTATGGTTTGTATCAACAGCCTTAGGCTGGGTGGATTTTAAATTAGTACCATCTCCACAGTCAGTATGGGCTGCTTTTATTGATATTATGAAAAATGGATACAAAAATTACACATTGCTTCAGCATTTGGGAGCAAGTATGGAAAGGCTTGGTATTGCCTTTTTTTGGGCTGTTGTAACTGCAATTCCATTAGGACTAGCCAGTGGTTATAATTCCAAGATAAGAGCAGTTTTTGAGCCCATTATAGATTTTTACAGGCCGTTGCCTCCACTTGCTTATTACACACTTTTAGTTCTATGGCTTGGAATTGAAAATGGATCCAAGATTGCACTTTTATTTTTAGCAAGCTTTGCTCCAATTTATATTTCCTGCGTTTCAGCAGTTATGAAGATAAAGGAAGATTATATAAATAGTGCTTACACAATAGGTGCCAGTAAAATGCAGATATTTTTTCATGTAATATTTCCAGCATGTCTACCTGATATATTTATAGGGCTGAGAACGGCTCTGGGGGTTGCCTATACTACATTGGTATCAGCTGAAATGGTTGCAGCCAATTCAGGCATAGGGTGGATGGTATTAGATGCAAGCCGATATTTAAGAAGTGACATTATATTTTTAGGAATTATCATAATGGGCATAACTGGTATATTATTAGATAGAGGTATATTGTTTATTGAACACAAAGTTGTTCCATGGGAAGGCAAAGAGTAAAATATGTTTAGGGGTGAAGGTCATGAAACTAAAAAAAATAATAGCAGATGTTTTAATAATAACTATGGCAGGAGTATTACTTTCAGGCTGTGGAAGCTCAAAGAGCAAATCAGGTAATAGTACAAGCTCCTCAAATATGCCTAAGGTAGTGAATATAGGTACTCAGCAAATGCCAAATGATGAGAGGATTGCTATAGCAAAAGGTTTTTTTGAAAAAGAAATGGGAGTTAAGGTTAATATTATTGAATTTCAGGCAGGGGATATAAGAAATGCCCTTGTTTCAAAAAATATTGATTTTGCATTACTTGGTTCAGCTTCTGCAGCTCAGGGCATTGCAAGCGGCATTGATGTAGAAACCATTTGGATACATGAAGTTCTTGGTGATGCAGAGCAGCTGGTAGTTAAAAAGAATTCCAACATTAATTCTGTAAAGGATCTTAAGGGAAAAAAGATAGCTACTCCATTTACAACTACAACACATTATAGTTTATTAAAGGCTTTAGAGTTAAATGGTGTTCATGAAAAAGACGTAAAACTCCTTGATATGCAAATGCCTGATATATATGCAGCATGGCAAAGAGGTGATATTGATGCAGCTTATGCCTGGGAGCCTACGCTTTCTAACCTTTCAAAGGATGGCAGAACTATAATTTCCAGCAAGGATATGGCTGCAAAGGGCGTTACTACATCAAATGTAGAAGTTGTTAGAAGAGAATTTGCTGAAAAATATCCAGACATTGTAACAAAGTATATTAAAGCTTTGAATAAAGCTGTAAAACTTTATAATGATAATCAGGCTGAGGCAGTTAAAACACTTGCAGATTCTTTAAAAATATCACAGGAAGAAGCACTAAAGGAAACAAAAGGCTCTACATGGCTTACAGCTGAGCAGCAATTGGGTCCAGCTTATTTTGGAACAAGTGCAAAAAAGGGTAATTTAGTAAATTCATTAAAGGATACTGCTGATTTCCTGTATAAACAAAAAAGTGTTATAAATGAACCCAAATTGTCAACCTTTGAAAAGGCTGTAAATCCATCTTATATAGAAAAAGCTTTAAAATAATTGTAATGGAGAATTGTAATGAACGAGGTAATAAAGAATGAAAAAGATTATGTTGTAACATTAAATGATGTGAATTTAACATATTCCGGTGAAAAAGGTGAAGTTGATGCCCTAAAGCACATAAATTTAAATATAACTGAAGGAGAGTTTATATGTGTACTTGGCCCATCAGGCTGTGGTAAAAGCACATTGCTTAAAATTATTGCAGGCTTTTTAAAACCCACAGAAGGTGAAGCTAAAATGGACAATGAAATTATAAATGGGCCTGACTGGCACAGAGGTGTTGTTTTCCAAAGTCCAACATTATATCCATGGTTAAATGTTAAGGATAATGTTGCTTTCGGCCCTAAAATGAGGAAGTTCCCTAAAGATGATATTAAAAAATTAACTGATAAATATATAGATCTTGTTGGCTTGCAGGGTTTTGAAAAGCAAAAACCATACGAGCTTTCAGGGGGCATGAAGCAAAGAGTTTCTCTGGCAAGGGTTTTAATAAATAACCCCAGAATGATTTTAATGGATGAACCTTTTGGAGCTCTGGATGCTTTAACAAGACAAAACATGCAGAGTTTAATAAGAAATATCTGGAAGAATACAAAAAATACAGTTTTACTTATTACTCATGATGTTGATGAAGCATTAGGCCTGGCTACAAGGATTATTGTAATGTCAAGCAGGCCTGGCAGAATACTTAAGGAATTTAATTCAGAATTCACATATCATATTTCAGATATAAATCAAAAAAATGAAAGATATACTCCTGAATATATGGGTATGAGAGAAGAAATATTAAAAATTATTAACTGCCAAAATGAATAATGGAAGTTTTTTGTGAATATAATTAATTATAAAAGAGTGTATATATCTAATTCACTCTTTTTATTTTTGCTTATGAGTGTTGTTATATAACAAATTGGATATAAGTATTTGTTATAGTGCATAAAATAAGGTTATTATGAAAACCTTTGAAATTGTACTATAATTAACATAGTGCTTGAGATAAAATTAACAAACAACACAAATATTAATATAAAAATGGGGGGTCATAAAATGAGCAAAAAATATTTAATTGTAGGCGGTGTTGCAGGTGGTGCATCCACAGCAGCAAGACTTCGACGATTAGGTGAAGAAGATGAAATAATAATGTTTGAAAAGGATCCATATGTATCATTTTCAAACTGCTGTCTTCCATATCACTTAAGCGGCACAGTAAAAGATGCTGGCAGTCTGGTACTTATGAGCCCTGATAAGTTTAAGGCACAATATAATATAGATGCCAGAGTTCATAATGAAGTTACAGCTATTAACAGAGAGAAAAAACAAGTAACAGTTAAAAATGTTATTACTGGAGAAGAGTACACTGAAAACTATGACAAATTAATATTATCTCCAGGCGCAAAAGCAATAGTTCCAAAAATTAAAGGAATTGAGAATGTAAAAGTATTTACAGTTAGAAATGTTGTGGATATAGACAAGTTAAACAGATATGTAAAAGAAAATAAAATAAAAAATGTATCAGTAATAGGAGGAGGCTTTATAGGAGTTGAAGTTGCTGAAAATTTAAGAGAAGCAGGAAATAATGTATCCCTGGTTGAAGCTCTGCCTCATATTATGAAACCATTTGATTATGATATGGCTCAGATCCTTCATAAAGAAATGTATGATCACGGTGTGAATTTAATTGTAGGAGATAAAGTAGAGTCATTTGAAAAAGACACTGTTGTTTTAGGATCAGGTAAAAAGATAGAAGCAGAAGCAGTAGTTATGGCTATTGGTGTTCGTCCAGATACTGAACTTGCAGTTAAAGCAGGCCTTGAAATAGGAGAAACGGGAGCTATAAAGGTTGACCAGAACTACATGACCAGCGATAAAGATATATATGCAGTTGGAGATGCCATTGAAGTATATAATGCATTATCAGGAAAGAAGACAAAAATATCATTAGCAGGACCTGCTCAAAAACAAGCAAGACAGGCTGCAGACCATATTCATGGAAAAGTTGTAAGAAATACAGGCTTTATAGGATCATCAGTAGTAAAATGCTTTGATTACAATGCAGCTTCAGTAGGATTAAACGAAGAAATGATAGAAGCACTTAAGTTAGATATCAACTATGAAGTAGCTAAAGTAATTCCAGGTGATAAGGTTGGCTTAATGCCAGGATGTGAACCACTTCATTTTAAGCTGCTATTTGAAATACCAACAGGAAAAGTATTAGGTGCTCAGGCAATCGGCAAAGGAAATGTAGACAAGAGAATGGATGTAATTGCAACAGCTATTAAATTTGGAGCAACTGTGGATGACTTAAGAGACTTAGAATTATGCTATGCACCACCATTTGGAACTGCTAAGGATGTAGTTAATTTTGCAGGATATGTTGGTACTAATCTGTTAAATGGCTCCTTTAAACAGGTACGTGAAAAAGATGTAAGAGGTTTAGTTGAAAGCGGAGCATTCATAGTAGACGTAAGAGAAAAAAATGAGTATGACTTAAGCCATATAATTGGAGCCAAAAACATTCCACTTAGCCAGTTAAGACAAAGAACAAATGAAATACCTAAAGATCAGCCGGTATATCTGCACTGCAGAAGTGCGCAGAGAAGCTATAATGCAGTTATGGCACTTCAGCAATTAGGATTCCAGAATGTTTACAATATTTCAGGAGGATTTATGGGAATATCTTTCTATGAATATTTCGACGATGTAACAACTGGAAGAAAAAAGATAGTTACAGATTATAATTTCTTATAATATAAAAATTAAAATATAGAAAGTAAATATCTAATGCCGCAGCAGTTTCAAGAATCCGTATCATTGGATATTTTGTGACAGCTGTGGTGAAGATATTTATTACTTTCTATAAATATAACCTAAGGGGGAGTTTTTTATATGAATAATACAACAGTAGAAGTAACTACCAAAGTAAGTACTGGTAAAAGCTTAAAAACTATTCAGGAAGTCTTAGGGTTTGCAGCAATTATTTTAATACTTATTCTAGGCAATTCATTTTTAAAAACAGATATATTTTTTAGATTAGTAGTTGGTCTGGGCTTTGGCTATGCCTTGTCAAGAGCCTATACAGGATTTGCAGGAAGTGTTAATCGTGCATACAATACAGGGTCTACAAAACTGATGAGGAATCTTATGTTTATGTTCTTTATAACATGTATGCTGACAAGTGCTTTCCTTTTCAAGGGGGATGTTAACAGCTATAAACTCTGGGTTAATCCAATTAATCTGGGACTTCTTCTAGGTGCAATGTTGTTTGGATTTGGTATGGCCTTTTCATCCTGCTGTGCTACTGGAACTATGACTGATTTGGTTACAGGTTTTCCACGTGCTTTCACTACATTGATATTCTTTGGTATAGGTGTGTTTATTGGATATCCAGTGCAGAATACAGCAGCATGGATTAAGAAATCATGGTTTACAACACCTGTAGGTTCAAAACAGGCAGGAGGTGTATTCCTTCCAGATTTATTTAAATGGGATGGACTTCAGGGCTATCTTGGAGCACTGCTTTTAACTGCAGTTTTCTGCGGAATTGTTATAGCTTTATCACATGTTTATGAAAGCAAACGTAAAGCTAACAAAACATATACAGGTATGCCTATGGAAAATTATCAGGACCAGATTGAACCTTTCGATGATAAGAATTACAAATTAGTAAGCGATACAACTTATGACAGACTATTTGTTAAACCATGGACATTAAAGCAGGGCGCTGTTATCATTGCCATATTGTTCACCTTGTTAATGGGTATCACAAAAGCAGGATGGGGAGCATCAACTCCTTATGGAATATGGTTTGGCAAAGTTTTGATGTTATTTGGAGTCCCAGCTGGGTCACTGGCTTCCTTTGCAAAAATGTCTCCAGATGCTTTTAATCAGCCATTCTTCCAGAATGCTGTATCCGTACAGAACATTGGCATTATTCTTGGAACATTAATATACTTTTTAACAGCTGGGGAATTCGTTAAGACATTCACTTCAGCCATGCACCTTACATTTAGAGAAGCTCTGCTATTTGCACTGGGCGGACTTACAATGGGATTTGGTACAAGACTTGCAAATGGATGTAACGTTGGTGCATTATATACACCTATTGCAAACTTCTCTTTATCAGGCTGGATATTCCTTGCCTTCATGGTTATAGGCGGCATCTTTGGAAATACACTTGCTAAGAAATGGTTCAAACCAGTTAGAAGTTAAGAGTTGAAAGTTTAGAGTTTAGAGTGAATAGTTAAGAGTTTAGAGTGAATAGTTAAGGTGAGTTTTCTTCCTTGCGTCATAAAACTAATTTATTATTTAGGCTCGTTTTGCTGAAGCAAAACATTGCTAACTTGTATAAATTAAAGATTTTACGTAGTGTAACAGAGTAAAATCATCCATAACTGTGAACTTTTCACTTATAACTCTCAACTGTAAGAGTTTTGCGATGCGAAATTCTCTTATATGTTAAATAAATCATAAAAATAAATGTTTATTTTTATATAAATTTTGATATAATATAAATAAACATACAGAAAATAAAAATAGGGTGCTACCAACACCCTATAGTATACAATTCTAGTTGCTTAGGCAACTGGTATCACTAAATTTTTATTAAAAATAGTAGCTATCCATTTGCGAAGGAGCTACTATTTTTTGGAGGTTTTTTCTATAAGTAACACTATTAATGTTAACAGTACAATTAAGAACAAACCACCTTGAAATAGCAACATTAAAACGTCGTTACTCATATGTATCACCTCCCTTCAGAAGGGATGGATGATACCAGTAGCCCACATTCAACTATATTGAATCATACTATATAATTTCATTTAGTAAATCGCTATTTAAGCAAGCAAAAATACTGATGCTTCTACAGTTTTTTGAGAAGCTCAAATAGCTGATTTACTTTGAAATCTATTTAGAAGATTATAACATAGGATTTATGGTATTTCTATAATTAATAACAACTAGCCTAAAGAAACTAAAAAAGAAGGAGAGTCTCCAGATGTGATGGAGGTTCTCCTTTTTTTATTTTGCTTACAATTATATAGAAAGTAATAAATATCTTCACCGTAGCTGTCACAAAATATCCAATCCTCAAGGATTTTTGGGACTGCTAAAGGTGATTAGATATTTACTTTCTATTTAGAATATAAATAGCTATGTAATATTATGTAAGATATGGTATTATATTTATATGAAGCGATTTGTAGTAATAGCAAAGTAAAATAATTAATTTTTGGGGGTATTATTTTATAATCTGACTAAAGATGAATTTTATGAATAATACTCTTTAATATATGACGGTTAAGCAATCAATGGTGATACAATTTTACAGTTAAAAGTTAAAAGTTAAGAGTTAAAAGTTAAGAGTCAATAGTTAAGGTGAGTTTTCTTCCTTGCGTCATAAAACTAATTTATTATTTAGGCTCGTTTTGCTGAAGCAAAACATTGCTAACTTGTATAAATTAAAGATTTTACGTAGTGTAACGGAGTAAAATCATCAATAACTATAAACTTTCCACTCATAACTTTTAACTGTAAGAGTTTTGCATCGCAATTTTATGCTACTGTGCCACAGTGGTGGAAAAATGTGAACTTAATAATTAATGGGAGGTATATTGTGGAAAATACATCTAAAATCAGATCTCATTTAAAGACATCTATAATGCTGGGGTCATTTGCCTTTGGAATCATGTCGTTTATATTACCTATTTACAGCAAAAGAATTGGCGGGAATGCATTAACTATCGGAGGGCTGTTTTCAATATTCAGCATTGTAACTTTAATTTTAAGGCCATTTATCGGAAAAGCTATAGACAAATATGGAAGAAAGATGTTTTTTGTCAGCGCATTCATCTTTTATGGAATTTCCATGTTTTTGTTTTCATGTTCAACCAATGTGATCTCTTTATATATAAGCAGATTTATTCAGGCAATAGGTGCTTCATTTATGTGGATTTCGGCTTATTCTATTGCAATAGATATTGCAGATGATGAAAAGAGAGGCATTGCTATTGGACAGGTAGATGGTGCACATAACAAGGGTGCATTATATGGTGCTTTAATAGGTTTTGTTTTATTAAGTAACTTTACTCTTATGAGGGGCTGGAGTATCTTATTTAAGGGTTATGCCATTTTATCAATAGCAGCAGGTTATATTGCATATAAATATATTCCTGAAACAAAGGCAGTAAGTGGTGAACAAACCAAATCTGACAATAATAAATTGAATAGTAATTTTACAAAATTATTATTAATAGTTTTTATAAGTTCTATATCAACATCAATGTTAAGTCCTATTTTAATGATTTATCTTCAAGATAGATTTACCACTAATATTGGAACATTAGCAACTGCATTTATTCCAGCTGCCCTTGTATATGCTTTTTTACCATCAAGACTGGGTGGAATCAGCGATAAATTTGGCAGGAAAATGCCTATGGTTATAGGGTTAATAGGTTCAGGTATAGTTTCCTTGGGGTTTACACATATGTATAGTATTCAAGTATTAGTTATACTTTGGGTTTTGGAGTCCATAGGAATAGTTATGGCTTCACCAGCAGAAGAAGCATTGGTTTCAGATATAGCAGGAAGAGATATTCGTGGTTCAGCATATGGTTTGTATTTATTTGTATCCAGTCTGGGTGCAGTTATTGGACCATTGGTGGGGGGATGGTTATACGATTCTTTTGGACATGTGATTCCATTCTACCTAAATGGAATTATATTATTATCTGATGCTATTTTAGTATTAATATTGTTTAAGAATTATAAAAAAGCTAATTATAGTAGTAGAATGACTATAAAGTAATTCGTTTTATTTTTTAATTTTTGTAAGGTACCTGGTACTTGGTAAAAACTAACAACCTTTCAAACTTCATCAACACAGTTGTTTAAATGAGCCATAAGGGTGTTCACAGTACCGATATATATTAATGAAAAATTACGGAGGTAATTAGCTTTGAAACTCAATAAAATATTTATTGTCTTTATATCAATGCTTTTAATTTCACTAATAATTGGATGCTCAAACGGTATAAAAAATGTGGGAGATAAAATAGTAGTTGAAAAGCAAATTAATGGGGAAAACAAATATGAATTTTATAATGAAATCAAGGATAGCAAAGATGTTCAAAATGCAAAGAATATTCTTAATAGAATAAAATGGGAAAATGCACAAGTAAACATGGTGCATCCTGCAGAATATAAATTCCATTTTGAGGATACTAAAAGTAAAACAAGTGGGGAAGTTTATGCATTATGGATAAGTCCTAATAAAGATAAAATAGAACTTGTGATAGATAGCAAAATTAAGTATGTTCAATTAGACAAGGAAAAGTCCAAAGAGTTGTTTAAGATAATTACAGGTAAGAACTTAGGTGAGGCTTATGAAAATAAAAATTAACCTGTGGGCTTTTATATTCTCGTTTATCTGTGTGGCATTATTCTTTATATCAGTGTCATCGCCTGATATAATTAATTTATTGCATGTACATCCGCTAAATATTGTATTATGTATATCTTTTATTACTTTTATATTTGGATTAATTGGGTTTTCTGCGTCAACCAGCTGGATTTTATTATTAAGGAGCATTTTAACTACTGTTATTACCCTGTGCTTATCTTTATTCATTTTGTATATTTTAGTTGTTGGCAATCTGTTTAAATTTACTTAATATTACTTATATTTAATTAAAGGAATAACCTCAAAACTTTATTTATCAGTAAAGTTGAGTTTATTATAAAATAATCTATTAAGATATTTTAATAAAACATAGTATAAAACGGATATAATAATTGAACAAATTACTATTATTATAAAATTGGTATGAAGATTCAAAACAGAGACTACGTAATCCATACCGCATAAACTAAAAGCAATACTACTTATATTTGAAAACTTGCTAGGTAAGTATGCACCTTGCAAAGCAAGCCTTAAATCCGTATATATCTCTGATGCTATAAAAATAACAATAACAAAAGAATCCTCATTAAATACAAAAAGTTTGTAAAGATAATATATGCCCATAAATAAATTAAATAAAAATAGTAATTCTGAATTGATTTTATTATTTAAATTTTGTATCCTTTCATCAGATTCATACATTAGAATATCCTTTTTCACAATACCATTCCTTCCAAGATAAGGCGTTCAATGTTTTATTTAACACTTTAAATATTTTAATACAAATTAATACAAATAGCAACAAAAACTAAGGTACCTGTGACTTGGGAGGGATTGGAAACAGAGTTGACAACTTTTGCTTTTAAAAATTAAAAAGGTTCAAGGACTAAGAGCCTAAGCTCCTAAGCTCCTAATCCTTGAACCTATTTTTTATTATTTCTATTTAAATAGCCATAGTTCCTGTAAGGCACCTAGCCTCTTGCAAAAACCGGAAATGATTACTATTAAGAAATCTTCATTATAGAAGCGCCAGCTTCCTTATATCCCAAATATTTTATAATATTTTTATCTTCATAATTAATTATGACAACTGGAGTTATTGTATTAAGCCCTTTATTCCTCATGAATTCAAAATCTGCTTTTATAAGTTCTTTACCTATAGTTACGTTTTCTCCTTCATTTATTAGAGCCTCAAAACCTTCGCCATTTAAACTAACTGTTTCTAATCCAATGTGAATTATTATTTCTAAACCATCATTACTCTTTAGCAAAATTGCATGCTTGGTTTTAAAGATTTGAGCTACATACCCATTTACAGGTGAGCATATAATATTATCTTCAGGAATTATTGCAATACCTTCACCCATCATTTTATTAGAAAACACTGGATCTGGGACTTTAGTAATATCAACAATCTTTCCCTTTATAGGAGAATATATTTCAACATCATTTTTTTTCTTAAATAATTTACTAAACATATAGAACCACCTATTCCATTCCAAGCAAATCTCTTACTTGAGTTTTATAAACATCAGCTTTAGCTCCATAGATGACCTGAACACCATCTTTAACCTTAACAATTCCATTAGCACCAAGTTTCTTCCATGTATTATCATCTTTAACTATAGACATATCATTGACAGAAACCCTCAATCTTGTAAAGCAGGCATCAACACTTTTAATATTATCTTTTCCGCCAAGTGCCTCCACTATATCATTAATTATTGTATTACCTGATGAAACCATTGAATTTTCTTTTGAATCTTCTTCAATTTCTCTTCCTGGAGTTTTTAAATCCCATTTTGTAATTGCAAACTTAAAGCTGAAATAGTATAAGCAGAAATATATTACTCCTACTATAGGAACAAATACCCAGTTAGAACCTTTATCTGATTGCATAATTCCATTAAATATAAAGCTTAAGAAAGGTCCACCAAAAGCTGCACTGCCAGGTATATTAATTTGCAGCAAATAAGTTACAAGATAGGCAGTTCCTGCAAATATAGAATGAATTACATATAATACTGGTGCCACAAATAAAAATGAAAATTCAATTGGTTCTGTAATTCCGGAAAAGAAAGCTGGAATTACTGCTGCAAGAAAAAATCCCCCTATAGCTTTTTTTCTTTCAGGCTTTGCACACATATACATAGCCAAAGCTGCTCCTGGCAATCCAAACATAGATTCTATAACTTTACCATTCATAGCAAATCTAGTGACATCAATATTAAACATTTGTCCTGGAGTAGCTAACTGAGCCTGATAAATGTTAACAGCACCTTGAACTACTTTACCACCTATTTCCATACTGCCGCCAAGACTCGTAAAGAAAAATGGAAGATATACAAAATGATGAAGTCCAAAAGGAAGAAGGGCTCTTTCAGCTAAACCGTATATCATAGATCCAAAAGCACCAGTGCTTTTAATTAATATACTTAATTGATTTAAGATGCCTTGAAAAAAAGGCCATACTGCAGACAAGGCTAATCCTAAAATTAATGATCCTATAATAGAAACCATTGGGACAAATTTTGTACCGCTAAATATTGATAAAACAGGCGGCAAGGATATATTATAATATTTATTATGCAGATGAACGATTAGAAATCCTACTAATATTCCACCAAAAACTCCTGTATCAACTGTGGGAACTCCTAATATATTTGCTTGTCCTACAAGCAGTTTATCTGGGTTTATTTTGCCAAGATTAATAAGTAAGGTACTCATTGTAACATTCATAACCATATATCCTAAAAAGGCAGATAGTGCTGCAATACCTTTCTCCTTTTTTGCATAACCTATAGCTATGGATATTGCAAAGATTGCCGGCAAATTATTAAATACAATTGATCCTGATGATTTAAGCAAACTAAAAAACAACTTAAAAAATGGCATTTGCAGGAAGGGCATCGTTTTCATTACAGACGGACTTAAAAACGCAGACCCAATACCCATTAATATACCAGCCATTGGCAATATAAGTATGGGGGTCATTAATACTTTTCCTAATTGCTGGAATTTAGCGAAATAGCTTGTTTTCGTCATTTATTCTTCCTCCTAAAATAATAATTATTTCATGTTTAAATATAGAATATTGGCACTGCTTTTTAATATACCAATATTCTATTTAAATCTTGTTATTTAAGTTCAGGCCAATATTCCTTGTTAGCTTCTATTAATTTATCAAGAACCTGTCTTGCTTTTTTAGCAGATACAATAGTTCTGTTAAGAGTTAATGCCTGCAGTGCTTTTTCATATGAACCTTCAAAATAAGCATCTACTGTTAATTTTTCATAAGCTGATTGTGATTCAATTAGACCTTTATAAAATGTAGGAATTTTACCTACAGCAAGAGGTCTTGGCCCATTTGCTGTCATTACAGAAGCAACTTCAACCATTACATCATCATCTAAATTTGAAATTATTCCATTATTTTTTACAATTACTATATATATTTTTTTAAGATTAAAAGCAATGGATTCAGCCACTTCTATCATAAATTCACTGTGTGCATCATTATGAACCATCACAGAACCTTCTGCAGTACCGGCTTTAGCCACTCTTCTGCATTCTTCAAAAACTCTTTTTTCTCTCCCATCAATGACTTCATTTGCTCTTGTATAATTTGGATTTAAATGACTAACTTTATAATCAGGATAATAATAATATTGTAAATAAGTATTTGGAAGATATTCTGGGAAATCATTAACCATATCCTGTACCATTGCATAAGTGGCTAACCATGATTTATCTCTTTGCTCTGCATCTACAGGAATAAATCCCTTTTCTTTTATTACTTTTCTAAGTTCTGGAACTAAATCATTTCCATTCTCATCATATAAATTAGTAAACCATCCAAAATGATTTAAACCAAAATAAACTGGTTCAAAGTTTTTTGAATCTCTTCCCAAAACTCTGCCATAAGAACGTAATAAATTAACTGGCTGATCGCATATATTTAAAATTCTCTTATCTTCTGGGAACTCTCTTCTTAATGCCTCTGCCACTATAGCAGCTGGATTTGTATAATTTAATACCCAAGCATCTTTAGAATACTTTCTTATATCTTTTATTGTTTTAATCATGTCTCTTATTGATCTAAGACCATAAGCAAATCCACCAGCGCCACAAGTTTCCTGTCCTATTACGCCTAAACTTAAAGGAATTTTTTCATCCTTTTCTCTCATCTTATAACCGCCGGTTCTCATTTGCATAATTACAAAGTCAACATCTATATAGGCTTCTTCAACCTTTGTAGTATATCTAAAATCCAATTCAGGATATTTTTCCTTGAACAATACTTTTGCATAATTGCCAATTACTTCTTGTCGTTTTTCATCTATATCGAACATAACTAATCTATTTATGGGGAATCTATCCTTTAACTTACATAAACTTGAAAGAAGTCCAGGAGTCCATGTACTACCTCCACCAACTAATGATACGTTGAATTTTTTCATCTAACAACATCTCCTTATATAATGTATCTCTTGGCATAAAATTTTAATAATCCTACATGTGGTACCATTCATGATATTTTTAGTATAGTGTCATATTTTCAATAATAAAAGGCTTTGAGAGGATTTAGAAAACATTTTCACATGTAGTACAATTTACATTTGTGAAAATATTTTCATTTTGTGTGATATAATGATTTAGAAGGTCATTAGTACATATTTTATTTACTAAAACTCTATTAAGCTTTACCACACTTTTACCCTCGATGATATCATTTAAGGAGGTAATATATGACAGTATTTGATGCTATTGAAAAAAATCGTAAATTATTAAATAAAAATGAAAATTATTTACTTAAGTATATATTGGAGAATACTGAAAAAGTGTCAAACATGCGAATTCAAGACCTATCTAAAGAAACTTTTATTTCTACTGCAACCATAGTCAGGTTCTGTAATAAATTATCTTACTCAGGATATGCAGAATTTAAAGCAAATTTAAAAAGTTCAATAGACAGAGAAAATAACCAAAAGATAGTACCAAGCAATACATTTTTATTTGATGATATTGCTAAAACTAAAGATTTAATTAATGATTCTGTGATTAACGAAGTAATAGATCTAATCTACAATGCTGAAAAAATAGATTTTTATGGAGAAGGTTCATCTAAAGATGTGTGCATAGATATCTCAAGAAAATTTCATCTTGTAGAAAAAATTGCAGATATTTTAACGATACAAGCATAATGTATTCTACAGCAAGTGATCTTGATAATAAAACTTTAATTATTGCCATATCAATGTCTGGAGAAACCCCTCAGGTAATTAAGGCTGTGAATATAGCAAAAACACGAGGCTGTAAAATCATATGTGTTACTAATGTAGGGTATAATACGTTAGCTAACTTATCTGACAAATGCCTGTTTATATTCTCAAGTGAATATGAAATAAATAATATTAAATTCAGATCCAGAGTGACAGCTAATGCTATAATGGAGTATGTGTTTTTTAGATATTTAGACAAATATAAATAATTTTTGTAAGGCATCTGACCCCATATAAAAAGACACTTACCAACTTTTCATTGGGAAGTGTCTTTTTATATATCCCTTTTAAGCTTTTATAGAATTGAGAAATATTTTCATCATTCGCTGACCGTACTGTAATAGAGAATAACGCCCTTTATTTAGGCACCAGTCATAAGTAAGCCCACGTTCAATAATTGCAAAAGCCTCAGTTAATTCCATATATGAAAGACTGCTTTTAATTTCATTCTTTTCTATTCCTTCTTTCATTAATCCGGCAATTATTTTATAATACTCTCTACTGGGATCTAAAATATGCCTTGTACCTGAAGTCATGACCTGAAGACCATATAGTGAAGACAAGAATGGTCTATATGGTGAATTCTCTAAATTCTTTAATACATAGGCATCAAATGATAATAATATGTCCAAAGAATTCATATATGGATCAATTGTCTTCTCCCATATTGTATAGTCATTATCAAAAAAATAAGCCAGGCTAAAAAGCAAATCTTCCTTTCCTCGGAAATGATGGTAAAAGGTACCACGTGAGGTTTGAGAAACTTCTATTATTTCAGAAATAGTAGTTTTCTCATAGCCTTGTTTAACGAAAAGTTTCCAAGCTGCTTTAATAATTTTATCTTTTGTTTTAATTTTTTTCACATTCATTATTGAAACTTCCTTTGTATAGTAATGCCAATATTATAGCATATTACTGAATCATGTCCAAATGCAGCAGGCAGCTATTTAAATTAAAAGCTGATGTAAAACTGCGGAATTAGAATAAAATTCATTAAAATAATCATTATGGGTATAAATGCAGGCTACTATGACTGGAAAATCAATATTGACAATTTTACAATAATTCAATACAATTAGGGATATAAAAGTAGAACGGAGTATAGAATTTAATACGGAATGGAGGATGAATATGGAAGCTGATGAAAAAAGCATATATATCACTGAAAATATGACATGGGAAGAAAAGTGTAAAACTGTAGAAACAGCTTTGTTTATTGGGTTTCATACTGTTTCAGCACATTTTCCAATTGCAGCTTTAAAAAAGGAGCATATTGTGCCAAGGACAATGGATGAGCTGCAGCACAGCTATGAAAGTAAAGAAGAAATTCCAGAAAATTATGTGTCAGCCACAGATAATGCAAAACCAATACAGGATTTTGATTGGAGAAAGAAAAAAGGGTTGGAAACACTATTTAGTGAAGGAAGTTTTCTACAGGATACTGATTTGGATTTATTGCCCGACAAATTATTATTCAAAATTGCGTTTCCAAAGGAAAGCAGCACTTCTGTTATCATTGCGGCCTGCAATTTTGCCTTTAGATTTGGCATGGAGACAACTGCCTATGAAGGGCCCATTGTGGCTCCAGAAGGCTATATTGGAAATTTACTTTTATTTGAAAAAGGCAATGAATGCAGTATTAATTTAGAAGAAAAGCAGCAATGCACAGTAGTACATGTAACCGGTGAAGGACAGGAATTAGAAGACTTCTCCAGTTTCTTGTGTGAAAACTTTCCTTTATTAGCAGATAGAAAAACATGGATAGACCAGCTGCAGTATTTTACAGACAGTTTTGCTATGAAAAATCTAGATGGACAACTGGCATATTTAAAAGCCTTTGAGCCTGAATTAAAGGGGAAAATAAAAGCATTTTTTGCACCAGATATTCAGAAGGAGCTTTCAGTTATAGAGAAAGAATTTCCTAAAGTTGAATTCCATAGTTACAAAGAAATGAAGCCTGTATATGAAAGAACTTATGACATTCCATGGGAGGTGGATGTATTTGAAGAATTGCTTGAAAAAGAAATATATCCATATTTAAAATCAGGAGACAAGGTAGAAATATATGGTGCATTAAGCGAGGAAAAAGCTGTAAGAGCCGCAGTAGCAGAAAAAATCAATAATAAACTTCTTATGACAGGGGCAGTATGTGAAAGGCTGCAGCTTATATGTGCATATAAACAGGGAATATCCTGGATAGAAGAAGTAGTGCTGCCAAGGCTCATGGAGCTTAAAAACACGGATGTGTCAAAAGTTATTATTGCCTTTAAAGCATTTTTACCTAAAGGTGAAAGAAAATGGATTGATGAAGATGGTGCAGTACCTTCCTATAACAACATAAAACAGGATAATCCTGATTACTGGTATGACTTGCCAATAAGGTTTCTGCAGGAATTATACCCTATAGAGGACATTATTAGTGAAAAATTAGGTATTCATAGGAAGAACATTGAGTTCATGGAATATAAGGGAGACAAAGATATTACTTATTTATTTCAGGCATATGACAAAGCACAGCACTGCATTATTGAAGAAGAATACAAGGCTGCATATACAGAAAGGCAATATCTGGATGAATACCCGCAAATGGGAAAAGTACATCCTTCTACAGGATATTTATATGTGGTGAGAAATGGAACAAGCTTTTTTAAAAGGAGAATAGCAACGGATTTAGAAAATATATGGGATATTTATGAAGGTAATGTACTTCCGGAATGCAGAGAATTCATAAACATCAAGGTGAAGGGAAAACCAACTATTGAAAAGCAGCCATTCTTCTCCAGGCTGCAGCTGCAGGTTACTGCAAGTGAACCTAATTACAGGCTTAATTCAAGAGAAGATATGATATCCTCCTTAGATGCACTTCACGAGGATATGTATTTTGTAGGTTCAGACTATTTTAAGAATTATGGAGTTAGGGAAACTGGAGCTATACTGGATGCGCCAGGGTTAATTCTTCCAATAATAAAAAAGGCCCAGGGAAAACCCACATTTAAGGTAACCTTATATGATCAAATGGCCAATGAACCATGCATATGCTCTCATGGAAGAAAAATACACAGCATGGTTTCAAGAGAGCAGCAGAATATATACATTAATAAAATAAATTATGAAAATAAGCAGCTTAATGTTCAAATAAAAGCACATGGGGCTGATCCTAAAATAGTAAGGGCTTATGCTGATTTATTAAACAGAAAGGTTTTATGCAGCAGCAAAATGTTTAAGGGAATCAATAAAATTATATTTGATACAAAAGATGGCATGTACACTGCAAACATAATAAGCCAGAAAGAGCAGATAAAGGATCTGGATATTAATAGTATTGATTTATATGAGCATAAATTAATTGGATATGATGAATATATGAAAATTATATGCATGCTTAAAAGAGTGCCTGGTATTGCTGTTTATAAAGCAGCAGATTCCTATATGGGAAAAGAAATATATGCAATTGAACTTTTACCTAAGGAAAGCGGATATGTGTCCAGAACAAAGAGAATAACCTATTGTCCATCGGAAATTATTAACTGCAGGCATCATGCAAATGAAGTATCCAGCACCAATGCTGCATTTATGCTGATTAAGAAACTTTTAAGTTCAGATGAATATAAGGAGCTGCCTAATAAACTAAATTTGGTAATTGTGCCAATGGAAAATGTCGACGGAGCGGCAATACATTATGAATTACAGAAGGACAATCCTCACTGGAAACTTCATGTTGCCAGGTTTAATGCCATAGGTAAGGAATTCTCCCATGAGGTGTTCAAAAATGACACTATACATTCAGAAGCAAAAGCACAAAAATGGCTGTGGAAAGCATTCTTACCGGATGTTTCCGTAGACAATCATGGAGTTCCAAGTCATGAATGGGAACAGCAGTTTTCAGGATATACATCACCATCATTTAAAGGATTCTGGCTGCCAAGATCATTACTATATGGATATTACTGGACTGTTACAGATGAAGCTTACAAGAGTAATTATGCAGTAAATAAAAAAATAGAAGAAGTGGTTGCCGAAGCAATTGGGAAAAATAAAGAAATCACATCATGGAATAAGGAATGGGCAGAGAGATTCGAAAAATTTGCACATGGATGGATGCCTAAATTGTTTCCTGCAGATTATTATAAAGATATGATTAACTATTGGGTACCATTTTCCTACAATGCTTCACATCGTTATCCTTCTGTACGATTCCCATGGATAACAACTGTGGCATATACAAGTGAAGTTGCTGATGAAACAGCACAGGGTGAATATTTGAACCTTTGTGCCAGAGCACATGTGCAGCACGATTTGGCAATAATAAAGATGCTTATGCACTGCAAATGTGTGTATAAACAATCCTATAGTTCAAATGAAGGACATGTTATCGCTAGCTGCATTAGACAAAGACCAATTATTGTGTAATGCAGCTTTCATAAAAAAATAAAAAAAGGGGGCCGAATTATGGAACTTATTAAATTATTAGGTATCTTAATTGTAATAGTGGGATTCGCATTTAAGCTGGATCCAATTCTCATTGTTTTATGTGCTTCCATTGTAACAGCTTTTGTTGGAGGGATGGGAGTAAATGGATTGCTGGATACTTTAGGAAAGAGTTTTGTGGCTAACAGAAGTATGGCAATTTTCATATTGATTATGCTGGCTACTGGTACATTGGAGAGAAATGGATTAAAGGAGGCAGCCGCAAAATTAATTGGCAAGGTTAAAGGTGCTACAGCAGGAGCTGTTATAGGTGCCTATGGAGTTATGCGTGGTATCTTTGCAGCATTTAATGTAAGCTTTGGCGGTGTAGCAGGCTTCGTTAAACCAATTATTATGCCAATGGCAACAGGAGTAATTAAAGCCTCTGGCAAAGTTCTAAATGAGCAGTATGAGGATGAGATTAAAGGTATGGCATCTGGTATGGAAAACATTGCCTGGTTTTTCTGTCAGGTATTGTTTGTAGGCGGACCTGGAGCACTGCTTGTACAATCAACATTAAATTCATTAGGTTACAAGGTTGAATTAATCGACCTGTCAAAAGTAGAAATTCCTGTAGGTGTTTTTGCAGTAATAGTAGCAATTATCTATTACTTCTTAAAAGATAAGAAGCTTGTTAAAAAATATTACTATGATAATTCACCAAATAAAAAATAGAAGGAGGCGCAGCATATGTCATTTTTTATGGATCCTAAGGTGTTACTGGGTGCAAAATTATTAGAGATTATATATATTATTATAGGACTAATTACTATTTATACAGGTGTTAAAAATACCATGGATAAGGAAAATCCATCAAGATTTGGTACAGCATTATTTTGGTGTACACTGGGTGTTGTGCTTGCTTTTGGCAGATGGATACCAGTTAGGGCAGATGGTATACTGATTATTATAATGACCATCCCAGCCATATTCAAAAAAGTGAAAATTGGAAAGGTGGAAAATCCTGACCCTTCATATACAAAGAAGAAATTTGAAAAAATAGGTATGAAAATCTTTATCCCAGCATTATCAATGGGTATTTTTGCAATTATTTTTGCAATATGGGCTCCAAAATTGGGAGCACTGGTAGGAGTGGGAGTTGGTGTTTTTGTATCAATAATAATTTTAATGATTTTCTCAAAAGACAACACTCCAAATGTATTTCTCAAGGATTCAGAGCGTTTAATTTCAATGGTTGGTCCTCTTAGCATGCTTCCAATGCTTCTTGCAAGCTTAGGTGCTATATTTACAGCAGCAGGAGTAGGCAATGTAATTGCAAAATTAGTAGGAAATATAATCCCTAAGGGAAATGTAAATGTAGGCATTATAGTTTATGCTGTTGGTATGATGCTGTTTACCATGATTATGGGTAATGCATTTGCTGCTATTACAGTAATGACAGTGGGCGTTGGAGCACCATTTGTATTAGCTTATGGTGCAAATCCAGTAATAATAGGCATGGTTGCGCTTACCTGCGGGTATTGCGGAACACTATGCACACCAATGGCTGCAAACTTCAACGTTGTTCCAGTAGCTATGCTGGACATGAAGGATCGTTTTGGAGTTATCAAAAACCAGGTAGTTGTAGCACTAATTTTGCTTGTATTCCAAATTGGCTATATGATAGTATTCAAATAAAAGTGAGCTGATACAATTATGGAACAGGATATTTATGCAGATAATCGTCAGATTATGGCAAAGGGGAAAATTATTATTCCCGAGCCAGAGGTGTATTAGAAAGTAAATATGTATATAGAAAGGTGGCAATTTTATGAAAATATTAGTTACAGGTTTTGATCCTTTTGGCGGTGATAAGGTTAACCCGGCATTTGAAGCAGTAAAGCTTCTGCCAGGCACTATTGCAGGGGCAGAGGTTATTAAAATTGAAATTCCAACAGTTTATGGCAAAAGCGGTGAGGCAGTGGAAGAAGGCATAAAAAAATATAGACCTGACGTGGTCCTTTGTATTGGGCAGGCAGGTGGACGCTCAACTATAACAGTGGAAAGGGTTGCAATTAATCTGGCAGAAGCAAGGATAGAGGATAATGAAGGAAATCAGCCAATTGATAAGCCATTAGAGAAAGATGGAGAAAATGCATATTTTGCAACAATTCCTGTAAAAGCAATGGTAAATAATATTAGAAAGCATGGAATACCAGCCAATATATCATATACTGCAGGGACATTTGTGTGCAATTCCGTAATGTATGATCTGCTGTATATGATTAACAAGAAGTATCCTGAAATAAAGGGCGGCTTTATTCATGTGCCATTTGCACCAGAGCAGGTTGTTGATCGCCCAGATGGTACTGCCAGCCTGCCAGTAGAAATTACCGCAAAGGCTTTAGAGTATGCAATTGAGGCTATTTTTGTAAGGTAACTGTGACTTGGGATAAACTGGAAGCAAGGTTGACAACTTTTGTTTCTAAAAATTAAAAAGGTTCAGAACTAAGGGCTTAAGCTCCTAATTCCTGAACCTTTTTCTATTTAAATATCCTTTGCTACTTCATAGGCATCCCATATAGCGTTCATTATGTTACTAGCATGTCTGGCATCACCTATTACATAGGTTTCATAAGATTCATTTTTAATTTCATCATATAGTTTATTTTCATTTTTGTAACCTATTGCAACAATTGCAGTGTCTGCTTGTAATTTTTCCTTTTTAAATGCTTTATTTATTATCTGCACTCCATTATCCGTAATCTTTAAAGCACTGCTGTGGGTAATCATATTTACATTATTGAACTTTAAGAGATCTATAAGCATTATTCTATTCATATGTGGTATAGGTGTCTCACCGGAAATAAGTATATCAGGCAGGGCCTCCACTATGGTTACATTCTTTCCTTTTTGTGCAAGCCATAAAGCGGTTTCGCAGCCTACTAATCCTCCACCTATAATTACAACTTTCTCTCCAGCTTTATTCACATCTAAAAGAACATCTTCTGCTGAAACTACTGTATTCTTATCTATTCCTTCAATATTAGGCTTAATGGCATTTGAACCAGTTGCAATAAATACTACATCTGGCTTTTTACTTTGGATTAACTTTTTATCTGCTTCTTTATTTTTTAATACTTTTACTTTTAACTCATTTAATTCATTTTCGTACCATGCCATTAATTTTCTATCTTCTTCTTTAAAGTCTGGAACTGATCCAGGGATAACATGACCACCTAATTTATCTGTTTTTTCATACAATGTAACTTCATGTCCTCTAAGTGCAGATGTTCTTGCTGCCTCCATTCCTGCAATTCCACCGCCTACTACCAACACCTTCCTCTTGTTGTTTGAAGGTATTATGGCATATTCCTTTTCACGTCCTGTAGCAGGATTTACAGCACAGGAAAGAGGTCTTCCTATAAACATTCTACCCATACATCCATCATGACATGCTATACATGGACGAATCCTTTTTCCCTGCCCCTTCATTACTTTTTCCGGCCAGTATGGGTCAGTTAATAATCCTCTTCCTATACCTACCATATCTAACTTGCCATCATTTAAAGCCTGTTCTGCCAATGAAGGTATTTCCATTCTTCCTGCTACTATTACAGGAACTTTAACTACCTGTTTTAATTTTTCAGCAAACGGAAGATAACATCCATGTTCTAAATAAATTGGCGGGTGAGCCCAATACCAGGCATCATAGGTTCCACAGTCAGCATCAAAAGCGTCATATCCTGCCTTTTCTAATATCTTAGCTGCTTCTAATCCTTCTTCTACATCACGTCCTAATTCTTTAAAATCTTCTCCTGGAAGTCCGCCTTGTCTCCAATCCTTTATATAACTTTTTATACTATATCTTAATCCCACAGGGAAGTCCTTCCCTACAGTTTTCTTAATCTCCTGAACTATTTCTATTGGCAGAGTTAACCTTCCCCTTAAATCTCCACCATATTTATCTGTTCTTTTATTAAATAATGCAAGGGTAAATTGATCAAGAAGATACCCTTCATGTACTGCATGTATCTCCATTCCGTCAAAGCCTGCTGCCTTTGCTATATGTGCAGCTTCACCAAATCTTTTAACCATAGTTTCAACTTCTTCAGTTTTAAGTTCCCTGCAGGTAGCAGTAGGATCCCAATAATTCGGTATTGCTGATGGCGCTACTGGCTGACAATCTAAAAATGCGCCTGCAGCACTACGTCCAAGTCCTAATGTTATTTGAATAAATATTTTTGCTCCATATGAATGAACCTTTTCTGTAAGCTCTGAAGCTGTTTGTACGAAATGCACTGGATTCAATGTAATACATGGAAAGCTCGGCATCTTAAGTTTTTCGATTTCATTTTCTACCTTTACAGCCCCCGTAATAATAAGACCAGTGCCGCCTTTTGCTCTCTCCACATAATAGTCTATAGCCCTTTTAGAAAAACACCCATCTTCTTCAATAAGACCTAAATTAGCCATAGGAACCATGGCAATTCTATTCTTTATCTCTAGCTTTCCTATTTTGATTGGCTGAAAAATTTTATTCATTGCTTAATTCTCCTCTTTTCTAAAATTTGCAGTTGATAATTCTTATTATTTCTTAATTTATTTTCTTTAACATATATATTCCCATAAATAATAGTATTTAAACATAAAAACAGAGTCTAAACTCTGTTTATTTCATATTCAATGATTTTTTCTCTAATTTTTTTAATTCATTAATTATATGGATAAATTCTTCTCTTTCTCTAACCAAATCAAATTCTGGTGCCTCAAAAACCTTGAATATATTTTTATATAAATTCATTGTTATAGTACGTTTTCCCTCTGGAATTTCATTAAAACACCATATAGATCTAAACTTTTCTGGTTTATTTATATCATTTCTCCTTATATCCTCTATCATTTTATTTAACATATCTATAGCTTTTTCATCCTTCATATATGAATTAGCTAATCCTAAACATGCAAAGTTTATATGGTTAATGCTTTTATATAAACTGCTTTGCAGTAGCTCTCTTGCCTTTTTTAATTCATTCTTATCTATATATATGCCTGCTAGTAAAACATTAGGATCAAGCTGACTTTTATGAATCTTTTTTATAGCCTCTATAGCCTTATCTTCTTCTCCTATTGCTGGATATAATGCTCCAAGCTGAAATAACGCTTGTTCAACTAATTCTACTCTGCTGGAATTTTCATAATTATAATTAGTAGGGACGGTTAACAACAATTATCTTTAATACTTGTACAAAAGTTAAAAGTTGTTAACTGTCCCCAAGTAGCATTGATACAAAATTGAATGATTTTGAATCGGAAAAGGCAGCCTTCATATAAATATACATATATTTGTAATCTATCTACAAATTTTATATAATTGAATGAAGATATGCTAATAAGAAATTTTGAGGGGGTGTAGTTTTAAGTTGGAAAAGATTTACCTAGCAGTTCCTTCACTGGAACATAAATATGCATATATGGACATGATGGCAGAATGGGAAGAAACAAAAGAACACATATATCCAGGAGCAATAAGACGAGGAGAAACTGATTATAGTAAATGGCTGAAGCTGTTAGAAACATATAGGAAAAGGGAGACATGTCCATCTCACCTTGTACCTTCTGATACTTTCTTTTTGATAAATGAGAATAAGAAGTTACTGGGAGCAATTAGCATAAGGCATTATTTAAGTGAACAACTTCTTCGATTAAGTGGACATATAGGCTATGGAATAAGACCAACTGAAAGAAGAAAGGGTTATGCAACTGCAATGTTGAAATTGGCTCTTGAAAAGTGTAAAGATATGGGGATGAAACAAGTTTTAATAACATGTGATAAAAATAATATTGCTTCGGCAAAAACCATTATTTCTAATAATGGAATTCTTGAAAATGAGTTAATTGAGGAAGATGGAAATATAATTCAAAGATATTGGATTGAATTATAAGACAAACTATTAAATGTTAATAAAATTAAAGAGGTTTAGAAACTAAGAGCCTCAACTCCTAATCCTTGAACCTAGTTTTTATTTTAATTTGAAATTTATCTTTCAAGCTATATTTTTTTTAGTTTTGTGATATAATAAGGATAGATAAAGACGTTGTGTCTTTTTAGTTTATTTTATTTGTTGTTTGAAGATAGTGGTTGAGCCTCTGAAACTAAACCACTATTTTCTTTTGCTTTTTTATTTCCCTCAATATCAATTGATGAATCGAAGTCTACTTTTCCGTCCTGCAAATCTGTTTTTATATTTGTATCTGATTTTAAACGAAAGTTCTCCTGTTTATATATTATAGTACCCCATATAATACAGAGTGCTATTATAACAAACCCAATAACTCCCGCTAATGCAATTATACTTATGTCATTCATTTACTTTTATCTTCCTCCTGTGTAACCAAAGACACAACGCCTCTACCCACATTAAACAACACAGGAGAACCATAAAAACAGAAACAACTAAATAAAACATGTTAGTAAAGCAGGTTTATCCTGCTTCTTTAATACCTTTACATTATATAATAAATAGCAGCAACTTACAATTAAGAAAAAGTATTAAAGTTAAGGTATTTGTTTTCACCAGTTTTTGTAAAGTACATGGTCCCTTGTAAAACTTGGAAACAAGGCTGACAATTTTTGTTTTTAATTGCTTTTGGAATGTATTGTAATAGCATTGTGAGACGCATATAATTATAAATTAGGGGGCAGGAAGTGATTAGGTACCTAACCTTTGTAAATTTTACCCATACTAAAGACTATAGAAGGAAAGGAAGTGAGTGACTTATGAGTTCTCAAAATCGTAATATAGATATGTGCAATGGTCCTCTGCTAAATAAGATCCTTATATTTTCACTGCCAATTATGGCAATGTATGTACTTCAGCTCATGTTCAATACAGCTGATATGGTAGTAGTGGGGCATTTTTCAGGCAGCAACGCGCTGGCAGCAGTAGGTGCAACAGGTTCACTGATTAATCTTATCATTACATTGTTCATGGGCTTATCAGTAGGTACCACAGTAGTGGTAGCACGGGATTTTGGTGCTAATCGTCCTGATGGGGTAAGCAAATCCGTGCATACTTCCATAGCCATCAGCATCATAGGTGGACTCATTGTTATGGTTTTAGGCATAGTCCTTTGTAAGCCTTTGCTTATAATTATGGGAACTCCTGAGAACATTATAGATCTTTCTGTATTGTACATGAAAATTTACTTCATAAGCACTCCTGCCAATATGGTATTCACATTTGCAGCAGCTATCCTTCGTGCGGCAGGTGACAGCAAAAGGCCAATGTATTACCTTATCATAACAGGTACTATACATGTGATATTCAACTTATTTTTCGTTATAGTGCTGCATATGAGCGTAGCAGGAGTAGCATTTGCAACGGTGATTTCCGAATATTTATCTGTGGTGCTTATTATGATGTGCCTGTCAAGATGTGACGGAGCAATACGCTTTGTACCAAGCAAGATGCATATTGACAGGGATAAGCTGAAGGATATTGTAAAGATAGGTCTGCCTGCTGGAATGCAGGGAATGCTTTTTTCTATTTCCAATGTACTGATTCAGTCAGCTGTCAATTCATTTGGATCCAACATGGTGGCTGCCAGTGCAGCAGCAGGTAATATTGAAAACTATGTGGGCACATCAATGATTGCTTATTATAATGCAGCTCTGGCCTTTACAGGACAGAACATGGGGGCAAAGAAGTATGACAGGATTGATAGTATTGCAAAGGTGTGTACAGCATTAGTCTTTATCACATGGATTATTCTTGGCGGTGCCACAGTACTTTTTGAAAGACCTCTGCTTGGAATATTCACTTCTGACCCTGAGGTAATTAAGCTTGGAGTGCTTCGACTGAATGTTATGATGGCTGCATTCTTCACCTGCGGAATCATGAATGTATATCCTGGTCTCACTCGAGCCATGGGATATTCTATTTCACCTATGATTTCCACCCTGGTAGGTGCATGCCTTATGAGAATAGTCTGGCTGGCTACAATTTTTAAATGGCATCCTACAGAGATTGTGCTATTTGCCTGTTACCCTGTTACCTGGGCACTGGCTGGACTTGGACAAGTAGGCATATTCTTTTATGCAAGACGCAAAATTCGAAAATCTGCATCATAAATCTTCGATATATTCAATTTTAATCTATTCACAAGCTGAAATATACTATATAATTATATTAACATATATATTTTGCTCCACAGAAAGTAAGTATCTACACAGGCACAATGTAATGCTTTTAATGCAAAGTATATATTATATAGTAATGGAGGTATGTATTAATTATGAAGCTAAAAAAACTTTCGGCACTGATTTCTGGTGTACTTGTTAGTACCATGGTTTTAAGCGGATGTTCCACTGAAGAAAATGCACTTTACAATGCATTTAATAAGTCACAGACAGTAAATTCCATGGAATCAACAACAACTGTTAATCTCAACATAACAGGTACAAATCTTTCTAATCAGGAAAAACAATTTCAGCCCACCATTGATATTATAAATGGTTCAGGCATTACTATGACAACTAGAACAAGCCAGAATGCAGACAAGACAATTGGAAGGGCCCAAGGGGATATTAAAATAAGCGGAATACCTATGGATATGGACATGAGCTTTTGGGCAGATACTAATATAACAGGGGACAAGCCTCTCATAACAGAGGTTGTAAAACTTCCCGAAATTGCAACAAGCAGTTTACCTGATCCATATAAGGGAAAGCCATATATGGTAATGGATATTAACAGCTTAAACAATACTTCAGGGGAACCACAGATGGATTTCAGCAAGGATTTTCAGAGTAATCTCATTGCGTTTATTGATCAATATGCAAAGCAGTACGATCCAAACTTAAATCTTGTAACAAAATTAGATTCTCAGAATTATGAAATAAAATTAACTGATTCCTCATTTAAACAATTATTAAAGTATACAGTGGATAATTTTTCATCAAATGCAGATGCAGTTAATTTAATAAAGGATTATATAAAAGCAGTTGCTCAAGTAGGAGGAGCTGCAGATACTACTGAGCTTAATAAGATTTTGGACGAGCTTCCAGCAGTTCTTAAAAATGCAAGTGTTGTAATAGATAAGCTGCAGAATGTAACTTTAATAGGGCCTAAAGGTATAGACATTAAATATACACTTAATAATGAAGGATATATAATCAATGAAAATGCAAATTGTGAATTTGTTATAGACATACCTGCTTTAAGCAAGCTGGCAGATGGATCAGATTCAAGTACACAAACATTAACAGGAATATATACCGTAGATTTATCAACAAATACTAAAATAGATAAAATTAATCAGCCCATTACAATTAATATGCTAAAACTAGATGCATCAAGTTCATTTAGCTATGCAGATTTAATTGAAACACTTTCTGCTCCTTCAAATTTAAAACCAGGCTGGAATAGTATTAATGGAAAATGGTACTACGGAAAAGATGATGGAACAGCAAAATAGGCTGGCAGCGAGACGGAGGCAAATGGTACTATCTTCAAAGCAATGGAGTAATGAAGACTGGCTGGCAGTTAGATGGAGACAGCTGGTACTATCTGCAAGGCAGTGGAGCAATGAAGACAGGATGGCAGTTAGATGGAGAAAAGTGGTATTATCTTCAAGGCAGTGGAGCAATGAAGATAGGATGGCAGTTAGATGGAAATGACTGGTATTATCTACAAGGCAGTGGAGCAATGAAAACAGGCTGGCAGCTGGATGGCGGCAAATGGTATTATCTCCAAAACAGTGGGGCGATGAAAATAGGCTGGCAGTTAGACGGAGAGAAATGGTATTTTTTAAAGACTAATGGAGAAATGGCTGCCAACACAACAATAGGCGGATATAAGTTAGGCAGAGATGGGGCATGGATTAAATAATTAAAATTAGAAATTACTATGGGAGACAAACTCCTGTAGTAATTTTATTTATATAAGTCAGCGAGGTTTTGCTTTAGCAAAACAAGCCCAGAAAATAAATTAGTTTTATGACGCAGGGAATAAAACTCACCTTAAACTCTTAACTCTTAACTTTTAACTCTTAACTTTTAACTCTTAACTTTTAACTCTTAACTGTTAAATAGTGTTGCACTTAACATTATTTAATGGTAAAATTTTTTGAACAAGGGTTTATTTCCTTAGGAAAGTATAAGGGGATGTAGTCATGTCTTTTAATCTTGATAACTGAGTTGGATATATAACTGAGAATGGCGTTAAGCAAGTCTCAGAGGCCTTCAGTCGAAGGCTTGAAAATACAGGTGTAACACGTATACAATGGATTGCACTTTACTATGTAAAAACTCATGGTGCAATTTCTCAAAGGGATTTATCAAATTTAATGAACGTTAAAGATTCAAGTGCTGGAAGACTAATTGATCGTTTGGAGAGAGACGGATTAATTAAAAGAGAAAGAAATAATAATGATAGAAGAGTTATATACATAAAGCTTACTGATAAAGGTGATAAGCTCATTTCGGAATTAATTCATTATGGCACTGAATTTAATGCGGATTTGGTAGAAGGTATTGATGAACAGGATCTTATAATTTATGACAGGGTATTAAAGAAAATGATTTCAAACGTTACAAAATAATTATACAAAAGAATTCACCTGCTTGTACAGCCAAATGCGCTGGAAAGCAGGTATTTTTTATTTTTGTCATAAAAAATGTTATTTTTATAACGAAAACGTTTGAAATTTAACAAGTACTTTGATATAATAATATCAAAACTTGCTATACTTAACATTGCATATGCAAGTAATTTAAGGAGGAATAAAAAATGGCTTATAATGTTAGAGAATTACTCAATTCATTTGTGGGAGGACTTGATGAAGTAGGAAAGACAAATCCAGATCAAGTAAACGCCTTCATGGGATTACTTGGCGCAGCATATGAACCAAATGCACTTGACGTAAAAACAAAAGAATTAATAAGTGTAGCAATTGGATGCTTTACCAGATGTGAATACTGTATTGTATATCACTCATACAAAGCCTTTGAAGCAGGAGCAACAAAAGAGGAAATAATGGAAGCTGCTATGGTTTCAGTAGCCTTTGGCGGAGGACCATCAATGGCATATTCAGTAACATTACTTAAAGAATGTATTTCCGAATTTGAAGGAGATTTTAAATAAAAAGGGCTTTGCCCTTTTTTCATTATAATTTTGGAGGTATTAGAAATGAAATATGATTTGATTATAGAAAAACTTTCTGGAAATGCTGCTACGGGAAAGGTTGGAAAGATAAAGAAAAGGTCAGGGGATACAATAAATCCCGGAGATACAATATTTACTATTGAGTCAGGCAAAGGCACCACCAAGTATGTGTCAAAATATAAAGGTGTAGTGGAAGAATTATCTATTTCAGAAGGAGACACAATAAAAAAGAACCAGATTATAGGTAAAGTTGAAGGAGAATTAATTGAGGAGGATAAATCCCCCAAATATGCTAAAAAGTCAACTTACAGCTTTGGATTAGCCAAGCCACTGCCTAAAAACTATGAAGCAGATGTAGTTGTTATTGGAGGAGGCCCAGGAGGTTATGTTTCTGCCATCAGGGCAGCTCAGGGGGGCAAAAAGGTCATCATTATTGAAGAAAGCAGGCTTGGAGGAACATGCCTTAATCATGGATGTATTCCAACAAAGGCCTTAGTCAGCAGCGTAGATGTTCTTGAGAAAATAAAGAATGCAAAAAGCTTTGGGTTAGAAGTTCAGGACTATAAGTTTTCTCTTAAAAAAATAATGAAAAGGAAAAATGAAGTAGTTGATACATTGGTGTCAGGAATTGAACATCTGATGAAGGCTAATAAAATAGAATATATAAATGGTAAAGCGCAGATTAAGGATTCACAAACAGTAACTGTGCAAAATAAATTAATTGATGCAACCATTTGCTTTAGTAAATTAATTATTGCTGTAGGATCTAAAACAGCCAGTATTCCTATAGAAGGAGCTGACAGTGATGACATTCTTACAAGCCAGGAATTACTGGAATTAAAGGAAGTGCCATATTCTATTACAATCATTGGCGGCGGCGTTATAGGCATGGAATTTGCATTTATTTACAGTGCTTTAGGCTCAAAGGTAAATGTAGTAGAATTCTTACCGCAGATTTTAAACAATGTGGATGAGGATGCAGCTGATGTAATAAAAGATAGTGCTTCTAAAATGGGTATTAACCTTTATGAGGGTGCCAAAGCCATGTCAATTAAAACATCATTGGATGGAAATAAAATTGTTGAAATTAATAAAGACAATGAAACAAAATATTTAACCAGTGAAAAAGTGGTTATGGCTGTTGGAAGAAAAGCTAATCTGGGATCTCTTGATTTAGAAAAGCTTCAGGTTAAGCTCAATGAAAGACATAATGGCATCATGGTGGACGAGTATATGAGGACAAGCAATCCTAATGTATATGCAATAGGTGATGTAACTAACAAAGTTCAACTGGCTCATGTGGCTTCTCAGCAGGGCATAGTAGCTGCAGATCACATTAATGGCAGGGAAAATAAGATGTGTTACGATTTAGTTCCAAGCGCAATATTTACTATGCCGGAAATAGGACAGGTTGGACTAACTGAAAAAGAGGCTGTTTCAAGAAAGCTTGACTTTATAACTTCAAAGTTTCCTTTAATGGCAAATGGTAAAGCACTGGCTATGGGAGAAACTGATGGATTTGTTAAGCTTATTGCTGATAAAGCAACTAGAAAAATAATTGGTGGAACAATTGTTGGAGTTCATGCCACAGATATGATCAGCACTATAAGTAATATTATGGCTTCTGGATTAACTATAGATAAAGCTGCAGATGTAATTTATGCTCATCCAACTATATCTGAATCCATACATGAAGCACTATTAATGCTAAACGGAGAGGGTATTCATTTTGCATAATCAATTTAAGATATATCTATCAGAGTCATTTGATCCAAAATTCAATTTATCTGTGGAAGAATGGCTTATGAAACACAGCCAGCCAAATGATGTTGTTATGTTTCTCTGGCAGAATGCAAATACTATTGTTATAGGAAGAAATCAGAACCCATATAAAGAATGCAGCATCAAAAAGATTAGGGATGATGGTGTGCAGTTAGTAAGAAGATTATCCGGCGGAGGAGCTGTATTTCATGATAAAGGCAATTTGAATTTTACTTTTATAGCAGCTGATGCAAATTACAATGTAGAAAATAATATGAATGTGATTTTAAAGGGACTTTCCATGTTTGGTATTCATGGATGCTTTAATGGAAGAAATGATTTAGTGATACAGCAGCGTAAATTTTCCGGTAATGCCTTTTTTAGCGAAAGTGGCATGAACTGTCATCATGGAACTTTACTTGTAAATGTGGATTTTCATAAGATGTCAAAATATTTAAATGTATCACCTTTAAAGCTTCAGTCAAAGGGCATTGATTCAGTTGCATCCAGGGTAGTTAACCTTAAGGATATTTCAAAAGAAATAACTATTAATAGTTTAAAACATGCTTTGATAAAAAGCTTTAATGATTTCTATAAAACCAATGCTGAAATCATTAATATAAATGAAGGAACCATAGATGTAACGGATTATATTAAAAAGTACAGCTCATGGGAATGGAACTATTCAGAAAGTCCTGATTTTAATGTAACCCTGGAGGAAAAATTCAGCTGGGGTCTTATTGAGATTTATGCAGTAGTTTCAGATGGAATAATCAAAAACTGTAAAATCTACACAGACTCAATTAAGCTGGAGGACTTTCATAAATTAGAAAAAGCCCTTGAAAATGAAATGTTCAAAGCAGAAAATATGACAAAGGTTATTAAAAGTTCCATAAAGGATAACCAGATAATGATGGATCTGTGTAAGCTTATAAATGATAAATTAAATAATTAGTACAACTATTTAAATTCCAGTAAAATAAAATTTTCACTGGGATTTTTTTGCATAAATATAACTCATATTTAAATAGCATTAGCAATATTGCAGCCAGGGCATATTATATTTGTGTAAGGAAGTGAGTGCAATGCAGCTTAAAAGCTTTTATTTCAGTAGAATATTAGGAAATAAAATTTATACTTCTCATGGAAAAGTAATTGGAACTTTAAAAGATCTGGCAGTGGATATAAATTATAAAAACCCCAAAATTGCTATTGCTGCTGTTAAAACAAAACAGGGATTGAAATTTATAGATTTTAACAATATTACTGTTTCTAAAGAAAAGGGTCAATATGTTTTAATATGCAGTAAAGTTCAGGAAAGAAACTTAGGCAGTAACATGCTGCTTAAAAAGTATATTTTGGACAAACAAATTATAGATGTTAATGGCAGAAAAGTAGACAGGGCTAATGATATAAGGCTGACTGTTTCATCAACAGGCATGTTCATAGCAGCTGTTGATATTGGTATGGATGGCTTATTAAGGAGAATTGGAATTGCCAAGCCATTAAAAAAGTTAGGCTTTAAGGTATCAAGTAAATTAATGCTGTGGGATAACGTTGAAACAGCTTTTACATCAAAGGATATCTTACTGTCAAAAACCTATAATAATATGAACCTGATACAGATAGCAGGGGGTGAAAAGGGTGAATGCAAAAAGAAAAAACTGGAGGGAAGATTTATTAATATTTTTTAGCGTTGTAGGCCCTGGAATTATAACAGGCAGTGTAGATAATGATGCAGGAGGCATAACAACATATTCTATAGCAGGTGCCACCTATGGCTATAAACTGCTTTGGTCATTAATTCCATGCTTTATAGTACTTCTTGTAGTTCAGGAAATGAATGCGAGAATGGGTATTGTAACTGGAAAAGGCCTGGCAGATTTAATTAGGGAGAATTTTGGAGTAAAAGTAACATTTTTTATATTCATAGGTTTGATTATTGCTGATATAGGAAATACAGCTACTGAGTTTGCAGGTGTTGCAGGGAGTATGCAGGTTTTTGGAATAAGCAAATATATATCTGTGCCATTGGCAGCCATTGCAGTATGGATTCTGGTTGTGAAGGGCACATATAAATCTACTGAAAAGATATTTTTAATATTCAGCATGTTTTTGTTATCATATATTGGTTCTGCATTTCTTACTAAACCGGACTGGCATGAAATAGGTAATTCCTTAATCCATCCTGCCATTGAAACCAGCTTTGATTACATAAGCATGGTTATTGGTATGGTGGGAACTACTATCGCTCCCTGGATGCAGTTTTATATGCAGTCTGCAGTTATAGAAAAAGGTCTTAAGATTAAAGATTATAAATATGAATTCTGGGATGTAGCTGTGGGCAGCGTTATTACAGTAGTAGTTGCTTTCTTTATAATTGTAGCCTGCGGTGCAACACTAAATAAAAGCGGAATTAAAATAGAACAGGCTAAGGATGCTGCTGTAGCACTTAAACCGCTTGCAGGAGCTTTTGCTTCTCAAATCTTTGCTTTTGGACTTTTTATAGCTTCTATTTTTTCAGCTGCAATACTGCCATTGGCCACAGCATTTTACATTTGTGAAGCTTTTGGTTTTGAAGCTGGTATAGATAAAACGCTAAAGGAAGCACCTGAGTTTTTCACACTGTTTACTATAATAATCATTATTGGTATCTCAGTCATATTGATTCCCGGAGCACCTTTAATTCAGATAACATTATGGTCCCAGATTATAAATGGTATATTGCTGCCTGTGGTTTTAATTTGTATGATGCTTATGGTGAATAATAAGGATATAATGGGCAGGTACGTAAATGGAAGTATTAAAAATATAATTGGATGGGCAACAATTGTAGTTTTAATACTTTTAACGGTTATATTAACCCTTGAGCCTATTATAACAGCTTTAAAATAACATAAAAAGTAAAATTCTTATTGACAATTGAACAAAGATATATTAATATATGAGTATTTAATAACTCTTTGCACTGCATATAAAACTACAGTACAAACTGAGCAGGCGATGAACTAATTATTTAGTTTATGGGGCCGGGCTGATAGAAGCAATAGAATTGTAAAACAATACCTGTGGGACAGTACGTATTTTCCACAGGTATTTTTATGCTCATTTTGAAATATAGAGGTGTTTTAGAGCTCTTAAAAATATATTTTTAAGTTAACCTGTATTTGGTTAATTTTAATGGGGGCAATTAGCATGAACAGCAAAACAAAAGTTGCAAGACTTTCAATAATTTCTAATTCAATTCTTATAACCATTAAATTGTTTATAGGAGCATTAACAGGCTCAGTAAGCATAATATCAGAGGCCATACATTCCATTATGGATTTGATAGCATCTGTAATAGCTTTTTTCTCTGTAAAGGTATCAGATAAACCTGCTGATGAAAAGCATCCTTACGGTCATGGAAAATTTGAAAATATATCAGGTGTTATAGAATCCATCTTAATTTTTATAGCATCCTTTATAATAATAACGCAGTCAATTAAAAAAATAATGCACCCTGCAGCATCAAACAATTTCTTTGCAATGGGATTCATTGTTATGTTTATTTCAGCAGGTATTAACTTTGTGGTTTCAAATAAAATATATAAAACAGCTAAAGAGGAGGATTCTGTGGCCCTTAAGGCAGATGCACTGCACTTAAAAACCGATGTATATACTGCTTTAGGGGTTGGCACCGGACTTTTGCTGATATGGATTACAAAGCTTAATTTTCTGGATCCTATTGTAGCTATTTTAATAGCAATGTTTATATTAAAAGAGGCCTATGGAATGCTTAAATCTGCATTTGAGCCTTTGCTGGATGTAAGCTTATCAGAAGAAGAAATAGATATTTATAGAAAACTCAATAAGTGATTATAAGTCCGAATACTGCAATTTTCACAATTTAAGGACAAGAAAATCAGGAAGTACAAAGTATATTGATCTACATCTGGTTGTTCCTGAAAATATGTCTGTAAAATCTGCACATAATATATGTGATGAAATAGAAGGGAACATAGAGCATTCCATGAAAAACACGGAGGTTATGATACATCTGGAATCCTGTACTGAAAGCTGTGATAAATGCAGATATTCTGAAAAAAAAGAATGCAAAGCAATATAGCTGATTTTTAATATTCTAAGTACTGCTGGCTTTTCAGTAGTACTTTTTGTACATTAAAATGATATAATCTTATTTATAATTACAACTTTTAGAAGGAAGATGATATATTATGTTAAATATAGGCTGTCATTTATCAGCATCAAAAGGTTATAAGGCCATGGGACTTACGGCGCTTAATATTGGTGCAAACACATTTCAGTTCTTTTCAAGAAATCCAAGAGGAAGCAAGGCAAAGGAAATGGACCCTGAGGATGCAAAGGCTCTTATGGAAATAGCAAAGGATAATAATTTTGCTCCAATACTGGCACATGCTCCATATACATTAAATGCATGTTCAGCAGATGAGAGTATAAGAGAATTTGCCATGCAGGTTATGGAGGATGATTTGAGAAGAATGGAATACACCCCAAATAATCTTTACAACTTTCATCCTGGAAGTCATGTAAAGCAAGGGGTAGAGGCTGGAATAGACTACATTGTAAAAATGCTGAATGCCATTTTAAAGCCTGATCAAAGTACCACAGTTCTCCTTGAAACAATGGCAGGCAAGGGAACAGAAGTAGGAAGAAGCTTTGAAGAAATAAAGCAGATTCTGGATGGGGTCAAGCTTTCTGATAAAATGGGAGTATGCCTTGATACCTGCCATATTTATGATGCAGGCTATGATATAGTTAATAATCTGGATGGTGTGTTGGATGAGTTTGACAGGGTTATTGGTCTTAAAAGACTTAAAGCAATTCATTTAAACGACAGTAAAAATCCATTTTCAAGCCATAAAGACAGACATGAAAAAATAGGACAAGGTTCACTTGGAAAAGAGGCCATATTTAGAATTATCAATCATCCAAAACTAAGAAATCTGCCATTTTATCTGGAAACTCCAAATGAACTTCCTGGATATGCAGGGGAAATTAAAATGCTAAGAGAAGCAAGCAACCAATAACTACAGTTGAAAGTTATGAGTGGAAAGTTCACAGTTGTGGATGAATTTTCTCCGTTACACTGCGAAAAATCTTTAATTTATATAAATAAGGTAAGTCTTGCTAAAGCAAAACTTACCTTATTTACTTAAAGAATCAATATATTCCTTTGCTTCTTTCAATCCCAATCCAGTAGCAATTCTATATTTTTTTATTGCTTCAATTTTTTTACCTTCTAAAATAAGGCTTTTTAGTTCATCCGTTATTGTATCAGGTACTCCAACCTGCTTAGCAATCTTATCTAAATTTATATTTATTCGTGTTATATCACTTCGCATCTGGCTAATACTACTTACTATCCATAATGATAATTCCACTGCTATAAGTCCAAAAATAGTTAAGTAATTCATAATTAAACTCCTCATTATTATAGTTGAAAGTTACAAGTTGAAAGTTCACAGTTGTGGATGATTCTTCTCCGTTACACTGGGTCAAATCTTTAATTTATACAAGTTAGCTATGTTTTGCTTCAGCAAAACGAGCCTAAAAAATAAATTAGTTTTGCGACGTAAGGAGGAAAACTCACCTTTAACTACAGTTGAAAGTTGTGAGTGGAAAGTTCACAGTTATGGATAATTTTTCTCCATTACACTGCGAAAAATCTTTAATTATATAAGTTAGCTATGTTTTGCTTCAGCAAAACATAGCCTAAAAAATAAATTAGTTTTGCGACATAAGGAGGAAAACTCACCTTAACTTTTAACTCTTAACTCAAAACTTTTAACTGTAGAAGCTTTTACTGTTAAGTTTCTTTTCCATCTTAACATAAGAATCACTTTCTTACCATACATATAAAATAGCCTGCATTTTTAATACAACTATCGAAGATTTATATTGTTTGAAGGAGAACTTAAAAAATGAAGAAAAAAATATATAATAAAAAAGGATTTTTTAGTGGAATCATAAGCTTGCTATTAGCTGTAACGTATATTATAACTGCCATTATTAAAGACTATTATCAAATGAATACTATAAGCCTATGGAAAAGTATTATTCTTTCTATTTTACTGATACTTATTGGAGCTTCTTCCCTTTATAGAAGTTTAAATTATGGATGTACAAAAGAAGATAGACAAAATGATGATGAAAGAGAACAATTAATTTCATTTAAAGCAAACACTACTGCATTAAAAATTACAATAGTATCCTGCTTCATTTTTATGTTATTGTTTATGATAGCATTTGCTATAACCAGACATAACAGCTTCATTGGTGTTTTTATAGGAATTTGCCTGATATTTAACATTTCAATGATTTCACAAATAGCTGCTTATGTTTATCATGACAGACATAATTAACAGTTGAGAGTTATGAGTTGAAAGTTCACAGTTATGGATGATTTTTCTACGTTACACTGCGAAAAATCTTTAATCTTTAATCTTTAGTTTTAAGTTAGCAGATAGTATATAGCTATTCCGAAAATAAAAAATCGTCTATTAATCATTAATTTTGTTAAAAAAATAAAACTTTAATAAAACCCAATGTTTAAACTTTTTAAATTAGGCAATATAATATATAGATATATATTTGTTAATTAAACTGAAGCTTCTTGAATAGTAACCAAATATCCAAGGGCTTCTATTTTTTGTGCGTCCAGCAAAGCTGGACTATGCTTACTGGTGAAAGTCCAGTCAAGGTAATCGTCAAGGAGCCTTGTAGTTAATCACCATGCGTAGTAGAAATACTGGGTATGAAGCGTGAAGATAATGTAACTCGAAAGAGTGCTAACAAGAATACAGGTCGTAATATAAAATGAACTCTGCCGTATCGTTAAGTAGCACCTCTTTATAAATAAAGGGGCAAAAGAATGCTGAGCCTTGAGAAAATGGGCGAAAGCCATGGAAGGTGTGCAGAACTTGAATAACAGCACTGAGGAATTCTTCGGTATAAGGGAGACGACATGTATTTATAGTATAGTTCGGAACTGGAGAGACCTTCCTTTGCATGATTATAACCATAAAGAGAAGACATATAAGCTGAATTAGCGAAATTGTTATTCTGCAAAGAAGGAGTCGGAGGAGCTTATAGTACCAATGATAGTATAGACATCAAAACTATGCTTAGGAAAGGAGCTCTACTTTATTCATATTTTCAGAGGAGGTAAGAATGAGTGAATGCGAAAGCTAACAACACCATAGATAAAGTTCGAGAACTTCAAAGAAAATTATACCTAAGTGCCAAGACCAATAAGAAAAGACGTTTTCACGCACTCTATGACATTGTTGTTTTGCCCTTAGACAAAACTTAAATTTAAGATTTTCTGCCAAAGCAGAAAATCCACATTATTTATTCTTTAATCTTTATTCTTTAATCTTTAGTTTTAAAGTATGTTATAATACTCTAGGAAATTTATAAATTTTTTACTGGAGAGATTTTATGAGAAGGTTAAAAGGAGCAGTACTGCCTGTTATAATTATATTTATATGGTGGGCAGGTTCTGCATTGCATTTATTTAATGATTACATAATACCGGGTCCAAGGGTGGTGGCTGAAACTGCCTATGCCTTGTTACTGAATGGAGTTTTATTAAAAAATTTAGCTGTAAGTCTTCAAAGAGTGTTTTTAGGCTTTATTATTACCTTTGTTATAGCATTTCCCTGTGCCATTTTGGTGGGGATAAATCAAAGGTTTCAAAGCTATGTGGAGCCAATTTTGGAATTTGGAAGACATGTGCCGCCTATAGCAGTTATACCAATGCTCATATTATGGTTTGGAATAGGGGAAACCTCTAAGCTTGCAGTAATTTTTCTTGCTACTTTCTTTCCTGTGTTTTCAAGCACATTAAATGGAATAACCAACTATGATAAAAAGCTCCTGGAGGTTGGAGATGTATTCAACTTCAGCTCAAGAGATAAATTTATAAAAATAATACTGCCACAGGCTGTCCCATCTATACTTACAGGTATTCAGTTAGGTTTGGGCTACAGCTGGAGATCTCTGGTTGCAGCAGAATTAATAGCAGCTTCCTCAGGAATAGGCTATATGATAATGGATGCTGAGCAGCTTTCAAGGCCGGACATTATAATAGTTGGCATAATTTCCATAGGATTAGCAGGGTATGCTATAGATTATATTATTATGAGCATAATAAATTATTATGGAAAAGGGGTGGAACATGGCAGGATTAATGATTAAGGATTTATGCAAATCATTTTACATAAATAATGAGGAAATAAAGGCAGTAAGAAATGTAAATTTAAGCATAAAAAATGAAAGCTTCACAACTATTGTGGGAAAAAGCGGCTGCGGTAAAACCACCCTTCTCAGAATGATATGCGGCTTGGAGACACAAACAAGCGGTGAAATAAATTTTTTAAATGAAAAGGGCGTTGGAAAGGTGGGCATTGTTTTCCAGGAACCTAGATTAATGCCCTGGCTTACTGTTAAGCAAAACATGGCTTTTCCCATTACAAAGGACAGGAATAAAAATAATATAGATGAAACTGTTAATAAATATCTTAATATGTTGGGGCTTGAGAAGTTTAAGGATGCATATCCTTCTCAGATTTCTGGGGGCATGGCACAGAGGGTTTCCCTTGGAAGAACTTTGTGCTATAATCCTGACATAATATTAATGGATGAACCTCTGGGGGCCCTGGATGCTTTCAATAGAAGAAAGCTTCAGAATGAATTTATTAACATTTTTAAAAAATATAAAAAAACTATTGTATTTGTAACACATGATGTGGAAGAAGCAATATATTTAGGTGAAAATGTGGTGATTATGGATCAGGGAACTGTGGTGGAGCAGGTGCCTGTAAATATGGATTATCTAAGAGATACAGCAAGCATTGACTTCATAAAACTCAGAAAGCATATACTTAATAGGATTTTATTAAAAAATTAAACTTTTTTGGAGGATACAAAATGAAAATTTTTAAAAAGACAGTAGCATTACTTTGCATAAGCATATTGACAGCTTCTGCTTTAACAGGCTGTGCTGCAGGGAAAAATCAAAGTAATGCAAATAATCAGCAGAAAAAGGAAACAGTTAAAAACATAAATATTTCTTATGTTAAGGCACCTCTTAATGTGCCATCTATAGTGGAAAAAAAGGAAAACTTATTTGAAAATGAATTTTCAAAAGATAATATAAAGGTTACATTTCCTGAAATAACAGAAGGTTCAAAGATGACTGAAGCTGTGGCTGCAGGATCACTGGACTTCTGCAATGCCATTGGTGCCACATCAGTTATACTGGCAGCAGCCAACGGTGTGGATATCAAGATAATAGGCATGTACAGCAGGGCACCAAAGTCTTTTACTATCATGTCAAAGGACCCTGCTATAAAGACAGCTGCAGATCTTAAAGGAAAAAAAGTAGTGGGGCCAAAGGGAACCATATTACATCAGCTTTTATTAGAAGCACTGAAAAGCAAAAATCTAAAGGCCAGCGATGTGCAGTTTATCAATATGGGAATACCTGATGCAGTAGCAGCAATGATGGGAGGCAGTGCAGATGCAGCTTTAGTAGCAGGAGCAGCTGTGACCCAGGCAGAAGCTAAAGGTGCTCATATTGTAACTACAGGAGAAGGCTTACTGGATGCCACTATTGTAATAGCAGCCAGCGGAGATTTCCTTTCTAAACATGAGGACATTGCAAAAAGATATATGAGTGTTCATCAAAAGAGTCTTGAATTCATGAAGAATAATCCTGATGAAACATATAAGCTTGCTTCAGAGGAAACTAAAATGTCACTGGATCAGGTAAAGCAAATGTATGCTTTGTACGATTTTAATCCTAAAATTACAGATAAGGACATAGAGGATCTGGAAAAGACTCAGGACTTCCTTAAGGAAAATGGAATGCTCACTAAAAAGGTAGACATAAAATCATTAATACATGATCTTTCAAAATCACAGAAGTTTAGCACCTAAAAAAGTTTTAGGGCGCAGCCCGCTGATTTATATTGATTTGCTAGTATTTAATAAAAACATTGTAAAATCCGATTTCTACTGGAAATTATAAAAAAAATTTGCATAATAAAAGCATCCTTTTTATAATAGTTTTGCACAACACAATAGAAAGGATGCCTTAAGATGAATAAAAGTTATTTAAAACAAATGCTCACCTATATTAATAAAGTATACGATATAGGTGAAAAAATCAATACCTTAGAGGATAAAAAGATAAAATCTCTAGTAAAAATTTCAACAATCACCTTTGTAGTTTTGTTTGGATTTATGCTTCAAATAAGAAGTTTCAACAGGTTAGAGCATTGGCTTAAAAAAGGTAAATTTAAAAAAGTATTACCTAAAAACACTAAAATGATTCACATTGATGCCGTTAGGCGCTGCTTAAGTGATTTTGATTTGAATGGTTTGAAAAATATTCATGATAGTATAATTAGAACTACGATAAAAAATAAGATATTTAGAAATGGTACCATAGATGGCTTAAAGGTAGTTGCTGTAGATGGTGTAGAATTATTTGAAAGTGCTAAAAAATTTTGTGACAAATGTCTTTCACGAAAGAATAAGGATGGCACTACTCGTCATTTCCACAGATCTGTAGTTTGTATTACCGTAGGTTCGGATCCCCATGTTATTTTAGGACAAGAAATGCTTGAACCTAAGAAAGATAGTTCGAATAAAGATGAAGGTGAAATCACCGGAGGTATAAGATTAATAAAAAAATTATATCGTAAATATCACCATTTTGCCGATATTATAGTAGCTGATGCTTTATATTGTAAATCTACTTGGATAAAAGAAGTCCTTTCAATAGGAATGAATGCAGTAGTAAGAGTTAAAGATGAGCGTCTTCTCATTGTAAAGGATGCATTAGCTCTATTTAAGCGCCGTGAGGCTGATAAGAAATGGATTGTAAAGCAGGGAAGTAAAGACTATACCAAAATTAAAGCTTGGGATGAAGATAATTTTGAAATATCAGATCCGACTATCAAAGTTAGATTTATAAGGTTTATAGAAGAAATTCATACTGGAGATAAGGTAGAAATTAAAGAAGGCTGGATTATAACAACAGACAAATTTGCCTCAGTAGAAACCTTGTGGAAGATAATGCACAAGAGGTGGGATATAGAAAATAATGCCTTTCATCAGCTTAAAACAGAATGGCATTTAGATCATTGCTTTCTTCATAGCCCTACGGGCGTAGAGACAGTACTGATGTTTATAATTATAGCGTTTAATCTGATGCAGTTATATTTTTTTAGATGTATCAGAGGTTTTAGAAAGAAACGGATGCTTCAAATAGATATTATTGAAGATATAAAAGATGAAAGATTTACTATAGATGACAACTGGAATAATCCAATATTTAAAAAGACTTAATATAAAAATAAAATTGGAAATCGATTATTAAAATTTCTTAGGGTAAGGGTAATTATAACTATTTTTTCGACATATCGGTCTGTTGATTTACCAGCCATGTAAGAAAGTACAATAAAATACAATTCCAGTAAAAGTAAATCTTTTACTGGAATTTAGATGCGAAATCTCTGTCAAAATCATATTAAAATTATAAAAAAAGTGATAATATATTAGAAGTAGAAATATTATTTTAAAAGGGGAAATAATATGCATAATGCATCAAGGGGGTAACCATGAAAAAGGTCTTAAAACTATTTCTAACTTTACTTTTCACCTCATGTATTGCCTTAAGCTCATCTTTAACGGTAATGGCAGATGGCAATGATGTACCATTAGATACAAATGGTATAGCAGTTCCAGTAACTGAAGTTATACTGGACAAAAAGGATGCAGTTCTGGAAGCAGGTAGCACATTAAAATTAAATGCTTCTGTACTTCCGGAAAATGCATCTAATAAGCAAATATTATGGACAACCAGTAATGCTGACATAGCTTCAGTGGATGCAAATGGTTTAGTAACTGCTATAAAGCAGGGAACTGCAGTGATTACAGCTGCCACATCAGACGGACAGAAAACTGCAGTATGTAATGTTACCATAAATGGCTTAAAAGGCTGGGTTAAAACCAATGAAAAATGGTATTATTACGATGCTGCAACAGGCATAAAGAAAACTGGATGGCTTAATGACAAAGGAATGTGGTATTATTTACTGGACAATGGAGAGATGAAAACAGGATGGCAGAAGGTCAATGATCACTGGTATTATTTAAACCAAAATGGGGCTATGGCAATGGGATGGCTTTCTTATAATGGACACTGGTATTATTTAAACCCTAATGGTGATATGGCTGTGGGCTGGATTTATAAAAATGGACAATGGTATTATTTAAATCCAAATGGTGATATGGCTGTAGGATGGATTTACAAAAATGGACAATGGTATTATTTATATTCCAATGGAGCCATGGCCACAGGATGGGTACAGAGCAGCGGAACCTGGTACTGCTTGTACAAAAATGGAGCTATGGCATCAAAGTCAGATATGGAGTCATCATTGAATTCATCAGGCCTAGGCAGTGCAACCAAATATTTTATCACAGTAGACAATAACAATCAGATGGTAAATGTGTATACAGGATCTAAGGGACACTGGTCATTAATAAGATCCATGAGATGTGCATCAGGAACAGCTGCAACCCCAACAGTCAGGGGACTATACAGCATTTATGGAAGAGGCCCTTGGTTTAGAGCTGGAAGCAATACCATCTGCAAATACTGGACAGGCTTTTACGATAACTATCTTTTTCATACAATTTTATTAGACAATAATGGCAATATACAGGATCCAACACTTGGAGTCCCTGCATCTCACGGATGTGTAAGACTTGCTATTGATGATGCATGGTTTATTTATGACAAAATGCCAACAGGCACAAGAGTGTGGTCATACTAATTTATAATCTGGGGAATTTGCATTGCATTTTTATACAAAAAACAACAAAAAGGGAAGATACATTAATCTTCTCTTTTTGTTTACATATGATATAATTATTATAAAGTTTAAATTAATTTAACTTTACATTAAAAGGATGGTAATTATGAAAAAGGGTGCAAAAATAATATTATGTCTGTTTACTGCAGCTTCATTATTGCAGTTCCCTTATTCTGCTAAGGCCGCTGGCAATATAGGTAGTACTTATAATGCAGCTGATATAAGTGAAAAATCTGTTTCATCCTCAGTAAAATCTCCACTTCCTGGAGCAAAGCCGTCTAAATTCAAGATTTTAGATTCTAAAAACAGTTTAAGAAAAAGTACAAGCAATCTGCCTGCATCTTATGATTTAAGAACACTTAATATGGTAACACCTGTGGACAATCAGGGCATTAATGGCACATGCTGGGCATTTGCAGCTACAGGTTCTTTGGAATCCTATCTTCTTGAAAAGGGCTATGGAATATATAATTTTTCTGAAAACAATGTGGTAACAGGAGGCTCTTCACCAGACTATTACGAAATGGGCGGAAATAGGGATATGGCAGCAGCTTATTTTGCCAGATGGTCAGGACCAGTGCTTCAAAGCAGGGATCCTGATTCACTATCAACAATTGTAGACAGAGGTTCTTATACACCTGCATTTCATGTACAGGATGTTATTTATCTTAAGGACAGAAAATCCTCACTGGACAATACAGAGCTGAAAAATCAGATTATCACATATGGTGCTGTAGACAGCTCATTATATTATGATGATTATTATTATAATGACAGCAATTATTCCTATTATGACCCTTACACTTCAGATAGAAATAATGCTAATCATGATATTGCTATTGTGGGATGGGATGACAATTATCCCAAGGAAAAGTTTTTGAATCAGCCTGCCGGGAATGGAGCCTTTATCTGTAAAAACAGCTGGGGAAAAGACTGGGGGGATAATGGATATTTTTATGTATCCTATTATGATGGAGTCATTGGTACAGATTTAACAAGTTTCACTGCAGAGAAAAGCAGCAATTATAACCATATATATCAGTATGATAAAAATGGACTTATTGTAGAAATCCCTGTAAATAGCAATCAGATATGGTTTGCCAATGTGTTCCAAAGCTCTTCCAGCCCTGAAAGTCTGGCTGCTGTAGGCACATATTTCGATTATGAGAACACATATTATGAGGTATACTACAGTACAGGAAGCGACGGGTTTAACAACCTTACTAAAATAAAATCGGGAACTATGGACAAAGGCGGTTATAGAACAATAAAGCTAGACAAACCTCTTAACTTAAAAACAGGTGAAAAATATACTGTAGCTGTTAAGTTAATTTCTCCAGGATATACAGCTGATTTCCCAATTGAAACCAATGACTACACCCTTGGAATAACCGTAGATACAGCCCGTGGAAGAAGCTTTGTATCTGAAGATGGTGTAAACTGGGAAGATGTTAATACATCTGGTATTAACAAAAACGTGGCTTTAAAGGCATATACTGTGAATAGTGCAAGCAGTACTAATGTATCATCTGCAGATATTGAGAATGCATCTAAATGGCCTTCAAAAACCATTACTGATTTAAATAAGGTGTGGAATGTTAAGTTTAGTGATAAACTGAATCCATCCACAATAAACAATAATAATGTATATATTTATGACAGCTTATTTAATAAAATAAATTCCAGTGTGGTACTGGACAGTGATGGAAAAACACTTCATGTAAGCGTTCCATCAGGCACATACAAATTAGGACAAAGCTATACACTGGTGGTAGGCAGCAATGTGGCTTCTGCATCAGGCAGTAAAATACTGAAGCCTGTTGTGATGAATTTTAATGTAAACTAATTATAGGTTAAATTTATATTGATACTAAATTGTAAATTAATATAAAATAAAAATAAGGTATAATTACTTATGACAAATATAATTCTGGGGGGTTAAACTTTGTTTAAAAAGAGAGTTGCAGCATTTTTATTAAGCTTCATAATAACAGCGTCTGCTCTAATGTTTTCAACTTTTCAGGTAAAGGCCAGCGGATGGGTGCAGACTTCGGACAGCTGGTACTACATGAACAATAGTGGGACAAAGAGTACAGGCTGGATACATATTGGAGGAACCTGGTATTATATGAACCAGAATGGTAAAATGGTAACAGGATGGATTAATTTAGGCGGCAAATGGTACTATTTAAATCCTAACGGTTCAATGAAAACAGGATGGCTTTCTTATGGAGGCAAGTGGTATTATTTAAATCCAAACGGAGATATGGCTATTGGCTGGGTTTTATATAATGGTAAATGGTATTATATGAATAAAAACGGAGATATGGCTGTGGGCTGGCTTCAATATAATGATAAATGGTACTTTTTATATTACACCTCAGGTGAAATGGCAGCAAATACAAAGGTAGATATATACAATTTTGATGCCAATGGAGTGTGGGTAAGTACTGATTTAATTGTTACAGGCATAGAATAATAAAGTCAGGCAGCCGCAACTAAATAATTTGCTTTGGGATCTATTTAAATAAATAATTATTAACAGGGGGATTTCTATTTATGGTATTTTCAGTAAAAAGGCAATTTGCAAAAAAAAGCTGTATTAAACATGCTGTCAGATTTTTAATTGCTGTTTTCATTTTTACAATGTTCAGCGGGATTAATGTAAAGGCTGCAGGCAGTGCAACTTATTACAATGGACAGTATGTTAAGGTTGGCTTGGAGAGTATGAAGAATAACAATATTACTGTAACCCTTAATGGAGACTATTACATTAATAATGTGCGTTATAAAGACGGGACAAGCCTTACTCTTTTAAAAAATAATGACAAGATAAATCTAAATGGAATCACAGTGGATTCAGTGAATTTTGTTCCTTCACAAACTGGAAATACAATAAGCATTGGTAAGAACAAATATTTAGGAATTGTTAGTTTTCAAATTAAGAATTCAGCAATTTTACCTATAAATAGTATTTATATAGAGGATTATTTAAAAGGTGTTGTACCCTCAGAAATGTATAGTACTTATAATATTGAGGCGTTAAAAGCCCAGGCAATAGCAGCAAGAAGCTACGCTTTAAGGAAATTAACAAATGGCTATGATTTAGATGACACAACGAACTGCCAGGCATATAAGGGATACTATGGGACATTAACTAATGTTAATAAGGCTGTTGATGAAACCAGGGGAATGGTTCTTCAGTATCAGTCAAATCTTATTGAAGCATTGTATTCAGCCAGTAATGGAGGATACATTGAAGACAGCAGCAATGTATGGTCAGGCTCCTTCCCATATTATAAGGAAAAGCAAGACCCATTTGACCCACAAGACAGCTGGACTAGACAATTTACTACAGCGGATATAGATAAAATTTTAAAAAGTAAAAAACTTATTTCATCCACTGATACATTTACAGGCATCAACACAAATACAATTACCAAATATCAAAGTGGAAGAGTAAGCAATATAGAAATTAATTATGTAAATTCAGCAGGTACACCGCAGATGGCAGCATATTCAAAAGAAAGTGCCAGAATGTTTTTATCATTACCAAGTTCATTATACACTGTAACTTTTGATGGGAAGACCTATACTTTTACAGGTAAAGGAATTGGACATGGTATAGGAATGAGCCAAATTGGTGCTCAGCAGATGGCACTTAGCGGAAAAACATATAGCGATATATTGAATTTTTATTATCCTGGTACAAATGTGGCAAATGTAGCTGGGGATATAATCACACCACCAACACCGCCAACACCACCTGAACCACCTGAACCACCAGCCACACCACCAACACCACCGGTTACACCACCTGAACCACCAGTTACACCGCCAACACCAACTACACTAAATGGCTGGGTATCAAAAGATGGCAGCTGGTATTTGTATGCAGACAATAATTATCTAACAGGGTGGCAAAAAGTGAATAATAAGTGGTATTATCTAGATAGTACAGGTATAATGAAAACAGGATGGCTTAAGGACGGCACAACCTGGTACTTCATGGATAACAGCGGTGCTATGGATACAGGATGGATTAAAGATGGTACAACCTGGTACTTTCTGAATGACAGCGGTGCCATGGCTACAGGCTGGATTAAGTCAGGCGGTAAATGGTACTTCTTAAAATCAAGTGGAGCAATGGCAACTGGGTGGATTCAGTTAGGATCAAAGTGGTATTATCTTTACAGCGATGGTTCCATGGCATGCGGCACTACAATAGGAACCTATAAATTAGATGCCAGCGGTGCATGGATAAAGTAACAAATAAAATAGTTGCGGGAGGCATTTATGGAAAACAAATGCGAAATATTTTTAGATTTAGGAAATAATCAATCATTGTCAGAACTAAAGAAACGTGTATTTGAAGAGGAATTAAAGGAAATAAATGATAAACATCCTTTGAAGGAAAATGACATAGATATTCATGTTACTTATTTTACTAAAAATGATGATGATTTAGAGGCAGGATTTTTTGTGAGAAATGGACTGAAATCAAACTTGTCCATGGAGGAAATTCCTCTTGTTATAATGGATGATAAAGAAAACCCAGTAATGAGCCAGAATTTTAATTTCAAAGATGAGGGATTAATTAAAGGCCATGGTGCAAGGCACTTTACAGTGAATTTTAAGATTCCAGAGGATGTGGTATTTGATGAATCCAAGGATTACACTATTAAGTTCAATACAACCAAGCAAATGAAGGCATTTAACTCTGTGGATACAGAAATTGAAAATATGCCTGCAGACCTTTCTTTTGAACAGGAAAGTGTTTTAAGGGATTTTGCTCACAATCTGCCTACACTTAAGGCAAATGAGTTTTCAATTTCTTTATTTAAGCTGGAGTTTACACCTGAGGATGATATAATGTGTACACTGCTGTTTAGAAATGGCAATACAAAACCTGTTAAGGTTGAAAAGCTGCCTGTAAGCATTTTTGATGGAACAAATAATCTAATATGCCGCAAGGTATTTGCAAATGTACCTGAACTTGACAGCATAAATCCTGGCAAGGCTAAGGTTGTAAGCTTTTTGTTCAAACAGGCTGAAGTCAGGCCTGGAAGGTTTGATTTTACTAAGTGCAGGGTAGAATTTAAATAAATATTAAAAATCATAGAAAAATCATAATACCTATTCTAATTTAAACTATGATGTGTTATAATATTCGTATATTAGTAAATTTAGGTAAGTTTAATTTGTTGTTCAAGTTTTTGTAACTCTTATTAATATAGGATAGAGGTTAAACCATCAATAATCAGGTTAACCTCTATTCTTTTTTAATAAATAATAGTAAAAGGGTGATGGCCATGAAAAAGCAAATGTATAAAATCAGCTATATACTTATTTGTATTTATATATTCATTGTACCAGTAATACCGTATAATTTAACTATAAAGAACAAAGGCTCAGTGGCAGATCTGCTGCTGCTTATAATATTTTTAACTTTTTTTGCCGCACTGCTTCAAAAACGGGTATCAGTGAAGGATATAATTAGATGCATGTTTAGTGATATTTTTCTCATATCCATGTTATGTCTTACCATTGTAATGGCTTTTTCAGTGCTGTACGCAAAGGAAAAATCACTGGCATTATCTGAAACACTGAGATTTTTTTCTTATTTTGTCTTGATTATTATGCTTAAGCTTAATTATGGAGAGGAAAAGTACTTTAAGAAAATAAAATTATGTTATTTCTCATCAGTATTTGTTACATGTTTAATTGGAATAATTCAAGCTGTAACAGGCCTTGGACTTGAACACAAATACTATTATGTTTTTAATGGAATTAAAATGGAAAGAATAGCATCTACCTTTGAAAATCCTAATTCCTTTGCTGCCTTTCTTGTTATGAGCATTTTCCCTGTAATTATGTTTGCCATTAAGGAAAAAGCAAAGTTACTTAAGATAATGTATTCAGTATTAGTTGTTTTAATTTTATGCAGCATAGTATTGACAGGGTCAAGAAATGCTTTTGTGGGAGTTGGTATTGGACTTTTGACACTGACTATTATATACAGCATAAAACTCCTTATTCCTATTGGAATTTTAGGAGTAGCAGCGTATTTTATTCCCAGGATCAGTTCCAGAATAAAAGATATAGGCAACAGTACATTGGATGCAGCAAGATTAAAATTGTGGAAAACAGCTATTAAAATGATTAAGGATCACCCTGTATTTGGTGTAGGAAATGGCAATTATGTGAGCTATTATGATGAATATGTGAAGAAATATCCTGAGCTCTCTTATGCTGATTTTTCAAGGTATCCTGTACACAATTCCTATCTGAAGGTGGAAACAGAGCTTGGAATTCCAGGAGGAATAACTTTTGCAGCAGTGATTATAACTTTACTTATGAAGATATATAATACATTAAAGTATTCTGAAAGCTTTGTTAAAAAGACTTTTTATACAGGTTTTTTTGCTTCAGCAGTGGCATTCTTATTTATGAATTTTTCAGATAATCTTTTATTTGTTCCTAAAATAGCAGTATTTTTCTGGATATTCATAGGCTTATGCGATAGATAATGGAGGAAGATATGTTTTCAAACATTTTAGGATATAAAGTTTATAATGAAGATAAATCAAGCCTGCTTAATTACATAAAGAAATTTAATAAGGTTAATATAATTTCAGGAAACCCTGAAGTATTATTTAATGGATTATATAATAAGGAACTGTTTGATGAATTTAACTCACCTGAGTCAGTAATTATACCAGATGGAGTTGGTGTGGTTTTAGCTGCAAAAATTGTTAAAGAACCTGTAAAGGAGAAAATTGCAGGTATAGAGTTAACAGAGGATATATTTAAATACTGTGAGGAAAACAATAAGTCTGTTTATCTTTTGGGAACAAAACAGGGAACCCTTGAAAAATGTGTTTCAAACCTTACTAACAAGTATACCAAGCTTAACATCTGCGGATACAGGAATGGATTTTTTAACTTAGACAGCTGTGATGATTTAATTTCTGAAATTAATACAAAAAGACCCTATGCCATATTTGCTGCTATGGGAAGCCCCAGACAGGAAAAATTTATTTCAATGTATATGCATAAGCTTCCATGCAAAATATATATGGGAGTTGGGGGAAGCTTTGATGTTTTTGCAGGTGAGGTTAAAAGAGCCCCAAGATGGATGATAAAGCTGGGTATTGAATGGCTTTACAGGGTTTTTAAGGAGCCATGGAGAATAAAAAGACTATGGAGTATACCTAAGTTTTTATTTATGGTAATTAAAAGCAGAAAAAATTAAATGTGGTGATGTTATGAAAATATTACATATAATTTCTGGAAATGACAACGGTGGAGGAGCTAATCATGTTTTAAATATCTGCAAGTCCAAGTTTGAAAACTACAATAATATAATAGGCTGTATAGGTTCAGGCTGTTTTTATGATAAATTAAAGCATTTGAATTATGATTATGTTTTATTTCCCAATGCTCTTAATAATAATGATATAATCAATTACATTAATGACAATAATATAGATGTGGCGGATTTTCATGGAGCTAAAGCTTTTGCCATACATAAGTTTATAAATGGAAGGCTGAACTGCCATACTGCTGCCACCATACACAGCGATTACAGATATGATTTTATGAATAATAAAATGAAGAAATATTTATATACTCCTCTGAGTTATATAGGCTTAAAGAGCTTTAAAAGCTTTGTATGTGTTTCTCAAAGCATTAAAACACTGCTTAATGACAAGGGCTTTAAAGGCAGTAAGTACGTAATTAACAATGGAATAAATATTAATGAGATTGAAATAAAGGAAACCAGAAGTGAAATACGGTCACAGTATAATATGTCAGAGCAGGATATTGCATTTGTTAATATAGCAAGGATGCATCCTGTAAAAAATCAAAAGCTTTTAATAAATGCTTTCAAAAAGCTCAGCAGTGAGTTTGAGAATGTTAAGCTTATTATAGTTGGAGACGGACCTCTGGAAAATCAGCTGAGGCAGCAGTGCGGTGATTTAAATCTGCAAAATAAGGTTATATTTACAGGCTTTAAAAGCAATCCCTATGGCATATTAAATGCCTGTGATATAAGCATTTTAACTTCAATTAGTGAGGGTGGAGCGCCCCCTTTGACGGTTTTGGAAAGCGGTGCTTTAAAAAAGCCTGTTATCTGCACAAAAGTTGGAGATGTGGATTTAAACTTCACTGAAAATGAAATGATTATAATCGAAAATAACGCAGATGCTGTGTACAGCAGTATGAAAAAGGCAATGGAGAATTTAAAGGAAAATTTCCTGGGGAATAATTTGTACAGTGAAGTACAAAAGAATTTTACATTACACAGGTTTTGCACAGATTATTATAATTTTTATCATGACTTGTGTAAATAAATAATTGGAGAGTAGTTATGCTAAAGAACAGCAGATTAATTAAGAGTTCTATTATAGTAATGATTTTACTTGTTATTGGAAAGGTACTGGCATTTGTAAGAGATGCATTAATTGCAGCCAAGTTCGGCACCACCATTGAGACAGATATATATATGTTTGCCTTTGGTGCAGTGATGCTTTTAACAAGCATAGGCTACGGTCTGACCACCACCTTTATTCCAATACATACGGAAAATATTGAAAAAAAGACCTTTAAAGAAGGAAATGAATATGTAAATAAGCTGTTAAATATATTCATGCTGTTTACAATAATTGTAACCATTCTTGGGATTATTTTTGCAAAATATATTATTATTATCTGTGCTCCCGGATTTACTAAAAATCCTGCTGTATTCAGTATGGCAGTGCAGATTATAAGGATTATGTTCCTTTCTCTTATATTTGTTGGCATGCAGAGCATTATTACAGGAGTGCTGCAGGCTCATAAGTATTTTTTTGAACCCTCAGCCATGTCCATAGCATCAAATTTAATATATGTGATTTATCTTGTTTTTTTACCTGATAAATATGGCATTTTAGGTTTTGGAGTGGCAACAGTGCTTGGATTTTTCGCACAGTACATAATAAATGTGCCAAGGTTTAAGGCTTTAGGATATAAATATAAATTTATACTGGATTTTAAGGACAAGGACATTATAAGATTATTTAAATTAATGCTTCCTATTATTATAAGTACATCCTTAATTCAGATAAATATGTTTATAAACAGATCCTTTGCCACAAATTTATATGAGGGAGCAGTTTCAATACTTGATTTCTCAAATAAAGTAACTATGCTGGTATATGAGGTGTTTGCAGTAGCAATTTCAACAGTGATATATCCTACTTTGGCTACTCATGCTGTCAACAGAAATAATTCTGAATACAATAAGGCTCTTGGAAAATCCATTAATATGATATTTCTAATTCTTATACCTGCAGCAGTTGGAATAATTGTTTTAAGAGTACCTATTATAAGTGTAATATTTAAAAGAGGCCAGTTCCTGGAGAGCTCAGTAGTTAAAACTGCACAAGCACTGCTTTTCTTTTCACCGGCTATAATATTTTACGGCTTAAGGGATATTTTAAGCAGAGCCTTTTATTCCTTAAAGGACACAAAAACCCCCATGATAAACAGTTTTTTCGGCATAATACTTAATTTTATTCTAAGCTCTATACTTGTAAAATTCATGAATGTTTCTGGATTAACTCTGGCAGCATCAATTTCCACGGGTATGATAACACTTTTACTTTTCTACAATCTTAATAAAAAGGTAAAAGGCATAAATGTAAAAAATATAATTACTGAATTTGTTAAAATACTAATAGCTTCAGCAGTTATGGGGGCAGTGGTATACATAATATACAAGTTCCTTGGTGCACACCTGGCACTAACCATGAAGGGAAATTTAATTATTATTTTAATATCAGTAATAGCTGCTGTGCCGGTATATGTTATTAGTGCTTATATGCTTAAGGTAAAAGAATTAAAGGATATATTTAATATGGGCTCTCATGGAGCTGAAAATTAGGGAATAAGATGGAGGTCATAATGAAAAACATACAGGGTGATTTGGACATAATATTAGCCTCAACGGCATTTGGTGTAATGCCCGTTCTGGCAAAGTTAGCCTATGGAAGAGGAGCAACTACATATACAGTGCTGTTTTTACGATTTTTATTTGCAGCCTTTATTTTACTTTATATAATTTTAAATAAAAAGATATCACTTAAATTAAACATGAAACAGATTTTAATGGTAATTATGCTGGGGTTATTTGGATATTCAGCCACTGCTTTGTGCTTATTTATTTCTTATAACTATGTATCAGTTGGCGTGGCTACAAATCTTCTTTACACATATCCTGCCATAGTTACACTAATGTCCAGATTTTTATATAAGGAAAAGCTTTATGGCAGAAAAATTGTATCCCTGCTGCTGTCCTTAATTGGAGTATTTATTTTAATTGAGATAAAAAATCAGAGCATTAACATTACAGGAGTTTCATTTGCATTTGCTTCAGCTATATTTTATTCACTTTATGTGCTTGGAATTTCCACAGATAAAGCAAAGAAAATTAACAGCTATGTTATGATTTTTTATCTTTCCGTAACCTCCAGCATTATAATGTTTTTACTTGGAGTGTCCACTTCGGCACTGGATTTAAGAATAGATTTTTATGCTTTAATATGCATTATTTTACTGGCATTTATATCTACAGTTGTAGCTCTTATGTCATTTTTGAAAGGTGTAAGAATTATAGGACCATCCAGGGCAGCCATTTTAAGTACTCTGGAGCCTATTGTAAGTATAATACTGGGATTTTTGATTTTAAAGGAAAAATTATCATTGAATATGATAATAGGAAGTGCACTGGTCATTGCTTCAGTACTGCTTTTAGTAAAAGATAATACTTTAAAAGAACCTGCAGAAAATTAAAAAAAGGACTATATCATAAAAATAGTGATATAGTCCGTATATTTTGTCATATTATAGTTCGGGATATATGTTCTCCCACATGCAGTCCCTTATGGCCTGAGTATTTTTCTCATTTGCATTAATGGCAATAACTGCATTTTTATCCTCTAAAACAATGGCGGATTGTCCATTCATTCCGCTGGCTCTGTATGAGTTATGACTGCCTCTCCAGAAAAAGTAACCGTAGCCCATGCGGTTATCCAAAGGGCCATAGCCTGTGTTTATCTGTTTTTTTGTTGCCTGCTGCACCCAATCTTTAGAAATTAACTGTTTTCCATTATATTCACCCTTCTGCAGGTATAGTTGTCCAAACTTAGCAAGTTCATTTGCCGTCAGCATTAAACCACTGGCTCCGAAAACGTGACCCTGCGGACAGAATTCACAGTCAGGACGTGGAATTCCAAGAGGCTTAAATAATCTTGGCATAAGGTAGTCAATTAAGGAGCAGCCTGCAGCTTTTTCCAAAATAACTCCAGCCAGATAAGCAGTACAGTTAGTATATGTGAATTGTTGTTTTGCATCAAAGTAAAGAGGCATTGACAAAGCAAACTGAATCCAGTTTTTGTTTTTTAAGCTTTTTCTTTCAGCCATCAAGCCTGGATCCTTATACCCTGCTGCCATCATTAAAAGATCTTCAATAGTTAATTTTTTAAGTCTCTGAAGCTGAAGCTTTGGCAGATTGCCTGGAATGTCATTTTCAAAATAATCCATAATTTTATTCTGCAGCTTAAGAAGTCCTTCATCTATAGCCATTCCAATAGCTGTAGAGGTAAAGCTTTTTGTAGCTGAATACTGATTTCTTCTAATCTCCTTAGCCCAGTGATGTTCAGCTATTTTTTCCCCGTTTTTCAGCACTACAATGCTGTATAGATTTAAATTTTTGGACTTTTCAATAAATTTATCAAGCATTTTATAGCCTTGCCTTTCTATAAATTAATCTTTTATACCATTATAGCATTAAAATCAATGCTTATGTGGTGTACCAATATTTTCCTATTTATATTTTAAAATAAAATTTAAAATAAAGCAATATATATTGCATTATTATGATAAAGTGACAGTGTGTTAAAAATATTCAGAATATTCAAATGAGATAAAATAAAGGTTAATGCAATTTTTTAAAGAATATAAATAGTATAAGCACAAAATATATATGAAAAGGGGATAAAATATGGATACTGTTTATTTGGATGGGAATCATTTAACATTAGAAAACATAAAAGATGTATGCATAAACAATGCAAAGGTAGAATTAAGTGAAGATGCTGAAAAAATGGTAACCAGTTCGAGGAAAATTGTTGATGACATTGTAGAAAATAATAAGGTTATCTATGGTATTACAACTGGATTTGGAAAGTTTGCTGATGTGACTATTTCAAAGGAGGACAGCAAGACTTTACAGAAAAATTTAATATTGTCTCATGCCTGCGGTACTGGAAAGCCCTTGCCAAAGGATGTTGTAAGATGTGTTATGCTGCTTAGAGCAAATGCACTTTCAAAAGGATATTCAGGAATAAGACTTAGTACATTAAATACACTTATAGAAATGCTGAATAAGGGTGTTCATCCTGTTATACCAGAGAAAGGATCACTGGGAGCTTCAGGAGATCTTGCTCCTCTTGCACATATGGTGCTTCCTATGCTTGGCTATGGAAAAGCTGAATATAAAGGAGAAGTTCTGGATGGAAAAGATGCAATGCATAAGGCAGATATAAATGTAGTGGAGCTGGTTGCTAAGGAAGGCCTTGCTCTTATAAATGGAACTCAGGTAATGACAGGTGTAGGTTCTCTGGCTTTAATGGAAGCTATAGATCTTTTAAAAGTAAGCGACATTGCAGCAGCACTTACTATTGAAGCACTTAGGGGCATTAAGGATGCCTTTGACCCAAGAATACACAAAATAAGACCTCATAAAGGACAAATGGATACAGCTGCAAATATGCTGAGTCTTACTGAAGGCAGTACATTTATAACAAGACAGGGTCAGCTTAGAGTACAGGATGCATATTCACTAAGATGTGTACCTCAGGTTCATGGTGCATCCAAAGATGCAGTTAATTATGTTAAAGAAAAAGTTGAAATTGAAATAAATTCAGCTACGGATAATCCTATTGTTACAAGAGAAGGAGATGTGATTTCAGGAGGGAATTTCCATGGCGAACCTATGGCATTACCATTTGATTTTCTTGGAATTGCCTGTGCTGAACTTGCTGATATATCCGAAAGAAGACTGGAAAGACTTATTAATTATCAGTTAAATGATCTTCCTCCATTTTTAGTTAAGCATGGAGGATTAAATTCAGGATTTATGATAACACAGTATGCTGCAGCATCTCTTGTTTCAGAAAATAAGGTGCTGGCTCATCCTGCCTCAGTGGATTCCATACCTTCCTCTGCAAATCAGGAGGATCACGTAAGTATGGGAACTATAGCTGCAAGAAAGGCAAGAGACATAGTTGGAAATGCAAGAAGAGTGCTTGCCACAGAAATTATGGCAGCCTGTCAGGCAATAGACTTCAGACAAGGATTTAAGCTTGGCAAAGGTACCCAGGCAGCCTATGACACCGTAAGAAAATATGTGGATTTTATTGATAATGATAAGGTAATGTATGTAGAACTGGATAAATGCGAAAAATTAATATCCACAGGAGAACTGCTTAGAAATACCGAAAAGGAAGTTAAAATAAAATACTAATCATAGGAAAAGGAGAGATGAGCAATGTCAAAAATCGTAGAGTGCATTCCAAACTTTAGTGAAGGAAGAGACATGGAGGTTGTTGAGAGAATAGTTGATTCAGTTAGAAAAGCAGATGATGTAAAGCTTCTAAATTATTCATCTGACAGCGATCACAACAGAACAGTGGTAACCTTTATTGGATCAGTTCAGGGCGTTGAAACAGCTATTCTTAAAATGGCAGAAAAGGTTTATGAAAATATAGATATGTCAAAGCATACTGGAGGACATCCAAGGATGGGAGCATTGGATGTGGTTCCTTTTGTTCCAATTAAGGATGTGACAGTGGAGGAATGCATTGAATTGTCTAAAAGAGTTGGAAAGGCCATAGGAGAGAAATTTAACATTCCTGTTTATCTCTATGAGGATTCTGCATCAAAGCCTGAAAGAAAGAATTTAGCTGCTGTTAGAAGGGGACAGTATGAAGGCTTCTTTGAAAAAATAAAGGACCCTGCATGGAAGCCTGATTTCGGACCTGCAGTGATGAATGTTAAAGGAGGCTGTACTGCTGTGGGAGCTAGAGTGCCTTTGGTTGCTTTTAATGTAAACTTAGGTACAGACAATATAGATATTGCCAATAGCATTGCTAAAATAGTGAGAAACATAGGAGGCGGCCTTAGATTTGTTAAAGCCATGGGAGTGAAAATTGAGGACAGAAACATAGTACAGGTGTCCATGAACCTTGTGAATTATGAAAAGACCTCAATTTACAGAGCCTATGAAATGGTTAAAATGGAGGCAAAGAGATATGGAGTGCCTGTGGTGGGCAGTGAAATAGTTGGACTTGTTCCAATGTCAGCCCTGGTGCAAAGCCTTGAATATTATCTGCAGATTGAAAATTTCTCTGAGGATCAGATACTTGAAAAAAGGATTTACGAAAAATAATTCAATTCTACAGTTATAAGTTTAAAGTTATGAGTTAAAAGTTATGAGTTCTAGAGTTAGGTTTGTTCAATTTTGTGATTGGGGGAATTAACATGAGAACTATTATAAAAAATATCGGATGTTTAGTTACCTGCAAGGGAAGCCATAAAAAAGTCAGGGATGAAATGAAGGACGCCGGCATAATTGAAAATGGGTTTATTGTAATAGAAAAAAATATAATAGCTGAAATTGGCACGGGAGATGGATACAAAAAGTTTTATGAGCAGGGAGACAAGGTCATTGATGCACAGGGGAAAACAGTTACACCTGGGCTTATAGACAGCCATACCCATGTGGTATACGGCGGCTCCAGAGAGTTTGAACTGCCTCTTAAATTAAAAAAGGTAAGCTATATAGACATATTAAATGCTGGCGGAGGAATATTAAGCACTGTAAATGAAACCAGAAAAAGCTCTACGGAAAAACTTATAAGTGAAACAAAAGCCAGGCTGGATACAATGCTTCTGCATGGAACAACCACTGTAGAAAGTAAATCAGGATATGGACTTAACTTTGGTGATGAAATGAGGATGCTTCATATAAATAAAATATTAAACGAAAGTCATCCAATTACCATTGAGTCAACATATCTGGGGGCTCATGCTGTACCAAAGGAATATAAAAATAACAGAAGGGCATATATTGACAGCATAATAAATCAGCATATTCCATATGTGGAATCTCATAATATGGCCAAGTTCATTGACTGCTTCTGCGAGGAGGGAGTTTTCAGCATAGATGAAACAAGAGAGATTTTAAATGCAGGTAAACAGCATGGCTTAAAGGTAAAACTCCATGCAGACGAAATTGAGCCCATGGGAGGAGCAGAACTGGCAGCAGAGCTTGGTGCCGTTTCTGCAGAGCATCTGGTGGCTGCATCAAAAGAAGGAATTAAGGCAATGGCACAAAGTGGTGTAATTGCAGTGCTTCTTCCAACTACTTCATTTTATTTAATGCTTAATAAATATGCACCAGCAAGACTTATGATTGACATGGGAGTGCCTGTGGCTCTGGCTACGGACTGCAATCCAGGAACCTCACCAACGGAATCACTGCAAAATGTTATGACTTTTGCCTGCTATGGTATGAAAATGCTGCCTGAGGAGATAATTAATGCTGTAACATATAATGCTGCCTGTGCTGTCTGCCAAGAGGATAAAATAGGAAGCCTTGAAGTTGGGAAAAAAGCGGATATAGTTATTTTCAACAGTAAGAATCTAAACTACTTAATATATCATTTCGGCATAAATGCAGCAGAAACTGTCATTAAGAATGGCAAAGTGGTAGCAGATCATGGTAGACTAGTATAAAAAGTTTATATTAAGGAAGGGATAACAAATGCTTAAAAACTTGATGATAAAGGACTTTATTGAAGAGCTTGGTTCTTCTTCCCCTGCACCAGGAGGAGGAAGTGTTTCAGCACTTTCAGCAGCTCTTGCAAGTGCTCTTGGAAGCATGGTATTTAACCTTACTGTGGGGAAAAAGAATTATGAAGAATTAAGTGAAGCAGATAAAAATAAAATACAAAACAGCCTTAATGAAACCAAAAATGGAAGTGATGAATTTTTAAAGCTCATGGAGGAGGACACAGAATCATTTATGCAGCTTATGTCAGCCTTCAAACTTCCAAAGGATACTGAAGAAAATAAAAATGTAAGAAAAGAAAAAATACAGCAGGGCTATAAGGCAGCCATTGAAGTACCACTTAAGGTGGCTGATTGTGCCTTTAAGATTTATGATTATATTTTAACTGCCAGTGAACTTGGAAATATCAATGCAGTTTCAGATGCAGGGGTTGCGGCTCTTCTTACTCAGGCAGCCATTGAAGGTGCTGTGCTGAATGTAAAGATAAATCTTTCCAGCCTTAAGGATGAAGCTTATAAAGCTGAAATTTCAAAACAGATAAATAAGCTGGCCACTGAAGGAATACAAAGGAGAGATCATATTTTAAACATAGTTGAATCTAAATTATAATTAAAAAGCTTAGTTGGTTAATTCTGACTAAGCTTTTTTGTGTATACATATTGTTACATATGTGGTATAATTATATACTCTTTTACATTTATTTTATGGAGGTGACTTAAATGATAGAAGTAAAAAATCTTTCCAAGAAGTTTAAAAAAGTAAATGCAGTGGATAGCATTAGCTTTACTGTTAATGAAGGAGAAATTGTGGGACTTCTTGGGGAGAACGGTGCAGGCAAAACCACTACTTTAAGATTACTTGCCACCATGCTGAAGCCCACAGGAGGCACAGCTATTATTAATGGCTTTGATATAATTCAGGAGCCATCAAAGGTAAGGGGAAACATAGGCATTTTATTTGGTGGAGAAGTGGGATTGTATGACAGGCTCACAGCTAAGGAAAATATAAAATATTTTGCTGAATTAAATGGCATGAGCAAAGAAGAAACAGAAAAGAGCATTGAATATCTTTCTAATATGCTTGAAATGAATGAATACTTAAACAGAAGAGTAGGCAAGTTTTCAAGGGGTATGAAGCAGAAAGTTGCTATAGCCAGATCCATTGTACATGAGCCTGGTGTAATGCTGTTTGATGAGCCAACTGCAGGACTGGATGTTACAGCATCCAGAATAGTACAGGACTTTATTCTTAAGTGCAGACAGGATAAAAAAGCCATAATTTTTTCAAGCCACAGCATGAGTGAAGTTGAAAAACTGTGTGATAGAATTGTAATAATCCACAAGGGAACAATACTTGAGACTGGCACTGTGGATGATTTCAAATCAAAATATAACAGTGACAATATGGAAGATATATTTATGAGACTGGTAGGTGATAAAAATGAAAAATAATGTAACCCTCATTGTTTTAAAAAAGGAATTACTGGATATTTTCAGGGATAAAAAAACATTGATTATTGGTATTTTAATTCCTATTATAATTTTCCCTGTTATATTTGGTGTTATGGGGAGAAGCATGGATAACACCACAAAAAGTGTTGAAAATAACCTTAAGATAGCCGTAAAGGATGACGGCAACAGCTCACTTTCCAAGTTTATTAAATCCCAGAAGAATATAAAGGTTGTGGATTCATCAAACATTGATGAGGATGTTAAAAATGGAAAGATATATGTTGGAATGGAAATCCCAAAGGATTTTGACAAAGATATTCAACAGGAAAAGGACATAAACGTCAATATAACATATGATAATGTAAGCCAGCAGTCTTCAGAGGCAATGAATATAATAAATTCATATATAGATCAATATTCAAAGGTTGTTGTAAAGACAAGACTTGATAAAAGAAATATAAACACAAATATATTAACACCTGTGACAATACAGTCAAAGACCTCAGCAAAGGAAAAGGACAGCCAGGGCAAAATGGTGATTTCATTAATGCTTCCTCTGCTGCTCATAATATACAGTGTATCAGGACCAATAGCTCCAGCCACTGACTTAGGTGCTGGGGAAAAGGAAAGAGGAACTCTGGAGCCTCTTTTAACAACTCAGGCAGGAAGGCTTTCTCTTTTATGGGGTAAATTCCTTGCAATTACTATAATGGGTGCTATAACAACAGCAGCCTCATTGACAGGCTTGTTTATTGCTATGTCCCAGAAGAATGGCATATTTTCAGGAGTTTCTGTGCAGTTTCCTTTAAAAGCAGTATTATTAATAGCACTGGTTTCCGTGCTTATAACAATGGTGTTTGGGGCACTGGAGCTTGCCATAAGCATATATGCCCGCTCCTTTAAGGAAGCTCAGACTTATTTATCACCACTGATGATTGTTGCATTTATACCAGCTTACGGAACCTATATGCTGGATGCAAAATCCATAGACCCAATGTATTTTCACATTCCTCTGGCCAATGCATCATGTCTTATTAAAGAACTTGTATCAGGAATATACAATGTTCAGCATATGTTTATAACATTTGGCTGGATAGCAGTTTATGTGTTAGCTTCAATCTTATTTGCAAGATATATGTTCAGCAGAGAAGATGTTATTTTCAGAACATAAATAAAAGGAGCAATAAAATAGTTTATAAATTTATATACAAGTATATTCTGACATGATATAATATAATCGCCAAAAAGGGAGTGATTATATTTGAGTAAGAACTACAAGCCTAAAAAATTTGCTGAATTATTAAATGTATCAGTTTTAACGCTGCAACGATGAGATAACGCAGGAAAATTAAAAGCATTTGGAACACCAACAAATGGGCGGTTTTATACCTATGAATAGTATAAAGAGTTTACGGGTATAAAATCTTCTGGAAAAAAGGTAGTTATATATACAAGAGTTTCAACTTCTAATCAAAAAAATGATTTAAAAAATCAAGTTATATTTCTTAAACAATATGCTAATGCAAAAGGAATTACTGTAGATGAAGTGATTGAAGATTATGGGAGTGGATTGAATTATAATCGCAAAGATGGGATAAACTTATTGATGAGTGAATGACATCTGTAATCTCAATACTTCATGTTTTTAGCTGCAGGATTTATTGTTTAAGAAAGTATAAAAAAGAGATAAAGGAAGATGAAGAAGTTGAAAAAAGCATACAAAACAGAGATTAAACCAACCAAAGAACAGATAATAAAAATTCATCGAACAATTGGTGTAAGCAGGTTCATATATAACTTTTACATTTCACATAATAAAGAAGTTTATGAAAAAGAAAAAAGGTTTGTAAGCGGCATGGATTTTTCTAAATGGCTTAATAATGAGTATATACCTAATAATCAAGATAAACTTTGGATAAAAGAAGTATCTTCAAAATCAGTTAAACAGGCTATTATGAATGGAGAAAAAGCTTTTAAGAAGTTCTTCAAAGGTAAAAGTGGTTTCCCTAAATTTAAAAAGAAGAAAAATCAAGACGTTAAAGCCTACTTCCCCAGGAACAATAAAACTGATTGGACTATTGAAAGGCATAGAATTAAGATGCCAACTTTAGGTTGGGTTAGACTCAAGGAATACGGTTACATACCAGCTAATGGCAGAGTAACAAGTGGAACAGTAAGTCAAAAAGCTGATAGATATTATGTTTCTATATTAGTTGAAGAAGATACTCAAGTAAACAATAAACCCCATTCAGAAGGAATAGGTGTAGACCTTGGACTCAAAAATCTTGCAATTTTTTCTAATGGAATAACTAAAAAGAATATTAATAAAACTAAAACAGTTAAAAAAGCAGAAAAGAAACTAAAACATGAGCAAAGAAAACTCTCAAGGAAATATGAAAGTTTGAAATTAAGAAATAAAAAAGAGAAAGGAGAAGCTGCTCGTCAAAATATCCAAAAACAAATAGTCAAGGTACAAAAACTTCATCAAAGACTTACAAATATTAGAACTGATTATATTAATAAAACAGTAAGTGAGTTAATAAAGCAAAAACCAAGCTTTATAACAATAGAAGATTTGAATGCTTCAATCAATTTAGCTAATGCTAAGGAATATAAGATAGCTTAATTAAACAAGCGCTTATATGTGTACCGAAGGCTATTTCGGGAATTTACGCCTGTGGAGTGCTATACAAACTGTAGTAGCTTAGGCAAGGTAGGGTACAATGAAACAGGAATCTTCTCAGTATGGATATATTTGACCATATTTTGAGTAGCAGGTGCTTTTGCATCTCTTTATTTATATTGCATTTAAGTTATATTTGTTATATTATGTGTATAACAAGTATAACTTATTTATTTTGTATTTAAATAAAAAATGGGGGGGATTTTGTGGTTTCTGATTTATCTGTTTTTTATGTAATTTTGGGAATGATATTTTCAATGTTTGTTCCAGCTGCTCTGGCAATATTTATGATCAAGAGGTACAAAGCCAGCTGGAAGGCCTTCTTTGTTGGAGCAGCCGTGTTTGTAATATCTCAGCCTTTGCTTAGACTGCAGATTTTAAGGTATTTAAATACCACAACCTGGTTTACCTTATTTAGCACTACAAACATGGCGGCATATTCTATAATACTTGGTGTTACTGCGGGTTTGTTTGAGGAGATTGGGAGATATATAGGATTTAAGTTTTTTCTAAAGGATAAGCTGCAGTGGAAAAACGGCATTGTGTTTGGCCTTGGACATGGGGGCATAGAGGCTTTAATTTTTGTAGGGCTTGGATATTTAACCCTGCTTTTGAACAGAGGACTAATTACTGCAGCACCTAATTTATATCTGGCAGGTACTTTGGAGAGAGTCATGGCAATTATATGCCATATAGCAATGACATTACTGGTACTTTATGCAGTTAAATATAGAAGAAAAATATATTTATTTTATGCTATCTTATTTCATTCATTAATAGACAGCCCTTTAGGAATTTTTAAAATGGCAGGTTTATCTACATGGCAAATTGAAGGCTATATATTTATTTTAACCTTGGCGGCTTTATTTATAATTATTAAACTGAAAAATAAAATTGATAATGAATGCATTATATAAAATAAAAATGGAGGGGAATTTATGAAAAAGAATTATTTAGGCAGAATATTTATATTTGCATTAATAACAATAATGGCAGGGGTACTTTTAACAGGCTGCGGACAAAAGCTTACAGAGGCAGACGTGAGTTATGGATCTGAAATCACAGATAATGTACTGGAGGGCATAAAGGATAAGAATTATAACAAATTTTCCAGGGACTTCAGTGACACCATGAAAAATGCCATAACGGAGCAGTCCTTTAATTCACTGACAGGCAATTTAAATACTAAAATAGGCGATTATAAGAGCAAAGCCTTTTCCGGTGCATCTAAAACTAAGAAGGACAACAAGGAATATACTGTAGTAGTTTATAAGGCAAAATATACAAAGGAAACAGGAGATGTGCTTATAACTATAACCTTCTCTGATAATAACGGAAAAAACATGGTAGACGGATTGTACTTTAAGTCTCCAAATTTGGCTAAATAGAAAGTAAATATCTAATCACCTTAAGCAGTCCCATAAATCCTTGAGGATTGGATATTTTGTGACGGCTACGGTGAAGATATTTATTACTTTCTATATTAATAACTTTAATTTTACGTATTGTCTGGCTGTAAATGGAGGTAAAAATGCTGATAAAAATAGATTTTGAAAGTGACACACCATTATATATACAATTAAAAAGGCAGCTTATTCAGGGTATTGCCAGAGGGCAGCTGAAGCAGGGGGAGAGCCTTCCCTCTGTGAGGCAGCTGGCAGAGGATATAGGAATAAACATGCATACAGTTAATAAAGCATATAATTTACTAAAGCAGGATGGATATGTTTCAATTGACAGAAGAAAAGGTGCCATGGTGAACAGGTCTATAGGAGAGCCTGGTGAGGATTATATGTCAGAGCTTAAGGAAGAGCTTAGTGCAATAATAGCTGAGGCATATACAAAGGGCGTTAAAAGAGAGGAATTTAAAAAAATCTGTCATGACATATTTATTGAATATGAGGGGAATAAATAAATGAGTGATAATATATTTTTAATACTTATGAATGTACCAATATTAATACTATTATTAGTTTTACAGTTAATAACTCCTAAAATTACAAGAAAGGAAATTTACTTCGGGGTAAGAATACCTGAGGAAAAATTAGACAGTGATAAATTAAAAAAGGTTTATCCAGGATTTATTTCTGCTAACCTAAAAGTCTGCATTCCCTATATTTTAATTTTTAATGTGATTTTATTTTTTAAATCTCAGCAGGCTGTTGCCATTTTTATAGCAGGCATATTGCTTTATACTTTAGTTAACACATTAATATATTATTATTACCACAGGGAAGTTATAAAAATAAAGCACAGCAATCACTGGGATGAAGGCAAAAAGCAGATAGTGGTTGTGGACACTGAATTCAGCAAAAATAAAAGCAGAAAAATGCTGGCATCTAAGTGGTGGTTTTTGATTCCCTTAGCTTTAATAGCATTAAATGTAACAATGGGATTTGCAGTTTACAATACTCTTCCTGATAGAATTGCAACACACTGGAATGCAGCTGGAGAAGTTAACGGATGGCAGAGAAAGTCCTATGGAACCATAATGCAGCTTCCTGTAGTTCAGCTTTTTCTAGTAATTATAATGTATATATCCTATAAAACTATTGGATGGGCAAAACAGCAGATTGATACCTCAAATCCTGAAGAATCAAAGGAAAAAAACAGGATATTCAGATATGCCTGGTCAGTATATATGATTTTAAGCACAATACTTTTGACCATTATGTTTACCTTTATGAATATGATTGTACTTGGTATTTTAAAAATAGACTCAAAACTAATGCTGCCCATAATACTTGTAATTACAGGAGTAATGCTGGCTGGATCAGTTTATCTGTCTGTAAAGCTTGGACAGGGCGGAAGCAGGATTAATCTCAGCAGGCTTCATGAGAAAAAGGTTAACAGTAGCTCAAAGAATGATGATGAGTACTGGAAGCTTGGGTGCATTTATTTTAATCATGAGGACCCATCCATATTTGTTGAAAAAAGATTTGGAGTAGGCTGGACAATGAACTTTGGAAGTCTGGGAGGCATTCTTGTATTAGTAGGATTAATACTTGCCATAGTTTTACTGCCGGTTTTAATTAAGATTTTATCATGATGCAATCTTTAATATGGCTCTGTTATATTATAGTGTTGATAGTATATAAATGTAATTATCAACATTATTGTTTAACAGAGCCTTATGTTATGTATATAAACATATTTATCTAAGAAATATTATATAAATAGATTTCAAGTAAATCATCTATTTAAGCTTCTCAAAAAACTGTAGAAGCATCAGTATTTTTGCTCACTTAAATAGTGATTTACTAAATGAAATTATATAGTACCTTGCAATATACAATACCATGTACTATAATATAATTAAACAATAAATGTAAAACTTAGGAAGGAATAGTGCATATGAATGTTCAATTTAAAAAAGGAGTTCTTGAACTTTGCGTTTTAGCTGAACTCTATCAAAGAGACTGCTATGGTTATGAATTAGTAGAAGAAATTTCAAAGGACATAGATATTTCTGAGGGCACTATATACCCGCTGCTGCGGAGGCTTAAAAGTGAAGGCAATGTGGTAACTTATCTGCAGGAATCACAGGAAGGTCCTCCCAGAAAATATTATAAAATTACTGAATTAGGAAGGCAGAGAAGCATAGACTTAATAAAGGAATGGAAAAATTTTTCAGGTGGTGTTAGCAAAATTGTAAACAGAGTAGTTATTGATTAATAATAAATTTATTAAGAAAGGAATTTTACCATGAATAAACACACATTTATGGAAATTTTAAAATCTTCTCTTGGCAATATGCCTCAGGATGAAATAAATGATATTTTATATGATTACAATGAACATTTTCAAATTGGAATGGATAATGGTAAAACTGAAGAGGAAATATGCAGAGAACTTGGAGATCCCAAAGCTATTGCAAAATCCTACAGAGCATCCATGGCTGTAGAAAGAGCAGAAGAAAACCCAAGCACAAAAAATTTATTTTCAGCTGTACTGGCGGCAATTGCTCTTGGCTTTTTCAATTTAGTAATAGTTCTTGGTCCTTTTTTAGCTGTAGTGGGTATAATAATTGGACTTTTTGCAGCTTCCATTGGAATTTTTATATCAGGTATAGCTTCAATAATAGGTATATCCGCTGCTCCATTTCTGCCAATGTATGTTCATTTTAATGGGATTAACGGCTTTGCACTTTTCTTCTTTGGCATTGGCTTAACAGCATTAGGTGCATTGATGTTTATAGGAGTATGCTATGTGGCGAAGTATTTTTACAAGGTTACAGTAAAATATTTAAACTGGAATATTAATATTATAAAAAAATAGAGGTGAAGAATATGTTTGAAAACAAAAACATGAAAAAGGTTGTACTGTGGCTTACAGTTGTGGTTTTGGTCTGCTTTGGAATTGGCTTTTTAATATTTAGTATAACAGGCGGATATAAGAGAAATTATGGTGGATTTAATTCTGGCAGCCTGATAACTTCAAAGGACTCAAAGGAATACTCTGTAAATGATGAAAAGACAGCAGCAATTCAGGGAATAAATGAAATCACAGTAGAGGCTTCCAATGCTGATATTAACATTATTCCTGAAAAAAGAAATGATGTGAAGGCTCATTTGTATGGAAACATCACAGCAACCTTTGAAACAAAGCTGTACCTTAATTCTAGCGGAAGCACTATGGAAATTTCCACTGATAAGCAGAGGATTGGCTCCTTTAGTGTATTTGGATCCAGTTTAAAATTAGATATTTTTGTGCCTGAAAGCTATAATAACAATTTAAAGGTAAACACCTCCTCAGGAAAGATCAATGTTATAAATAAAATGAATTTAAAGGATGTGTCCTTTAATCTTACTTCAGGAAATGTGACCTTAAAGGATCTCACCTGCGAAAATTTAACTGCAAAATGCAGCTCAGGTACTATAAATGGAGAAAATATTATAACAAAATCTTCAGATGTGGATATTACATCTGGAACCATTAACTTAACATCATTTAAAGGAAATTTAAATGGAGGAACCACATCGGGAAAAATATTTATAGATTACAGTTACTTTGACAATAATGTGGATTTAAAAGCTACCTCAGGAAATATAGAATTAAGGCTTCCTGACTATGCACAGTTCAAGCTTCAGTCAAAGGCAACCTCAGGCAGGGTAAGCTGCAAATTTCCTATAACTGTTGATAACAGCGAAAAGAGAAATGAATTAAATGGAGTTGTGGGAAACGGCAAAAATTCTGTTAATGTAAATACTACATCAGGTAATGTGACAATAAGTAAGAGGTAAGAGGTAAGAGGTAAGAAGCAGCATTTTATTTAACTAATAGATAAAAATGGCTTACGAAAGTGTAAGCCATTTTTATAAATATTATTTTTTTATATAATCACTGTGAACATAACCTATGCTGTTGTTATACTGAACCTTGTACCAAAGTCCGTCGGTACCAAGGAGCTGCAGCTTTGTACCATTACTTAATGTACTTAATATTCTTCCATACCAAGGACTTGTCCTAAGGTTTAGAAAAGATGATGAATCCTTTAATGACACTGTAGCATAATTCGGATTTTTTACAGGGTTGTTTTCATTGCCCGAATTATCTTCCTTAACATAGTCTTTATATACGTATCCTGTTTTAGAGCCTGAGCTTATCTTAAGCCATTCACCAGTGCTTTCAATAATGGCTACCTTGGAACCATGCTGCAGGGTACCAATTACTGAAGAATTTAATGAAGCACTGCTTCTGATATTTAAACATGATGACTGGCTTTTTAAATTTACAGTACCATATTTATTAGAAACAACAGGGGTGGTATTGCTTTGCCCATTTGAAATGTCATTTCCTGCATCCTTTATGTACTTTGAATATACATATCCATAGCCGCTGCCATAGGAAATTTTATACCAGCTGCCCTGCTGCTCAATTATTTTTACTGAATCACCATTCCTTAGTGATCCAACAACAGAACTATTGGTATTGCTGGATGATCTCACATTTAATGAGGAACCTGCATTGCTTAAAGAAACCTTTGATGTTTTTGAATTAGAACCCTGAGAAGTATTAGAATTATCAGTATGGCCTGATGATTTTCCTTCTCCTATATAAATATATCCCTTTAAAAATATATTTCCTCTGTTTTTAATCTGTTCCTTGGATAATGCCTTCAAATGACCTTCATAATTTCCTCTTACCTGAAAATTACCTTCATTGAAAAAAACAGTGTCTCCAATTACATCCTCAACATAAGCAACATGTCCATAACCTCTCGGACCGCCATACCATACCACAATGGAATTTGGCTTAGGTTCCGTACCATAATTATAAACATGATCCCTTAAATTGGCATACCACCAATCTATGGCATTACCATAAAATTCGCTAGGCAGACTTATGCCCAGTTTTTCTTTTGCCCTTCCATATGCAAACCATGTGCACTGACCCTTATAACCGCTTTCAGTAAAAATATTATTACTATTATAAGCACTACTTGAAAGATCAGGAAGGTTAGGTGTTCCAGCAGCCTGTACAGGATTTGGCATTAATGCCGTATTTCCCACTAGAGCTGAAGCAATTAAAAATGCAAAAACCAGTGATTTTGATTTTTTCATGCTGAAAGCCTCCTTAGTTTTTTCATTTAAATTATCGAAGATTTTTATGAAAATATCATAGCTTTACTGGAAAAAATTTAACTTTTTTATTTTCATTTTAAATATTGAAGGATATATGAGCTTTATAAAGAATATAAATCTATATACGAGGAGGTATATTATGGGTAATAAAACATTTTATTTTAAGGATTCAGATGGAGTGAATATATTTGTGTATAAGTGGATGCCTGAAGGGGACATTAAAGGGGTAATTCAGATTGCTCATGGTATGGCAGAAACTGCAGCAAGATATGAAAGATTTGCAGAATTTCTTACGAAAAATGGCTATGTTGTGTTTGCTAATGACCACAGAGGCCATGGTAAAACCGCTGGCAGCGTTGAAAAGCTTGGATATATTGCAGATGAGGATGGATTTAACTGGATGGTAAAGGATATGCATGAATTAAACTGCATAATAAGAGATGAATATAAAAATATGCCTGTCTTTTTATTTGGGCACAGCATGGGATCATTTTTAAGCCAAAGATATATACAGCTTTACGGTAAGGATCTTAAAGGTGTTATTTTATCAGGTACAAATGGTAAACAGGGACCAATTATAGATTTAGGAATATTTGTAGCAAGTATTGAAATAAAGAAACATGGCAGAAAAGAAAAAAGCGAACTACTAAATAATATGTCCTTTGGAAGCTATAATAAGGCATTTAAACCATGCAGGACTGACTTTGACTGGCTTAACAGAGATGAGGCTGAAGTTGATAAATATATTAAGGACCCTTACTGCGGAACAGTTTTTACCACATCCTTTTATTATGATTTATTAAGGGCACTTAAGGATATGTATAGGCCTAAAAATATTAATGCTATTCCAAAGGAGCTTCCAATATACATCATGGCTGGGACCATGGACCCTGTAGGAAATAAGGGAAAGGGTGTTATTAAGCTTTATAACATGTCAGAAGTTTAGCACCTAAAAAAGTTTTAGGGCGCAGCCCGCTGATTTATATTGATTTGCTAGTATTTAATAAAAACATTGTAAAATCCGATTTCTACTGGAAATTATAAAAAAAATTTGCATAATAAAAGCATCCTTTTTATAATAGTTTTGCACAACACAATAGAAAGGATGCCTTAAGATGAATAAAAGTTATTTAAAACAAATGCTCACCTATATTAATAAAGTATACGATATAGGTGAAAAAATCAATACCTTAGAGGATAAAAAGATAAAATCTCTAGTAAAAATTTCAACAATCACCTTTGTAGTTTTGTTTGGATTTATGCTTCAAATAAGAAGTTTCAACAGGTTAGAGCATTGGCTTAAAAAAGGTAAATTTAAAAAAGTATTACCTAAAAACACTAAAATGATTCACATTGATGCCGTTAGGCGCTGCTTAAGTGATTTTGATTTGAATGGTTTGAAAAATATTCATGATAGTATAATTAGAACTACGATAAAAAATAAGATATTTAGAAATGGTACCATAGATGGCTTAAAGGTAGTTGCTGTAGATGGTGTAGAATTATTTGAAAGTGCTAAAAAATTTTGTGACAAATGTCTTTCACGAAAGAATAAGGATGGCACTACTCGTCATTTCCACAGATCTGTAGTTTGTATTACCGTAGGTTCGGATCCCCATGTTATTTTAGGACAAGAAATGCTTGAACCTAAGAAAGATAGTTCGAATAAAGATGAAGGTGAAATCACCGGAGGTATAAGATTAATAAAAAAATTATATCGTAAATATCACCATTTTGCCGATATTATAGTAGCTGATGCTTTATATTGTAAATCTACTTGGATAAAAGAAGTCCTTTCAATAGGAATGAATGCAGTAGTAAGAGTTAAAGATGAGCGTCTTCTCATTGTAAAGGATGCATTAGCTCTATTTAAGCGCCGTGAGGCTGATAAGAAATGGATTGTAAAGCAGGGAAGTAAAGACTATACCAAAATTAAAGCTTGGGATGAAGATAATTTTGAAATATCAGATCCGACTATCAAAGTTAGATTTATAAGGTTTATAGAAGAAATTCATACTGGAGATAAGGTAGAAATTAAAGAAGGCTGGATTATAACAACAGACAAATTTGCCTCAGTAGAAACCTTGTGGAAGATAATGCACAAGAGGTGGGATATAGAAAATAATGCCTTTCATCAGCTTAAAACAGAATGGCATTTAGATCATTGCTTTCTTCATAGCCCTACGGGCGTAGAGACAGTACTGATGTTTATAATTATAGCGTTTAATCTGATGCAGTTATATTTTTTTAGATGTATCAGAGGTTTTAGAAAGAAACGGATGCTTCAAATAGATATTATTGAAGATATAAAAGATGAAAGATTTACTATAGATGACAACTGGAATAATCCAATATTTAAAAAGACTTAATATAAAAATAAAATTGGAAATCGATTATTAAAATTTCTTAGGGTAAGGGTAATTATAACTATTTTTTCGACATATCGGTCTGTTGATTTACCAGCCATGTAAGAAAGTACAATAAAATACAATTCCAGTAAAAGTAAATCTTTTACTGGAATTTAGATGCGAAATCTCTGATAACATGTATAAAAGCTTGAATATAAAAGATGTAAAGTATAAACTATATAAAGATGGAAGACATGAAATTCTAAATGAAATAAATAAAGATGAAGTTATGACTGATATTGGAACATGGCTGAATAATCATATGTAAGGTTGTTGGTAATATGCAGGATAAAAAGCAAATTAAAATATCCATAAGAAATTTAGTAGAATTTGTACTAAGAGCAGGAGATTTAGATAACAGATTTACCGGCAGCAGCAGGGCAGCTGAGGGTACAAGAATACATCAAAAAATTCAGAAGTCATATAAAAAGCTGTATTCAAAGGAAGCTGATTTAATTAATGCAGCAGAAGAAAAAATATCCTACAGTGCCGAGGTGCCTTTAAAACTTATAACTGAGTATAAGGAATTTACCTTTAATGTGGAGGGAAGAGCAGACGGCATAATCATAAAAAATGATTTTGTTACCATAGATGAAATTAAAAGCACTGCAAAGCCCCTGCAGGAAATAGAACAGGATTATAATTTGCTGCACTGGGCCCAGGCTCAGTGCTATGCTTATATATATGCATTTCAGAATAATCTTGAGGAAATAAATGTACAGCTTACTTATTTTCAGATTAATACTGAGGAAATCAAGTATTTTAACAAACAGTTCAGCCTTAAAGAGCTGGAACAGTTTTTTTATGACCTTCTTGATAAATATCTAATCTGGGCAAGGTTTACCAGTAACTGGATTGAAGTTAGAGATAACTCCATTAAAGAAATTGAATTTCCCTTTAAAACATATAGAAAAGGACAAAGACAGATGGCAGTGGCAGCTTATGGCACCATTAAAGAGGGAAAGAAAATTTTTATTCAGGCGCCTACTGGCATAGGTAAAACCATTTCCACCTTATTCCCAAGTATAAAGGCCATGAGAGAGGGCTTTACCTCTAAAATATTTTATTTAACTGCTAAGACAATTACAAGAAAAGCTGCCGAGGATGCACTGATTAAAATGAAGCAGTGCAATCTGCGATTTAAAAGTATTACCTTAACTGCCAAGGATAAGATATGCTTTAACCCTGACAAAGGCTGCAATCCAAATGAATGTGAATATGCCAGAGGACATTATGACAGAGTTAATGAAGCAATTTTGGATATTTTAAATAATGAGGATATTCTCCATAGAAAAATAATTGAAGGCTATGCTGAAAGGTATCATATATGTCCCTTTGAATTTTCCCTGGATTTAGCTATATGGGCAGACTGCGTTATATGTGACTACAATTATGTTTTTGATCCTAGGGTATATTTAAAGAGATTTTTCGAGGGTACCAGCAATGATTTTACCCTGCTTATTGATGAGGCTCATAATTTAGTAGACAGAGCAAGAGAAATGTTTTCTGCTGAAATTGATAAAAAAAGTTTTTTAAATGTTAAAAAGATTATAAAGGATAAGTCAAAAAAGGTAAGCAGAGAATTGAATAAAATAAATTTATACATGCTTAATCTTAAAAAAGAACTGCATCAAGGCGGGAATATTGATGAAACTGCCGCGGAACTGCAGGGAAACATTGTAATAAGAAATGATAAAACTGTGGTTATTCATGAAAGCATGGATAAGCTGGTTTTTCAGCTAAGAAGGCTTAATGAAATAATTGAACAGTTTATTGCAGAAAACAAGGATAAAAGTGAGGATTTTCAGGAGCTTTTGGATTTGTATTTTCAGTGCAGTGCCTTTATAAGAACCAGCGAGCTTTATGACGAAAGATATGTTACTATTATTCAGGAGAATGATGGGAATTTAAGAGTAAAGTTTTTCTGTGTTGATCCATCATATCTCTTAAAGGAAACTTTGAAAAGGGTTAAAAGCGCTATATTTTTTTCTGCCACACTTACACCTATAGATTATTTCAGGTACATTCTTGGAGGAGAAGAAGGAGATTACATATTAAGGCTGCATTCTCCCTTCAGCATTGAAAACAGGCAGGTGCTTATGTGCACAAATATATCCACAAAGTTTAGAAACAGGGATAAAAGCATTGATGAAATTGTGCAGATAATTCATAAGTGTACATCTTTAAAAAAGGGAAATTATCTGGTGTTTTTCCCTTCCTATAAATATATGAAGGATACCTGTGAGACCTATTCCAATAAATATTCTGATTCAAAGATATTGCTGCAGGAGCCTGATATGGGAGAAGAAGACAGAGAAAAATTCCTTCAAGAATTTAAAGAAGAGCCTGAGGAAACTCTCATTGCCTTTGCAGTGCTTGGTGGTATTTTTTCAGAGGGAATTGATTTGAAATTTGATAAATTAATTGGTGCAATTATTATTGGAGTTGGTCTTCCTCAGATTTGCACAGAAAGGGATATTATTAAAAACTATTTTCGGGACAAAAATAATATGGGATATGAATACTCATATATATATCCTGGAATGAATAAGGTGCTTCAGGCAGGAGGAAGAGTCATAAGAACAGAAGAGGATAAAGGTATTATTTTATTAATTGATGAAAGATATAATACAAATACATATAAAAAACTGCTTCCCATGGAATGGTTTCCAAATTATACAGTTGGAAATATTAAAGCATTGACAAATTGTTTAAATGATTTTTGGGGTAATAATCATTAAAAATGAGAACACTATACAATGTAATATTTTTAATGGAAAATACAAATGAGGTGAATAAATGGAAATTATAAATTTAAAGACAGTTAAATATGGAGATATTTTAAAAACTGATTTTATGATAATGAAGAAGCTGGCCAGAGAAGGAAACAGAACCATTGCATACATAGGGAACAAAACAGGAGACATTAAAGCTTCCATTAGCGATGCTGATGATGTACTTAAGGTTGGAGACGTTATAAGGGCTGAAGCAGCTATGTCAAACCTTCTTGAAATAAATGAATTTAAAATATTAAAGGAAAGAAACCTGGATGATTTTCTTCCTTCTATTGGGGATTCCATTAATGTTATAATGGATGAAATAGAAAAAATAAGTTCAGAAGAATTTAAATCCCCGCAGTGTATTGAATTAAACAATTACTTTTTTAAAAATGAATCTTTTGTAGAGAAATTTAAAAAAGGCATTGGAGGAGTAAGCCAGCACCATAATTACAGAGGAGGTCTGGCAGAGCATACTTTAAATGTAATGTACCTTTCAAGAATACTTGCATATAGATATAACTGCAGAAATAAGGAAATAGCAGTTTTATGTGCAAAGCTTCATGATATTGGAAAGACAGAAGAGCTTTATGTGGACGGACCTTTTTCCTATACTTTAAGAGGTGAAATGGAAGGGCATATTGTTATAGGCAACTCCATGCTGGAGGAGGCCTTTAAAGCAAAGCCAGGTTTTTACACTGAGGACTTTATGGAAAGAGTGAAGGGATGCATAATACAGCATCATGGTAAACTTGAATTTGGATCTCCAAAACAGCCTAATATGGAAGAATCTTATATTGTGCACTTTGCAGACTATGCGGATTCTGTATTTAATAAGATAGGACAGATAAGACAGGGTGTAGAACCGGGAACCTGGTCACCATATGACAGAAGAATTGAAGGAAAACTCTACATATAAACACATGAATGTGTTTATATAAAGATTAAAGATTAAAGAACAAAGAACAAAGAAGGAAAGTTTTGCCCGGGGGCAAAACTTTAATTTAAAATCCTTTTTTGTTCTTTTATTTAGTTTCCGGAATTATTTACTTTTAATAGCAGCATAAGGGAAAGTATCATAAATACCACTGCATAAAAGAACATATATCTATAGGAGAAAATATTTATTATTGCTCCCAAAAGTACTGGTGAAAGTATTGCTGCAATGGAGGAAGCTGTATAATAAAATCCTGTGTATGCTCCAATGGTGGATTTATCTGCCATCTGTACCACAAAAGGATAGGAATTAATGTTTATTAATGCCCAGAAGAATCCACAGAATATAAATAATATCCTTAAAGCTCACTGGTGAAGTTTCATTTGAATCGTTTACATATATTGAATCTCTTTTTTCGTTGATATTTATAAACAGTATTATCTCGGCATAAAAGAATTATAAACAGACCAGGTAATACTTACAGCAAAAAATCCAAAGCCTAAAAGGAAAACTTTCTTATAACTAAATTTCATATTACACCGTCCTTTATTTATTTTTTAAAATAGAAGCCAGCTTATTTGGATAATTTGTTATTATTCCATCAATGCCAAGATTGATCAAAGCCTTCATGTGCACCTCCTCATCAACGGTATATGTATTGATTTTTAAACCTGCAGACTTAATATCATCCACAACTTCTTTATGTAAAACGCTGTAGAAGTAAGGATGCAGGGCATCTGCTCCTGTGTACTTTCCATACATTGAGGGATTATATAAACCCGCAGTATAAAGCAGTCCTGTTTTTATATTGGCATTGATTTCCTTGCAGGCAACCATGGAATAATGATTGAAAGATGAAAGTATACATTTGTCCAGCATCCCATGTTCAATTACCTTATCTATAACTATTTTTTCCAGGTTATCATACATTACAATACCATTTTTTAATTCTATATTTATAAGTATGTTGTTATTTTTACAAAGTAAAAGCAGTTCATCTAGTGTAGGTATTTTTTCACCCTTAAACTTTTTCCCAAATTTAATTCCAGCATCCAGTTTGCATAATTCTGCATAGGTATATTTTGAGAGAAGTCCTTTGCCTGTAGTGGTTCTGTCTAATGTTTCATCATGGCACAGCACTGCCACCCCGTCCCGTGTAAGCTGGACATCAGTTTCAATGCCGTCACAGCCTGCTTCAACAGCTTTTTTAAAAGCAAGCATGGTATTTTCAGGATATACTCCGCTAAAACCTCTATGTGCATAATTTAAACTCTGAGTCATATATAACCCTCCATCCTCAATTACAAATATATTAATAGTGTATTTTCTAAATTATGTATTTTATACTTTTATTATAACACCTTTTAACAAAGAAAAAAGATTAAATAACAAAGAACAAATATTGTTGGGGTTGTCGCACTAATGAATTTATATAAGCACTTATGGCTCTTTTAAATAATAGTGTTGATGTGAATAGGACAAACCCATGCTGGCAATAATTAAGTTAAGTACTTATTACCGAAGGGATTGGATTACCATGGAGAAGAAAAAATGTGCTGATATAAATATGTTATCTTATTTTACTTCGTTAAGACATGATTCCGAAAGAAAATGCCCGTATTGTAATTGCGCCCATACAGTGCTATACGGAAAATACAATGGTAAACAAAGATATATATGCAAAAGCTGCAAAAAAACCTTTAATGACTTTACAAACACACCAATTGCAAGGACTCATTTCCCTGATAAATGGGAATCATTCATTAGGTGTACCCTTGAAGGCTTGTCCCTTAAGGCGGCAGCAAGGGAAATTGGCGTTTCTTATGTAACACTATTTTACTGGAGGCACAAGCTGCTCTCTGCTTTAAAAATGGTTAAACAAAATAAAATGCAGGGAAAGTTCGAACTTTATAATTTCATTTAGTAAATCGCTATTTAAGCGAGCAGAAATACTGATGCTTCTACAGTTTTTTGAGAAGCTTAAATAGCTGATTTACTTTGAAATCTATATTGAAAATTTCTTCTTAAAATTCTCCCGGAAGGGACAGAAAAGCATTGAACATAATGAAAAGAGAGTTCATGATCAAAGCGTAAGTTACATTAATATCAGCAATAATAAAGTCTGCGTTATTACAGCACTGGATTCACATAAAAATATTTATTCCAGAGCAGTGGGCACAGGGCGTATGAATGCAATGGATATGGAAAATTATATTGGAAAAATATTAAATAAAAATAAGCAGGTAGTCTCAAGGCCGAAAAGCTTTTTTGCCATGTTCTTTAAAAGAAAGAAAATAAGGGAAATCAATAAATCTCTTGATAATAGCTCTGAAGCAGTAAAATACAGATGTGACTGTATGGTATGGATGTACCGTTTTAGAGGTGTAGCAACGAAATATTTAAATAATTATTTGAGTTTATTCAAATTCTTAAAGAGTTTCAATTTTAATAATATCTCATTTGAAATAAATAAATTAATAGAAAAAATAAGTAAAATTAATATCCAAAATACATATATAAATATGAGAAATGCTGAAGTCAGTTTTAATTGACTTGTCCCTAACGGGAATTTGCTAACGTATCAACACTATTGAATAAAAGAGCCATATACTTATACTAAAGCAGGAAAGATTAAAGAACAATTAAAGATTTTCTGCTAGGGCAGAAAATCCACAATCTTTAATCTTTAATCTTTGTTCTTTGGCTTTAGTCTTTAAGTAAAATGTTTACATTTTTAAATCCCAGTGACTGCAGGAATTCAGTTAAAAGAGTTTTTACACTTCTGTCACTTTCAGTTAACAATCCTTTTTTTATAGCATCCTGTTCCACTGCAGATTTTTGTTTTGAAATTTCAGTAATTATGTCCTGAAGCTGAAGCTTGTTGAATACGCTGGATTTTTCATCATATAAATGTATTGAGCTTTCATCTATTACATGATCAAGTATTTTAGACTTTTCCAGTGTTATGTTTATGGTATCCTTATTTTTTATATCAATTTTTGCCTTTGTAAGATCAACTCCGGCTTTTATGTATCCGTCATATTGAAGAAGAAAATATTTTTCTGTAAAGGGCATATCAATTCCGCCTATTGCTTTATTATTCTTAAGCTCCAAAACCTTGGTATATGAATATTTTGTAGTTGCCAGCTCTTTGATTTTAACCAGCTTCTCCTGAACTATACTGCTGGTTACGGCGTTTTTCTGTTTTATGCTTATTATTGTAAAAATGGATAATAGTATTATTACAAGGATTAATAATAGTGGCATAAATCTTTTAATTTTCTTAATTTTACTTGTTTTTGATTCCATAAGGGCTTGTCTCCTTTAAAATTTTATTAAAATGTAATTATAAATTAATTTATTGATGTATATTTTAGGCTATAATTTAGTCATAATCAAATAATTATTATGAAAAAGGTGTAAATATGAAAAAGATTATAGTAGCATTATTTGCTTTATTGTGTACATTTTTATTATATATAAATCTTAATAAAAATGTAACACATATAAAAAATGAAGATTCTAAAGCAAAAGTCAGCAGCAAGGTCAGTGTAAAGTACACTAAGTCTAGTAGTAATTCTAGTAGTACTATTTATTCTATTAAGGGTAAATCAGATAATATTACTGGAAAAAATCTTACTTTGATGAATGAATCCAGAGAAAGTAACAAAGCCATGGCTGTTAAATATCCTGGCAAGGTATTTATTAATGGAAACACCATGAAAAAGCAGGTAGCACTTACTTTTGATGACGGAATAGATCCAGTAATAACTCCAGACATATTGAAAATATTGAAGGAGAATAATGTTAAAGCCAGTTTTTTTGTAATTGGCAGCACTGTTATAAAAAATAGCAGCATAGTTAAAAAAGCATATAATGATGGCAATCTTATTTTAAATCACAGCTATAGTCATATTGAGCTGACAAAAGCTAAGGATCAGGTTATAAAAGATGAAATTGTAAAAACAGAGGATGCAATTTATTCTGTTATAGGTGAAAAACCTGATATAATAAGGCCGCCTTATGGGGAGATAGATGATAATTTAATAAAAATAGAAACAGAACTTGGATATAAGGCCTCTGTGCTTTGGTCAACAGACACATTGGACTGGTCACAAAAGGAACCTGACAATATTGTTAACAATGTTATAGATAATGTGCGCCCAGGTGAAATTATCTTAATGCATACAAATGAAGATAAATCTGCTACAGTAGCAGCTCTTCCTATTATTATTAAAAAATTAAAAGCAATGGGCTATGAAATCGTAACTTTGGATAAGATTTTAAATGTTCAGCCATACAGGTGAAAATAATAATATAACAGATAAATGAACTGTACTAATATATTTTTGAAAATGGCATAAAATAAATAAAAAATAATATTGATACAGAGCTAAGAAAATTGTATAATAGCATTATAGATTAATGATATTAACTAGAATTTATCAAAAGAACATTCCATACAGAATGCAGTCTTAAAAAATAGATAGAGAAAAAATAAGAGAATATGAACGCTGAACAGGCAGGCAAAGTTATTGCCTGCCTGTTTGGTATGATGGTTATATTATGTTATTATATAATAGAAAATATAAAAGCGGAGGAATATAAATGATAAAGTTAATTGCATCTGACTTAGATGGAACATTAGTTAATGACCAAGGCAAAATAAGCGATAAAATATATGATATGATTCCAAAATTAAATAAAAAAGGTGTAAAATTTGCAGCAGCCAGCGGAAGAACTTATTTGCAGCTGAAAAATAATTTCAAAAATGTTAACGGTAATATGGTATTTGTTGCTCATAATGGAGCTTTGATAAAGGGAAATAGGTCAAATAAGCCAATATATTCAAATTCAATTTCAGAGGGAAATATAAAACTTATATTAAGCCTTAAGCCTGAACTTGGTGAGGAAATGCTTTTATCTGCTGATGATGAGGCATTTGTTGTAAAACCCTCACATAAACTATTGAAAGAATTTAATGAAGGCGGAGTTCCATATGTAATATTGAACTCATATGATGAAATAAAGAAACCTATATATAAAGTTTCATATTATATAGCACCTGAAAACAGACGAAAAATCATGGAGTTTTTAAAGAATAATTTAAATGAAGATCTGGACTTTGTAGAATCTGGTGAAAAGTGGGTAGATATTATGAATAATGGAGTAAGCAAGGGAAATGCAATAAAAATACTTCAGCAGACGTACGGTATTGATAAGGAAAACACTATGGTTTTCGGGGATTACTACAACGATCTCACAATGTTTAAAAATGCAGCTTACAGCTATGCTATGGGTAATGCTCCAGAGGATGTTAAAAAACATGCCAAGTTTGTTGCAGACAGCAATAATGACAATGGTGTGTACAATGTAATAAGAAGGGTTGAAGCATCTATTTAATTGCGATTCAGACTGTTTTGAAATATGTGGAGATGAACATAAATGAAATTAAGGCATAAAAAGTTTATATTAAAAGCAGTTATTATTATTTCTGTAATTATATTTGTAATAGTAAATATTGCCGGAATTTACGTTGGAAACATATTTTATAACATGGTTTGTAAAATAAGCATTGACAGAACTCAGGATGCTTATGAAACATTTAAAAAGTCATTTAACTATGGCAGATTGAATGTACTGGATCAGGAGGATGTAAGCATTAAATCAAATTTTGGATACAAGCTAGATGGCACATATATAAAAAATCCATCTGAAACTCAGAACACAGTTATAATTCTTCACGGTATTACAGGAAGCAGATGGGAAGCTATGAAATATGCTGACATGTATCTGGATTTAGGCTTTAATATATTAATTTATGATTCAAGATATCATGGAAACAGCGGCGGTAATGATGTTTCCCTGGGCTATTTTGAAAAATATGATTTAAACAACTGTGTTCAATGGGTAAGACAGAAAAATCCAAAGGGCATTATAGGAGTCCATGGGGAGTCTATGGGAGCTGCTACAGCCCTGCTTCAGTCAAAGATGAATATGGACAAGAAAACAGTAAGCTTTTATGTGGTGGACTGCCCATATTCTGATCTTACAGAGCTGTTTGCCATGAAGTTGAAAGAAGAATTGAAACCCCATACAGATATTTTAGTAAATGGTATAATTTTTTACACCAGTTTAGTGGCTTTATATAAGTCAGGTTTTTCTATTTACTCAATATCACCAATAAAAGCCATAAAGGATGTGAGTACACCTATTATGTTTATCCATGGGGCAGATGATGAATTCATTCCTCCAACCATGACCATGGAGCTGTATTTTCAAAAGAAGGCTCCTAAAAGTATATATATAGCACAAAATGCAGGCCATGCCATGGCTTATCTAACTGACAAGCAGGAATATTCCAGCAAAGTAAGGCAGTTTTTGCAGGATATTAAAATAATAGATAAAAATAAAATACCCCCGGATTTAGCTGAAAATAATTAAATTACAAAAATCTATTGACAATCTGGGATATATATTATACAATGTAAAAGTCATGTTGATATGGCCTCTTGGTCAAGCGGTTAAGACGCCACCCTCTCACGGTGGATACAGGGGTTCGAGTCCCCTAGGGGCTACCAAATGTTATAGATAGAGAGTTTCAAGCTTTGAAGCTCTCTATCTATTTTTGTTTTTAACACACTTTTAACACATCAGCCATAAATATTTATAGAAACTTATATTTATTAAATAACAGAATTATTTAATAAGCTTAAAGTATCAACAGCTTTTTCTTTTTCTTTTTTCATTACGTGAGTATAGGTGCTTGCAGTAATATCAATATTAGCATGACCTAATAGTTTAGATATAGTTAATAATGGTCTATTATTCTCAAATTGTAGGGTTGCGTAAGTGTGTCTAAGAGCATGAAATTTTTTATGTTTTACTCCACATCTTTTAAGAAAGTATATCCAGGATTTATTTATATTACTAGCCTCAATATATTCTCCATTTTCTGATAAAAATATTAAGTCCTTATTATTTTCATTAAAGCTACCTGCAGCTTTTAACATTTCTCTTTTTTTAAGTGATATAGCTTGCTTAATTATCGGAATTAATGTCTTTGGTAAAGGAATATCTCTAAAAGAAGTATATGTTTTTGTATCATCTAAAAATGTTTTTTTATGCTTTTTACCTTTATCATCGAATTCATAAGTTGTTACCATAGCTCTTCTTATGTGAATTTCCTTATTTATATAGTCAATGTCGCTTTCTTTTAAGCCTAAAACTTCTCCTCTTCTCATACCAGTTGCATAAGAAATTAAAGCAATACATCTAATTTTTGTATTTTCCCTTTGATTTAATATTTTTACCATTTCTTCTTTTGAAAATACAGGCAATATTTTATCCTCTCTTCGAACTGCTAAAGAGTCTTTTGGAATAATTACTTTTTTGCCATCAGTGGGATTTTTAATTATATATCCACAATCAACACAATATTTTAAGAACTGCTTTAAAAGTTTATTAGCAGTTTTAATTACATTGCTGCTCTTACCACTTTTAAAAAGCTGATTATAATATCTTTGTATATCTATGGATTTAACTTTATCCAATTGCAGGCACGCAAGAGGAGAATTCTCAAAATAATTTCTATATACTCCTTCATATCTGGAGAAAGAAGCTAATTTTATCTGGCCAACTTTAACTACTTCGAATAGCCAGCTTTTCATAGCTGACCCTAACCACATGGTTTTGGTTTCAACTATTCCACTATTTATTTTATTTAAATAATCTTGCTTTTTATTTTCAGCATCTTTTTTACTGCTACCATAGAATTGTTTCCTCAATAATTTACCATTGCTATCACGGCCTATTGTAACTGTAATTCTATAATATTCCGTACCATTTACCTTTGTATTAGTCTTTGGCTTATTTGCCATTATATCGGCTCCTTTCAAAAAATAAAAACCCAGCACAATAAATGTGCGGGTTTCGTGGAACCTCTATAATAAGGATTTTAGTTGAATCTCTTTTGGGTTTCTGTTTATAATATAGCAAACTAATGTTTGTATGTCAATATAATTTATTTTAAAGATAATTATTTCAAAATATATGCTATTATCTTTGCTCTAAATGTAATATAATATATTTAAATCAAATAAATATTTGGTGGTGAATTTATGAGCTATATACAAAAGGAATATAGCAACCTATCTGAGGTTGAAAAAAATTTAATAATGGAAAATGCAAAACTTGAAGCTGTAATTGAGACAATAGAAAAATATAGGCCGTTGATAGAATTTGAAGGTAAAGAAAGTAAAACGGCTAGACTTTTTTCTGATTTATTAATTAGTATTTTAAAGGATTACGATAACATAAAATCAAATTTATTAAAAGAACAAATATCTGATTATGTTTTATGTAAAAGTCAACAGGTGAAATAGAATTAGCCTGCTGACTTTCTTACTAAATCGCCTATTTGTATAACCTTATCAGTGTTGTTAAGACCTCCGGTTATTTGCTTAGGATCAACAGTTAATGGCTTAATCTCCTCTTTTACAAAGCTTTGCAATCCCAATAATGCATTATATGTTTTAGTTTCAGTATTTCTACAAATGCACATTTTAGGAAACACATCTACAACCTCTATATATGCTTTAATGGTATCTAATGTACCAAGAGATTTATTAGTATCTGGATCTATAACTTCTTCTCCAATAGTGTAGATTTCAAGTTTAGAGCCTCTCTCTATAAGATCACTAGAACCTGCATTTACTACAACTTTCATATCATTAATAATTTTTACAACTTTAAATTGTTTATTCATCATCATCATCCCTTTCCTTTAATTCAGTATACATGGCTAATAATTTATTTCTTTCTTCATCATTTGAGGTTTTTACGGCATTTAAGAAGAATGTTTTAGTGGCCCAGTATAGCCGTTTATATTTTTTTAATTTGGAGTTTTTGTCATTGAGTTCTTCTATAAGAGCATTCCTATTGATTTCCACATTCTTAAAATCCTTTACAAAATTATCCATTACAGCTGTTTGATTTTTATATGTTTTAAAGAGTATATAAATAATATTGCATAAAATTACTATTACTACAATGATTGCATAGTAAATATAAATTGTTTTGTCCTTATCTTTATAGTATGAATAAATGGTAACATAAGCACTTATTAGTCCAATCACACTTAAGAACGGAGCTACAAATATATTTTTTATATTTAATGAGTTTTTAAGTTGGGCGGTTGTATCTTCATAATATTTTTCAATTTGCATATTAATTCCTCATTTATATTATATTCACCCTAAAGTGTGTATCAAATTTATATATAGGGCTGGTGCTCAAAGGCTCTCTGAATGGTCGTTTATTTTCAAGGCATAGTTTAAAATATATTTCTACAGTTTTAGACATTTTTCAACATAATACATTTATGCTAAAATTTTCTGCAAAGTATTTAAAAAATACTCAAATCTTAAATTTGAGTTCTAATAATTCTACTGGAAGTCCTTCACTTAAAGCAATTTCCTCTAAACTAAAATAGCTTGGATACTCTTTAATTAAATTGTCTGGAATCATTAATTGAGAAGCAAATTTATTAGCTTCAATTTCAAAGCTGTTTTTAACATAAAATGTATTGCGTTCCAAAAACAAAATATTTAACTTTGCATGAAGTATAGCATGTCCCAATTCATGGGAGCAGATAAAATCTTTTTCCTTTTCATCTAAATCCTGATTAATGTGTATAATTTTATTTTTAGGGCATGATTGGTAGAAACCTTTAATATTTTTGCCTAAAGGTTCCATCATAACTTTATAATTTAAACCACTTACTATTTCAAAGGCATCCCTTGTTTTATATTTTTTAATTAATTTCTTAACTATACATTCTATATCATTTTTCAAGATTAACTCCTCCAATTTTTACGACCATTACCCCCTATAATCATTTGTCTTCATTATCTTTATTTTTTCTATATTTCTTCGGTGTGTATTTTTTCTTGTTTGATATCTTAGCATAGGTAAGTCCGTTCTTAACGGCTTGCTTAAACAACTCAAGATCCTCTGCATCTAGTATTTCACCATTAAGCATAACCCCACCTTCAAGACCATTAAGAAACTGTTCTGTAGCTTTTTCAATATCTCTTTCATCCTTATCATTTAGGTCAGTGCTTTTATTTTCTCTTTTATATCCGGAAGCTTCTAACATATAAATTTCATCTACATCTAAATGCTTAGCTAATAATTTTAAAGTATTCAAGTCAGGATTGTTTGTAATATTCTTCTCAATTCGATTTATAGTAGTATTACTTATGCCAGTCACTTGTGCTAATTTCCTTTGTGAATACCCTTTATGATCTCTTAGTCTTTCAATATATTTTCCAAATGTTTCGTTATCCATTTTTTTTAACATGTAAAAACCTCCTTCTAGTAATATTTTACTTTATTTGTTGCATGTATGGAACATATTAATAAAAGATTTTTAAAAAAGTGTTGCATAAAAGTTACATATGGGCATATAATATAAACATAAAGTGTCACACTGATGTAACATAAGGAGGTGATAATGTGCAATCCCAAATTAAAGTAAATACAAGAAAGTTTACCGAGTTAATGAAAGTAAACAGCTTAAATAAATCTGATTTAGCTCAAAAATTAAATATCTCTAGGGCTCAGCTATGGAGAGTTTTAAATAATAAAAGCAATCCAGGCGAACAATTTATAGCAGGGTTTAAAGCTTCTTTCCCTAATGAAGAATTTGATAAATTTTTTTTAACTTGTGTGTTGCAGGAAAGTGACACAAATTCAACATAGTTATAGTATATGCAATTATTTAAAAAACAAAATAAAAAATTATGGGTTTCGTGGAAGAGAGTCTTTGAAAAGTTTATAAACAGGAGGATGGAAAAGTGGAAAATTCAAAAAGAAAAATAGAAGAGCCAGTGAAAAAAGCAGCTGCCCCCGAAGTACCAGTTCAAGAGCAGCGGAATGATTTGTATTGTATAGCATGGCATCTACAAAGTTTTATTGAGGATGCAAAAACCGAATCAATAGCGAATTTTTCAAAACCTTGTGAAACATGTAAATACTCAAGGCAATGTGATTTTGATTTTTATTCTAAAACAGGAGGACTTACAAAACTTACTGGTGTCAAATTTCCTGCATTTTCTAAAAGGACCTAGGTACTTCTGCAAAAATTGGGCATCCACATTCTGTATCGGCAGTTTGGCAACCATTAAAGGCTTGATGCTCACAAGTATAACTAACACATTTATAATACGTTTTAGGATCACCACAGAGATTTATCGGCTTATATTCCACAGATAAAAAATTTTGCTTTTTAAGTTCAGGACAATAACCTGAATAAGTTTTAACTATTGGCATAAAAACACCCCCTTTCATGAGGATTTTACCATTGTGGGATAAATAATACAAAGGAGAGGATAGATTGAGTAATTTACAGATTTTTAGGAATGAACAACTTATACCAATTAATCAGAATGAATCTGGCGAGGTAATAATTAGCGGTAGAGATTTACATGAGTTTTTGGAGATTAAAACTGAATATAGAAAATGGTTTCCACGAATGGCTGGTTATGGCTTTATTGAAAATCAAGATTATATAAGGGTGTCCCAAAAATGTCCTACCCAAGGAGGAGTACAAGAAATCGTAGATCATGCAATTAAGCTAGACATGGCAAAAGAAATAGCAATGATACAGAGAAATGAAAAAGGCAAACAGGCAAGACAATACTTTATAGCAGTGGAAAAAGCATGGAACAGTCCCGAAATGATAATGAAGAGAGCTTTAGAAATTGCTAATAGAAATGTTCAGAATCTGAAATTAGAGAATGAGGGGCAAAAGAAACAACTAGAAGAACAGAAGCCAAAAGTATTATTTGCTGATAGCGTTACAGCTTCACATACATCAATCCTAGTTGGTGACTTAGCAAAGATACTTAAGCAAAATGGAGTTAATGCAGGAGCTAACAGGCTGTTTCAATGGCTAAGAGATAATGGTTACTTAATTAAAAGAAAAGGGACTGATTATAATATGCCAACACAATATTCAATGGAGTTTGAATTGTTTGAGGTAAAAGAAACATCTATAACACATTCAGATGGTCACATAAGCGTAAGTAAAACACCTAAAGTTACAGGTAAGGGTCAGATGTATTTTATAAATAAGTTTATTCGAGAAAAAACAGAAAATGAAGTAGCTTGTACTAAATAGGGGAAAGATGGAGGGCACTAAACTTTAGGAGGATTATAAATGCTTGAAAATATGAATGAGTTTAGATGCCTGGAGTGCAACAAATTGTTATTCAAATATAAGCTAAAAGGCAGCTTAAAAGTCCAGGTTAAATGCACACGTTGTGGCTGTATAACAAATTTAACAATAGAAAGAGAGGTTAAAGCAAATGACTGAAACAGCATTATCACATGAGAATTTAAAAGAAACATTTAAAGAAGTCCTATTGGATTTGATGCCTAAACAAGAAAAGGCAACATTGACTATACAGGAATGTGCTAATTTTACTGGTATTGGCAGAGATAAACTGATGGAACTTGCACACAGTAAAAATTCAGATTTCCCATGTTTTAAAGTTGGTGCAAAATTTTTAATCAATAAGGAAATGCTTATGGCCTGGCTAGATAAAATTACAAAGGAGGGCAGAACTTTATAAGAGTTGAGGAGATGAGGAGATGATGGAGGCAAAAATGATGAAAGCTGAAAATGTAAAAGGATTTGAGAATCTAACAGTAAATGCAGAAATGTTTAAACAATTTTTAAATAACTTTTATGCCGGCTGGGGGACAGAAGCTAGAGCAACCATAGAGCCTATATCAGTTAAGTTTTGTAAAAATAAAGAAGGTAAATATCTAAGGTTTGATTATAAGATCTATGGGAAAAAACAATGGCTTCATGTTACTGGCCCACATACATGGTATTAAAGTTATAAAGGCTGAAAAGCCTTTTATAAAAAACCTTTATTCAGCTTAAACAAATACTTTACAGTTTATTTTATGCTGATAACTATAAAAAAAGAATTAGATTGAAAGGAGAAGACAATGGAAGGATATTTACAAGCTTTAATAGACAGATATCAAAGACTGCAGCAATCATCATTAGGTGATAAAAGAGAAATATACAGGGAAATTTTAATTGATTTGAAATGCATGGGACATTATATAGACTCAAAAAAAATAACTAAAGATGAAGCCATGGAACCATTAGAGGTAGCAGGACAGAAGAAAAGAATTGCAATGATATTCACCGGCAAGTCAGCAGACTTATCGGAGTTTCTTAAAGAAAAAATGAGGGGAGTTGATTAAATGAAAGAACATGAAATTCGATATGACCGTTATGGAAGAATGTTTTATAATCCTGAGTTTCATGCTAATAACGGAAAGCAATGGACTACAGAAGATTTACAATATCTTATTAACTGGTATGACATTGCGGCCCCTGAAGAAATAAGTTTTGCATTAGAAAGAACTCAAAAGACAGTTCAAAACAAAGCATGTCAGCTAAGGAAGAAAGGCATCATGCATAAACCGATGAAAATTAGAAATAAATCAATGGAGGGTAAACCTATGGAAAATAAAAATGAAATAGCAAAATTGGGAGATGGAAATGTCTTTGTAAAAAGGACTCCAAGAGGTGGTATAAAAGCAATTCATGGAAAGGTAAAGCTTGAAGAAAAGAAAGGGCATTTAGCAATAATTCAGAATAAAGCAATGATTACTGCAGCTGGGTACAATGCAATGAATCAGTTCGCAGGTATAAGTATTATTACACCTGAGAAATTAACATTACCTGATAACCAAGTTGTAGTAAATCCTTATCCAATAATAGATCCTGCAAGTGGGACCATAGACAAAGTATGGGTAAAGAAAACCGCAATTGGGTATAGTCCTACAGGTAATCTAGTAATGACTTCTTCCACGCTGCTTTATGACATTAAAATGTACTTTATTCAGGACCTTAATAAAAAGGTGCAATATAACAAGGGCGTAGGACGTATGTGCATGGAGGAAACATTAACAGATGATGAAAAGAAAAAAGGAATGTTTTTAAGAATTCAAGGGACTATGGGAATTTGGGTTGATTTAACTAACACAGACATACTTAAATGCATGGATACTTACATTCAGAACAAATTATTTGCAGAAAGAAAGGCTCAGACGATAGCTGAAAGGAACGCTTTAAAGAAACACCCTGCACTTTGCCAGGTATATGTAGATGCTCAAGGACCGGATAAAGCACATTACGGTTATGTAGATGTAATAGGATTCAATAGTGATTTAACAAGAGATGATTTGTTAAAGCTATCACAAATGGCAGATGAAGGAAAGATGGTTGAAGAATTTAAAGGACATAGAGTGGATTATGTAGATGCCAATGTAATTGATGATGTTACTGAAGATGATGTATATGCAGCAAGAGATGAAGAGGAAACTAATGAATTACCTGAATCTATATCTGTACCAGTTAAGCACATTGATGTTAAAGAAAAAGAGAAAGTATCTGTGACTAAAAACAATGAAGCTGAAAGAGTGAATACTATGAAAGCTGACTTGGAAAATAGTAAAGGAATAATCGGTGAAGAAGAATTCAATAAAATAATACATGATAACTTCAGAAAGCCATTGGATCAGTTAACACCTGGACAGCTTGCGATGGCTAAAACACTTATAAATTCAAAGATAGATAGCCAGGAGGCGTTTTAATTATGGTAAAGATATCAAGTATTTTATTGAAAAATATTAAAGGCCAAAGTAACACACAGATGCTTACAGGAAAAGACATACTTATAGGCTCTAATGGGATTGGCAAGACAACAAGACTTCAGGCATTGGGCATAGCATTATTAGGATATGTACCTGGTAAAGGTAAAAAGTCAGATGAAACATTTAAGCTTTCAAGCTCAGACAATATGATGGTTGGATTAGGCACAAATGATTTTAATTTTACTAGAGAATTTAAGAAAAAAGTAAGTAAATCAAAAGATGGCTCAACAAAAATTAGTATCCAACAAGACCTAAATGTATCTCCTTCAAAAGGGGAAAGCAAAATAAATGAAAAAGAAGCAAGGATTTTAAGTGAACTTGGCAGTTTTCCTGTGATGCTAGATTTTAACGAATTTTTAAGTTTATCTGATAGTAAAAGAAGAGAGTTTATATATAACTTGGCAGGGTTTAAAAGCGAAGATTGGACTAAAGAAAAAGCTAAGCAGTACCTTGAGAAACAGTTATTAACCGTTGAATTAGAAATTAATAATCCGGAGCAATTTGAGATTATGGAGCAACTAATAGCAGATGTACTTAAGGAATATCCTGAAAAGTATGATATTTCAATGGGGCTGCAAAGCATGATTGATTGGACTAAAACTAAGCTTAGTTACTGGAATGATGAAAAAAAGAGATCTGCTGCAGCTGTACAGAAAATAGGAGAACTTAAAAATAAATTAACTGAAACAGACAGAAACCTTAAGGCCAACAAAGAACAGTTGGAAGAGCTTCAAACTAAGCTTATAACTATTGAAAAGCAGATTAGCGAGGATACCCAAAAGAAAAAGAATATTGATGCAAGGCTAAAGAAAATAGAGCAGTTAAAGCAGGCTATAGCAGATGAGCAATTAAAAGTATGTTCTATAAATGCCGGTGAAATTGAAAATAAAATAAAGAATCTAAAAGTTGGTATTAAATCGGTTGATAATAAAGAAAAAATTAAAACTGTAGATGATGAAATATTAAAAATTCAGTATGAAGATGAGCCAATAATTAAGGATAAAGACGAAGTTAAGATAAAAGGCATTGAATTAGCAGCTCAAATTAAAGCAAATCAGGAGACACTAGACAGGGTAAAAAATGTAAAAGACTGCTGTGTATTGGATAAAAGAATAGCTTGTAATAAGGATTTTAGTAAGTTTATTGAATATACAGAGGGAAAAATAAAGACCCTTACTGTCCAAAAGCAAATACTTGCTGACACATACAAAGAATTAAATGGCAAGGATATAGCCTTCAATGAAAGATATAAGAAGCTTGAAGCTGATAAAAAGGCTTTAGAGAATGAGGAAGTACAAGCAAATAGAACAAATAATTCGATAACTGCAGACATAAATACTCTTGAAAAGTCTCTTAATGAAGCTAAATCATTTGATACCCTTAAAGCTGAGAAAATAGCTAGATTAAATGAGGAGTTAAGTAAACTTCAAAATGAACCAATAGAAGCTATCGCCCCTTTAGATGTTTTAGAGAAACAATGTGAAAGCATTAGATTAAACACAAAAACTTTAAATGAAAAAATAGATGAGCAGGAGAAAGCAAAAACAACTTTATCTAATTTAAAATCATCAATGATAGATAGTAAAACCGCAGAGTATAACTATATAAACTTTAAAAGCATTGATGAAGCTTTAGGGGCAAAAGGACTTCAGGGGAAACTTATGAAAGAAACATTAGAGCCTATCCAAAATGATATTCAATTAAATTTAAACGCCATGGGAATAAATCACGAATTCTACTTTTCGACAGAAAGTGAAGGTGGAAAAGAGATATTCCAATTTGGTTGGAAGAATGATTTTGGAGATAAAAGAAATTTTGATGCGCTTTCTACAGGGCAACAGTTGATGTTACTAATTGCAATACTTATAACATTTATAGAAAAATCAAACCCAAAATGCAAAATACTTGCAATAGATAACATTGAAAATTTGGACAGCAAAAACTTCCCTAAGGTTATAGATGGATTAAATAAAATAAGTGATAAATTAGACAATATAATTCTTTCGGGTGTTGTGGACGTAAGTGAAGTAGAAGGTTTTAAAGTATGGAATTTGGATGAGGCAGGTGTAGAAAATGAACAGTCAGCTTAATGAATCGCAAAGAAAAGCAGTTGAAAGTGAAAGCAAAGTTATTCTTTGTTTAGCAGGCGCAGGAACAGGCAAAACAAGTACTTTAACTAATAGGATTGCTCATTTGTACAATAACAGAATAGGTTGCAGCAGCATGTTAGCTTTAACCTTTACAAGGTTAGCAGGTAAAGAAATGAAAGAGAGAGTCATTAAATTAATAGGCGCCGCAGGTGAAAAACTGTTTTGTAATACTTTCCATGCTTTCTGCGTTAAGGTTCTTAAAGAATATGGCTATCTGCTTGGCTATGGAAAAGAATTTACTATTTATGACCAGGAGGATAGAGAATCTATAATTGATAAGATAATTGAAGAATTTAAATATGGTAAATATACAAAAACAAAAAATATTATTTTAATTTTAGATGGTCAAAGAGAACTGGATTGTGGAGAAGAAGAGCAGGTTATTAAAGAATATCACTGGACCTTAAAAAGAAATAATGCAATAGACATGGATATGTTATTAACTGAAACGCTGAAGCTTTTAACACAATTTAATGAGGTCAAACAAAACTATCATAGTCAGTATGAATATTTATTTGTTGATGAATTTCAGGACACAAATGATATTCAAATGCAGATTATAAAAGCTTTAAATCCAAGTAATTTATTTGTTGTAGGTGATGATTTTCAGAGTATTTATGGTTGGAGAGGAGCAAAACCAGAGTATATTATAAATTTTTCAAAGTATTATCCTGGTTGTGAAGTTATAAAGCTAGAGGATAATTACCGTAGCACAGAACAGATAGTAACAGCAGCTAATAGTTTGATAGCACATAATGAAAATCAAACCAGAAAGGTATTAAAGGCACATAAGGATGGCCCTGAAATAGAGTATTTAGAAGCTGAAAATGTAATGAATGAAGTTAATTTAATAGCTGGAAAAATACTTGAAGGTGGAAATTATAGCGACTATGCAGTGTTAACTAGAACAAATAAGCAAATGGAACCTTTCAGTTTAACATTTAAAGCTTTTAATATACCTTATCAGATTGTAACAAGCAAAGATGATCCATTAAAAAAATATGATGTAAAAATGATTTTAAACGTCATAGAAACTGTTTTAAATCCTAATGATAGTAGAACATTAAAAAAGATAATAAACTTCCCTACGAAGCGTATAAGCGATTTAAAGATACAAGTAATTGAAAAGGACATGGTAGACAAAAGTATTAGTTTCATGGAAGCGTTAGAAGATGTAAAAGAAGTTGAAGAATTTATGCAGCAATTAGATAAAATCCATAGTTATATAACAGAAGAAAACTCAGATACCTCTAAAGTATTTTATATGGTTCAAAATGCCATAGGGTTAAATACAAAATATTTGGAGGAACATAGAAACAATAAAATTCAAGACCTTGAACTGGCGTTAGATGTAATAGAAAGATGGGAGAACCATCAAATAGAATTAGGGGAAAATATTGATATTTCAAGCTTTTTAAAATGGAACCATATAAAAGATATTCAGGAAAAACTTATTGAGGAACGAGATGCAGTAAAAATAATGACAGTTCATGCTTCAAAAGGGCTTGAATTTAAAACAGTCTTTGTTGCTGGCATGAATAAAGATGTTTTCCCAAGTAAGCGTGGAGACCTTGAAGAAGAGCGTAGGCTTTTCTATGTAGCGATTACAAGAGCAAAGGATAGATTATACCTAAGCAGGTCAAAGAAGGCATTAGGATGGGGGAATAGGGAAGTTTTAGCGAAGGAAAGTCAGTTTATTAATGAACTAAGTCTTTGAAAGGAGGTGAAACTATGGCAAACCCAGCATTTAATAGTTTAATTGAAGGCATCAATTCGCAAATACAAGCTTTGAACAAAAATAGCTTAAAGGTGTATGATGCCGAAAATCCGGAATACTTTATCACTGGCATTGAATACAACCAGGAAGATGATAAATTAATTTTCAAAACAGATGAAGATTTGGAAGAGCTTAAAAGAATGCACTCAGAAGATGAGTAATGAGACCCCTCGGCAAAGGGGTCAACATTGAAAATATTTAGTTGTACCGGTGAGTACTCGGCAAAGTACCCACCACCATTATATCACGGAGTATAAAACCTTATATAAGCTTATTTTATATTCCACCATTATTTATTATATGCAGTAAATAGAATTTTATACCAGGGAGATGGGATGGATTAGCTCCAGTAAAGGAGATGATTAAATGAGCGATCAGCTGAATTTTGGGAAAAGGTCTGTATATAAAGAAGGTTATGGCATTGTAGCTAAGTTAGTTATGAGAGATAAAGACTTAAGTCCTGAAGCAAAAGCAATATATGCGTATATATGCAGTTTTGCAGGTTCAGGTACTACAGCTTTCCCAAGTGCAGAGTTAATGATGCATGAGCTTAAGATGGGTGATAAGAGATTTTATAAATTTAGAAAAGAGCTAACAGATAAAGGATATATCAGCATATTAAAACAAAGGAATGGCAATAGACGAGAAAAAAATATATATCAAATAGTAGCTGAACCTATTGAACACAGTCGATTTGAAAGTGTTCAAAATGAAAGCTTTCAAAATGAAAGCTTTCAAAATGAGGGTAGTAATAGTAACAGTATTACTATTAACAGTTCTATTAATAACAATACTATCTGTAGTAGTAAGGAACTACCTAACAAAGATGTGTATACCTTATATGAACAAAGCGGTTTTGGATTTTTAAATGCAACACTTATAGAGCTAATTGATGCAGATGTTGAGATATATACAAAAAAGTGGGTATTGGATGCCATGAAAGAAGCGGTAAGGCAAAATAGATATAAGTTCGGATATGTTGAAGGCATATTAAGGAATTGGAAAGCTGATGGCAGGACATCAAAGGAGGAAAAAAAGAGTGGAGTCAATGGAAAACCTGATAGAAAAAATTATACCTCAGGACCAAGCAAAGAAACTTTACGACTTGAAGAAATCGCAAGGGAAAACGGACTCATTAAAGATGGAGACATTCAAGATACTGAATGCGACTTCTAATTGCCCTTATGGTGAATGTGACGGTTCTGGAATGAGCTTTGTAGTCAATGAAAAGACAGGAGAAAGTTACGGAAGATATTGCAGGTGCAGAGATGAAATGCTTATGCAGAAACGATTAAACTTTGCTAATATTCCTGATGAATTTAAAGGCCTTACAGTGAATTCCTTTAGGATTGACTGGTATAAGAATGAAGTTTCACAGGCTAGAGCTGCAAGAGCTAAAAAAGCTGCAGTAAACTTTGTTAAGAATTTTGAAGAATTCCAAGAGAGAGGAAAAGGATTGTATTTTTACAGCTATGTAAAAGGATCCGGTAAAACAAGGTTAGCTGTAAGCATTGGGAATGCCTTAATGACTTCCAAGAAAGCAGGAGTAAAGTTTACTACAACAATAGATTTATTAGCAGAAATAAAAAAGAGCTATGATAAAAAATCGGAGTTTACACAATCCGATTTAATTGAAGCAATACGAGGAGTTCAATGCTTGATTTTAGATGATATAGGGGTAGAAAAAGAGAGTGATTGGGTCAACGAAATATTTTACTCAATACTTGATTATAGGATGACTAGACAAAAAGTAACCTTATTTACTTCCAACGGAAAGATTGAAGAGCTTAAGCATGATGACAGAATTAAGAACAGAATTGAGAAAATGGCGGTTCCAATATATCTTCCTGATGAAAGTATAAGGTCAATAATATCCAAAAAAGAAAACGAAGATTTAACAAACTTATTGTTTAAATAGGAGGGAGTTCCATGGGAAAGAACTTTTTGAAATATCTTAAGTTAAAATATCTTAAACGAAAGGAAAATGAGAAACTTGAAAAAGCTTATATAGAAGTTAAAGATGATAGGGACAGATTAAAAAAAGCACTGGAAGGTACATTATGTGGCATGGTAGTTTATGCAGAATTCAGGGACAATGAAGCTTTAGAATCAAAGATTAACTCATATAGAAGAAAGGCAGTAGAAGCGTTAAAACTTTCGGATATACTAGATGAAAAATAATATTTATGAATTAGTAGAGCTCATACTAAAACTGTGGGAAAACGGTATGAGCCTACAGAAAGCAATCGATATGGTGAAAGAAGAAAATATAAAAAGGATTGATAAGAATGGTTATTAACTATATAGAGTTTAACTTAAAAGTAAATTCTAAAATAAATTCTTCTAATGACAGACAAAAAGAAAAATTTACTAGGATGATTATTAAGTTAAGAGAATGGTCAATGCAGAGCGTTAGGAGGTTTAGGAATGAAGTCTAAATTAATGGTTTTAGATAGAGATTATAATTGGTTAAAACATAAATATAAGCTGTGTGAAGAAACTTGCGAACTTGTTAAAGGTATTAATGAAAAGGATCTAGCAAACATAGCAGAGGAAGCATTAGATATAATCCAAGTTTGTATAGGAATTTTGGACAAGCTACAGCTTAATGGAATTGATATAAGCCAAGTATTTTTAAGGCATGAGAAAAAATTAATAGATAGAGGATTGAAACCTAAGGGTGTTATTGAAATCGAGGTGCGAAACATTGGAAGAGTGTGAAGCCTGTGGGAACCCTAATGTGGAACGTCATCATATTATCTTTCGTTCTCAATTAGGCCTGGACTTCCCTCTAAATTTCAAATATCTCTGTTTTGAGGACCATAAAGGGGACAAAGGCCCACATTGCTGCAGGAGGACTGATTTAAGTTATAAGATTGAGCTTCAAAGGAAACTTGAAGCTCTCCTGGATAAAGAATTTTATTCAGAGGATGAAATAAGAAAACTAATAGGACTCAGTAAAAAACAGGCAGATAAAATATTCAGAAGGTTCAGGATTTATCCGGAGGGATATTCAAAAGATGAAATAATTCGCAGGCTAATGGGGGGAAGGCTATATGAGTAAATATAGAAACGATTGGATTACCGTTGATGGCATAAAATTTCAAAGCAAAGATGAGGCTAAATATTATGAGTATCTCAAGGGTTTAAAAGCTAAAGACAAAATTTTAAATTTTGAGTTACAGCCTAAATATGAGTTAATTTCTAAATTTAAAAAGTGTGGTAAAAGCTATAGAGCTACAACCTATACTCCGGATTTTCTTATATATCATCTTGATGGGTCTGAAGAATTAATTGATGTCAAATCGTTGGGAACGGCTACACAACAAGGGGAGCTACGCCGCAAGATGTTTGATTATAAATACCCTGAATTAATGTTGACTTGGGTATGCAGAAATAAAAAGTACGGAGATGCAGACGGTTGGATTATTTATGAAGAATTAAAGAAGATTTATAGTAAGAGAAAAAAAGAGAAGGGAGAATAAGAAATGCCAAAAATAAGAATCATCCTTGTAGACAAGCTAAATGAAACATGTACAAGCCTGTAAATTTAAAATAAGGAGCTTATAAAATGGAAAATCGGAAATGGACACAGGAAGAATGTGATTACCTTCAGGATAAATGGGGCATGATATCAATTCCTTCAATAGCTGCTAATCTTGGCAGGACTGTACAAGCTGTAAAAGTTAAAGCATATAAAATAGGGCTGCGTAGACATTTACATTCCGGTATAGAGATAACTATTAATGAACTTGCTAAGGCTTTAGGGAAAGGCTCAAGTTATTCATGGATTCTTGATAGATGGTGCAGATATGGACTTCCTGTGAAAATGAAAAAAAGCATAAATAAAGAATATAAAGTGATAGATATAGATAAGTTTTGGAAATGGGCAGAAAAGAATAAAGATATTGTTGATTTTAGTAAATTTGAAAAAGATATGTTAGGAGCTGAACCAAAATGGGCAGACGAAAAAAGGGAGGCTGATATGGCTGCAGTAAAGTATAAAAAGACTCCTTGGACAAGGGAAGAAGATAATACACTTATAAATATGCTGAATTCATATAGGTACAGTTATCGGGACATTTCGGACAGATTAAGAAGAACCGGAGGAGCTATTAAAAGGAGAATGTGTGATCTAGGATTAAAGCAAAGGCCTTTGAAAGCTGACAATCATATTCCATGGACCAATGAAGAAATAAAAATATTACTTAACTTACGAAGTAAAGGTTACAGCCCTGAAATAATCGCACAAAGACTCGGAGAAAAGAGGTCAGCATTGGCAGTAAGAGGGAAAATAGAGCGAATGGAGTTGGTAAGCAGCAATGGAGAAGCCAGAAGAGATGTACCAGGAGGATGTTAATAATTTTATAGATATTGTGGACAGGTTCAAGTATTTACAGGATAACGATTATACTACAGCTTATCAGCTCCACAAGGATGCATTAGCACAGTATGACAGATGGAGTCAGATATATTTTGAAGTAAGAAGAGTAGAAATAGGAAAGAAAAAGGATCCACCATGGAAAGACAGAGTTGAGGATGTAATGAGAATCTTAAATAATATCTATACCTCAAGCCGTATGGTATGGAATAAATCAAAAGATGATTTAAATGAGGGTAAATATTAAGGAGGTATCCTATGAGAATAATGATAATGGAATGTGAAAACCAAAATTATTGGTATAAAAATAAGATAGGAAAGACTTATAAGGCAGAAGGGGAAAGCCAACCAAGGCATGAGAGTTGGATAACTAAAGATGGCATTATAAGAAAATCAGACTGTGAAGTAATTGAAAGGTAGGAGGGAAAGTGTATGCAAGTAGTTGAAGTCGTACCTTTCCACAGCTTTAAGGAAAGACTTCAATTGGTTAAACAGTTTATAGGGAAAGGCACAATAATAATTTATGATACCTTTATTTATTTTGAAAAATTAGAAGGTGAAAGTGATGATTAAAGTTGTTATTGGGATATTGCTTTTTATAATTGCACTAATAACATGCAGCCTATGTATTGTAGCTAAGAGAGGGGATCAGTATTCTGAAGAATGTAAATATAATGCGTTGGCAGGGTGCAAGGGCAAATGCTGCAGAAACTGTGAATTAGAAAACATATGTAAATTAGCTTGCAAAGATGATCCTGAACAATGCGGTGGGAGACTTAATTATTGACGGAGGTACATTATGGATTACGTAAAAGAAGCAGAAAATTATTTAAGAAGTTACAACGATTTAACATCTTCAGTAGATAATCTTAAAAGAGAGATATCTGAAATAAATGCAGAATTAGCATGTATAAAGAATACGGATTACTCAGGAATGCCCCATGGATCCGGAAGCAGACTTCCAGATGATATCCTGGTAAATAAACTATACAGGAAACAAAAGGCAATAGAAGAACTTAAGAAAACATCAAGGGCTATAAACAGGATTGATTATGTATTGAAAAAACTCTCTGAAGGTGAAGGCAATGAAAAGCATGAGAAGGTGCTAAGACTATTTTATATTGAAGGTGCAAGAGGACAAGCCTTGGAAGAAGCATTAGAGTGCTCTGAAAGACATTGTTATAGGCTTAAGGGTATTGCAATAAGAAGATTAGCTGTTCAGCTATTTGGCATAAAAGGTTTAGGAGAATAATAACTAGGAGCTTAGGCTCCTGGTTATGTTAAACGGAAGGTGATTATATGGACCGGTGTTTAATATGCCATAGGAAGCTAAAAGATGAAAACAGTAGACAAAGGGGAATGGGGCCGACCTGTTGGCATAGAGTCATGAAGGTAGTAAAGGAGGATAAAGAAAGGAAGAAGGCAAGGCGAGCCTCCAAAAGACGGATAAAAGGGCAAATTACTTTCTTTGATGATGAAAATGGCGGAGAAATGAGCAATGATTACAACGGAAATAAGGTGGAGGGGGAATGAAAATGCACATGACAGGAATTGAAATTAAATGTACTAAAGAGCAAAAGGAAGCTTTAATTGAATTGCTATCTGAGGGACTTTCTTTAGGAAAGATAATCCCAAAGGATAAAGTGGAAATTGGAATTGAAACACAAATTAAATGGGATGTTATTAAAATAGAAAAATGTAAATGGACATATGTTGATGGAGAATATTATGATACTGAGTGTAGTAATACATTTACAACCCCAGAAGGAGACAGAGAAGATAATGGAATTAAGTATTGTCCTTTCTGTGGAAAAGAAATCATAGAAGATTAATACGTATTTTAAAAATATTACGAATTTGAAAGGAGTATAAAATGAGCAAATGTAATTTTGAAACTGAATGTAAAGGCAATGGAGCATGTTGCTTGGATTGTGCACATATAAGATTTTGTGACTCTGTATGTCAACTCATAGATAGAGATAAGACAAGAGAAGAATTAGAAACAGATGTTAAGAAATGTGATTGGTTTGAAAAATAGTTCGCATTTCAAGAATATTGTGCAGGGGTTAAATAAATGGAGAGATATAAGTCTCTCTTTTTTTATCGGGTAATTGGACAAGCATATTTTACAAAGGAATAAATTAGAATATTTTAAAATACCATTGACATTATGGTGGCATGGTGGTATTCTACCATTAAAGGAGGTGAGAACAATTAAAGCTATAACCATAAGACTTGATGATGAATTGCATAAGAAAGTTAAACACAAGATGGTTGAATTAGATACCAGTATTCAAGAATATGTAATTAACCTTATTAAGAAAGACTTGAAAGAAAAAGAAAGTAAAAGCAAAAAGTAAAAGGAAACCTGCTCCCCAACCAAAGTTTGCAGATTTCCTAAACACAGGAGAACTATAATAAATAATTCTCATGTTTATTATAGCATACTCCTGAAAAATTTAAAATGATTTGTAGGAGGAAAAATAATGAACGATTTAACAATTATCAATCAAAACGGTAAATTAGTTACAGACAGCAGAGAAGTTGCTGAAATGATAGGTAAACAACATGCACACTTATTAAGAGACATTAAAGGTTATAAGGAGGTTATAGACCAAAATCCAAATTTGGATTCTGCTAATTTCTTTATAGAAAGCGACTATGAAGCTTCAACAGGACAAAAATATTCATGCTATTTACTAACAAGGAAAGGTTGCGATATGGTAGCCAATAAACTTACTGGTAGAAAAGGTGTGCTATTTACAGCAGAATATGTTACTAAATTCGAGGAAATGGAGAAAAAACTTAAAGGGCCTCAATTAAAAGGGAATTCATTAGATGCAATAAGGCTTGTAAATAATCAAGTTGGAATGTTAGTAGGTACGGTTGAAGAAATACAAGACAGAGTAATAACTCTTGAAAATACAATGACAATAGATTATGGTCAGCAGTTAATACTTCAAGAGATGGCAAAGTATAAAGCAATTGAAGCTATGAGTGGCAAAGACAGTCCTGCATATAAAAACAAGAGCTTAAGAAGTCAGGTATTTTCAGCAGTATGGAAGGATTACAAAGATTATTTTCAAGTTAATTCATATAAAAACACAGCTAAAAAAGAATATGATAAGGCAAGAGAGTATTTAAAGAACTGGAAGCCTCAAGGCAAAATCCTTAGAGAGATTGAAGATTGTAACAATCAGGTAAGTATGTCAGAAAAGGAGGCAGCTGTAACATGCTAACTACAGATGTTCAGAAGCTTCTTAAAAAGTATAAAACTAATAGCATATATGAATTAGCAGAACGCATGAACTTTCTTGTTTATACATCACAATTACCACAACGGGTAAATGGAATGTACTTTTATGCGAAAAAAAGTAAGGCAATTGCACTTAACGAAAGCTTAACGGATGATAAGAAGGAAGAGGCATTATTACAGTTAATAAAGTTTGGAATTCAGAATTGTAAATGCACATTACATTTAATATGATATGCCCATATGTCAGTTTTATGTCATTGCAGTGACTAAATAATGTATGTTATAATTATGCTATAAATTTATGCAAAAATATAGCGAGAGGTTTGCAGTGTAATCTGCTACCTCTCTTTTATTTTATAGTGACTTATGACATCAGTTTAATAGCTGGTGTCTTTTCTATTTTTAAAAAAGGGAGGGGGCAATGTGAAAATTGGGGCAGTTATACGTGATACACAGAGTGATGTGTATAAGGGGCTTAATAAAAAGCGTAAGAAGAAACGCCATAGAAGGAGACGGAGACCTGAAAAAGAAAAGCTCACCTTCTCTGATGTGGAAAACCTAATGAAGCATGATAGTTATGTGAGGACTTCAGGAGGAGCTTTTAGACAAAAGACTTGGGGAAAATGATTGGAGGTGAGCTTATGTCAAAACCAAAATGGGAAACTGTAAAAGATAAATTAGTACTTGTAGAAGGGTGGGCAAGAGATGGGCTCACCGATGAACAAATTGCAAAGAACTTGGGCATTGGTAAAACAGCATTCTACAAGTATAAAAAAGAACATACGGAGTTTGCGAACACCCTAAAAAAGGGAAAAGAAGTCGTTGACTTCGAAGTTGAAAATGCACTTCTAAAAAGAGCATTGGGGTACACTTATGAAGAGATAACTAAGGAAAGGACTATTGATGGAGGGCAACGAAGCCGACACGTTGAGGGCAAAGTTGAACTAACAGAGCAGGATTGGCTTTTCGCATTAGCATATTTCAAAAATCAGTGCTGCTATTGTGGAGAGAGTAGCAATTTAACCAAGGACCATATTATTCCTGTAAAGGCAGGGGGGGCATATACAAGAAACAACATTATCCCTTGCTGTAAAAGTTGCAATAGCTCAAAGAACAGCAACGACATGCTTGAGTGGTATGAAAAACAGCCATTTTTCAGCCAAGACAGGCTTGATAAAATATATGAGTATGTAGGATTCATAAATAGGCTTATGAGTGTTGAAACTAGAGAGTCAACAAGTTTAATAACCACAAAGATAATCAAAAAGGAGGTTCCCCCAGATGTTACGGCACAGATATTCTGGCTTAAGAACAGGAAACCTGGTCAATGGAGAGATAAGCAAGATATTGAACACTCAGGCAATATGACAGTGAATAACCCATATAAGGACCTGTCAACTGAAGAACTTAAGAGGTTGGCGCAAATGAGTGATGAGGATGGATAAAAAACAAATAGCAAAGATGGCCAAATGCGAACTTTCAAGAAGAAGTTTCTGGGACTTTAATCAAATTTTGTATCCTAAATTTTATAAAGGTAACAGGCACCATCTTAAAAAGATATCTGATACTCTACAGGCCTTGTATGAAGGAAGAATTATTAAGATACCACCTGAAACCGAATGGAGAATAGTAGACAGCCTTGAAGGTATAACAGGACAAATAACTTGTAAAAAATTAATGCTCAATATGCCGCCAAGACACGGTAAGTCCTTCACAGCTACTAATTTTGCAAAGTGGGTTTTAGGCAAAGATAATGAAAACAGGCTTATAACAGTTTCATACAATGAAAAACTTTCTGGTAGATTTGCAAAGTCTGTTAGAGACGGCATTGATGAAATAAGGATTGAAGATGGTAAGCATGACAAAATAATATTCAGTGATATATTCCCTACTACAAAGATAAAACAAGGTGATGGAAGCTATCAAATGTGGTCCTTAGAGGGACAATATTTCAATTACCTTGCTACTTCACCAACTGCAACATTAACCGGTGTTGGATGTAATATTGGTATTATAGATGATATTATCAAGGACAAATACGAGGCCTATAATGATAACATTCTTGAAAACCATTGGGATTGGTATATTAACACGTACCTTTCAAGACTTGAAGAAGGAGCTATGCAAATAGTTATAATGACAAGATGGTCAACTAAGGATTTATGCGGTAAGCTTCTGGAAAAGGAACCAGGGGAATGGTATGAACTTAAGATGAAGGCATATGACAAAGTAAAAGATGAAATGTTATGCCCTGAGCTTTTGTCAAAGAAAAGTTATGAGGATAAGAAATCAAAAACTTCAACTGAAATTATTGAGGCTAACTACCAACAGGAACCCGTAGACATTGGAGGCAAATTATATAAAGATTTTAAAACATATAAAAAGCTTCCTGAAAAGTTTGAAAGGGTAATAAGCTATACAGATACAGCCGATACTGGAGAAGATAGCCTTGTTTCTGTTGTAGGTGGCGTATATAAAGGCGAGATATGGCTGCTTGATGTTTATATGAGTAATAAGGGGATGGAAGTAACAGAGCCAGGAGCTGCTAAATTCTTTTATGAAAATTATCTTAATCATGGACTTACAAAAGCAAAAATTGAAAGTAATAATGGCGGCAGAGGATTTGCCAGAAATGTAGAAAGAGAATTATGGGAAACATTTAAAACAAGGAAGGTAAGCATTGAATGGTTCCATCAAAGCAATAATAAAAAGTCAAGAATACTTTCAAACAGTAATTTTGTTATGGAACATGTTTATTTCCCTTGGAACTGGATGGACAAATGGCCAGAGTACTATAAAGCTATGAGCACATATCAAAGAGAGGGTAAAAACGAGCATGATGATGCACCTGATGCGACAACAGGTATTGTAGAAATGGTAGACAAACCAAAAATAAAGCTTGGTTTTGCATAACTTTATAGTGAAAGAAGGTGAAAATTAAATGGGACTTTGGAATACAATAAGCAAAAAAGCAAAAGGAACAGTAAGAAAAATGTTTCAAGGGTATTATAGCCAGGTATATCAAATACCACCGGCCTTAAATACACAAGATTATTTAATTCAATATGGGAAGATAGGTTGGCTTTTTGCATGTACTTCAAAAGTAGCACAGGATGTAGCAGATACAGAATGGAAAGCATACAGAAAAGGTGAGGAAGATCCTTTAAAAAGTTCAAAGGCATTAGATTTATTATTAAATCCTAATCCTTATTTTGATATGTTTACAACAATAGAGTTAACTCAGATGTATATGGACCTGGTAGGCAAGTGCTATTGGTACATAGCAAAAGACAGAGCAAATAGGCCCGCACAAATATGGGTTATAAGTCCTTTAAATATAACTATAATTCCAGACAGAGATAATTTTATAAAAGGTTATGTATATCAGGCAGGAGCTCAAAGAGTTCCATTATCAACTGATGAAGTAATCATGTTTAAGTACCAGGATCCTAATAACCCTTACAATGGTATAAGTCCAGCCAATGCTGCAGCAGTGCCTTTAGAATCGGATAAATATGCAGCAACCTGGAACAGGAACTTTTTTTACAACAATGCAGAGCCTCAGGGGATAGTATCATTTCCAGATGGAGTTGAGGAAGATGATTTTAAAGCCTGGATTGAAAAATGGAATGATAAATATGGGGGACTTGGTAATGCTAAGAAAACTGCATTTATTAGAGGCGGCCAGGTTTCATATACAGCTATTCAAATATCTCAGAAAGATATGGATTTTTATAATTTAAGGCTTTCAAATAGGGATGAAATATTAGGCATATTTGGCGTACCTAAAAGTATATTAGGTATAGTCGAAGATGTAAATAGAGCTAATGCAGAAGCTTCGGAGTATACATACATGAAGCATACTATATCTCCTAAGATTAAGAGAATCCAAAATAAGCTTAATAATGAATTTGTCCAACTATTTGGAGAGGAAGATGTAGAACTAAGGTTTACTGATGTTGTTCCCGAAAATAAGGATTTTATTAAATCTGTAGTAGATAGCCAAACAGATAAATCTATAACTAAGAATGAAGCCAGGAACATTATTAATAAGCTTTTAGGCCTTAAATTAGAGCCTATGGAGGGCGGAGATGTAATATACCAACCTGTTAGTCTGCAGCCCATGGGAACACCAATTCCAATAGTGGCAAATGCAAATAAAGAACCTACTCAGGAACCACAGAAAGGTATTAAAAAAAAACAATATTTACTAAAACTTAAAAGCAAATTTCAAAGCCTAGATAAGGAGGCTTATTGGAAAGCTTTTGTTAATAAAACAGATCAATGGGAAAAAGAACTGAAGCCAGAATGGGAAGCCATACTTATACATCAAAAGGAACGAATTATATCTAACATAAAAGCTCATAAGAGCACTAAAGCTTTGAATAAAGATGATATATTAAGGTTCCTATTTGGGAAAGATGAAGCAGGATATATGTTGGATAAAATGCTACCGGCATTAAAAAAGATAATTGAGGACAAAGGTAATCAAATAATGGATGAATTAGAAACTAATATATCTTTTGATTTGCATAATCCAATGGTAACAGATTGGCTTTCTAAATACTGTGGTACCCAAATAACTAACATAAACACCACTACTGAAACAATGATAAGAGAGCAATTAAAAGCTGGAGAAGAAGCCGGAGAAAGCACTACAGAATTATGTGATAGAATTGCTCAATACTTTGATAATATGAAAGATTACAGAGTACAAAGAATAGCTAGAACAGAGGTTATAGGAGCCAGTAATAATGCTTCACTTATGGGATATAAGCAGAGCGGTGTAGTTGATAATAAAGAATGGCTTACTGCTATTGATGAAAGGACCAGGGAATGGCACAGAGAGGCAGATGGACAAACAGTAGGCATAGATGAAAAGTTTATAGTTGCTGGTGAGGATATGGATTGTCCTGGTGATGGTGGGGCTAGTGCCGAGAATGTAGTTAATTGTAGATGTACTATTATTCCTAATTTTGATAAAGAAAGCAATGACAATCAAAGGATGAGCAATCCTAGCAATGATGAGAAAATGCCTATACCTGGAGATAAAATATCAGATGACAAACTGAATGAATATATCAACAATTTAAAAGAATTAGAAGTTGATACAGAAGGTTTTGAAAATTATTGTGGAGACACCAAAGTATTAGATGAAATAACTCAATTACTAAGTACATTAATTAAACAATATCCTAATGCTCAAAATAATTTGATTTTAAAATATAAAGATTTTAATAATACATCAGACTTTGCAGAAACGATAAAAAATACAATAACATTAAATAAAAGAATTTATGATGATAGTGAATTCTTAAAAAATTCATATGATGAACTCTCAAAGTCAGGATTCTTTACTAGTGGAACAGATTATAGAGCTATAATTAGCCATGAATTTGGACACCTAACTACGAATATATGTGAGGTTTCTTCACGAAAATTAATTAAGCATATAATGAAATATGATTATAATACTATTAATCAATGTAAAATTGATGACATTATAAAAAATAATTTATCAGAATATGCAACAAATAATTATAAGGAAACTATTGCAGAAGCTTTTGCTGAGTATTATAATAGTGATAAGCCAAGGGAATTAAGTAAAACAATCATCAATCAATTTAATGCTAAGATTGAGGAGAGTGATTAATATGATAACAAATCCAGAAGAAATATTTTATTTCAAGAAAAATCTAGATTGGTATAAAATAATAGAAGATGAAGAAGATGATGATATTGACTATATTCTAACAGATAAAGCTACAAAGGAAGCTAAAGAGTCATTTGCTAAATATAGGGCAATAAGAGATAGAGAAAAAAGAGAAGGAAGCCATATAATATAAAAGCACTTACTAAGAAAAAAATAGTAGGTGCTTTTATTATGCCTTAAAGGAGGTGAGACATTGAATAAGCAGCAAAAACAATTTAACTGGCAAGTCAAGGTACTTGATGAAGCTAACCACATAATTGAAATGGTAGGTAGCACCGAGGACTATGACAGAGTTGGCGACAAAATGCTCATGACAGGGGCTAAGTTGCAGAATTATCTTAAGAACCCTGTAATACTAGCTAATCATAATTATGGTGACAGTGAAAGGCCTACGGTTATTGGCAGGGCCTTAAGTGTAGTAATACAAAATTCGCAGCTTATATTTAAAATTCAATTTGCAGATACAGACAATGGCCGTGAATGGTTTTATCTATATTCAAATGGCTACATGAATGCAAGCTCCATAGGATTTATTCCACTAAAATATAAACCTAATGACCAAGGAGGATATGACTTCAAGGAATGGGAGCTACTTGAATTAAGTTTAGTAGCAGTACCATGTAATCCAAATGCAATTCAAAGAGCTTTTGAAGATGGAAAAATCTCAAAAGCTTTTTTTGATGCAATAAATAAAAACAATGAGGAGGATATTGAAAATATGAAAGTGAAAGATGTTCAAGCTTTAATTGATAAAGCAGTAGAATCAAAAGTTGGTAACATAAAGAAAAATTATGAAACTGAAATAAATGACAAAACAAAAGAAATTGAAATTCTATCATCAAAAAATAAGGATTTAGAGGTCCAATTAGAACAAAAGGCTGGTGCAACATTAAGCACAAAGTCTAAAGAAACATTAAAAGATATTTGTGAGGGACTTAAATCTCATGCAGCAACATTAGAAAAAATGTTAGGCGATAATGATGATCCAAAAGGTGATGAAGAAAAGGAATACTCAGAAGAAGATATTCAAAAAGCAGTTCAAGAAAAAATCGAAAAAGCATTAAATGGAGGTAAATAATAATGGCTAAAATGACACAGAAAGAATTTAATAACTTAGTAAATAAGACAACTGAGGGATTATTAAATTCTCCAGCTATGAAAGCAGTGATAAACAAAATTGATTTAAGTTGTGGTATAGACCCAAATAATCCAAATGGGACAGACACCAAAGAAGTAAAAACAGTTAAATATTTCAAGGCCTTGATGATTGGGGACATGGCTACAGCTAAAGACTTATCAGGAGGAATATCAGACCAGGGAGAAACTTTACTACCAACTGAGTTCCAAAATGATATAATAGACAGAGTTATAAAGCAGCCACTTGCACTAAGAAGTAAGGTTACTATTGTTCCAGTAGGCTTCAGAAGTGGTACAATTCCAACTGCTGAAGGCGGAGTTGTAATGCAATGGTCAGATAATGATTCTGAAAGTAAAAACAAGCAAGATCCTAAATTTAATAACTTAAGTTACAAAGTTCATAGACTTGATGGATATACTGCATTAAGTAAAGATATGATATCAGATACTCCTATTGCAGTTTATAATTTCTTATTAACTTTATATGCTGATGCATTTGTAAAAGCTGAAAATACTGCAATACTTTGCGGTGCTGGAAGTGATTCAAACCAGCCTGAAGGTATAAGAGCAAATGCTAATATAATATCAGCAGCAGTTTTAACAGGAGGAAAATTAGTAATTGATGATCTTATATCAATGCCTTACAGCATAGCTTCTGTTTACAGACAAGGTTCTATTTATATTGCCGGCACTTCTGTAATAAAACAAATGAGATTAATGAAAGATTTACAGGGCAGACCGTTATGGGCAGATAACAGTAAGGTAACTGATGGACAACTTCCTACATTTAATGGTTTCCCAGTAGAAGAGCTTGATGGAATACTTCCTGAAAATTTAGGCACTGGTCACAACGAAACAGAGGTCCTATTTGGTAACTTTAAGCATTATTACTTGTTTGATAGAGGAGAAATGAGTACAGAAATAAACACAACTTCTGATACTGCTTTCTTCCAGAATAGAATAATTGTAAAAGTATCAAATAGACTTGATGGGAAACTTGCAGTACCAAAGGCATTCGTTAAATTAACAGGTGTTCCAACAGGCAAAGCCGCATCTTAATATAATTTATAGGCTGTAGTTTATTCTATGGCCTATAATCCATTTGGAGGTGACAAAAGTGGATGCAACAGTAAAGTTTATAAAAAATTATTCTCCTTATGCGAAGGGAGACATAGCAGGATTTGATAATAACCAGGCGGACTGGTTTGAAAGGGCTGGGGTAGTAGAGAAGGTAGGAGATGGTGTAAAAAATGTCTCTGACAACGGTAGAAAAGGTAAAAAGTTACCTACAAATAAGTGATTCATCTGATTATACATTTATACAGGATTTAGTAGATTATGTTACAGAACAAATTGAAAATTACTGCAGTAGAAAATTTGATGTTGCTACTTATACCGAAACCCATATGTGTAAGCATAAATGTTTTCCTAGAAATACACCGTTAAAATCAGTTATATCTGTAATAAGAGATGGAATGCCACAAAATCAAGATACAGATTTTAAGATAAAGGGAAATTACATTCAATTTAATGATTTAAAAGGGTTTACCATGGGCGGTAGCATTGTTTATGCAACAGATAATTCGATAGAAACAACAATAACTTATATTGCAGGATATGATACTATACCAAATGATTTAGCTATGGCTGCAACTAAGCTAGCAGTTATTGAGTATAAGGATAGCAGAGAGAATAGGCTTGGTATAGAGCAGGAAACAGAGGGCGATGTAAGATATACTTACTCAAAGAAGGATTCAGAAATGCCACTTAATATATCTCGTGTTCTTGATAGATATAGGAAGGTGTCGCTATGAAGCATAATGATAAACTTGTTATTACAAGAACATCTACTGTTAAGGATCCAGCGACTCATATAGTTAAACCAGTAACGGAAACATTTCCAAGTACAGGCTTTTATTCATGCAGGTTAGGTAGAGCAAATGGCAGCTTGGTTCAAATGTCGCCACAAGGGACTTTTATACAGCAATTGAAGTTATATGTACCCGATGTTAATGCAAATGTAAAAGCCGGTGACATAGCCACTATAAATGGCACTACCAGGTATATAGTAAGCAATCCATACAAGCCAAACAATCATCACATAGAAGCTGATGTTACCTATAAAGAGGAAGTGTAATGAATGAAAAGTAAACAGGTTAAAGAATATCTAGGGAAAATGGTTACTTATAAGACTGTATGGAATACTTTTGACATAGCAAAGCTAATAGGGGTAGATGGTTACTTTGCGACATTTGAAAAAGATAACGATAAAACCTATATAAAAACCTTTAACATTGTTGAAATAAAAGAGGTGTGATATGAGTTTTGAAGTTGAAGGCTTAGAGGAGTGGAAGCAAGAACTACTAAAGATAACAAATGAAACTTTTCCAAATGAAAAGCAAAGAGAATTACAGAAAATCGGACATATGGCAGAGAGAGAAATCAAACAATTTATACCAGTCGACACTGGAAGGTTAAGAGCTTCGTTGAATACACAGCTCTTAGATAAAAATACCGCACAGGTGGGTGTTGATACAGATTATGCGATAGATGTTAATAATGGACACTTAGTAAATCAAAGATTTTTACCAGCTAAATATTTAGATACGCCAGCAGGAAGAAAGTATTTAAAAAATGGAAATGATAAAGGTATTATGCTACATCCTCAATATATTTTAGGCAAGCATTTTATGGAAAAAGGAATGCAAAATGCAGAGCCTAAGATAATGTTGGAACTAAACAGCTGGCTAGACGAATTGTTAAGAAGGCTGGGTGAATAACCTATGGATGAATTAATAAATGCTATAGCAGCAGTTATAGCTAGTAAATTTGGATATGATATTGTTGTAGACGAAATGGGAGAAGGATTTAAAAGGCCTTCTTTTTTTATTTACAGAATAAGCGATTTAGACATGCCTATGAACAGATACACCTATAACAATAATACAATAATTCAGATTGTTTATTTTAGCCCTATAGACGATTACGGGAACATTAAAAGCAGAGCAGACCAAGCAAGCACCATTGAAACTTTAAAATATAAATTTATGTCTGATTTAGCAATCGAATATGATGGAAAATGGGCAAAGATAAAACAAATAAATTCGGATTATACAGGTGACAAAGATATATTTTTACAACTTGTTTTGGACACAACAATAGGAACTAGACAAGATCCTACAGTACCAACAATGAAAGAAATTAATTTAAAAGGAGGAGTTAATTAATGGGAGCACCAAGCATTAATATACTTTTTAAACAAGCAGGAGCCACAGCAATAAAACGTGGCGATAGAGGTGTTGTAGTATTAATTTTAAAAGATACAGTTCCAGCGCCTTTGACTAACCCTATAAAAATGGCTTCTGTGGCAGACATTCCAAGTGCATTGACTGCCGATAATAAAGCACAAATAACTTTAGCATTTATGGGATATGTAAATTCGCCTAAAAATGTTATAGCTTATATAGTTCCAGTAGATACTACTGATTACACAATTGCACAGCATTATCTTGAGACTATTAAATGGAACTATTTAGCTTTTCCGGAAATAGCAGATGCAGATGTGACAGCTTTTGCAACTTGGATTAAATCTTTAAGAGATACGATTGATAAGAGAGTAAAAGCAGTTTTACCTAATTGTGTTGGAGACCATGAGGGGATTATAAACTATACCAATGAAAAAAATGTAGAAGGCTCAATTACTTATACAGCAAAGCAATATTGCAGTAGAATAGCAGGTATGCTTGCAGGAACACCGCTTACTATAAGTGCAACTTATGCACCACTTAGTGAGTTAAATGATTGTGACCATTTAACAAAAGCTGAAATGGACACTGCAGTAGATGCCGGGAAATTAATATTAATGAATGATGGTGAGAAAGTTAAAATAGTAAGAGCAGTAAATAGCTTAACTACTACAACCACAGGTAAAGGATCACTATTCAAAAAAATTAAAATTGTAGATATTATGGACCAAATACATGATGATATAAAAGCTACTGTAAGTGACAATTACATTGGTAAAATCCAAAATGATTATGACCACAAAGTATTGCTAATAAGTGCAATAGGCGGTTATTTTGACCAACTAGAACTAGATGGGTTACTAGATAAAGGCAAAAGCAGCGTGTATATAGATTTAGAAGCTCAAGAAGCTTATTTAAAGAGCATTGGAGTTGATACATCTACTATGAGTGTGCAGCAGATTAAAGAGGCTAATACAGAAGATAAAGTATTTATTGCTGCAAAAGCTAAAATTTTAGATGCCATGGAAGATTTTAATATGTCCATTGGTATATAGGAGGTGTAAATTATGTCAAGAACAGGTAATTACAATGAAGAAAAAACATTATATGGTAATTTCGGAGCTGTGTTTATAAATGACAGTCAAGCAGCTGAAGCCACAGGAATACAGGCTAAAGCAAAAATAAATAAAGTTGATGTGCCAATGTGCGGTACCATGAGTAAAAAATACAAAATCGTTGGTTGGGATGGTAGTGGAACGCTGACTTTAAATAAGACAAGCTCAAGAATGATATTGCTTGTTGCAGATGATTTGAGAAACGGTAAGGAAACTGTATTTACAATAATTAGTAAAATGAGTGACCCAGGCAATGGTGGAACTGAAAGAATTAAATTTATTGGTTGCAAAGTAGACGAACTAACTCTAGCAGATTGGAGTGCTGGAAAGCTTGGGACAGAATCTGTTCCATTTACATTTGAGGATTTTGAGATACTAGATACAATAGATCCAGGCACTGTATAGGAGGGGCAAAACATGAATAAATTAGATTTATTATTAAAAATAGACGTAAATAAATTAATTAGACCAACAAAGGAAATTGAAATTACAAGGCTTTCTAATATACTTGGAGAGCCTTTTACCATTACATGCCAAGCTGTAACTGCAGACGAATTTGCAGAATTACAAAATAGTGTGTCTTTAAGTGTTGATGGAGATATAAGCGTAGATAAAAATATTCAAGTACAGACAGTTTTAATCGGGTCAAAGGACCCTGATTTTGGAAACCAGAAGATAGTTGAATATTTTGGAGCTGTAACAGCAGCCGAAGCAATTAATAAAATATTCCTTCCAGGTGAAATATCCGCAATTTACACAACAATCACTGAACTAAGCGGATTTGGTAAGGATGCAGTAAAAGAAGTAAAAAACTAATAAACTCAGATGGTGAAGTTAGACTTATGTATGATTTGTGGAAAGATAAACATATAACTTCGCCATCTGAGTTTTGGAATATGTCTGTAGGCGATAAATTAGTTTTACATGCATTCCACGATTACGAAATAGAAGAAAAAAATAAAATTAGGATGGATTTAGAGAGGAATAATGCTCCAATTTTCCCAACAACTATTGTATAATGGTTATTGGGAGGGGTTATTATGAGTGAAATAAATAATAATTTAAAGAATACAAAAGAAAGCGAAGAGGATAAGAGGAATACTAGAATAGGTTGCGGCTTTTTTATAGTATTATTAATAATTATTATCGCTATAGGATTTGGCATACATAAACATATTGCCAATGTAAATCATCAGAAAGCTGTTGCAATACAAGAACAACAGAAAAAGAAAGCCACGGAAGAGAAGGCGAAGGAACAAGCAGAAGCTAAAAAAATTCAAGAAGAAATGCCTAAAATTAATTTTACGGGGAAAATAAATCCGCAAATTGCTAAAACAGGAGAAAAGGTAGTAATATCAGTTGAAATTGAAAATACAAGTAAAAATAAATCGATAAAAGGTATCAAATTAGTCTTTAGTAATAAAGATTTATTAGAAAAAGGTTTAGTAATTACTAATATAATGAATGGTGGTACAAAAAATGGCAGAGATATAAACTGGAATATTGAGATTCCACCAAAAGAAAAGAGAACTTTTAATATTATAGCCTCTGCTAATGAACCGGGAGAATATGAAACTGTCATTACATTTGGGGAATATAATGGGTTTGTGTACTATCAATCTCCTGATGGTAATGATGAATTGGATGGAAAATTAATAGTTACTCCATAATGAAGAGAATCACTTTGGTGGTTCTTTTTTTATGCAGTGAATTATAAAAGGAGGTGAGAGCTTGGCAGAATTAAAAGCAGTCATTAATTTAGAGGATGACTTTTCAACTCAAATCAAGTCAGCTATAAGCAGCACAGATAGCTTCCAGCAAGCAGTATTAAAAGCTAAAAACGAATTACAAAACATGAGCAAACAGAAATATGAAGCTACAATAAAAGCTAAAGATGAAGCCACCGAACAGATAACAAAAACTAAAAGAGCCTTGAATGATATAAAAACCAATGTAGCTATTATGATTGCAGCTAAAGACACAGCTACAGAAAGTATGCAGAGAATAAAAGGTCATGTAAGACTTTTAGTAGATAAACCTTATAGGGTTATTGTAAATGCAATAGATAAGACAAAATCTGTCATACAAAGTATTACAAATAGCATATTCAATCTTAAAACACTTGCAGCAGGAATCGTATTTGGAGCTGGTGCAAAAAAACTTATGACTGGACAATTGGTAACGCTATGAAGAATGAAGATTATTCAGCTACATTAAATACAGTTTTGCACAGTAAGCAAAAAGGAACTGAAGCTTTAAAGTGGGCCTATAATGACGCTGCTAAAACCCCATTTGATGCTGGACAAGTAGTTTCAGGTGTTACTCAATTAGCTACAAGTGGATTAGATTATACAAAATATTTAAATCCATTAGGTGATGCTGCCGCAGCTATGAATAAACCACTGGAGCAGGCAATATTTGCTATGTCTAAATTAAAAAGTGGTCAGCTTGGCATGGGCGTTGATATGTTTAGAGATTTTGGAGTAAGCAATCAAGATTGGATGAAAGCTGG